>NZ_LDJH01000018.1 GCF_001431525.1 Stenotrophomonas koreensis
GTGTCTTACGCGTACTGGCCGGGGCGGCGGCGGCGAGGGCGCGCGGGTCAATCGGGCGACTGTGCTGATCGCGGACCAAAGCGGCGCGAGAACTCGCTGCGCCCAAACACCTCGCGCCTGTTCCGTTGATCCGCTGCGATGCTCGGCACGCTCTACGGCTCGGGCAGGAGGAGCAAAATGCAACGGCAACGGCAACGGCAACGGCAACGGCAACGGCAACGGCAACGGCAACGGCAACGGCAACGGCAACGGCAACGGCAACGGCAACGGCAACGGCAACGGCAACGTCAGAGGTACTGCTTGTAGGTAGCGGGATTCAGTTGACAGTTCCGCAGGCAGGAGGATGCTTGCAGGGTCTCCGTCACCGATGCCTTTGCCATGCCCGGGCTGTTTACCCGCCTTGCCGCCTGTGCGGCCATCGTTGCCATTGTCCTGCTCTGCCAGCCACGGCGGGATGCCCCGGCGGTGACGGTCAGTGCCGGGGTCAACCTGCGGGAGGCGCCGGACGTGCGCGCGGCCAAGGTGGCCGTGCTGCCGGTGGGGACCGAAGTGGAACTGGGCACCTGCCTGGTCGACCGCAGCTGGTGCCGGGTCAGTGCCGGCAGCCAGAGTGGCTGGGCCTCGGCGCGCTACCTGAGCGCGGCCACGGACAATGGCCGCGTGCGCCTGGCCGAATCGGAGGAAGACCTGCGCGTGGCGGTGGAGCCGGGCAGCCGCACGGAGTGAGGCGACCCTTGGCAGGTATGAAAAAAGCCCGGCATGACCGGGCTTTTCAGTACTGCCAGATGGCGTCGGCTTACACGCGGCCGAGCACCAGGGTGGCGTTGGTGCCGCCGAAGCCGAAGCTGTTGGACATCACCACGTCCAGCTTGGCGTCGCGGCTTTCGCGCAGGATCGGGAAGCCTTCGGCGCGTTCGTCCAGGGTCTCGATGTTGGCCGAGCCGGCAACAAAACCGTCGCGCATCATCAGCAGGCAGAAGATCGCCTCGTGCACCGAGGCTGCGCCCAGCGAGTGGCCGGACAGTGCCTTGGTCGAGGAGATCTCCGGCACGTTGTCGCCGAACACTTCGCGCACCGCGCCCAGTTCGGTGACATCGCCCAGCGGGGTCGAGGTGCCGTGGGTATTGAGGTACTGCACGGTCGGGTTGCCGGCATTTTCCAGCGCCTGGCGCATGCAGCGCACCGCACCTTCGCCGGACGGGGCGACCATGTCGGCACCATCACTGGTGACGCCGTAGCCGAGCAGCTCGGCATAGATGGTGGCGCCACGGGCAACGGCGTGCTCGTACTCTTCCAGCACCAGCATGCCGCCGCCGCCGGCGATGACGAAGCCATCGCGGCTGGCGTCATACGGGCGCGAAGCGGTGGCCGGGGTGTCGTTGTAGCTGGTGGACAGCGCGCCCATCGCGTCGAACAGGCAGCTGGTGGTCCAGTGCAGGTCCTCGCCGCCACCGGCCAGCACGATGTCCTGGGCGCCGTGGCGGATCAGGTCGGCGCCGGCGCCGATGCAGTGGGCGCTGGTGGCGCAGGCAGCCGACAGCGAATAGCTGACGCCCTTGATCGACAGCGCAGTGGCCAGGTTGGCCGACACGGTGGAGCCCATCGTGCGCGGCACCATGTACGGGCCGACCTTGCGCACGCCGCGCTCGCGCATCAACGCGGCCGATTCCACCTGCCAGTGGCTGGAACCACCGCCGGAGCCGGCAATCAGGCCGGTACGCGGGTTGCTGACCTGCTCGGGCGTCAGCCCGGCATGGGCCACCGCATCGCGCGCGGCGATGTAGGCATAGGCCGCGGCCTCGCTCATGAAGCGCTTGAGCTTGCGGTCGATCTGCGCGTCCAGGTCGATGTCCACGCGGCCGCCAACCTGGCTGCGCATGCCGACTTCGGCGTGGTCTTCCAGCCGGGTGATGCCGGCGCGCTGCTCGCGCAGGGCGGCCGAGACGGTGTCCAGATCATTGCCCAGGCACGAGGTGATGCCCATTCCGGTGATGACGACGCGCCGCATCAGAAGTTCTCCGTCGAGGTGAACAGGCCGACCTTCAGGTCCTTGGCGGTGTAGATTTCGCGGCCATCGACCAGCATGCGGGCATCGGCCTGGGCCATCACCAGCTTGCGGTTGATCACCCGGCTGATTTCCAGCTCGTACTGCACCAGCTTGGCGTCCGGACGCACCTGGCCGGTGAACTTGACCTCGCCGCAGCCCAGCGCACGGCCGCGGCCGTTGGCACCGATCCAGGTCAGCCAGAAGCCGGTAAGCTGCCACATGGCATCCAGGCCCAGGCAGCCGGGCATCACCGGGTCACCGATGAAGTGGCAGCCGAAAAACCACAGGTCCGGCTTGATGTCCAGCTCCGCACGGATGTAGCCCTTGCCGTAGGCACCGCCCTCATCGCGGATGTCGGTGATGCGATCGAACATCAGCATCGGGTCATTGGGCAGGCGGCCCTTGTCGGGGCCAAACAGTTCGCCTCGTGCACTGGCCAGAAGGTGTTCACGATTGAACGCATGCAAACGGGTCATCAAGGGACAATCCAGACGGTTGGTTCGAGCGAGGAGAATGCGTCAGGGATCCGATTCAATCAATCGTTTCAATTGAACGGTGGCGTATGTTAACCGCTGTTCGCCGCCGTTTAGCGGATGTTTGCGCCGCATCGTTTGGCGACAATTGTAAGGACAAGTGTGCATTTGCCGCATTGAGGCAACATGTTGGCGACATTTCAGGATTGGGCAGTGAACTTCCAGCGCAAGATCATCCATGTCGACATGGACGCCTTCTACGCCTCGGTCGAGCAGCGCGATGATCCGGCTTTGCGCGGGCAGCCGGTGGTGGTGGCCTGGCGTGGCGCGCGTTCGGTGGTCTGCGCGGCCAGTTACGAGGCCCGTCAATACGGCGTGCGCTCGGCGATGCCGGCACTGCGCGCGGAGCGGCTGTGCCCGCAGGCGATCTTCGTGCCGCCGGATTTTTCCCGTTACAAGGCGGTGTCGCAGCAGATCCGGGCGATCTTCCGGCAGTACACGCCGCTGGTGGAGCCGTTGTCACTGGATGAGGCGTATCTGGATGTCAGCCACAGCCCGTGCTGCGGCGGGATTGCCACCGAGATGGCCCGCAGCATCCGCGAACAGATTTTCGCCACTACCGGGTTGACCGCCTCGGCCGGGATTGCGCCGAACAAGTTCATCGCCAAGATCGCCTCGGACTGGCGCAAGCCCAATGGCCAGTTCGTGGTTCCGCCGGGCCGCGTCGAGGCGTTCTTGACCGACCTGCCGGTGGCGCGGATTCCCGGGGTCGGCAAGGTGATGCAGGCGCGGCTGCAGCGGCTGCAGGTCAGCACCGTTGGTGAGCTGCGCAGCCTGCCGCTGGCGCAGCTGGAGGCCGAATTCGGCAGCTGGGGCCGGCGCCTGCACGAGCGCGCGCGCGGCATTGACGAACGTGCGGTGGAGCCGTTCTCGCCGGTGCAGTCCATATCCAGTGAGGACACCTTCGCCGAGGATCTGCGCCTGGAACAGCTGGAGCCGCCGATCATCGAGCAGGCCGCACGCACCTGGGCGGCGCGCGGCAAGACCGAGCGGGTGCCTCACACCGTGGTGCTCAAGCTCAAGACCGCCGACTTCCGCATCCTCACCCGCAGCTTCAGCCCGGAAACGCCACCGGCCTCGCAGGCGGTGCTTACCGAGATCGCACTGGCCCTGCGCGAGCGGGTCAACCTGCCGGCCGATACCCGCTACCGGCTGGTCGGGGTTGGACTGTCCGGTTTCCAGGACCCGGCGCCGATGGCGGTGCAGGGCGAGCTGTTTGCCAGCCCGGGCGAGCGCTGATTTTCCGATCGCAGCTAGACTGGCGGTTTTTTGCAGGAGCGGGACATGGCCATCGATGCGCTGGTGTTCGATCTGGACGGCACCCTGGTCGACAGTGCCGCCGATATCGCCGAGGCGGTCAACCGGCTGTTTGATGCGCTGGCCCTGCCACGGGTGGACGCGGCGCTGGTGCGTGGCTGGATCGGTGATGGCGTCAGCGCGCTGGTGGCCACTGCGCTGGCCCATCAACGCAGTGCGCTGGCACTGGAACAGGCGTTGCCGGTCTTCATGGCCGGTTACCACGATTGCCTGCTGCGCAGCCCGCAGCTGTATCCCGGGGTGGCCCCGGCCCTGGCCAGCCTGCAGCAGGCCGGCGTGCCGATGGCCATCTGCACCAACAAGCCGGTGGAGCTGGTGCCGCCGCTGCTGGCCCACCTGGGCATTGCCGGCCATTTCCCGGTGATTGTCGGCGGTGGCTCGCTGCCACAGCGCAAGCCGGACCCGGCACCGTTGCTGGCGGCGGCGCAGGGGCTTGGCGTGGCCGTGCAGAACTGCCTGATGGTCGGCGATTCGGCCACCGACCATGCCGCGGCCATCGCGGCGCAGATGCCGGTGGCGCTGGTGCGCTATGGCTACCCGCGTGGCCTGGATCTGGAGGCCGTGCCGAGTGTGGCGGTGGTGGATGATCTGCGCGCGCTGCTGCCACTGCTGGGGATCGCCGGGGCGGATGAGCTGCCTGCTGGCCGCTGAGTGCCTGCCCGGTGGCGCTGCTGCGGTCGGGATGGATGCCGGTGTCGGCGTCGTTGCGCTGTCTGCGCTGGCACTGGTGCAGCGCACGGGCGCCCTGGCCAGAACGCGGCCGGCGACTGGCCGCTGCACCGACAACGCGCACTGGCCCGGCATGGCGGTTGCCCCGGGCGGGCGGCACTGGGCAGCACCCTTGCGCGGCTGCAGCGAGGGTCATCGGTGCGGACAGCCGCAGTCGCGATGGTCGGCGCGATAGAATAGGCGCGTTCATCCATCACCGGTGCTTGTTGATGTTGCAGTTGGAAATGCCTTGCCTTGTGCGCGCGCGGCGCCGGGGCGTCCGGTGATTATCGATCTACTCTGCCACGCCGCCACCGGCCGCGACGGCTATCTGGATGGGCGCAAGGCGGTGGCACCGCTGCCCGGTGCGCTGGACGCGCTGTGCCGTGGCCATTGTGGAATCGGCTGGAGTGCGGTGATCAGTGCCCCCGGGCAGGCCTGTGTGGACAGCGCGCAGGCACTGGTGGCCGGTGCCGGCCTGGCCGTCACCGTCGATGCCGACTGGCGCGAGGTGGATTTTGGCGACTGGGACGGGATGCCGATCGATGTGCTCGACCCGGAGCAGCTGGCCGCGTTTTTTGATCCACCGCACGAGGCGGTTCCCCCCGGTGGGGAATCCTGGCAGGCGCGTGATGCGCGCCTGGAAGCGGCATTGGCCCGTCTGCTGGCCAGCGCACAGCAGGTGGATGGGATCAGCCTGCTGGTCGCCCAGCCCGGGCCGGTGCGCTGGCTGCTGTGGCGGCTGACCGGCGTGCCGTTTGAAGCCCTGTGGGGCCTGCGCATTGCCGAAGGCAGCCGCCTGCGTCTGGATGTGCGCTGTGGCAGCGACGGCGCGTGGGCCGAACTGGTCGAGCTGCGGCAGAGTCCGCCACTGCCGGGCTGAGCCCGGCAAGGCCGGCAAGCCGGGTTCAGCCCAGCGTGGCGACCCAGGCGGCGGCAATGGCCTCGATGCCGGCCTGATCGTCGGCATCAAAGCGTGCCGGCAGCGGGCTGTCGATATCGAGCACGCCGACCAGCTGGCCGTTGTGGACCAGCGGCACCACGATTTCCGAGCGGGAGGCGGCATCGCAGGCGATATGGCCGGGGAAAGCGTGCACGTCATCCACGCGCTGGGTCTGGCGGCTGCTGGCCGCCGCACCGCACACGCCCTTGTCCAGCGGGATGCGCACGCAGGCCGGCAGGCCCTGGAACGGCCCCACCACCAGCTCGGTGCCGTCAAAGAAATAGAAGCCGGCCCAGTTCAGGTCGGGCAGGGAATTGAACAGCAGCGCTGACAGGTTGGCCGCATTGGCGGTGCGGTCGTGCTCGCCGTACATCAGGCCACGGGCCTGCTCGAGCAGCTGGGCGTACTGTTCCGGCTTGCCGCCGGTAAGCGTGGAAGCGGTAAACATGGTGGTCGGTTCAGGGTTCTGGACGTGGAGGAGGCTGCGGCAATCGCCCGCCGGGCGGGTCTGGCACCGGCACAGGGTGGGGGCGTGCCTGCACGGATCAAGGGTGCCGGTTGTGCGCGCCGGCAGCATCCTCAGTTCACCGCACTGGCGATGCCGGCACTGACGGCGCTTCTGCCCCAGAGGCTCAGGCAGCGCCCGGGCCGAGGTAGCGACAGCCGGAGGTGCAGGTCTCGAAGATCTCCACCGCGCTGAGCTGTGGCAGGGACGGCTGCAGCTGCTGCCAGATCCAGATGGCCAGGTTCTCGCTGGTCGGATTTTCCAGCCCGGGAATGTCGTTGAGGTAGTTGTGGTCCAGTTGCGCGTAGATCGGCGCAAAGGCGGCCTTGATGTCGCCGAAATCGATGATCCAGCCGGTCTCGGCCGCCGGCTCGCCGCGTACCGCGATGCGGATCCGGAACGAATGCCCATGCAGGCGGCCGCACTTGTGGCCGGCCGGCACGTGCGGCAGGCGGTGGGCGGACTCGGCGATGAATTCTTTGAAGATTTCCATGCCGGCCATTGTAGCGGGGCCGGTGGGGGCGGCTGTTGGTTGCATTTGAAATACTTGTCCATCGCGATGGAGCGATATATATTTCGTTATATCCGTATGAAGCGATGTAATTGGCAGCCCCGGCTGCCGACATTGCCCAATACGGTCCTCTCCCCCGGTCATTGCGCTCTCTCCCCATGCCTGTACACGCCCCCCTCGTGCTGGCGGTCGCCGCCAGCCTCGCTGCCTCTTCCTCCATTGCCCATGCCGCCGACGTGCTGGCCGCTGACGCCGGCCCCGGACGCACCCTGGATGCGGTGCAGGTCACCGGTTCGAACATCAAGCGCACCGACACCGAAACCGCCAACCCGGTGCAGGTGATCGACCGCGAACAGATTGCTGCCTCCGGCAAGCAGACCACCGCCGAGCTGCTGCGCTCGATCTCGGCCAACACCGGTGGTGGCTCCAATGAAACCCAGAACTCGGGCTGGTCGTCGGGTGCGGCCGGCATCGGCCTGCGCGGGCTGAGCAGCAAGAACACCCTGATCCTGCTCAACGGCCGCCGCCTGGCCAACTACGGCTTCCCCAACGGCGGGTTGTCGGACACCTTCGTCAACATCAACGCCCTGCCGCTGGTGGCGGTGGAGCGCATCGAAGTGCTCAAGGACGGCGCCAGCGCGGTGTACGGCTCCGATGCGGTGGCCGGCGTGGTCAACATCATCACCCGCCAGGACTACCAGGGGCTGGAAGTGGGCGGCACTGCCGGCGTCTCCGGCGAGGGCGACATGGGCACCCAGAGTGCCAAGGTGGTCGGCGGTTTCGGTGACCTGGACGCGGACGGCTGGAACGTGCTGTTCTCGCTGGAAGGCTACAACCGTGAGCGCCTGGACCATGACCAGCGCGAGCTGACCGCCAGCGGTGATTACCGCCAGCTGCCCGGTGGCAGCCGCAGCGGTTGGTCGGCCAAGGGCGCCCGCCTGCTGGTCGGTGGTGCCTCGGTGCCGCTGCTCGACGCCAATGGCAACTGCCCTGAAGGCACCGTGCTCACCGCCAGCAAGCCGATTGATGGCCGTAACGGCGATACCTGCGCCTTCAACCTCAATGATTCCTCCACCTTGATCCCCTCGACCAAGCGCTGGCAGGCCTATGTCACCGGCACCAAGCGCCTGGGTGACAACGTGGAAGCGTTCGGCGAACTGCTCTACAGCGACCTGGAAGGCACCTCGTGGTTTGGCTCCAGCCCGTACTTCACCCTGGAATCTGGCCGCTTTGCACTCAATGCCGACACCGGCCTGGCCGAGCCGGTCAGTGCCATCCTGCCGGGCGCCAATCCGTACAACCCCTACGGCGTGGACACCGCGCTGGAATACACCTTCTTCAATTTCGGCCAGACGCTGAAAACCAACCGTTCCAAGGCCTTCCGTGCCTTGGCCGGTTTGCGCGGCAACACCGAGAACTGGGGCTGGGAAGTGGCCGCCTACCGTGCAGGCAGCAGCGAGCGCGAGCGCGTTTCCGGCGGCTTTGCCAACCGCTGGACGCTGGCCGATGCCCTGGCCAGTGGCAGCTACAACCTGCTCAACCCGTCGGCCACCCCGCAGGCGGTGATCGACAGCATCGCCCTGTCCACGGTGCGCCCGGCCGAATCGCGCCTGCTCGGCATCGACGCCAAGGCCACCCGCACCCTGGGTGAATTGACCCATGGCAGCGTCGGCTTTGCCACCGGCTACGAGTTCCGCCGCGAGAACCTGGACTCCTACAATCCGTGGCAGATCGATGCCGGCCTGCAGATCCGCCCGGCCATTGCCGAGGCCCATGGCGTGCGTGATGTGCATGCCGCCTACGCCGAGATCGTGCTGCCGCTGGCCCCGGGCCTGGAAGTGGACGCGGCCGCCCGTTTTGACCATTACGACGACTTTGGTGATGCCTTCTCGCCCAAGATCGGCATCCGTTACCAGCCGGCCGAGTGGGTGGTGCTGCGTGCCGCCGCCTCCAAGGGCTTCCGTGCCCCGAGCCTGTCGGAGAATGCGTCCTCGACGATGATCTCCTACACCACTTCCGGGGTCATCGACCCGTATGACCCGGACCAGCCGGGCCTGCGTGTCAGTCCGACCTTCTTCACCATCGGCAACACCGAGCTGGCTCCGGAAAAGACCCAGACCTTCAATGCTGGCGCCGTGTTCTCGCCATGGGAAGGCGGTTCGCTGAGCGTGGATTACTACCGAATCGAAGTGGACAACGTGATCGGCTCGGGCAACACCACCACGCTGATTGCCGAGAACAACCCGGCCAACGTGCTGCGCGATGCCAATGGCAAGCTGCAGGCCGTCTACAACCGCTACCAGAACCTCTCCGAGCTGCAGACCTCCGGTATCGACATCGAGGCGCGCCAGCGTTGGGACACCAGTGCCTACGGCAGCTTCGGCATCAGTACCGCGCTGAGCCATGTCATTGCCTACGAGCGCCCGCAGGTCATCGGTGGTGCGCTGGTCGATTACGCCGGCTCCAACCGCGGCTCGACCCTGCCCGACACCAAGGCCACCACCACCGCCGACTGGTCGCATGGCAACTGGCGCACCGCCCTGACTTGGTACTACACCGCCGGCTATCAGCAGCGTGCCAGCGCGGCTGCCTCCGCCCTGCAGGAAGACGTGGCCAGCTACAGCCAGCTGGACTTGTATGTGGGCTACACCGGGTTTGAAAACCTGAGCCTGTACGCCAAGGTGCAGAACCTGGGTGACCGCACCCCGCCGTTTGATGCGTCCTACCCGGGTATCCGTGCACCGTATGACTTCGGCCAGTACGACCTGCGCGGCCGCTACGTGACCATCGGATTCGACTACCGCTTCTGATCCAGCCAGCCCCGGCGCACGCAACGCCGGGGCGTTCCTGCATGGCCCGCCCATGCTGCAAGGGGGAAACCTGTGACGTTGTGCAAACACCTGGCCCGCGTGGCCGCACCGGCCGCGCTGGCCCTGGCCCTGCTGGCCACACCGGCGCTGGCCCAGCCCCGTCCGAGCGTGGTCGACCCGGTCGGCTACTACTTCCCGCAAGGGGCGAGGCTGGATCCGGCCATTCCCAGCCCGCAGCAGTTCCTGGGCTATCCGGTCGGCAGCCGCTACACCCGGCATGACCGCCTGGTGGCCTACTTCGAGCAACTGGCAAAGGTGTCTGACCGGGTGCAGCTCGAGCACATCGGCCAGAGCTATGAAGGCCGCCCGCTGCTGCTGGTGACCATTTCCTCGCCCGCCAACCTGGCCCGGCGGGAGAGCATCAAGGCCCAGCGCCAGCAGCTGGTGGACCCGGCCGCGCCGATCCCGGCCGATGCCCCGGCCGTGGCCTGGCTGGCCTACAGCGTGCACGGCAACGAGACCTCCGGTGGCGAAGCGGCGCTGCTGACGGCCTATTACCTGGCCGCCAGCCAGGACGCCCAGACGCAGCATTGGCTGGACAACGCGGTGGTGGTGATCGACCCGGCACAGAACCCGGACGGCCGCGACCGCGCGGCCAACTGGCACAACGCCTGGGGGTCAAGCCCGGCTTCCAGCGACCCGGCTGACCGCGAGCATGTGGAGCCGTTCCCGGGCGGGCGCTTCAACCACTACCTGACCGATCTCAACCGCGACTGGCTGGCCATTGGCCAGGAAGACACCCGGCCGAAGATCAATCACTTCCACCAGTGGTATCCCAACGTCCAGATCGATTTCCACGAGATGGGCAAGGACTCGACCTACTACTTCGAGCCGTCCCCGGAAAGCATGGAGTCGCCGCTGCTGCCCAAGAGCAGCTTCCAGGCCAACCACTGGCTGGCCCGCTTCCATGCCCAGGCACTGGATGCGCTTGGCTCGCTGTATTACACCGGCGAAACCTTCGACAACTTCTCGCCGATCTTCGGCTCCACCTACCCGGATTTCCACGGCGCGGTGGGGGTGACCGTGGAACAAGCTTCCTCGCGCGGCCTGGTGCAGGAATCGGTCAACGGGCCGCTGCATTTTGATTTCACCGTGCGCAACCAGCTGGCCATTGGCCTGGCCAGCGTGCGCGGCGCCGTGGAAGACAAGGATCGCCTGTTCGCGCTGCAGAAGGATTTCTACAAAAGTGCCCTGAAGCAGGCGGCCGATTACGGAGTGCGTGACTGGGTATTCGGTGATGCCAGTGATCCGGCGCTGAGTCGCCGCTTGCTCGATCGCCTGCTGGCTCACCGCATCGAAGTGCGCGAGCTTTCGCGCGAAGTGACCATCGATGGCAAGCGCTACCAGCCGGGCAGCGCCTGGGTGGTGCCGGCGCGGCAGCCGCAGTTCCGTTTGGCCCATGCGATCTTTGAGTTCACCCCGCCGGTGGAAGGTGATGTGTTCTACAACGGTACGTCCTACGCGGTGGCGCCGGCCTATGGCCTGCAGTACGCGGCCAGCCGCTCGGCCTTGCCCGCCGGTGCGGCGGTGACCGCGGTGCCGGCCGCACAGGGCGGTGTCGTGGGTGGTGCGGCGGGCTATGCCTACAGCGTGGACCTGCGTGACTTCGGTGCCTACCGTGTGGTCGGCGACCTGCACCGTGCCGGTGTGCGCCTGCGTGCGGCCTTTGCCCCGTTCCAGACCGGCGGTGATATCGAGCATGGCCACGGGACGGTGGTGGTGCCGGTGGCTGGGCAGGCCCTGGATGCTGCCGCGCTGCATGCGCGCATTGACGAGTTCGGCCGCCAGCACGGCGTGCGCATCCACTCCCTGGCCACCGGGCGCAGCAGCGCCGGTGTGGACCTGGGCAGTGACAACGTACGTGCGCTGCGTGCACCGGCCATCGCCCTGGTGATGGGCGAAGGGGTGAGCGCGCCGGAAATCGGCTCGGCCTGGTTTGCCTTTGACCAACACCTAGGCCTGCCCAGCAGCAAGCTCGAGCCGGCCCAGCTCGGCCGTGTCGACCTGTCGCGCTACACCTCCATCGTGCTGGCCGGGGGCAACTATGCCGCTGTGCCGGAAGCCGCGGTCAAGGCACTGAAGGACTGGGTGGCGGCCGGTGGCTCGCTGGTCACCTGGGGCAGCGGCGCGCGCTGGGCGGTGGAGCAGGGCCTGGCCACCGCGGCGATCAAGCCTGGCGACAAGCCGGCGGTCGAGCGGTTGGATTTCGGCAGCCAGCGCGATGTGTTCGCGCTGCGCCGGGTCAGCGGCAACATCCTCAGTGCCGATATCGACCTGAGCCACCCGCTGGCCTTCGGCCTGCAGCAGCGCGCCATCCATGTGAACAAGGAAACCGGGCTGGTGTTCGAGGCCAATCCCAATGCCTACCTCAACGTGGTGCGCATCGACGACAAGCCGAAGGTCAATGGCTACCTGAGTGCGCCCAATCTGGCCCGGGTGGCTGGCTCCACCTTCGCCCAGGTGGTGCCGGTGGGGCAGGGCAACGTGGTGGTGTTCGCCGATGACCCGGTGCACCGCAAGTACTGGCACGGTACCGAGCGTCTGCTGCTCAATGCCGTACTGTTCGGCAACCACCTCAACCCGATCCGCCAGCGCGGGGAGTAGGGCCGGCGTTGCAGCGGCCCCGGCCGCGACCAGGAACCGCAAAGGCCGGGCATTGCCCGGCCTTTGTCGGTTTTCGTGGTGCCGCCACTTGTTCTGGCCCATGGCCGCGGCCGTGGCCGAGCATGGACGCCGGGCAGGAAACCGGCTGATGTGCATGAAGCAAGGAATGCGATTGTGGATCCTCGCGGGGGCGGTGTTGTTGCTGCCACTGCTGGCCTGTGGCGAGCGCAAGGCGCAGGCACAGACGTCGGTGTCGATCACCCAGACCAATGAGCCGGGCTGCACCCGGCAGCGCAGCCTCGGCCCGCAGGACCCTTTCCAGAACCCGCCGCCGCTCAAGCAGGCCTGCGTCGGGCCTTATCTGCTGGAGATCCCACAGCACCTGTTTTACCGCCAGATGGGCACCGAGTTTGATGGTAGTTTCGGCCTGGTGCTGCAGTATCCGGGCCTGCAGCCGTTCGCGCCGGGCGAGCGGATGAACCTCAAGCTGGACGTGTCCATGCGCACGGTGGCCTTTGATTACCGCTATATCGACCGCATCGAGCTGCACCAGGCCATGCGCAATGCCTATATCCCGATCTGGGGCGACCCAGAAGATCCTTCAAGAACGCTGGAGGGGCGCATCGTCGGCGAGTCGGTATACGGTCTGCTGCCTTACTACGCCGACCTGCCGCGTATCCGTGCCTACAAAGCCCGCCAGGGCATGCGCGCCGATGCTCCGGTGATGAAGGCGGACTGGCACCAGGATTGGTTCATTACCCGCGATGCGGCCGGCGAGGTGGACCGGTTGATCCGCTGCACCTCGCGTGAGGTCGGCGGCACCGGGGTGGTGTTCCGTGATGGGCTGATGTATCGGGATCGCGGCACCCCGTATTCCGAATGCACGCATCAATTCATGCTGCCCGAGCACAGCACGCTGGTGCGCATCACCTACGTAAGGCTCGGACTGAAGGACTGGCAGCAGATCGAGGACAAGGCGCGCGCCCTGTTCTTTGACCACTTGGTATCACCCGTGCAACGCCCGTCGTGACCCGCGGATGGCCTGGATCACCGGCAACTGGCAGCAAGATGTTGATGGTCTGGTGCGACCGTGCCTGCAGGCAGGTTCTGGGCGTTGGCAACAGAAAAGGTGGCGCACGTGACCCCGGCTGAACCCGCAGGACGGGGCATGGCATTGGCGTGAGCCCGTCTTGCCGCAGGCTGGCAACGACAAAGGCCGGGCATTGCCCGGCCTTTGTCTGTTCAGCAGCGTGACGCGTTGGCGCGGCAGCTGTCAGCCGGCGGTGCGCGGACCGCGGTTGCCGCCATTGCCGCTGCTGCGGCCACGCGGGGCGCTGGTGCGCTGGCCGCTGCGCGCGGCCCCCTCACGGCGTTCGCCGCGCGGGCTGCCCGGCTGGCCGGCATGGGCGGAGGCGCCACCGGCACTGCGGCGCTGGCCCGGCTGGGCATCGCCACGGCCGCGGCCGCTGCCTTCATGCCCGCGGCCACGGCCGCCGGCCGGGCGTGGGGCATTGCCGCCGTTGCCGCGGCGCGGTGGACGTTCGCCACCGGCCACTTCGGCCTTGCCCGGTGCGCTGTTGCCCCAGCGGATCGGGGTCTGCGGCACGAAGCCCGGCACATCGCTGATGTCCATGTCCTTGCCCAGCAGGCGCACGATCTGGCGCAGGTACTTGGCATCTTCCTGGGCAACCAGCGAGATTGCCTCGCCGGTGGCGCCGTTGCGGCCGGTACGGCCGATACGGTGCACATAGTCCTCGGCCACCATCGGCAGGTCGTAGTTGATGACCTTGGGCAGCTCGTTGATGTCGATGCCACGGGCAGCGATATCGGTGGCCACCAGCACCGTCACGCGGCCGGCCTTGAAGTCACCCAGGGCACGCAGGCGCTGACCCTGGCTCTTGTTGCCGTGGATCGCGGCCGTCTTGATGCCGCTTTTTTCCAGGAACAGGGCCAGTTTGTCGCTGCCGTGCTTGGTCTTGGCAAACACCAGGGTCTGCACGCGCGAATCCTCGGCCAGCAGATGCAGCAGCAGGTCGCGCTTGCGCGCGGTGTCCACCGGGTGCACGCGGTGGGTGATGGTCTCGGCCACCGTGTTCTTCGGGGTCACCTGGATCTGCACGGGGTTGCGCATGAACTCCAGCGCCAGTTCCTTGATCGGCTCGGCGAAGGTGGCCGAGAACAGCAGGGTCTGGCGGTTCTGGCGCGGCAGCTTGGCCAGGATGCGCTTGATCGAAGGCAGAAAGCCCATGTCGAGCATGCGGTCGGCCTCGTCCAGCACCAGGATCTCGATCCCGGACAGGTCGATCGAGCGGCGCTCCAGGTGGTCGATCAGGCGGCCCGGGCAGGCCACCAGCAGGTCCACGCCACGGCGCAGCACGTCCAGCTGGTTGCCCATGCCGACACCGCCGTAGATCACCGCGCTGGGGATGCGCAGGTACTTGGAGTAGCTGCGCAGGCTGTCATGCACCTGGGTGGCCAGCTCGCGGGTCGGGGCCAGTACCAGCACGCGCGGCTTGCGCGGACCGTTGCCCACGACCTGCGGCGAGGTACCCAGGTGCTGCAGCAACGGCAGGCCGAAGGCGGCGGTCTTGCCAGTGCCGGTCTGGGCGCCGGCGAGCAGGTCGCGGCCTTCCAGCGCCAGCGGGATGGCCTGCTCCTGGATCGGAGTCGGGGTGTCGTAGCCCTGCTCGGCCAGCGCACGCAGCAGGAAGGGCGCAAGGCCCAGCGATTCAAAGGACATGGGAGTTCCAATAGGGGTAACGCTGGCGCCGGATGGCGCAGCGTGTGGGCCGTATGGCCGCGGCCGTGGCAGCGTTCCCGTGAACCGCGCTGCGGGCTGGTGAAGGCAGCCGGCGCGGACGCGCAGCGGCTGGGTTGCGGACGAACAGCGTCGGAGTGGGGGCGGGCGCTGGAGCTTGGGCTCCACGGCGCCGGCGGTCCCGGCAGGGAAACGGACGGCCGTTGCAAACCGGGCAAGTGTACCGGAAGTTGTCCCCTTTCACGACTGCTGCGCTGCAGAGGGCGATTTGCCGTTCATCTGGTTACACTTGAAACCTATTGATCGATCAGGCCGGAGGGGCGATGAAACTGGGTTCGTTGAAGCAGGGTGGGCGCGATGGCAGCCTGATTGTGGTCAGCCGTGACCTGAGCCGTGCGGTGTCGGCCGCTGGCATTGCCGCGACCCTGCAGCAGGCGCTGGACAACTGGGCTACCGCCGCCCCGCAGCTGCAGGCGTTGTACGAGCGGCTGCAGGCCGGCAGCGCCGAGGGTGCGTTCGACCTGGACATGACCGCGCTGGCGGCGCCGCTGCCGCGTGCCTACGAGTTCGTCGATGGCAGCGCCTACCTGCCGCACGTTGAACGTGTGCGCCGCGCCCGTGGGGCCGAGGTGCCGGCCAGCTTCTACACCGATCCGCTGATGTACCAGGCCACCAGCGCCGGTTTCTACGGCCCGCGCGACCCGGTACAGGTGCCCAGTGCCGAGTACGGCATCGACCTGGAAGCAGAAATCGTGGTGATCACCGATGACGTGCCGATGGCCGTGAGCGCCGAACAGGCCGCTGCGCATATCCAGCTCATTGGCCTGGTCAATGACGTGTCCCTGCGCAACCTGATTCCCGGCGAGCTGGCCAAGGGCTTTGGTTTTCTGCAGTCCAAGCCGCGTTCGGCGCTGAGCCCGGTGTTTGTCACTCCCGACGAGCTTGGTGATGCCTGGCGTGACTGCAAGCTGCACCTGCCGTTGCTGACCCACATCAATGGCAAGTGGTTCGGCGCGCCCGAGGCCGGGGTGGACATGCAGTTCAACTTCGCCCAGCTGGTGGCGCATGCGGCCAGGACCCGTCCACTGACGGCCGGCACCATTGTCGGCTCGGGCACCATTGCCAATGAGGACACCGGCAAGGGCGCCTCCTGCTTTGCCGAGCAGCGCGTGGTGGAAACCCTGCGCGATGGCCAGCCCAGCACGCCGTTCATGAACTTTGGCGATGTGGTGCGGATTGAAATGCTCGATGCGCAGGGCAACAGCCTGTTCGGTGCGATCGAGCAGCAGATCACCCAGGTGCCGTCGGCATGACCGCCCCGGCGCTGGTGCTGCATGGTTACTGGCGGTCCAGCGCCGCCTACCGGGTGCGTATCGGCCTGGGCCTGAAGGGCCTGGTCTGGCAGGACCGGCCCGTGCACCTGGTGCGCGATGGTGGTGAACAGCATGGTGCTGCGCATGTGGCGCTCAATCCGCAGCAGCTGGTACCGGTGCTCGAGCACGCTGGCCGGGTGCTGACCCAGTCATTGGCGATCCTGGAGTATCTGGACGAGGCCTTTCCCGGTACCCCGGCGCTGTTGCCGGCCGACCCGGCAGGCCGGGCGCAGGTGCGCGCGCTGGCCCAGCTGATTGCCTGTGACGTGCATCCGCTGAACAACCTGCGGGTGATGCAGTACCTCGGCCGTGAGCTGGCCGCAGATGAGGCCGCGCGTGCCCGCTGGACCGCGCACTGGATGGAGGAAGGCTTTGCGGCGATGGAAACCCTGCTGGCACAGCGCTCGCCGCCGGGGGACTTCTGTCATGGCGACCGCCCCGGGCAGGCTGATTGCTGCCTGGTGCCGCAGCTCTACAACGCCCGCCGTTTCGGGGTGGACCTGGGCCGCTACCCGCGCCTGCTGCAGATCGAACAGGCCTGCCTGGCGCTGCCGGCCTTTGCCGCGGCCGCGCCCGAGGCCCAGCCCGACGCGGTAGCGGTGTGATGTGACAGTCAGGCCCGGCCCCGCGTAAGCGAGGGCCGGGCCAGGACAGATCGCGCTGGCGGCTCGCTCAGAACCCGCTGCCGAACTTGATGCCGCCGGCACCGGCGGGGGCGTCATAGTCGGCATACGGGTCATGTTCGGCATCGGCGCCCTCGGACAGGCGGAACTTCAGCGCCAGGCCGTCGCGCGAATCGGCGGCATTCAGGGCGGCCTCCAGTTCGATCAGGCCCTCCTTGACCATCCGGAACAGGCATTGGTCGAAGGTCTCCATGCCCTGTTCCAGCGAGGTTTCCATCGCGGCCTTGACCTCGTGGACCTCGCCCCGGCGCAGCAGGTCACGGATCAGCGGGGTGTTGAGCAGCACCTCGGTGGCCGGCCGGCGACGACCGTCCACGCCCTTGATCAGACGCAGGCTGATCACCCCGCGCAGGTTCAAGGCCAGGTTCATCAGCACGTTCTTGTGCGCGCTTTCCGGGAAGAAGTTCAGGATGCGCTCGATCGCCTGGTCAGCGTTGTTGGAGTGCAGCGTCGCCAGGCACAGGTGGCCGGTTTCGGCAAATGCAATGGCTGCCTCCATCGTGGTCGCATCCAGGATCTCGCCGATCAGGATCACGTCCGGGGCCTCACGCATCGCGTTTTTCAGTGCGTTGTGGAAGGCATGGGTGTCCAGCCCGACCTCGCGCTGGTTGACGATGGACTGCTTGTGCTTGTGCAGGAACTCGATCGGGTCCTCGATGGTGAGGATGTGCCCGGTCGAGGTGGAATTGCGGTGGTCGATCATCGAGGCCAGCGCGGTCGACTTGCCCGAGCCGGTCGAACCGACCACCAGCACCAGCCCGCGCGGGGACATGATCACGTCCTTCAGCACCGGTGGCAGGTTGAGCTCTTCGATCGTCGGGATCTGGCTCTTGATCGCACGGATCACCATGCCCACTTCGCCACGCTGCTTGAACACGTTGACGCGGAAGCGCCCGGCCTCGGCCACCGAGATGGCCATGTTGAATTCCAGGTCGCGCTCGAACTGCGGCACCTGGCCTTCGTCCATCAGCGAGTAGGCGATTTTCTTGACCATGCCCGGCGGCAGCCCGGTGCTGCCGAGCGGGTAAAGCTTGCCTTCGATCTTGATGTACACCGGCGCGCCGGTGGTCAAGAACATGTCCGAGGCGTTTTTTTCGGTCATCAGCTTCAGGAAGTAGCCGATATCCATGCGCAATGGTTCCCCAATGAACTGCCTGTTGCCGTTGCATGCACGGGCAAGGCTTGACGACAATGGCCACGACTGGACTTCAGCCACGGCTCCCCTAATGACTGTTAGCTTCGCATACTTGTCCCGATCGCTGTGTGCGGTCGCCTGCGCTTTGGCGCTCAGCCTGCCGGCAATGGCGCAGGACGCCGGCGCCGAGCTGGCCGCTGCGGCAGTGGCGGTACAGCGCGCCACCGATGCCGATGCCGACCAGTATGCGTTCGAGCTGATCGCCACGGCCCGCAATGGCCTGGCGGCGGCACAGGCCGCAGCGGCGGATCGGCGCCAGCGCAAGCAGGCGCCCCTGCTGGCCCAGCGTGCGGCGGTGGAGGCCGACCTGGCACGGGTGCTGAGCGAGGAGGCGGTGGCCAATGCCGACCTGCAGCAGCGCCGGGCCGAGATTGTCCAGCTGCAGCGCAGCCTGGGCGGGGAGGGTGCGCGATGAAGCCGGCGCTGCTGTTGTTGAGCCTGGCCCTGGTGTTGCCGTTGTCGGCCCGGGCCGCCGGGGACAATGCACTGGCCGCCGCGCTGGGCCAGCGCCTGGCGGCGCTGCAGGCCAACCCGGCCACGGCCGACCAGGCACCGCTGGAACGGTTGCAGGCCCAGCAGGCGATTGATGCGCTGGACAAGGCGCGCAAGCGCGATCTTGAGCATGTGGCCTACCTGGCCGGCCGTCGGGTCGAGGTGGCCGAGGCCGCCGCGCGTGCCGCCGCCGCCCGGCACCAGGTCAATGCGCTGGACCGCCAGCGCGCCGAGCTGTTGATCGAGGGCAGCCGTCGTGAGGCCGCGCGCGCGCGCGCCGAGGCCGAGGCGCTGCGGCGCCAGGCCCAGCTGCAGGCCGAGGAGGCCGAGCTGCTGCGCCAGGCTGCCGAGGCCGAGCTGCTGGCCCGCCAGGATGCCGAGCTGGCCCTGGCCACCGCCTCGGGCAACCAGGCCGCGCGCCTGAACGAGGCTCAGCGTACTGCCGCACGCCTGGCGCGTGAGGAGGCCGAGCTGGTCTCCGGGCAGCGGCTGCCGGAGTCGAAGTTCGAGACCCGCGGGGAAGTGTTCAGCCTGGGCAGCAATGCCTTTGGCAATGGCAATGCGCAGTTGACCGCTGCTGCGGCCAACCAGCTCAAGGCGGTGGCCGAATATCTGGCCATCACCAACAAACGTGGCCGCATCCGGATTGAAGGCTATGAGCGCGCCGCCGGGGTTGGCCAGCGCCGCGCCGAAGCCATCCGTGATGCCCTCGGGGCGGCCGGGGTGGCGGCCAACCGGCTGCAGGTGGTTGGCCGTACGGCCGCTGCCACCCGTGCCCGTGCCGCCGAGATTGTTATCGCTCCGTAAATCCAACAGGCTGAATCTGCTGGTTTTTCCGTGCGGTCCGGGCGTACTTGAACGTCAGCCCGACCTTCACCCAGGCAACTGCGCGCTGCCCCTTGCAGGCCGGACGGCAGCGGCGTAGGGTCAGTTGTCCGGGCAACATTCCGCTGCCCGGGCAGCGCAGGAGGAGGGCGGCATGGTCACAACGTTGCGTGAAGCGGTCATGTCACGTCCGACCATCATCGATGGTCCGGCCGTCGCCGGGCCTGATGTCGTGGTCTGCTCCTGGTTGTTCCCTCACGCCCTGTGCCATCCGGCCGGGGCGTTGTTGTATCCGTAGACGGAGGTTGATCATGTTTGAAGGGCACCCGCAGGAAACGGTGGACTCGTTGTTGCACAACGATGTGGAGTTTCGTCAGCTCTATCACCGACATCGCAAGCTCAACCGCCAGTGCATGGACGCCGAACTGGGCGTATTGGCCGTCACTGACGCGACGCTGGGCCAGATGAAACGGGAGAAACTGGCGGTCAAACAACGGTTGATGCGGATGTTCGAAGGCAAGACGAGCCATTAGACCGCTGCTGCCGCCAGGGCAGCCGGTAACGGTTGTTGCCCCCATCAGCGCCGGGTGCGAGTGTGATCGCCCCGGCGTTTTTCTTGCTGCGCCCTGAAGCGTGGCTATGACAATTGCGGCTGCGCGGTCGATAATCCACGGTCCAGCCGTTCGTGCGGCGCTCAAGAAGCAGTCATGGCCATCCATTCCTCCGTCCTGGAACTCGTCGGTAACACTCCCATCGTCAAGGCGCGCAATCTCGATGCCGGTTGCTGTGAGCTGTACCTGAAGCTGGAGAGTTCCAACCCGGGTGGATCGATCAAGGACCGCATCGGCATGTCGATGATCGAAGCGGCCGAGAAGCGTGGCGAGCTCAAGCCCGGCGCGACCCTGGTCGAGGGCACCGCCGGCAACACCGGTCTGGGCCTGGCCCTGGTGGCCCAGCAGAAGGGCTACAAGCTGATCCTGGTGGTGCCGGACAAGATGAGCCGGGAAAAGATCTTCAACCTCAAGGCGATGGGCGCGCAGGTGGTGATGACCCGCTCGGACGTGGCCAAGGGCCATCCGGATTACTACCAGGACCTGGCCGCGACGATTGCCGCGCAGACCCCGGGTGCCTACTTCATCAACCAGTTCGGCAACCCGGACAACCCGGCCGCGCATGAATTCGGTACCGGGCCGGAAATCCTGGCGCAGATGGCCGAAGTGGGCGGGCTGGATGCGATCGTGTTCGGCTGCGGTTCCTCGGGCACGATGACCGGGCTGTCGCGCTGCTTTGCCGAGCACTCGCCGCACACCGAACTGGTGCTGGCCGATCCGGTCGGCTCGATCCTAGCCGAGTACATCAACGAAGGCACGCTCAACGACAAGTCCGGCAGCTGGATGGTCGAAGGCATCGGCGAGGACTTCCTGCCGGGCATCTCGGATTTTTCGCGGGTGACCAAGGCCTACGCGATCAGTGACAAGGAAAGCTTCCTGACCGCACGCGAGCTGCTGGAGAAGGAAGGCATCCTCGGTGGCTCCTCCACCGGCACCCAGCTGGCCGCCGCACTGCGTTACTGCCGCGAGCAGACCACGCCGAAGAAGGTGCTGGTGCTGGTGTGCGACACCGGCAACAAGTACCTGTCCAAGATGTACAACGACTTCTGGATGGTCGACAACGGCTTCATCGAGCGCGAAAAGACCGGTGACCTGCGTGACCTGATCGTGCGGCCGTTCTCCCAGCGCGACACCGTGGTGGTCGGTCCGAATGATCTGCTCACCGTGGCCTACCAGCGGATGAAGCTGTACGACGTCTCGCAGCTGCCGGTGATGGATGGCAACGCGCTGGTCGGCATCATCGATGAAAGCGATGTGCTGCTGCATGTCTATGGTGATGAGGCGCGCTTCCGCGACCCGGTGGCCACCGCGATGGTCGGCAAGCTGGAGAAGCTGGATGTGCGCTCACCGATCGAGGCCCTGCTGCCGGTGTTTGATCGCGGCCAGGTCGCCATCGTCACTGACGGTGAGCAGTTCCTGGGCCTGATCACCCGGATCGACCTGCTCAATTACCTGCGCCGCCGCGTGCAGTGATTCCAAATGGCACTGCGCTGCATCGCCGATGGTGATGGAGGGTGGCTGAAATTGAAATTTTGACAAAACAAACTGGACGTCGAACATGAGCAATCGAGTGCGCAAGGCGGTTTTCCCGGTGGCAGGGTTGGGTACGCGCTTCCTGCCGGCGACCAAGGTGGTGGCCAAGGAAATGCTGCCCATTGTTGACCGGCCACTGATCCAGTATGCGGTGGACGAAGCCATCGAAGCCGGCTGCGACACCCTGATCTTTGTCACCAATCGCTACAAGCATGCGGTGGCCGACTATTTCGACAAGGCCTATGAGCTTGAGCACAAGCTGGAGGCTGCGGGCAAGACCGAGTTGCTGGAACTTGTGCGCAATGTGGTTCCGGCCCATGTGCGCACGATTTTCGTTACCCAGCCCGAGGCACTGGGCCTGGGCCATGCCGTGCTGTGTGCCAAGCCGGTCGTCGGTGACGAGCCGTTCGCCGTGCTGCTCGCCGATGACCTGCTGTGGAACCGGCAGGGGAGAGGGGCGCTGGGCCAGATGGTTGACCATGTGCACCAGCACGGGGGCAGTGCGCTTGCCGTGGAGAATGTGCCGGCCGACAAAACCAGCAGCTACGGCATTGTTGATGTCGAGCAGTTTGATGACCGTGTTGGCCGTATCAGCTCCATTGTTGAAAAGCCCAAGCCGGAGGCGGCGCCCAGCACACTGGCCGTGGTCGGGCGTTATGTGCTGGATTCCAGGGTTTTTGATTACCTTGAGAAAACCAGTCCGGGGGCCGGTGGTGAAATCCAGCTCACCGATGCCATTGCACAGCTGCTGCAGTCGACCACGGTGAATGCCTACAAGTTCCGGGGGACGCGCTTCGACTGTGGCAGTCACCTTGGCTTTGTCGAGGCAACGATTCGTTTTGCACTTGAAAATGAAAAGCTCAGTGACAGTGCTGCTGCCGCCATGCAGAAGGCTCTGGATGAACTGGGTGTTGAAGAGCGCTGATGACTTCCCGGCGCAGATTCAATTTCTGAATTTCAAAGGATTAATGTTATGAACCCTGACACCAAGTTGCAGCTTGCCACCCTAGCCATCCATGGCGGGCAGTCGCCGGACCCGAGCACCGGTGCGGTGATGCCGCCGATCTACGCCACCAGCACCTATGCCCAGTCCAGCCCGGGCGAGCATCAGGGCTTTGAGTATTCGCGCACCCACAACCCGACCCGCTTCGCCTACGAACGCTGCGTGGCCTCGCTGGAAGGCGGCAGCCGCGGCTTTGCCTTTGCCTCGGGTATGGCCGCCACCTCCACGGTGATGGAGCTGCTCGATGCCGGCAGCCACGTGGTGGCGATGGATGACATCTACGGCGGCAGTTACCGCCTGTTCGAGCGCGTGCGCCGGCGCACCGCCAACCTGGATTTCAGTTTCGTTGACCTGACCGATCTGGCGGCGTTTGAAGCGGCGATCCGTCCGGATACCAAGATGGTCTGGATCGAGACCCCGACCAACCCGATGCTCAAGATCGTCGACATCGCTGCCGTTGCCGCGGTTGCGAAGAAGCACGGCCTGATCGTGGTGGTCGACAACACGTTTGCCTCGCCGATGCTGCAGCGTCCGCTGGAGCTGGGCGCGGACCTGGTGCTGCATTCGGCCACCAAGTACCTCAATGGTCATTCGGACATGGTCGGCGGCATGGTCGTGGTCGGTGACAATACCGAGCTGGCCGAGCAGATGGCCTTCCTGCAGAACTCCATCGGTGGCGTACAGGGTCCGTTTGATTCCTTCCTCGCCCTGCGCGGCCTGAAGACCCTACCGCTGCGCATGAAGGCGCATTGCGCCAATGCGCTTGCGCTGGCCCAGTGGCTGGAAACCCATCCGGCCATCGAGAAGGTGATCTACCCGGGCCTGCCATCGCACCCGCAGCACGAACTGGCCAAGCGCCAGATGGCCGGTTTCGGCGGCATCGTCTCGATCGTGGTCAAGGGCGGCTTCGAAGGCGCCAAGCGCTTCTGCGAAAAGACCCAGTTGTTCACCCTGGCCGAATCGCTGGGCGGTGTGGAAAGCCTGGTCAACCATCCGGCCGTGATGACCCACGCCTCGATTCCGGTTGAACGTCGCAATGCCCTGGGCATCACCGACGGTCTGGTGCGCCTGAGTGTGGGCGTGGAGGCTGTCGAGGATCTGAAGGCTGATCTCCAGACTGCTCTCTCGTGATGAATCTGAGCGAGGGAATGGGTCGATGAGTATTTCCAATACGGCAGAATTGGTATTCCAGCTCGCCAGGCGCGAGGTTTCTGCGCGTTACAAGGGTTCCGTTCTTGGAATCTTCTGGTCGTTTGTGAACCCGTTGCTGATGCTTTGTGTCTATACGTTGTTCTTTTCGGTGATCCTGAAGGTTCGCTGGGGAGATTCTCCGCAAAGCAGGTCGGAATTTGCAATGCTGCTGTTCGTCGGGCTGATGATGCATGGCTTTCTTGCCGAATGTATCAATCGTGCCCCTGGGTTGGTGGTTGGGAATGTCAATTATGTGAAAAAGGTTGTTTTCCCGATTGGCATCCTGCCGGTGGTTTCCATCTGCTCTGCTCTTTTCCATTGGGCAATCAGCATGGTGGTGCTTGCCCTGGCACTGTTGGTGCTCGGGTATGGCTTGCCGCCGACTTTCCCTTTGATTTTTGTGGTGATGCTGCCGCTGATCCTGTACGCACTTGGCCTGTCCTGGATGCTGTCAGTGCTGGGGGTTTTCCTGCGCGACATCAACCAGGTGGTCGGTGTTTTTTCCCAGATCCTGTTGTTTCTTTCTCCGGTGTTCTTCCCCATCAGCAACATTCCGCTCGAGTACCGCGGGATATTCATGGCCAATCCACTTACCACCCTCATCGAGCAGGGGCGTTCCGTGGTTATTGCCGGTCAATTTCCTGACTGGGGGGCATGGTCGGTGCAGTTGCTGGTTTCGCTGGCTTTCTGCTTTCTGGGGTTTTCCTTCTTCCGCCGGACCAAGGGCGGTTTTGCCGATGTATTGTGAATCGGAGTCTGATCTATGAGCAGGATAAAAAGCTGGCTGTTGCGTCAGCCTTTCTTCTACGCGCTGATGGGCCTGAAATACTATCTCGGCAATAATTTGGTGGCGCATTTCCCCAATGAGCGTTTGCGTTCCTGGTATTTGCGGCGGATCCTCAAGGTTTCCATTGGTCATGACACACATGTCAGCATGCGCTGGTTTGTCACGGGCTATCCAGTAAGGTCGCACGTATCAATTGGCAATAATTGCGTCATCAATCGGGAGGTCTATCTGGATGGGCGTACCGGGGTGATCATCGGCAACAACGTCAATGTTTCATTCCAGACCTGCATTCTCAGCCTGCACCATGACCACAACAGCCCGGATTTCAAGGCGATTGGTGATGTGGTGAAGATCCATGATCATGCCTGGATCGGTGCGCGGGCGGTGATTCTTCCCGGGGTTACCATCGGCGAAGGTGCGGTGGTGGCTGCCGGTGCGGTGGTTGCCCGTGATGTGGCCCCGTACGACGTGGTCGGTGGGGTGCCAGCAAAGAAAATTGGTGAGCGCAACCGCGATATCCAGTACCTGACCAAGTTTTCGCCCTTCTTCGATTCGGATGTATTTGATGAAACCGCAGCGTAAAAAACAGGTCCTGGTGTTCATGCTGGCCCCGTCGCTGCCAGCAGTCAGTGGTGGCGACATCTATGCCGTCAATGCCCTGATTCCTTTCGCGGACCAGGTTGACTACCACTTGTTCTGTTATATCGGTGGTGACGAGGACAGGGAGAAGGTCCGTCAGCACCAGGCACTGTATGACTCGGTTTTCCGCTCTGTTCACTTGGAAATGCGGCCGCTGATGCCATTTCAGCTGCCGAAGGTCCGGCGTGCGCTGAAAATGGCCGTACAGGCCCTGCAGGGCTTGCCCTTCATTGATGCCAGCTATTGCAGCCGATCGGCCGTTGCCGCTGCCCGGCGCCTTGCGCGGGAACACCGGATTGATGCCATCGAGGTGAACTCCGCGCACCTGGCCTTCTTCCGGAAGTTCCTGCCAAAGGTGCCCGGGGTGTTGATCAGCCACAACATCGAAGGTGACATCTTTCCTTTCTGGATGCCGGCCGGCCTGAGTGGCTGGAAGTTGCGTTTCATGCAGTGGATTGCCGAGCGCAGCCGTGCGGCAGCGAAGGCTGTTGAAATCGAAAATGCCTTCGGTTTTTCAGCAATGACCTTCATTTCCGCCAATGACCAGGCGCGGGTCACTGCCGATGTACCCAAATACCTGATGCCGTTGCACTTTGTGCAGAGCGGGGCGGCATATGCCGAAAAGTCCAAGGATGTCTTCAATGTGCTGTGGATGGGCGGCTTTGGCTGGTATCCCAATGCGGAAGGGGTGCGCTGGTTTGCCAGCGAGATCTATCCTTTGCTGCGTGAGCGGCTTTCACAGGCTGGCATTGTTCTGCATTTCTGCGGTGGGAGTCCGCCCGAGGAGTTGAAGGCACTGCACGATGGCCAGCAGGTTCATGTGCATGGGTTTGTACCGGACCTGCAGCAACTGCTGGATGAGGCACATCTGCTGATGGTTCCCCTGCTGTCCGGTGGTGGCATCCGGGTCAAGATTGTCGAGGCGATGTCTGCAGGCATTCCCGTGCTCAGCACCAGCAAGGGCTGTGAGGGCATTGGCGCCACCGACGGTATGGACATCATCGTGCGCGATGACGCGGCCGGGTTCGCCCAGGCGTTGCTTGATTGTGCAGCCGATCGACCGCGCTTGGCCGGACAGGCCGAAGCTGGGCTGGCCTTGATGGCGCGGGATTATTCAATGGAAAAAAGCCTGGATGCCAAGCGCCGGGCATACCGGGATGCCGGAGTAGTGCTATGAGCGATATGCCTGCGATTGCGTCCCGGAGCCCGGTAGTGAGTGTGCGCCATGTCGGCAAGTCATTCCGTATCTTCGACAAGCCGGTACAACGCCTGCTTCTTCCCATCACCAACAGGCTGCGTTCGGCCATTGGCGTGATGCCCCGTCAAGTACATACGTTCCAGGCGCTGGAGGATGTCAGCTTTGATATCCATTCTGGTGAGACTGTGGGCATCATCGGGCGGAATGGCAGCGGAAAGTCGACTTTGCTGCAAATCCTGGTTGGAACGTTGCAGCCCAGTGCAGGCAAGGTCGCGGTGAACGGCCGGGTTTCGGCCCTGCTCGAGCTGGGTGCGGGTTTCAATCCGGAATTCAGCGGGCGGGAAAACGTCTATCTGGCCGGAGCAATCATCGGGCTCAATGCCAACGCCATGGCGGAGTTGATGCCGAAGATCGAGGCATTTGCCGATATCGGTGAATTCATTGATCAGCCAGTCAAGACCTACTCCTCGGGAATGTATGTGAGGCTGGCGTTTTCTGTGGCCATTCATGTGTCTCCGGAAATCCTGGTGGTTGACGAGGCCCTGGCTGTCGGGGATACCGCTTTCCAGACCAAGTGCCTGACCCGCATCCGGCGCATGCAGGCCGAAGGCGTCAGCATCATTCTGGTCACGCATTCGACAAATACCTTGCTGGAATACTGCGACCGCGGCATTTACCTCAAACGTGGCCGGGTGGTTTTGGATGGCGCGTGCAGGGATGTGGTGAAGCGCTATGCCGATGACCTCGTGGATGAAGAAGGTGGCCAGGTTCTTTATGAAAATGCGGTGGCCGAAACGGCTGCCGTAAGCAAGAAGGAAGAACCCCAGACCAGCCAGGAAGGCCCGGCCAGCGAGATCACCGATGTGCAGATCCTGGATGCGCAAGGCAATGTGCGCACGGTATTTGCCTATGGTGATGAGTTGGTCATTCGCTTGGAAATCACGGTGAACCGTGAAATTTCCCTGCCCTGTTACGGGGTGCAGATCAAGAGCGTGGATGACATTGCCTTGTGGGCAGGAACCACGCAGAACATGAATCTGGAGCCGGCTGCAACGCCGCCGGGGCATTACACTTTCCAGTGGCGGTTGACACTGAACCTCGCCGGCAACCGTTATGTGATTGCGCTGGGAGCCGGCGATATCGATTCCGGTGAATACAAGCGGCATTCCCGCGTTCCGTATGCCGGGCATATCGATGTGCTGCCCCTGCCACATGCCGGCCATGGCTGGCTTGCTCCCCACCCACGCTTTGAGGCTCCGGCTCCGGTGCGCGTATGACTGCTAGTGCTGCTCCCTCTTTCCGTGCATTGCTGGTGGGCTTTTACGGCGCGCCCAATGTAGGTGATGAAGTTCTGCTGGATGTGGCGATACATCGGGTACGCGAACTCGGTGGCGAGCCGGTGGTGGCCAGTATCGATCCCACAGTGACCTCCGCGATGCACGGTGTGGAAGCCGTGCAGTTTGCCAATCTGGGCCGGGTGGTTTCCGCGCTTGCGCACTGTGACCTGTTGATCATGGGCGGCGGCGGCATTTTCCAGGATCATCATCCCTTCCACCTGGAAGGGGCCTATCTGCCTTATGCCAATGACATTGCGGGCTATGCGCGCCCATTGCTGGCGGCTGCCCAGTTGGGTATTCCCAGCGTCATCTGGGGGCACGGGGTCGGTCCGTTGCGACGCCCGGACGCTAGGATGCTGGTGCGCGAAATTTTCCAGCAGGCAGCCAGGGTCAGCGTACGCGACCCGGATTCCCATGCATTGCTCACCCAGGTCGGTGTGAACCGCCCGATCCTGGTTGCGCCGGATCCTGGTTGGCTGTTCTCGCATTATCACCCACTGCCCGCAGCGACGGAGGTCCAGGCAGAGGCATCGACACGTGTTCTGGCAGTTGTGGTGCGTGAATGGGCCAAGGGCAGCTGGAAGGAGCCCTTGGCTGCAGCGCTCAAGGCTGTGGTGCCTGCGGGCTGGCGGATCTGCTGGGTGTCGTTCCAGAGCCCGGCTGCCGAATCAGCTGTCATTTCTGATTTGCCCTTGATTGATGAATTGCGTGCAATGGTCGGCGACGGTCATCAAAGCGAGGTGGTCAGCCCGCCAACGCCTGAAGCGGCCTGGGAGCTTCTGGCCGGGTGTGATGCCGTATTTTCCATGCGGCTGCATGCCAGCATCCTGGCCATCCAGGCCGGTGTGCCGACCTGCGGCCTGGAATATGACGACAAGTTGAGCCAGGCCCACCTGATGGCGGGCATGCCGGATAGCATGCGCTTGGCCATCGGCGACAGCTCCGAGCGCTATGCGCGGGCGTTGACACAGGCAATCAATGGCCACTGGGTGCCTTCGCGGGAAACCCTGGAAGGCTTGCAGGATCAGGCGCAGATACATCTGGCCATGCTGGCAGATGCCGCGCAGCTGGCCAGGCCTGCCGTGACCTTTGATGCGGCGCGTATGGATTGGGTCACCGCGTGGCTGGAGCAATCACTGCGTGAGCTGGATGAGGTGAGCCAAAGCAGCCAGCGTGCATACACGCTGCTGGAATACCGTGATTACCAGATCGGCCAGCTTCAGGCAGAGCTGGATCAGGCGCAGGCTGTGTTGCAGCAGCTACGTGCCGAGCACGCTGAAGAAATGGCCGTACAGGCTGCGGCTATGGAAAATGATGCGGCGGCTCGTGTCGCAGCCTTGAATGACACACTTGGGCAGGCACATGCGGCATTGGATGACTTGCATGTGGTGCACCAGGAAGAGGTGGCCGCGCAGGTGGCTGCCATGAATGAAGTGCTGGAATCGAAGAGGGAAGCAATGGAGCGGGCAGAACAGCAGGTGAGCGATCTTGAGCAGCGTCTGCGGGGGGCCGAAATTGCGCTGGCAGACGCGCGTGATGACCTGCACCAGAAGGGGGAGTACATCGCCGACAAGGAGGTGTACATCGCCCAGTTGCTGCAGCAGACGGCCGAGCTGGAGGCTGCACTGAAGCACAGTCAGCAACAGACCGCAGAGGCTCTGGACCTATGGCGGCGGTTGCGCCTTGCCCTGGGAATCGTCCGTCGTGATCTGCTGCGTGCCTTTGCCGCTCCGTTCAAGCTGGTGTCGGTATGGCGTCGTTATGGCTCGAAGATCGCGCTGCAGCAGATCCCGCGGCGGATGAAGACCGTCGGCCAGATCCAGTTGGATCAGGTCGCCCCGGCGCAAGCTTCCGCCGCTCCTGTTGATCAGGTGCGGTACCTGCGTGCCGAGCGCCTGCTGGTGCTGGCGTCGGCTGCTATTGATGCCGGTGGCTGGCCCACACGTCCCCTGCAGCTGTGCCTGGGGGCAGATCGTGCCGGCTTTCTGGCCAGGCTGCACGCAACATCGCCACAGGCCGGCGCAGACGTCTGGACGGCTGATGAAAGCCTGAAGCGTTTGCTGGTCGATACCGGTGCATGGCTGGCACAGGTCAATGGCGCTGCAACCCGGGTGCTGCTGGCCGATTCCAATGAGTCTGCCGTGGCGTTGGCCGAGCAGGCGCACGCCCGTGGTGCTGAAATCATTGTTGATTTCGCCTGCCTGCCGGATGTGCAACACAGTCCGCTGTGGCCGCGCATACAGGCCATGGCCAGCCGCAGCATCCATGATGGCCGTGCACCTTCGGTACCAGGCTTGCCGACGCTGTTGCTGGCAGAGGCCGGCGACAACGAGATCTTTGATTCCTACCGTACCCATCCGAAGCCGTCTGCCTACAGCAACAGCCGTGGCAATGTCCTGGTGCTGGACCTGGCTGGCGGCAGCGACGCATGGTTGAGTGCTGCCCTGGCAGCCCGCCACGACGCACTTTTCCATGTCGCACGGCTTGATGGGCAGTCGCCGCAGGCCGAAGACCGGCGGGTCCGGCCTTTTGCCTGGACGCGCTCGCGTACCGAATTGGCCGGCCTGATGGCGGCGGCCGATGTGGTGGTCCTGCTTGGGCACGATGGCCAGCACCGCGATGAATTGCGCAGGCTGGCCATTGCAGGGTTGTTGCTGGAGCGTCCGGTTGTTGTCCAGGCAGACGGGCTGGAGCTGGAATCTGCCAACCTGCATCAGCTGGATGAGGGCGCACTGGGCTCACAACTGGCTTTGACCGCGGTGGAGGACTACCGCTTTGTTGCATCCAATGCCTGGCTGGGGCGTGCGGAAGTGCTGATGGCGCCGGCCTATCCTGCTTCGGTATCGGTGGTTGTCCTGATTTACAACAACCGTCGCATCATCGAGCGCTGTGTGCGTACCATCCTCGATCACGCAGGTGAGTGGTTGCACGAAATTATTGTTGTTGACAACAACTCGGTGGATGGGGGGGCAGAACTGGTCGAGCAGTTGTTCGCCGATGAGCCCAAGGTGAAGTTGGTGAGGAATGCAGAGAATGGCTGCTCCTCGGGGCGTAATCTCGGCGTCAAGCACTCCACTGGGAAATACATCGCGTTCTTCGATTCGGATCAATGGCTGACTTCGCCCACCTGTTTTGTCGAGGCGGTAAACATCCTTGAGTTGGGTGAGGGTGTGGGCACCATTGGCTGGAATGCAGGCTGGTTTGATGCAACCCGTGACGACCTGGGTGGCCCGATCTCTGACTATCTGCCCAATCGTGGGATGAATGCAGAGGCCCAGATGAAGGGCTACCGCGATGACGTGGGTTTCCTCGGTACCAGCTGCATGTTCATCACCCGTGAGCTGTTCGAGTCCATGGAGGGTTTCGATACCTTCTACGATCCGACGTGCTTCGAAGACACCGACATCTGCTTCCAAGTCAAGAAGGCCGGTTATTCGGTCGCATTTCGTGACCTTGCCGGTGTACGGCACCAGCCTCATCAGACCACCGGGGCAAGCGAAGGCAGTGAGCGCTACCGTAAGCTGTTTGCCCGCAATGCCAACTATTTCCGTGAGAAGTGGAAGGGATCACCGGAGTTTTTTGTTGATCTGAAATCCTGGTACTGAGACGGCGGGAGATGGTTATGCGGTGGCAGGCTGGCAGGCAGCGGCTGCTTGAGTTGGTGCTGATGCTGGCGCCGCAGCTGTACGGGAAATTGTCCGCTCTGCGCGGAAGTATCGGCTCACCGGCACTTCCGCCACCCGGGCGCCCGCGCGTCCTGCTGGTGGACCACGATTTTCCCGAGCCGGACAGGGATGCAGGCTCGCGCGCCATTGCCTGCTTTGCCGGTTTGCTGCGCGATGCAGGCATGGAGGTAGTTTTCTGGGCAGCAAGTACGCAGGCGTCAATGGCTGGTCGCCAGTTATTGCAGCAGCAGGGTGTGGTTGCACTGAGCAGGCAGGATACCGGCAGCCTGCAGCGCTGGCTGCAGCAGGAGGGCTTGCACTTCTGTGCATCGGTATTGAGTCGCCCTTTGATCGCCGCGATGTATTTGCCGGTGGTGCGTGGGAAAGTACCCGGGCCGGTGATCTACTACGGGCATGATATTCATCACCAGCGTCTGTTGGCGATGGGGGCAATGTCCGCTATGGATTTGGCAACGCGCTGGGAGCTGTACTTGATGCGGGTGATAGAGCGCCGGCACTGGCGCTTGGCCGATGTTGTGCTGTACCCATCCAGCGAGGAAGCGGCCTGGGTCAACCGTCATCTGGCAGTCAGCGGTCGGGCCGAAAATGCACAGATGTTCCCTCTGTGGACGGTGGATGCCAGTGCTACGCCGAGGTCATCGGATCCGTCAGGGCGCTCGGGCTTGCTGTTCGTCGGCAGTGCATCGCATCGCCCGAACATTGATGGGCTGGATTGGTTTCTGCATGAGGTTTTCCCTTTGCTGAAGCAAGAGGGAAACGTCCCCATATTGACCATTGTCGGCTCCGGAATGGAGCGGTATCAAATACCGGTGGATGCTGCCGATCGCGTTCGTGTACTTGGGCGGGTTGATGATGCCGATCTTGTTCGCTGCTATGCGCAGGCCCGTGTGGTGGTTGCTCCGTTGCGTTTTGGTGGCGGTGTGAAAGGCAAGGTTCTTGAAGCCATCGACATGGGCGTTCCATGTGTCCTGACAGCGGTGGCGGCACAAGGATTGGATGGAATCGAGCTAGCCCTGCCGGTTGTCGATGATCCGATCGACTACGCACGCTCATTGGAGCATCTGCTGGCTGATGACCAGACATGGAGTAAAGCCTCCGTCGATGCGCTGGAGTTCCTGGCCCTGCGATATGACCACGACATGCATGTGCGTCGCCTGCGTGAATTCATCCTGTGAGTTGAGTGGATGTATTTTCTTGACCGGTAGGCTGGATTTTTCTGGATTTTTCTGGATTTGTGGGTTCGTGTTGGTCTTGGATATGCAGTTGAACAGATTATCTTCTTTTCTTGTTATTTTTAATTTTTAACTCTTGGATGCCCCTGGAGGAGATGGCACGACGCCCGGTTGTCATCGAGGCTTACGGTGATTCCACCACCTTGGGGGCGCAGACTGTCAATGGATTGTTGACAATCACTAGTAAAAATGAGGCTCATCGCAAGATGCCGGGGAAGGTGGCGCGGATTTTCAGGAAGAAATATTCCTGATCTCGGTAGCCGTAGGCGCGGCGTTTGATGACCTTGATGGTGTTGTTGATGCCTTCCACGATGCTGGTGTTGAGCCGGTGCCGGCAGCGGGACAGGATTCCGTGCAGATAAGCCTTGAGCTTGTGCGCGAAGTGCACCAGGGCCGCAATGCCGCTGCCCTGTGCCTGCTGCAGCCAGTGCTGCCAGGCGCGCCGGGCCCAGCCTGGATGGCGGTAGAACCACAGCCGCTTGAGCTCATCGCGCATCAGGTAGGCGGTGAGCAGGGGCTGGTTGGCCTGCAGCAGCTCGTCCAATCGCACCCGCTGGGGGTGTTCAAAGTTGCGGCGATTGCGCAGCAGCAGCCAGCGGCTGGACTTGATCACCCGGCGCGCGGGCTTGTCGTGGCGCAGTTGATTGGCCTGATCCACGCGCACCCGGTCGATCACTTCGCGGCCGTACTTGGCCACCACATGGAACAGGTCGTAGACGATTTCGGCATTGGGACAGTGGGCCTTGATCTCCAGCTCGTAAGCGGTGGTCATGTCGATGGCCACCGCCCGGATCTGCCCGGCAACGCCGGCAGGCAGCTGCTCGAAGAAGGTTCGCGCAGTCCCGCGTGAGCGACCATTGCCGACCCACAGCACCTGGCGGCTGATCGGATCGACCACCACCGTGGCATAACGATGTCCCTTGTGCAGGGCGAACTCATCCATGGCCAGGTAGTGGATCCGGCTCCAGTCCGGCGCGGCCACGCTCTGCCGCAGCCAGGCCTTGTCCAGCGCCTTGACCGTATGCCAGCCGAGCCCGAAGAAGCGCGCGGTGGCCAGGATGTTGCTGGAAGCCAGCAGCTGGTTGACCGCCTCGGCCAGGCGGTTGGTCACCCGTTGATAGCGCCCCAGCCAGCTCAGCTTTTCCAGGCGCGGCCCGCCGCACTGCTCGCACCATACCCGTCGGCGCGGCACCACCAGGGTTACCTGCAACGCCATCAACGGCAGCTCCCGGACCCGGCGCAGACTGGTTTCATGCACCTGCCGGCAGCGACTGCCGCATTGCTCGCAATGCATCCTGCGGGCCGTGGGCACAAGGTGGATGGTGACTGTCCGGCTGCCGTCGCTGGGCCAGACGATGCGCTGTACCCGGTAGCCTTCCCAGCCGCCAGCGCGGCAATCATCTTGCGATCCAGCATGATCTCTCACCCTTGAGCTCTGAAATCAGGCCTCAAGCGTAAGCGCAACCGCGAAAAGCTCCACTCTGATCTGCGATGAACCAAAAATGAACCCCGCAGGCTCCAAGATATGCTGCAGGAGCGCTTTGGTGGTCACGTATATGTGATCAATTACGGAGTTGGTGGAACCCAGTCTCATCAGCTGTTGAATGGGACCGAGGGCAGGAAAAAGCCTTGGGGGCTGCAGATGAAAGGTTCTGCGGCAGATATTGTCCTTATAAACTATGCATTGAATGATCATTTTTACAACGCGAAGCCTGCACCTGGCCTGTTCCAGGCGACCCCAGAAACGTATGCGCAGATAATTCGGGATCTGGTGCAGATCGCGAGGGGCGAAGGCAAGTATGTCATTTTGCAGGAGCCTAATCCAACCGTGTATCAGCCCGGGGTTGGGAATCTGTACCGATTCGTGACCGCCTTGCGCGAGGTCTCCAAGGAATTGGATGTTCCGTTGGTTGCACAATACGACGCACTTCAGGAAGTCGCAGGTTGGAAGGGGATGCTCAGTGACAGTGTGCATCCAGGTGAGCTGATGTACGAGCTCAAGGCTGCAAGAACGTTCGAGAGGCTGGTGCTTTTAGTTGAGGCCGTATTGGCAGACGAGTGATCCCGGATCGTTCGGAGTGCTGGTTGCAGGGTGGGCATAGCTGTATGGCCACGGCTGGCAGGCAATGTTGATGGTCATACGCCGCAATCAGTATTATTTACTGGAATGCGAACGGCTTTTCCGTGATGTTCTTCTGGTTGTTGTAATCAGAAGATGGAAAAGGCATATGCCATGCTTGCATGGATTGCTGTAGTCCGGCCTGCTGGCGGCAGGCCGGATACTCACATCATCACTCGTACGTCAGAATCCAGAGTGGATTGAAAGGGCGTTGCAGGCATGGGCTGGAGCAGCTGCAGCTGCCTGTCTTAGGAGACGTTTTCCTCGATCTTGGCAGATATCAGATTGATCTCGGGGCATTGCTGCGGGGCGCAGTTATTGATGTGGAAGTCGATGGAGACGGGCTTGCCGGTTGTTGCCGAGCCTATGTCATCCGGGATCGGAATGATGACGGTTGTCGCTCCATCAACTTCAACGTTCGTACGCGTGCCCATGCTCGACTCAAGCTGCACCGAGGCAGCCTGATTGCTGTTCATCGTCAGGCTGACGGCGGACTTGGTCAGTGGCGCTTCCGGTGTCTTGAAGCGAATTGTTGCGTTCCTGGCGTTGGTCCGGGTACCGGCCGTGCTGTCAAACTTCCAGCCGCATGAGATGTAGCTCATGGCCAGCCCCGTCGAGGAAAAGTCAATTTCCTCATCGACCGGCATGGTATTCAGGGTGGGGAGAAGCTGGTAGTTGTTGATCTTCAGCTCGGCTCCCGGCGAGGCGTAGGCGCGCACCTCGGCGAGATTGACATCCGTTTCGAAAAAGTAACGGGCAACAGCAATTTCGCCGGAAATACGGTCATTGATGGATACCTGGTCGTATCTTTTGTTTCCGTATTCGGAAACCATGTCAATCCAGGAGCCTTCGGCGTTTGAACTTTCTCCATTTATATGCAGAGTGTATTCGCCTGCGCACAGATTCTGGTGTGGGCCATACAGGATGATCCCCTCCCTGCCGGTAGAGATGATGGACTCATTCACTACCGAACCATATACCGTGTCCTGCTCCATGAAACCGGATTTGATGATGAAATCCTTGCGCAGCGAGCTGTACGGAATTGAATCAGCTGCCTGGGCGAGAATTCCTGACAATGAGTTGATCTGCTCCTCCTCCGGCAACAGGGCTGCCTTCGGGGCACCGTCAGTGTCTGACCAGATACACCAACTGGCGGGGTCCTGATCGATATCGAAAGCGACGCAGCGATCGACAAGGGTGATCCGATCCCCCTGATTCTTCATTTCGATGTCGGAGTGGATGCCGCGCGTTCCCACTTCGGTTATCCGGCCGGCAGGGTCAGAGACGAAAATCGCCGGCGGCGTATATTGTTGGTCGCCGATATGCAGTTTGTTCGAGGCAAGCCTGATGCCATCGTTGATGTCGCCGAGGGCCCACAGGGATTTTGAGTAATTCAGCACTGCACGCATGCTGGGCGCTTCATGGTTGTCCGCAGCGCCTTCGTAAGTGATGGACGGCTGCCGGGTATTGCCCGGAAGCTGGGATCTTGAGAACGCAATCGCATTGCCACCATGCAGGAGGTCAAGCAGGGTGGCAGCCGTGTCCAGGGTTGATGCCGGTGCATCCACCACTTGCGCCTGCTGCTGATTGTCAAAGATCATCACCGTGTTCTTCCTGGGGTGATTGCTCAGGATTTCATGGACGTCATTGGGCATTGCTACATGATCAGAGACGATTGCCAGGACCGTGTTGTCCATGTGCGGGCTGGAGAGCACTTTTTCAGCGAAGGACGCAACAAGACGATCCGAACAGGCGACGGCATCAAGCAAGGACTTTCTTGCCCCGGCGCCCTGGTAGTTGATGTCGAGACAGCTGTTGGCAATATGTCCACTGGGGTGGTGGGTATCCAGGGTCAGGCCGACCAGTGCGAATGGGCTGCCCGCATCGGAGAGCTGGACAAAGTCCTGCCACATGCGTTCAAGCAGGATGTCGTCATGCACGCCCCAGGATGAAAAATGCTTTTCAGCAATATCCGAATTTTTGAAATCGGACTTGTCAATAATGGTGTGGAAGCCGTGGTCCTTGAGGAACTGCCCCTTGCCGGCGAACTCGGACGTTGCCCCGCCGACGAACTGCAGGTGATAGCCGTTGGTGGCAAGGATGTCGGTAAGACAGTTGGCCTTTGGCATGAACCGGCCGATGCTGCCATAGCCATTGGCATCATTGTTCAGTGACAATGGCGTACCGCACAAAGAGCTGACCATGCCTGCAATCGTCCAGGTACCGCCAGGGCGGGAATCCACGTTGACGAAGTCGAGGCTGCGCTTGCGTAATGAATTCAGGTTCGGGGTAAGACCTGGAAATACGTCTTCGTTATAGTAGGTTTGCTCGAAACTTTCCAGATAAAGGACGACAAGGTTTTTCTTCTTGCCTATTTTTCCTGTTGGCTCGATGAAAGATACGGCTGCGTTTTCGATGTCCTTTCCTGAAAAGCTGCTTGCAGCAAGCCTGGCTATGTCCCGGGTCAGGGGATTGGCCGCTGTAATGGCAGCAAGTGCGAGATAGAAGATGGTGGACGACCTGCGCTGGCTGATCAGCTGCCGGCGGCAGATGTAAACAGAAAATGCTGCGGTTGCGAGGATATAGGCGACCAGTGGCGCTATTTTCCAGGTGAATTCACTGATGCCGGCGCCCGATACGCCTGTGTGCATGTGGTAAAGTACCGAGTCGTCAATGCCGTTTCCGCTGAGCTCGTTGATGAATATCCAAGCAGCAGTGAGAAGTGATGCGGCTGCGGCAATCGATACTTTTGTTATCTTTCTTGATCTGCTTTTTGCGGCAATGATTGATATCGCGCTGTAAATGCAGAAGGAAATAAGTAATGCTATTTTCATAAGGTGATTCTTGATGAAGTTTTTTTCGATTCTTGCCGTTTTGCTTTTTTCAATGGCATGGGGGGCTAATGCTTCCGGCCGATTGAGTTCTGATGGTTTTATCCTTGTGGCGCATGCCGCTGGCGCAGTTGATGGAAATGCTTACACCAATAGCCGGCAGGCAATTGATTTGTCGCTCGATACTGGTTTTTCCTACCTGGAGTTGGATTTTTCCAGATCGAAGGACGGGCAGTGGTACTTATTGCATGATTGGCCCTCATGGGCAAGCCGGACCGGGTATCAAGGCGAGTTGCCACCTGTTGCCAATGATGTCGTGCAGCGGCTGGGTGGCTATGCAGCTGCGCCGTCCATTCATGGGGTGAAGTCGTCCTACTCGACTGTTCCCTTGGGCGATCTTCTGCGCATCCTGGACCAACGCAGTGGGTTCAAGGTCGTCACTGACACCAAGACTGACGAAGATGCCATGCTTTTGCTGGAATCAATTCCAGAGCAGTACAGGGAGCGGTTCATCTTCCAGACATACAGCCTTGACGGCATGCGGCAGATGGCTGGCCTGCTTGGTGAGCAGAGGGTGATCCTTACTGCGTACCAGCTCCATGACTGGTGGCGTTGGGATGGGTTCAATGAAGAATTCCTGGCTGCCCTGCGCGCTTATCCGAAGATGTTTGCAGTTACCGTGCCGCTTTCCGTTGCTTATGAAAAAGAGAAGCTGGGTCGGTTGCTTTCAGTGGGGATCCCGGTTCTGGTGCATGGGCGGCCGGATGAAATCAACAGTTACAACCTGCCGCGGCAATTGATGGAGCGGGGTGTTTCCGGTGCTTATGTCGATTGACTCCGGGAAAACCGACCGATAAAAAAGCCAGTCACGAAGGACTGGCTTTGGTTGCAACCGGAATACTCCGGTCAGATTGCCGCTTCAATCTCGGGCAGCAGGGTAAACAAATCCCCCACCAGACCGATGTCGGCGATCTCGAAGATCGGGGCATCAGCATCCTTGTTGATCGCAACAATGGTGCCGGCATCCTTGATCCCGGTGAGGTGCTGGATCGCGCCGCTGATGCCCACCGCCACGTACAGCTCCGGGGCGATGATCTTGCCGGTCTGGCCGACCTGCATGTCGCTGGGCACGTAGCCGGCATCCACGGCGGCGCGCGAGGCGCCAACGCCGGCACCGAGTTTGTCGGCCAGCTTGTAGATCACTTCGAAGTTTTCGGCCGAGCCGACACCGCGGCCACCGGAGACCACACGCTTGGCGCTCTGCAGGTCCGGGCGGTCGCTCTTGCCCGAGGTCAGCGAGACAAAGCGGGTGTGGGTCGGCAGGGAGGCATCCACGTTAATCGCTTCGATGGCGGCATTGCCACCTTCGCCAGCGCTGGCCCAGGAGGCGGCACGCACGGTGGCCACCACGGCCTGGTCGGCCGGCACCTTCACGGTGATGATCGCGTTGCCGGCGTAGATCGGGCGCTGGAAGGTGTGCGCATCGATCACCGTCATCAGGTCGGAGACCTGGTTGACCCCGAGCAGCGCGGCCACGGCCGGCATCAGGTCCTTGCCGGTGGTGGTGGACGGGCCGAACACATGGCTGTAGCCGGCAGCGGCCTGGGCGATCTGCGGGGCCAGCTGCTGGGCAATGGCATGTTCGTTGGCCGGATTGGCGATGGTCAGCACGCGGCTGACGCCGGCAATCTGCGCGGCCTGTGCGGCCACGGCGGCCGGGTCGGCGGCCAGCACCAGCACGTCGACCTGGCCACCCACCGCCACGGCGGCGGTCACGGTCTTGGCCACGGCGGCATTGAGCTGGCCGTGCAGGTGTTCGGCAATGACAAGTACCTTGGACATCACAGCAACCCCTTCTGCTTCAGTGCGGCCACCAGTTCGGCGGCGTCCTTGACCATGATCCCCTTGGAGCGCTTGGCCGGCGGGGCATAGGCGGTGGTTTCAAAGGTGTCGGCGGCTTCAACGCCCAGCTCGGCCAGCTGCAGGGTCTGCAGCGGCTTGGTCTTGGCCTTCATGATGTCCGGCAGCTTGATGAAGCGCGGCTCGTTCAGGCGCAGGTCGGTGGTGATCACCGCCGGCAGGTCCACTTCCAGCACTTCCAGGCCGGCGTCGATCTCGCGGGTCACCGTGGCCTTGCCGTCGGCAACCACCAGCTTGGAGGCGAAGGTCGCCTGCGGACGGCCCCACAGCGTGGCCAGCATCTGCCCGGTCTGGTTGGCGTCATCGTCGATGGCCTGCTTGCCCAGCAGCACGATGTCCGGCTGCTCGGTTTCCACCAGCTTGAGCAGGGTGCGCGCGGCGGTCAGCGGCTGGATCGCCGCATCGGTGACCACGTGGATGGCGCGGTTGGCGCCCATCGCCAGGCCGTTGCGCAGGTGGGCCTGGGCATCGGCCGGGGCGATGGTGGCCACGACCACCTCGCTGGCAATGCCGGCATCGCGCAGGCGCAGGGCCTCTTCCAGCGCGATTTCATCAAACGGGTTGGGCGAGAGCTTGACGCCGTCGGTGACCACACCCGATCCGTCAGGCTTGACCTGGATACGGACGTTGTAGTCCACAACGCGCTTGTACGCGACGAGGATTTTCATCTGGTACGACATCCTTCTTTGCGGGGTTGTCCGGGCCTTGCGGACCGGTTGAGGGGGTTCATTCTAGCGGGCACCTCCTGTCCGTGCGACACCGTATGGATAGCCGTGCTGACAGGGGAGTGCTGAAGTATGGATCTTATCAAATGTCCGGACAAAGTTTTAAGCCGGCAAACCCCGCATGGCGGCAGACTGACCCGGTCGGCTATGCTATGCGGCTGTGCGCCTTTACCGGTGCGTCTTCAGTGAACAGATCATGGCAACTTGGTTGGTCACCGGCGGTGCCGGTTTTATCGGTGGCAACTTCGTCCTCGAAGCGGTGACCCGTGGAGTGAAGGTCATCAATCTGGATGCACTGACCTACGCCGGTAACCTGCAGACCCTGGCCTCGCTGGAGGGCAACCCGGCCCATGTCTTCGTCCATGGCGATATTGGCGACCGTGAGCTGGTGGCGCGTCTGCTGGCCGAGCATCAACCCGATGCGGTGCTCAATTTCGCTGCCGAAAGCCATGTCGACCGCTCGATTGACGGCCCGGGTGCCTTCATCCAGACCAATGTGGTCGGCACCCTGGCCCTGCTGGAGGCGGTGCGTGATTACTGGAAGACGCTGCAGGGCGAGGCGAAAGAGGCCTTCCGTTTCCTGCATGTGTCCACCGACGAGGTCTACGGCACCCTGGGCGATACCGGCAAGTTCACCGAAACCACTCCGTATGCTCCCAATTCGCCGTATTCCGCGTCCAAGGCTGCCTCCGACCACCTGGTGCGGGCCTTCCACCATACCTACGGGCTGCCGGTGCTGACCACCAACTGTTCCAACAACTACGGCCCCTACCACTTCCCGGAAAAACTCATTCCGCTGGTGATTGCCAGGGCGCTGGCTGGCGAGCCGCTGCCGGTCTACGGCGATGGCAAGCAGGTACGCGACTGGTTGTTCGTGTCCGATCACTGCGAGGCGATCCGCACCGTGCTGGCCAAGGGCCGGGTCGGCGAGACCTACAACGTCGGTGGCAATGCCGAGAAGCAGAACATTGAAGTGGTGCAGGCGATCTGCGCGCTGCTGGACCAGCGCCGCCCGCGTGCCGACGGCCAGCCGCGTGCCAGCCAGATCACCTACGTGACTGACCGCCCGGGGCACGACCGCCGCTATGCCATCGATGCCACCAAGCTGCGTGACGAGCTGGGCTGGGAGCCGTCCTGGACGTTCGAGCAGGGTATTGCCTTCACCGTGGATTGGTACCTTGAGAACCAGGCCTGGGTAAACGGCGTACTCGATGGCAGCTATCGCCTGCAGCGTATCGGTACGGAGGGCTGAGCCATGACCACGAGCACGAGCACGAGCAAGCGCAAGGGCATCATCCTGGCCGGCGGCTCCGGCACCCGGCTGTACCCGATCACCAAGGGCGTCAGCAAGCAGCTGCTGCCGATCTATGACAAGCCGATGATCTATTACCCGCTCAGCGTGCTGATGCTGGCCGGGATCCGCGAGGTGCTGATCATCAACACCCCGCACGAGCAGGCGCTGTTCCAGGCCCTGCTGGGCGATGGCAGCCAGTGGGGCATGGACATTCAGTATGCAGCCCAGCCCAGCCCGGATGGCCTGGCCCAGGCCTTCCTGATCGGCCGTGACTTCCTGGCGGGCCAGCCCAGCTGCTTGGTACTGGGCGACAACATCTTCCACGGCCACGGTTTGACCGAATTGCTGGCCCAGGCCGATGCGCGTGAAAGCGGTGCCACCGTGTTCGGCTACTGGGTCACCGACCCGGAGCGCTACGGTGTGGCCGAATTCGATGCCGCCGGCCGCGTGGTTGACCTGGTCGAAAAGCCGGAAAACCCGCGTTCCAACTATGCGGTGACCGGCCTGTATTTCTACGATGGCAAGGCCAGTGATTACGCGGCCGAGCTTGTTCCCTCGCCGCGTGGCGAGCTGGAAATCACCGATTTGAACCGGCGTTACCTCAGTGAGGGCCAGTTGCACCTGCAGCAGCTGGGCCGTGGCCATGCCTGGTTGGACACTGGGACCCATGCTTCCTTGCTGGAGGCCTCCAATTTCATTGGCACCATCCAGACCCGTCAGGGCCTGCAGGTGTGCTGTCCGGAAGAAATCGCCTTCAACCAGGGCTGGATCAGCGCCGGGCAGCTGGAGCAGCTGGCCGCGCCGCTGAGCAAGAATGGTTACGGCCAATATTTGCAGGCGCTGGTGCGCCGGAGTGGCAAGGCATGAAGGTCATCCAGACTTCCTTGCCGGGGTGCGTGGTGATCGAGCCGGCGGTGTTCGGGGACGCCCGTGGCGCGTTCTATGAAACCTTCAACGCCGAGCGTTTTGCCGAAGCCGGATTGCCGACCCATTTCGTGCAGAGCAATGTTTCCACTTCCAGCCGTGGCGTGCTGCGTGGCCTGCATTACCAGTGGCCGCGGCCGCAGGGCAAGCTGGTGACCGTGCTGGAAGGCGAGGTGTATGACGTGGCAGTGGACATCCGCCGCGGCTCGCCGACCTACGGTCGCTGGGAGGCAGTGATCCTATCGGCGGAAAACAAGCGCCAGTTCTGGATTCCCGAAGGCTTTGCCCATGGCTTTGCCGTGCTTTCCGAGCGGGCGGTGTTCAGCTACCTGTGCACCGATGTCTATGTGCGGCAGGCCGATGCCGGTATTGCCTGGAACGATGCCCAGCTGGCGGTGGACTGGCCGGTTGCCGAGCCGCAGCTGTCGGACAAGGACCAGCGTGCGCCCTTGCTGGCTGATGTCGCTGAAGATCGCCTGCCGGTATACCAGCCATGAAGGTGTTGCTGTTTGGTGGCAACGGCCAGGTCGGTACCGAGCTGCGGCGGGCGCTGGCACCGTATGTGGAACTGGTGGTCACCACACGCAGCGGCATGATTGATGGTGTTGAATGCGAGGCAGCCGATTTTGACCGCCCGCAGGCTGTGAAGGCCGTGCTGGAACGTGTGCAGCCGGAGTTGATCATCAACGCCGCTGCCTACACGGCCGTGGATGCCGCCGAGACCGATGCCGAGGCGGCCTGGCGTGCCAATGCCGAAGCGCCGGCGCAGATCGCCGGCTGGTGCGCACAGCACGGCGTGCCGCTGGTACATTACTCGACCGACTACGTGTTCGATGGCCAGGGCAGCCAGCCTTATCGCGAAGACGATGCCACTGCGCCGCTGGGTGTGTACGGGCAGAGCAAGCGCGCGGGTGAGGAGGCCATCATCGCTTCCGGTGCGCCCTACCTGATCTTCCGTACCGCCTGGGTCTATGCCAGTCATGGCAGGAACTTCCTGCGCACGATGCTGCGCCTAGGCGCCGAGCGCGAGCAGCTGGGCGTGGTTGCCGACCAGATCGGCAGCCCGACGTCGGCGGCCTTGATTGCCGACACTACCCTGGCGGTATTGCAGTCTGGCCAGTTGAGGTCCGGCATCTGGCACCTGACCGCCAGCGGCCAGACCAGTTGGCACGGGTTTGCTACCGAGATCTTTGCCCAGGCCCATGCGCAGGGCCTGTTGGCCAGCACGCCGCTGGTAGATGCCATCAGCACGGCTGAATATCCTACGCCGGCCAAACGCCCGGCCTGGTCAGTGCTGGACAACCGCAAGCTGCAGCAGGATTTTTCCATCACCCTGCCGGACTGGGAGCAGGAGCTGGCGGCGGTACTGGGCCAGATGAGCGTGACAGGCAAGGCCTGAGAGGCTTGCCTGTGAGCGGAAAGCCCCGGCTTTGCCGGGGCTTTTGCGTTTTTCAGTCCTTGCCGAACAGGTCGCGGGTGTAAACCTTGTTCACCACATCGGCGATGTCATCGGTGATCCGGTTGGCCACGATCACATCGCTGACCGCCTTGAAGGCTTCCAGGTCGTTGATCACCCGCGAGTTGAAGAACTCGTCCTGCTGCAGTACCGGCTCGAACACCACCACCTCGATGCCCTTGGCCTTGATCCGCTTCATCACCCCCTGGATCGAGGAGGCACGGAAGTTGTCCGAACCGGCCTTCATGATCAGGCGGTAGATTCCGACCACCTTCGGCCGCCGTGCCAGGATCTGGTCGGCGATGAAGTCCTTGCGGGTGGCATTGGAGGAGACGATCGCGGCGATCAGGTTCTGCGGCACGTCGCGGTAATTGGCCAGCAGTTGTTTGGTGTCCTTGGGCAGGCAGTAGCCGCCATAACCGAAGGACGGGTTGTTGTAGTGCTTGCCGATGCGTGGGTCCAGGCCGACGCCATCGATGATGGCGCGGGTATCCAGGCCCAGGGTCTGGGCATAGGAATCCAGTTCGTTGAAATAGGCCACGCGCATGGCCAGGTAGGTGTTGGCGAACAGCTTGATCGCCTCGGCCTCGGTGGAGTCGGTGAACAGCACCGGCACCTCGGTATCCAGCGCACCTTGCTGGAACAGGGCGGCGATCGCTTCGGCCCGCTCGCTGCGCTCACCGATGATGATCCGGCTCGGGTGCAGGTTGTCGTACAGCGCACGGCCCTCGCGCAGGAACTCCGGCGCGAAGATGATGTTGTCCGTGCCCAGCTGTTCGCGCAGATTGCGGGTGAAGCCCACCGGGATGGTGGACTTGATCAGGATCGTGGCCTGGCGGTTGACCGCCAGCACCTGGGCAATGACCGCTTCGACCGTACTGGTGTTGAAGTAGTTGGTCTGCTCGTCGTAATCGGTGGGCGTGGCCACGATCACCAGGTCAGCCTCGGTGTAGGCCGTGGTGGCTTCCGTGGTAGCGCTCAGCTGCAATGGCTTTTCGGCCAGATACTGGCTGATTTGCGCATCCTCGATTGGCGAGGTGTGCTGGTTGATCAGCGCCACCTTGCCGGCATCGATGTCCACTGCGGTGACGCGGTTGTGCTGTGCCAACAGGATGGCATTGGACAGCCCGACATATCCGGTACCAACAACGACGATGTTCATGCTTCAACCCATGGCTGGCGCACCTGGGATGCGCGTGAGGCAGGGTGCCGGGAATCAGGCACGCCCGTAGGTGTCCTCGAAACGGACGATGTCATCCTCGCCGAGGTAGCTGCCGGACTGCACTTCGATCAGTTCCAGCGGCAGCTTGCCGGGGTTGCGCAGGCGGTGGGTCACCCCCAGCGGGATGTAGGTGCTCTGGTTTTCGGTGAGCAGGATGACGTCATCGCCGCGGGTAACCTCGGCGGTACCGCTGACCACGATCCAGTGCTCGGCACGATGGTGGTGCATCTGCAGGCTCAGGGTGCCGCCGGGCTTGACCGTGATCCGTTTGACCTGGAAGCGCTCGCCATGGTCGATCGAATCGTAGGCGCCCCAGGGGCGGTAGACCTTGCGGTGCCAGTTGGCCTCGGGCCGGCCTTCGGCCTTGAGCCGGGCGACCACGTCCTTGACCTGCTGGACCTTGTCGGCATCGGCCACCAGAACCGCATCGTCGGTCTGCACCACGATCACATTGTCCAGGCCGACCATGGCGATCAGATGTTCGCCATAGGCATAGCTGTTGCGGCAGTCAATGGCGATCACATCGCCGCGGGTGGCATTGCCATCGGCATCACGGGGGGAGACATCGCGCAGTGCCGACCATGAGCCGACGTCGCTCCAGCCGGCGTCCAGGGCAATCACCATGGCATCGGCGGTCTTCTCCATCACCGCATAGTCGATGGAATCACCGGCAATGGCAGCAAAGTGCTCCTTGTCCAGGCGGGTGAAGTCGGCATCGCGTACGGCTGCGGCGAAGGCCTGGCGGCAGCCGGCTGCCATCTCCGGTGCAAAGTGCTCCAGCTCTTCCAGGTAACGCGAGGCACGCAGCAGGAACATGCCGCTGTTCCAGAAGTAATCGCCGCTGGCCACATAGTCCTGGGCGGTGGCCAGGTCGGGCTTTTCGACAAAGCGCTCGACCGGCCGCACATCGTCGTTGCCCTGCGCCTTGATGTAGCCGTAGCCGGTTTCCGGGCCGCTCGGCACGATGCCGAAGGTGACCAGCTTGCCGTTGGTGGCGGCAGGTGCGGCCGCCAGCACTGCCGCATGGAAGGCTGTCGTGTTGGTGATCACGTGGTCCGAGGCCAGCACCAGCAGCAACGGGTCGCTGCCATCGGCAATGGCTTCCAGTGCGGCCACGGCAATGGCCGGGGCGGTATTGCGGCCGACCGGCTCCAGCAGGATGGCCTGCGGCCGCGCGCCGACCTGCAGCAGCTGTTCGGCGGCAACGAAGCGGTGGGCTTCGTTCACCACCACGATCGGGGCCTGTGTGGCCAGGGCGGCGACCCGCTCCCAGGTGGCTTGGAGCATGGTCTTTTCATCGGCCAGCGGCAGGAACTGCTTGGGGTAGGATTCGCGCGACAACGGCCACAGGCGGGTGCCAGAACCACCGGAAAGAATGACTGGCAAAATCGGCTGCATGGAAATCTCCTGGATTAGGCTTTGAGCAATTGCTGGATCTGTTCGGTGCGCTGCTGCATCAGTGCGGCATCACCCCGGGCTTCGACATTCAGCCGCAGCAGCGGTTCGGTGTTGGAGCTGCGCAGGCTGAAACGCCAGTCGCCGAAATCGGCACTGATGCCATCGGTCTGGTCGACGGCTGGCTGCAACGGGGCAAAGGCCGCCATCACCCGGGCGATGGCCGCAGCGGCATCATCGACCTGGAAGTTGATCTCGCCACTGCAGGGATAGGCGGCCATGCGGTCTTCCACCAGCTGGGCCAGGGACTGGCCGCTGGTGCTGACCAGGCTGGCGATCAACAGCCAGGGGATCATGCCCGAATCGCAGTAAGCGAAATCACGGAAGTAATGGTGGGCGCTCATTTCGCCGCCATAGACGGCATTTTCCGCGCGCATCCGTTCCTTGATGAAGGCGTGCCCGGTCTTGCTCTGGATCGGCTGCCCGCCCAGGGCCTGGACCATGTCGACGGTGTTCCAGGTCAGGCGCGGGTCGTGGATGACCTTGCCGCCGGGTTCCTTGGCCAGCAGGGTGGCGGCGAGCAGGCCGACCAGGTAGTAGCCCTCGATGAAGCGGCCGCTGTGGTCGAAGAAGAAGCAGCGGTCGAAATCACCGTCCCAGGCAATGCCGAAGTCGGCCCCGTGTTCGAGCACCGCCTGGGCAGTGGCGGCACGGTTTTCCGGCAGCAGCGGGTTGGGAATGCCGTTGGGGAAGTTGCCGTCCGGCTCATGCTGCAGGCGGATGAATTGCAGCGGCAGGTGCGGAGCGAGCAGGTCGATGATCGAGCCGGCCCCGCCGTTGCCGGCATTGGTGACGATCTTCAGCGGTTTGAGCGCAGCCACGTCCACGTAGCCGAGCAAGTGGGCGATATAGGCCGACTTGTCCGGATGGGCCTGCATCGGTGCCGGGCCGTCGATGGCAGGGGCCGGCATGGCCAGGACCTGGTCGCGGATCTCGAACAGGCCGGTGTCGCCACTGATCGGCCGGGCGCCTTCGCGCACCAGCTTCATGCCGTTGTAGTCCATCGGGTTGTGGCTGGCGGTCACCATCACCCCGCCGGCGGCCTGCAGGTGCGCGCTCTGGAAGTAGACTTCCTCGGTGCCGCACAGGCCGATGTCGATCACCTCGCGCCCGGCCGCGTGCAGGCCATCGGCCAGCGCCTGCTGCAGCTGCGGGCTGCTCAGGCGGACATCGCGGCCCAGCACCACCGGGCCGGCATCCAGCTGGGATGCCAAGGCAATGCCGATACGGGTGGCCAGATCTGTGTTGAGTTGGTCGGGCACACGGCCGCGGATGTCATATGCTTTGAAGGCAGGGTGATTCATGCACATTCACTTTGGGATTGCAGGTGCCAAGTGTAGCTCGCACAAGCTTTACCAAGGCGTGGACGAGTGGACGAAAGTACAGCAGGTGGGGTGCCTGGCGATGGCTAGAATCCCCTGACAACCTTTTTGACGAGTACGGCCCATGACCGATGCTTCTTCCGCCGGCGCCATGCGCAAAGGCAAGTTGTACCCCGACGCGGCCAGCGCACTGGCTGACCTAGTGGCCGATGGCCAGACCCTGGCGGTAGGCGGGTTTGGCCTGTGTGGCATCCCGGAGGCCTTGATTGCCGCCCTGCGCGACACTGGGGTGAGCGGGTTGACCGCCATTTCCAACAATGCCGGTGTCGATGGCTTCGGCCTGGGCCAGCTGCTGGCCACCCGCCAGATCAAGAAGATGATTTCGTCCTATGTGGGCGAAAACAAGGAATTCGAGCGCCAGTACCTGTCCGGTGAACTGGAGCTGGAATTCAACCCGCAGGGCACCCTGGCCGAGCGCCTGCGCGCTGGCGGTGCCGGCATTCCGGCTTTCTTCACCGCCACCGGCTACGGCACGGTAGTGGCAGATGGCAAGGAAACCCGTCAGTTCGACGGCAAGCACTACGTGCTGGAAACCGCCCTGCGTGCCGATGTGGCCCTGGTCAAGGCTTGGAAGGCCGACACCGCCGGCAACCTGGTGTTCCGCAAGACCGCACGCAACTTCAACCCGGCCTGCGCGATGGCCGGCAAGGTGTGCGTGGTCGAGGTCGAGGAGCTGGTCGAGGTCGGTGCGATCGACCCGGACCAGGTCCACCTGCCGGGTATCTATGTCCATCGTATCGTGGTCAATTCCACGCCGGAAAAACGCATCGAACAGCGCACCGTGCGTGCGGAGGGCAACTGACCATGGCTTGGACCCGTGATGAAATGGCCGCCCGTGCGGCCCGTGAACTGACCGATGGTGCCTACGTCAACCTGGGCATCGGCCTGCCGACCCTGGTGGCCAACCACATCCCCGAGGGCATGGATGTCTGGCTGCAGAGCGAGAACGGCCTGCTCGGGATCGGCCCGTTCCCGACCGAGGCCGAGCTGGATGCCGACCTGATCAATGCCGGCAAGCAGACGGTGACCGCGCGTGCCGGGGCCAGTTACTTCGGCAGCCACGACAGTTTTGCGATGATCCGCGGCGGCCATATCAACCTGGCCATCCTCGGCGCGATGCAGGTCACCGACAAGGGTGATATCGCCAACTGGATGGTACCGGGCAAGATGGTCAAGGGCATGGGCGGAGCGATGGACCTGGTGGCCGGCGTGCAGCGCGTGGTGGTGCTGATGGAGCACACCGCCAAGAATGGCGAGCACAAGATCCTGCCCGAATGCACCCTGCCGCTGACCGGCGTGGGTGTGGTCAACCGCATCATCACCGATCTGGCAGTGTTTGATGTCACCGCCGAAGGCCTGAAACTGGTCGAGACAGCGCCGGGTGTAGGACGTGAGGAGCTACAGGCAAAGACCGGCGTTGCCTTCAGCTGAGCCAGGCTGCAGCCACAGGCCGGGCGGTTTCCCCGGCCTGTGACAGCCCTCCCGCGCAGACCAGCGTGCAAGGCTGGCGCGGTGTCATCACCGTTTACTTTCCGGGCAACTGTAGCGTGTCAATGCACTGATAACCGGCCTGCTGCGATGCCAGACAGAGAAGTGATTCCAGTGCCCCGGTACTGTTGCCATCGTGCCCGGCATTGCCGGCTTCAAACATTGAACGCGGCAGATGGGCATCCAAGATCGGCCTCAGGGCCTGCAGGCGTACCCAGAACATGCCGCCGGCAATGACATCGAGCGGGGTGTGGTCAGTTTCCGTCAGGCCCAGACGTACCGACAGTGAGTTCAGACGATCGGCCTGTGTGTGGCCCAGGGGAGGGCATGGTTTGAGCTGCCCCTCCGGGGCAACCATGCCCAAGGCCGGATTGGCCTGGAAGGCGGCAAAGACCTGCTGCGTCGGTTGTGCTGCGAGCAGCCGTGGGATCATCTGCCTGCCTTGCCCGCGCTGGCGAGTGTTGTCGGCATGCAGCTTGAGTACCACCTGCTCGCCTTCATCAAGCAAGCGTCCGGCCATTTCCAGGAACGGCAGGATGTCGCGGCCTTGCCCGGGCACGGTGTAGGTTTCGATGCCCAGGCTGCTCTGCGCGGTGATCGCATCGATTCGTTCGCGCTGCTCCTTGGTGGTGGTGACCACCACCCGCCACGGCAGGCCGGCAGCCTGCAAGGCAGCAAGCAGGTTGGCCAATTCTTCGGCGCAACTGGCATGGATGACGGCACAGGGGCGCATCGGCACACTGTCTTGAGGCGGGGCTTGCAGTGCCTGCCGGGTGGCCTGCAGCCAGGCATGCCCCAGCCGGGCATCCGGCTCCAGCACCGCGCCTTCGGCCCATTCGTTCCACGCGTTGATGAAGACCAGGCGCTGGTTGGCCGGGGTTTCCTTGAGCCGCTGGTGGATGGTGGTATGAAGCCAGTCACGGTAGCCACGCGGTGAGGCGTGCAGGTAGATGCGGCCCTTGCCCGAGCGGCGCGCTTCGTTGTCCCAGCCGGGGTTCACGCCGGGGTACAACGTGTAAGAAGGCAGGGGGCGGGCGGCGATTTCGCTGGCCAGTTCGCGCCAGTCTCGCACGTCACCCCGGAAGTCGGGGTTGATCAGGCGTTGGCGGCCACCGATGTCCTGCGGGTTGCTCATGTTCGGCGGGAACTCGACGGCGGCATCAAAGCCGATGTCGCGAGGATCCGGGCGCTCGAAGCCCTGGACATAGGCCAGGTGGATTTCTCCGATGCCGTTGTCGCGGCACCAGGTGCGCCAGCGTGCGGCCGTGGCCCGCGCATCGGGCAACAGGTGGGGTCGGTAGACCAGCAGCATCGGCTTGCCATCCACCTTCAGTGCGCGGCGGTCGCGCAGGTAGTCGGCAACGTGGGCAATGAAGGCCAGGTCATCTTCGGCGCTGTGCTGTTGGGCGATCAGGATGTCGTGGTCACGCCCGTCCCAGCGCCGGGCCCAGTTCTCGTTGGCCCAGCACAGGCAGAAAGGCAGCTCGATGCTGGCATCGTCCAGCCATTGGCGCAGCGGCACTTCCATCAGGGTGCGGCCGCTGAACCAGTAGAAGTAGAAGCAGAAGGCGCCAATGCCGTACTCGGCCGCAAGGCGAGCCTGGTCACGCATGACCTGGGGGTTGCGCAGATCATAAAAGCCCAGGTCGGCCGGCAGCCGGGGTTGGACGTGGCCTTCGAACTGGGGCAGGGCCCGGGTGACGTTGCGCCATTCGGTGAAGCCTTTCCCCCACCAGACGTCGTTTTCGGCAAAGGTGTGGAATTGCGGCAGATAAAACGCCACCAGGGTTGCCGGCATCGGTTCGGGCAGTTCCCCCAGCTCATGGGCAACATGGCCGATGGCCGGTTCGTCGGCCCGCAGGCGCAGTTGCTGCCGGGTATGGCCGTTCTTGTCGACTTGGCCCTGCTGTGGCTGTGGGACCCAATGTCGGGCGCGTGACAGTACGAGCGTGCGCAGACGGTCACGTTGGCCATCAGACAGGGGCAGGGAGCGAAAGACGGCGCGGCCGAGGTGGTAAACCTGCCGGCGCAGGTGGGAGATCAACAGGTTCATCCAGACACGGCTGACAGAAAAGGGCGGTGGCCGCTGATCATGGCAGGCCACCGGGTCCTATTCTCGGGGCAGCCGCCGCCATGGGCAAATGTACTGCCCGCGGCCCTTGCGTGTGGTGCACGGGGAGCGGACGCGGGATGGGCTCGGTCGTTGCCGGGTCAGCCCGGCGGCTTGCCCGGACCAGCATGCATCATTGCTGATGGGTTGAGTCCGGCAGACTACCGGCGTGTTGCTGACCCTGCTGCAGGCTCCATCCCGCAATCTGCTGGCTGATTCGGCCCAGTGCCTGTTCAAAGGCCGGGACGACCTGCTCGATGGCCGTGCCTGCAGCCGGTACGGCCTGGCTGAAGGTGTGGCTGCCGACCAGGCGCTGGCTGGCGCTGTGCAGCAGCTTGGCATTGACCACGATGGTTGCCTGCGGGGTGGCATGGCCGGCGTAGTCGGCCTCGAAGCGGCGGATGTCCAGCAGCAGCCGGTAGTCGGCGCGCAGGCCGCTGCTCAGCCGGGCCACGCCGGGGGCCTTGCCCGAGTCCTCGAGCACGCGCAGCACGCTGGTTTCCAGCAGGTCGGTGGCCGGCATCGACCAGGTGGCGCCGCGGTAGACCTGCAACTGCTGCGCCTGCGGTCGTACCGCGATGCGCGGGCTGTCGAGCATGCGCTCGGCGGCGGGTTTGGCAATGCCCAGCTGCCAGTCCACCTGCGGCCACTGCGCACTGCTGCTGTCCAGTTGGGTGGTCAGCGGGGTGTAGACGGTGATGTGCCGGGGCTTGCCGCCGCCGAGCAGGGCGCAGCCGGCCAGCAGGATCGGCAGGCACAGGGCGGACAGGGTCTGCTGGATCTTCATTGTGGGTCGAACTCCTTGGGGGTTTCGCGGCCCATCAGGTAGCCGGCTGGGTTGTTTTCCAGCCGTTCGGTCACCTGGCGCAGGTCGCCGATCAGGCCGCGCAGCTCGGTCAGCGTCGGTCCGAGCTGGCCCAGCCCCTCGTTGGCGAAACTGTTGATCGCCGCCCGGTTCTCGCCCAGGATCCCATCGGCATTGCCGGCGGCCGAATCGAGTTTGGTCAGGGTGGTGTCGAGCTTGTCCAGCAACGGTGGCAGCTGCTGGACCAGGTCGCGGTCCAGCCGGCCGATGGCGGTATTGGTGGTGTCCAGGGTGGTTTCCAGTTTGCGTGCGGCATCACGTGCGCTGATCAGCAGTGCCTGGGTGCCCTGGTCGCGGCTGGCCAGGTTGCCACTGATCGTCTCCAGGTGCTGCAGGGTGGTGCTGATGCTGGCGACATTGGCATCGGACAGGATCTGGTCCATCCGTTCGACGATGCGGTTGGCCGTGGCCGAGATGTTCTGCAGCGCCGACGGGGCGGTGGTGATCTGCGGCACTGCCTGCCGGCTGCTGTCGACCAGGCGTGGTGCCTGCGGGCTGCCGCCGGTGAGCTGGATGATCGGCGGGCCGGTCAGGCTGCTGATCGCCAGCTTGGCCTGGGTATCGGTCTTGACCGGGGTGGAGGCATTCAGGCGCAGCTGGGCGATGACCTTGCGCGGGTCACGGGGATCCAGTTCCAGGTCGGTGATCGAGCCGACTGCGATGCCGTTGTATTGCACCGGACTGCCGACACTCAGGCCGGTCACCGCTTCGGTGAACACCACCCGGTAGAGCTGCCAGTTGCGCTCGGAGGAAAACTTCGCCGCCCACAGGCCGAAGCCGAGCAGGCCCAGGGCGCTGAGCAGGGTGAAAACACCGATCAGGACGAAATTGGCACGGGTTTCCATCATCAATCCTTCTTCTGTGCTGCCTGCTGCGCGGCGCGCGCGCGCGGGCCATGGAAATAGTCCTGCACCCAGGGGTGGTCGAGCTGTTCGATCTGCGCCAGCGGTGCGCAGGCAATCACTTTCCTGTCGGCCAGCACCGCGACCCGGTTGCAGACCGCATACAGGGTATCCAGATCATGGGTGATCACCACCACGGTCAGGCCCAGTGCCTGCTGCAGGGTGAGCACCAGCTGGTCGAAGCCGGCCGCACCGATCGGGTCCAGCCCGGCGGTAGGCTCGTCCAGGAACAGCAGCGGCGGGTCCAGCGCCAGCGCCCGCGCCAGGCCGGCGCGCTTGCGCATGCCACCGGACAGCTCGGCGGGCAGCTTGTGGAGCGCATCGGCCGGCAGGCCGGCCAGCTTGACCTTGAGCAGGGCCAGTTCGTAGAGCCAGCGCTCGGACAGTTCCGGGTGGTGCTCCTTCAGCGGCACCTGCACGTTCTCGCCCACGGTCAGGGAAGAAAACAGCGCACCGTCCTGGAACAGGATGCCGGTATTGCGCTGGACGTGGTGGGGGTCGTCCTGTGGCCCGGGCGGTACCTGTGCGCCCAGTACCTGGATGCTGCCGGCACTGGGCCGGCGCAGGCCGACGATGCTGCGCATCAACACCGATTTGCCGCTGCCCGAGCCGCCGACAATGCCGAGGATCTCACCACGGTGGACTTCCAGATCCAGCCCGTCATGCACCAGCTGGCTGCCGAAACGGTTGACCAGGCCACTGACACGGACCACGACCTCGGGGGCCGGATCCGGTTGGATGGTCGGATGCGCGCCAGTCATCGCTTACCAGTCCATCTGCATGAACCAGATCGCGGCAAAGGCATCGAGCACGATCACCAGCGAGATGGCCTGTACCACGGAAGCGGCGGTGCGTTCGCCCACCGACTGCGAGCTGCCGGTGACCTTCAGGCCCTCCAGGCAGCCGATCAGGGCAATCACGGTGGCAAACAACGGCGCCTTGGCCAGCCCGACCAGCAGGTGACGGACCTCGATGGTGTCATGCATGCGGGCCAGGTACATCTGCGGCGGGATATCCAGCGCATACGCACCGACGGTGACACCGCCGGCCAGGCCGGCGATCATCGCGATGAAGGTCAGCAGCGGCAGCATCACCAGCATTGCAATCAGCCGCGGCAGCACCAACAGGTCGATCACATCCAGGCCCAGCGCCCGCATCGCATCGATTTCCTCGCGCGACTGCATCGCCCCGATCTGCGCGGTAAACGAGCTGGCGGTGCGTCCGGCCAGCACGATGGCGGTGAGCAGCACGCCGAACTCGCGCAGGAAGGCGATGTTGACCAGTTCCACGACAAAGATCTCGGCGCCGAAATCACGCAGGATGGTGGAACCGAGAAAGGCCACCACCGCGCCGACCAGGAACGACAGCAGCGCCACCAGCGGCACCGCATCCAGGCCGACCTGCTCCATCTGCGCCACCGTGGCGGTGACCCGGAAGCGCCTGGGCTGGCTGATCAGGCGCGCCAGTTTGGCCAGGTTCTCTCCGAGAAAACCGATCAGCGCGATGATGTCGTGGTAAGTGCGGTATACGGCCTGACCGAGGCGGGCCAGAGCGGCGTTGAGGCCATAGCTGCGGGTGCGGCCGGGACGGTCCTCGGCCACCTCGTCGATCGTGCACAACAGTGCCTGGTGACGGGGAGCTACCAGCAGCTGCCCGGTGTCCAGCTGGTTTTCCTCCAGTACATGCAACAGCTGCAGCACCCCGGCCGAATCCAGCGCGCTGACGCCACGGGCGTCGATCTGCTTGAAGGGCGCGCCCGGATTGCGGCTGGCCTGTTGCATGGCGCTGACATTGACCAGGGTCCAGCGCCCGCGCAGGTGCAGCGTGCCCTGTGCATCGAGCGTGGTTTCCGGCAATGGGTTGGCAGCAGGATCATTCACCGCACAAGCATAGCGGCTGTTTGTCTGCCCGGCAGGTGAAGTGCGGGCCCCTGGTACGGGATAATCTGCCGCATGTCATCCAGCCCAGCCTCCGTCCATCAGGCCACCTACGCCCAGCGCGTTGCGTTTGTCTGCGAAATCGCCGCACGCCTGCATCGTTACGGAACCACCGCGCAGCGGTTGGAGGCGGCGGTGGTGGCCCTGTCCCAACAGCTGGTGCTTGATTGCGAGCCCTGGTCCAGCCCGACCGGGTTGATCCTGAGCTTTTCCGACCCGACCAAGGCGATCGGCTCCTCGGACATCACCCGGGTCATCCGTCTTGGCCCGGGGGACAACGACCTGCACAAGCTGGCCGCTGCCGACCGGATTGCCGAGGCGGTGGCCAATGGCCAGATGAGCATCGCCCAGGGGCATACCGCGCTGCGCCAGCTCGACCTGCCGATGCGCCGGCGCGACAAGGCATTCATGGCGTTTTCGTTTGGCCTGACCTCGGCGGCGGTGGCCGGGCTGTGGCGGCTGCCCTGGCTGGATATCGCCACTGCCGGTTTCATCGGCGTGCTGATCGGGGTATTGACCCTGTATGCCGACCGCCGACTGGCCACCCGCGAGGCCAGTGAGGCACTTTCGGCACTGTTGGCCGGTTTTGTGGCGGTGCTGGTGGCTGCCTTCATCGGGCCGTTGAACCTGAATTCGGTGATCATTGCCTCGCTGGTGGTGTTGTTGCCCGGTCTGATGCTGACCAATGCGGTCAACGAGCTTTCCAGCCAGCACTGGATATCGGGCACGGCACGTTTTGCCGGGGCATTGACCATCGTGCTCAAACTGACCGTCGGGGCGGTCATTGCGGTCACCGTTGCCGGCGCGATCGGCATCGAGCCGGTGGTGCGCGCGTGGCGGCCGCAGCCGGACTCGGTGGAATGGGCCTCGCTGCTGGTGGCGGCGATTGCTTTTGCGATGGTGTTCAAGGCCAGCCTGCGCGATTGGCCGTGGGTGATCCTGGCGGTATTTGCCGGTTACAGCATTTCCACCTATGCCGGTCGTGCCTGGGGCGTGATGGCCGGGATTTTCCTCGCCGCGATGCTGCTGACGGCCGCAGGCAATCTGTTCGGGCGGGTTTTAAGGCGCCCGGGTGCGATCGTACGCCTGCCTGGCATCATCATCCTGGTGCCCGGCAGTACCAGCCTGCGCGGGGTAATGGACCTGGTCCAGCGCCAGGACGTGGTGGCCGGGCAAAGCGCTTTTGTCGCGGTGCTCAGTGTGGTCATGGCCCTGGTGGCCGGCTTGTTGTTCGGCAACCTGTTGTTGCCCGCACGCAAGAACCAGAACCTGTAAGGGGAAAATAAAAACGCCGGCAATGCCGGCGTTTTTTCTGCAGCTGCAATCGTTTCTGCCCGGGGGGCAGTGTGATTGCGGTGGCCTGCTCAGATCAGGAAGTCTTCCTTCTTCCTGCCCTTGGCAAGATAGGCGGCCATCCAGCGCGGCGGTTTGCCACGGCCGGTCCACTGGTTGTTGGCATCGGCCGGATCGCGATATTTCGGCGCGACCACGCCGGTCTTCTTGCCCTTCTTCGCGGCCTTGGTGCCCGCGGCCTTCTTGGCGACCTTGCCCGGCTTGCGGCCGCGCGGTGCCGGAGCGGGAACATCAACGCCATACAGTTCGGCAATCGAATACCCCGATTCGCGCAGGATCTTGTTGATCTGGGCGCGGACCTTGGTCACGGCCGGACGCTTGGAGACCAGTTCCTGCTGCTTCTGGGCGGTGCGGATCAGGGCCTTCAGCTCGCGGGCCGACAGGCCGTTGATGCTGTTGATGTCAAAACTCATGGGCTACTCCGGATAATGGAATGGATAATTGCGCCAGTCCGTGGCAGCGCGCTGAGCATAAACGGCTGCCGCCACTTTGCCTAGACAGTTAATGATTATCCGCTGGATGGGAACTGTGAAAACGGCCGCAAAAGCGGCCGTTTGCAAAAATCCCTGGCGCGGATAATCAGCCCAGCCGGGCCAGCAACTGCTCCCGGTCCAGATTCTCGGCCTCGCTGGCGCGCCGGCTGCGGTATTCGAACGTCCCGGCAGCCAGGCCGCGTTCTGAAACCACGACACGATGCGGGATGCCGATCAGCTCGATATCGGCAAACATCGAACCCGGGCGCAGGCCGCGATCATCCAGGGCCACATCCAGGCCCTTGGCCTGCAGTTCGGTGACCAGGTCCTGCGCAGCAGCGGTCACGGCCGGATCGTTCTTCGGGTTGATCATGCACACCACCACCTGCCAGGGCGCCATCGATTCGGGCCAGATAATGCCGGCCTCGTCGTGGTTCTGTTCAATGGCAGCGGCGACAATGCGCGAAACACCAATGCCGTAGCAGCCCATGGCCATGACCTGGGCCTTGCCGTTTTCATCCAGTACGGTGGCCTTCAGTGCCTGGGCATACTGGCGGCCGAGCTGGAATACATGGCCAACCTCAATGCCACGGGCCAGCTTCAGTTCGCCGCCGTCACGTGCGCGATCACCGGCCACCACGTTGCGGATATCGGCCACTTCCGGCTCGGGCAGGTCGCGGCCCCAGTTCACGCCGGCCAGGTGGAAGCCGTTTTCATTGGCGCCGACGACAAAATCCGCCAGCGCGGCGGCATCGCGGTCGGCAATCACGCGGATGGCCTGCTGCGGGGCCACCGGGCCGAGGAAGCCGGGTTGTGCACCCAGGTGGGCGACAATTTCCGCTTCATTGGCCAGGCGGTAATCGGCCATGCCTTCCAGCTTGCCCAGTTTGATGTCATTGACTTCATGGTCACCGCGCACCAGAGCCAGCACGAACTGGCCGGCAGCGGTCACGGCGGCAACGGATTTGACCGTCTGCTGCAGCGTAATGCCGAGCAGTTCGGCCACGGCATCGCAGGTCTTCTGCGTCGGCGTGGCGACCTTGTGCATTGCCTGGCTGGCGGCCGGGCGCGGCGCCGGATCGGCGGCGATGGCCGCTTCGACATTGGCCGCATAATCCGATGCGGTGGAGAAGGCCAGCGCGTCCTCGCCGGAATCGGCAATCACGTGGAATTCCTGCGAGGCATCACCACCGATCGCGCCCGAATCGGCCTGCACCGCGCGGAACTCCAGGCCCAGCCGGGTGAAGATGCGGGTATAGGCCGCCTTCATGTTTTCGTATTCGGCCACCAGGCTGGCGTCATCCAGATGGAAGGAATAGGCGTCCTTCATCAGGAATTCGCGCGCACGCATCACGCCGAAACGCGGGCGGATCTCATCGCGGAACTTGGTCTGGATCTGGTAGAAATTGACCGGCAGCTGCTTGTAGCTGGACAGTTCCTGGCGGGCAAAATCGGTGATCGCCTCTTCCGCCGTCGGGCTGTAGCAGTAGTGCTGTTCCTTGCGGTCGGTGATTTTCAGCAGCTGGCCGCCAAATTTCTCCCAGCGCCCGGTTTCTTCCCACAGCTCCCTGGGCTGGATGGTCGGCAGCAGCAGTTCCACCGCGCCGGCACGGTTCATTTCCTCACGCACGATGGCCTCCACCTTGCGCAGCACGCGCAGGCCCAGTGGCGACCAGCTGTACAGGCCCGAGGCCAGCTTGCGGATCATGCCGGCACGCAGCATCAGCTTGTGGCTGGCCAGCTCGGCGTCGGCGGGGGTTTCCTTGGTGGTGCGGAGGTGGAACTGGGACAGGCGCATGGCGAAATCTAGGCTCAGGCAATATGGGGGTATTTTGCCACTGCAGCGGGCAGTAGCGGAAAATCAACGAAAAAACCAACGGCCCCGCACCGGGCGAGGCCGTTGATCGGCACAGTCCAGGCAGGAGGCGGGCGCTTGCTCAGCCCTGGACGGGGCAGAAGTTGGCCACGTCCTTTTCCGCCTGCTGCCTGGCACTGGCGCGCTCTTCGGTGCTCAGTGCGGTATCGGGCACGCCGTCACCATCGCTGTCGCGGCCGACCGGGCCGCTGCCCTGGAGCAGGGCCAGGTTGCTGCGGGCGCTGGTGCAGGCCGGGGCTTCCCGGGTTGCTGCCGGGACAGCCTCGCCAACACTGCCGCGGTGGCTGATCCGGCGCGATTCGGCCTGACGGCCCTGGGGCGGGCGCTCGGAATACTGGGTCACGCCATTGGCGTCCTTCCATTGATAAACGGTGCTGGACTGGGCCTGGGCCAGCGAGGCAGCCAGCAACAGGGGAACAATCAGGGTCAACGCGCGCATGCAGGATCCTCCGGCGACAATGGCTGATTGCACCATCGCCCCAGCGGGCTGGCAAGCGATTACACTTCAATGATGGACCCAATTCACACCGCGCAGCGTTCGCGCAGCATCTATCTGTTGCCCAACCTGATCACCACCGGTGGGCTGTTTGCCGGTTTTTACGCCATCATCGCCGCGGCCAACGGCGACTTCGTCAATGCCGCCATTGCCGTGTTCGTTGCGGCAGTGATGGACGGGTTGGATGGCCGGGTGGCGCGCATGACCGGCACCAGTTCAGAGTTCGGCGTGCAGTACGACTCGCTGGCAGACCTGGTCAGCTTCGGCATGGCACCGGCCCTGGTGATGTACCACTGGTCGCTGTCCTCGCTGCCACTGGATGGCGCCATTTATGGCCGCCTGGGCTGGGCGGTGGCGTTTTTGTATGCCGCCTGCGCCGCGTTGCGGCTGGCGCGCTTCAATACCCAGGTCGGCAGCGTGGACAAGCGCTGGTTTGTCGGCCTGGCCAGTCCGGCCGCAGCAGGCCTGATGATGTCCTTCGTCTGGGCCTTTGCCGATGGCAAGCTGGGCTGGAACGGTGAGCAGCTGCGTTATGTGGCGCTGACGGTGACCATCGTGGCCGCGCTGCTGATGGTAAGCCGCATCCGTTTCTGGAGTTTCAAGGGCAGTTCGGAGGGGCCGCGCGGCGGCCGGGTGCCGTTCGTGGCGCTGGTACTGGTGCCGGTGATCATTGCGATCCTGGCGCTGGATCTGCCGCGTGCCTTGCTGGCCGTCGGCGTGCTGTATGCGCTGTCCGGCCCGTTGATGGCCTTGTTCAACCGTCGCAAGGCGGAGGCCGGCTGAGGATGGAAGGGCAGGGGCTGTGGAGCAGCGAGCAGCACCTGTGGCTGGGCGCGATGGGGCTGACGGTGTATGCCGAGGCGTCCAGCATTGTCTGGCCGCCCGCCGGCCCGGCGCGCTCTGCGCCGCGTTTTGACAATGTGCCCGAGTCCGCGCTGCGTTCTTCCCGGCCTCCGCTTGAGCCGGTGCCGGCCCCCAGGCCGATCGCCTCTGCGGCGCTGCCCGCTCCGCCGCTGCCGCCCGCCCCGGATATGCCAGCGTCCCGGCGCGGCCGGAGCAGCCGGCTCGCCGGTGTACCCGACAAGCTGATGCTGGCCCTGCTGCGTGCCTCCGGTCAGAACCCGAACGAGCCGGCCACCCAGGCGCTGATGGCCAGCTGGCCCCTGGACGAACTGCGCGCCAACCCGGCGGCCAAGCGTGCGCTGTGGCCGCAGCTGCGCGCGCTGCGCCGCCAGCGTGGCGAGCGTTGAACATGGTCCGCGCGGTGGACGCCCCGGTACTGCGCTGCATGCGTGGCGAGGATCTGGATGCGGTTATGGCGATCGAGCAGCGCGCTTATCCGTTCCCGTGGACGCGCGGCATTTTCATCGATTGCCTGGCCTCCGGTTACAGTGCGTGGGTGCTGGAGCACGGGCGCCAGATCATTGGCTATGGCCTGCTCAGTGTCGCCGCTGACGAGGCGCATGTGCTCAATGTCTGCGTCGACCCGCTGGTGCAGTCGCGCGGCCATGGCCGCCTGTTGCTGCGTGCGTTGCTGGATGCTGCGCGCAAGCACCAGGCCCAGCGGGTGTTCCTGGAGGTACGCCCGTCCAACCCGAAGGCGATCGCGCTGTACCAGAGCGAGGGCTTCAACGAGATCGGCCGCCGTCCGCGCTATTACCCGGCCGCCAACAACGGCCGCGAGGATGCGATCGTGATGGCGATCGAGCTGCTGGATGCCGATATCGACAAGATGCCGCCGCTGTAACCGACTCCAGCCGCCGCCCGTTGGTGGTGACGCACAGACAGAAGGCGCCCTGCGGCGCCTTTGTCGTTTGCGTTGTTGCTGCAGGGTGCAGGGCAGGGAGCCGGCGTGCCGGCTCCCACTGTGGCCTTACAGCTTGGCGCGCTGTTCCTGCAGGCCGGCCAGCTGGGTGCTCCAGTCGGCCAGGCGCACGCGCTCCTGCTCGACCACTGCCGCCGGCACCTTGTCGGTGAACCTGGCCAGCTTGGCCTCGCTCTTGTCCTTCTCCGATGACACGCGGGCGATTTCCTTGTCCAGGCGCACGCGCTCGGCATCCAGGTCGACCAGGCCTTCCAGCGGCACCAGCAGCTTGAGCTCGCCGACCACGGCCGGGGCCACCGGCGGGCAGGTCTCGCCGTCAGCCAGCCAGGTGATGGACTCGAGCTTGAGCAGGAAGCGCAGTTGCGAGGTGAAGCGTTCGATGCGGCCACGGTCGGCAGCCACGCCGCCCTGCAGCAGCAGGCCGATCTGCCTGGACGGCGACACACCCAGCTCGCTGCGCACGCGACGCAGCGCGCTGACCATGGCCTTGAGCCATTCCACATCGGCTTCGGCACTGGCGAACTCACCGGCCACTTCGCCGGCGCTCGGGTAGGGGCGCAGCGACAGGGTCTCGGTGGTGATACCCAGACGCGGGGCTACTTCCTTCCACAGCTGCTCGGTCACGAACGGAGTGAGCGGGTGCAGCAGGCGCAGCACCGCTTCGAGCACGTGCAGCAGGGTGTGACGGGTGGACTGGGCGTCGGCCTGGGCGTTTTCAGTGCTCAGGTCGCCCTGCAGGGCCGGCTTGCTCAGTTCCAGGAACCAGTCGCAGAACTCGTTCCAGACGAATTCGTACAGGCACTGGGCCAGCAGGTCGAAGCGGTAGCCGGCGAAATGGCCAGCCGCTTCGGTGGCCACTGCATCCAGACGGGCCAGGATCCAGCGCTCGGCATCGGTGCGCGGGGTCGGGGTGCCGGTGAAGCTGGCGCCCTCGGTATTCATCAGCGCAAAGCGGCTGGCGTTCCACAGCTTGTTGCAGAAGTTCTTGTAGCCCTCGGCACGGGACATGTCGAACTTGATGTCACGGCCGTGGGTGGCCAGCGCGGCGATGGTGAAGCGCAGCGCGTCGGCACCGTGGGCGATGATGCCCTCGGGGAATTCCTTGCGCGTGGCCTTCTCGATCTTCTCCACCATCTTCGGCTGCATCAGGCCGCGGGTGCGCTTGGCGACCAGCTCTTCCAGGGTGATGCCGTCGATGATGTCCAGCGGGTCGAGCACGTTGCCCTTGGACTTGGACATCTTCTGGCCCTGCGCATCGCGGATCAGGCCGGTGATGTAGACGTCCTTGAACGGGATCTGCCCGGTGAAGCTGTCGGTGGCCATGATCATGCGGGCCACCCAGAAGAAGATGATGTCAAAACCGGTGACCAGCACGTTGGACGGCAGGTAGCGCTCGAAACCGCGCTCGGCCATGGCCTGCTCGTTCGGCCAGCCCAGGGTGGAGAACGGCCACAGCTGCGAGGAGAACCAGGTCTCCAGCACGTCGCTGTCCTGGTTCAGCACCACATCGCTGCCCAGATTGTTCTTTTCACGCACCTCGGCCTCGTTGCGGCCGACATAGATCTTGCCGGCTTCATCGAACCAGGCCGGGATGCGGTGGCCCCACCACAGCTGGCGCGAGATGCACCAGTCCTGGATGTTTTCCATCCAGTGGCGGTAGGTGTTGATCCAGTTGCCCGGGACGAACTGGATGTCACCGTTCTCGACCAGTTCCAGGCCGCGCTTGGCCAGGCCGTCCATCTTCACGAACCACTGGTCGGTCAGGTAGGGCTCGATCACCTGGCCGGTACGGTCACCGCGCGGCACCTGCAGCTTGTGCGGCTTGGCCTCGACCAGCAGGCCGGCTGCTTCCAGCTCGGCCAGGATGACCTTGCGCGCCTCGTAACGGTCCAGGCCCTGGTACTTTTCCGGGGCGTTCTCGTTGAGGGTCGCGGTGACGGTGAACAGGTTGATCAGCGGCAGGTTGTGGCGCACGCCGACCTGGTAGTCGTTGAAGTCGTGGGCCGGGGTGACCTTGACCACGCCGGTGCCGAATTCACGGTCCACGTAGTCATCGGCAATCACCGGGACGCGGCGGCCGGTGATCGGCAGGATCACCTCGGCGCCGATCAGGTGCCTGTAGCGCTCGTCTTCCGGGTGGACCATCGCGGCGGTGTCGCCGAGCAGGGTTTCCGGGCGGGTGGTGGCCACGGTCAGGTAGTTGCGCACTTCGCGCAGGGTCTCGTTGCCGTCGGCATCGGTTTCCACGTGCTCGTAGCTGGCGCCATCGGCCAGCGCGTAGCGGATCGACCACAAAAAGCCGTCTTCCTCGACGTTTTCCACTTCCAGGTCGGAAATGGCGGTCTTCAGCACCGGGTCCCAGTTGACCAGGCGCTGGCCGCGGTAAATCAGGCCCTGCTCGTACCAGCGCACGAACGACTCGATCACCGCCTCGCTCGGGCCGGCATCCATGGTGAAGGTCGAACGCGACCAGTCGGCCGAGGTGCCCAGGCGGCGCATCTGGCCTTCGATCACGTTGCCCGAGTGCGCCTTCCACTCCCAGACCTTGTTGATGAAGCCGTCGCGGCCCAGCGAATCGCGGGTTTCACCGTTGCCTTCCAGGGCCAGGTTGCGGCTGACCACCATCTCGGTGGCGATGCCGGCGTGGTCGGTACCGACCTGCCACAGGGTGTCGTAGCCACGCATGCGGTGGTAGCGGATCAGTGCGTCCATCAGGGTCTGCTGGAAGGCATGGCCCATGTGCAGGGTGCCGGTCACGTTCGGCGGCGGCAGCAGGATGGTGTACGGCTCGCCCTGGCCGGACGGCTTGAAATGGCCGGCCTTCTCCCAGCGCTCATAGAGTGCGGTTTCGAAGGATTTGGGGTCGTAGCTGGAGGCGAGGGTGGTCATGGTGGCAACGGTCGAAAGGTGGGGAAGGGGCCGCTTCAGCGCTTGAGCGCCTGGGCGATCTTTTTATCGGTGTGGTACTGGCTGACCGCGTAGGCGGCCCAGATGGCGCCCGGCAGCCAGCCGATCAGGGTGATCTGCAGGAGCAGGCAGAGGATGCCGGCAAACGGGCGGCCAATGGTGAAAAAGACAAACCACGGCAGCACGATGGCAATCAACAGGCGCATGGGGCGTTCCTTACATGTCGTACTTGTTGAGGGTATAGCCGGCGGCCTTGTACTGGCGCCAGCGCTCGCGCAGTGGCTCGCGCGCGGCCGGGTCATCGGGCACTACTTCCAGCACGCGGTCGCAGGGCTCCATCCAGGCCGCGTCACGCAGGTTGATCACCAGCGGGCGCAGGCCTGCCTGCTGGCCGGGTGCGGCAATCAGCACCAGCGCTTCTTCCTCATCCTCGTCGCTGCCGGCGATCTGGTGCGGGATGAAGGCATCCGGGTTGAACGACCACAGCAGGTCGTCCAGTTCCTCGGCCTGGGCACTGTCGCGCGCCAGCACCAGGGTAGCCAGGCCGGCGTCATTGGCCTTGCGGCACAGCTCGCAGACCAGCAGCAGGGGCTGGCCGGCAAAACGCGGCTTGGCGATCAGGTAGAAGTCGGCGCGCATCAGCTCACGGGAAGGAAGAAGGAAAGGGGGCGGGGTCAGGGTGCCTTTTGCCAGCAAAAGGCACCCTGACCCCGGTTTTGCTTACGCGGCGCGGTCCAGCAGCCACTGGGTCAGCAGGCCGACCGGGCGGCCGGTGGCCATGCCGGTCTTGCCGTCCTCGTCGGCGACACCGGCGATGTCCAGGTGGGCCCAGCGCTGGCCTTCGGTGAAGCGGCCCAGGAAGCAGCCGGCGGTGATCGCGCCGCCCCAGCGGCCGCCGATGTTGTAGACGTCGGCGAAGCTGGAATCCAGCAGCGGCTGGTATTCCTCGAACAGCGGCAGGCGCCAGGCGCGGTCGTGCACGTTCTCGCCGGCGCTGAGCAGCTCGTTGGCCAGGCTGTCGTCATGGGTCATCAGGCCGGCAGCCACGCGGCCCAGGGCAACCATGCAGGCGCCGGTCAGGGTGGCCACGTCGACGAGCGCGGCCGGCTCGAAGCGCTGGGCATAGGTCAGTGCGTCGCACAGGATCAGGCGGCCTTCGGCGTCGGTGTTGCCCACTTCGATGGTCTTGCCCGACATCGAGGTGATGATGTCCGACGGACGGTAGGCGTTGCCGTCGATGGCGTTTTCCACTGCCGGGATCACCACCACCAAGTTGACCGCCATCTTTGCCTTCACCGCGGCGACGAAGGTGCCGAACACGTTGGCGCCACCGCACATGTCGAACTTCATGTCCTCGATGCCGCCCTGGGTCTTCAGGTTGACGCCACCGGTATCAAAGGTGATGCCCTTGCCGACCAGCACATAGGGCTTGGCGGACTTGTCGGTCGCACCGTTCCACTTCAGCACCACCAGGCGCGGGCGGTTGGCCGAGCCACGGGCCACGGCCAGCAGCGAGCCCATGCCCAGCGCCTGCATCTGCGCCTCTTCCAGGATCTCGGCTTCGGCGCCGTCGTGGGCGGCGGCGAATTCGGTCGCGCGCTGGGCCAGGTAGGCCGGGTTGCAGATGTTCGGCGGCAGGTTGCCCAGTTCGCGGGCGTACTCCACGCCTGCGGCAATGGCGATGCCGGTGGCCAGCGCGGCGGCGTCATCGCCCTGCACCAGCACCTCGGCCACGCCACCGGTCTCGGCCTTCTTGTGGCCGAAGGTGGCGTTGTAGCGGTAGGCGGCGTGGTCGGCGGCGATCACCGCCTGGCGGATCGCCCAGGCACTGTCACGGCCGGGCACCGACAGTTCGGCCAGGGTCAGCGCCACGCGCTTGGCCGCACCGGTCTTCAGTGCCTTGATCGCGGCGCCGATGGCCTTGATGTAGCCCGCAGCGTTCAGTTTGGCGGCATCGCCCAGGCCCACCACCAGCACGCGCGGGGCGGTGATCCCCGGCAGGTCGTGGAGCAGGGTGGTGCTGCCGGCCTTGCCGCTGAGGTCACCGCGGCTGATCAGCCGGGTCAGGGCGCCGTTGCTGGCAGTGTCCAGCGCGCTGCCGCTGGCGCTGAGGCTGCCGTTGGCAAACAGGCCCACCACCACGCAATCGGCGTTGACGGTGGACGGGGTTACAGTGTTCAGGGTGAATTGAAGGGCCATTGATCAGATTCCGTTGGCAAATCCGTACAATCGCGAGCTTGTGCCCGGCCCGGGTGGTCGGGGGCGCCGCGAACCAAATCATAGAGTTTAAACCACCGACCCGATGTCCAAGCTTGATCGTTACCTGCTGAGCGACTTCATCCAGAGCTTTCTGGCGACCCTGCTGGTGCTGCTGGTGGTCAGTGCCGGCGGGGTGCTGGTCGATCTGCTGGGCCGGATTGCCGATGGCCAGGTTCCAGCGGCGTTGCTGTTGAGCCAGCTGGGGCTGCAGTTCATCGTCTACTTGCCGTTGATCGTGCCGATGGCCCTGATGCTCGGGCTGGCGCTGGCCGTTGGCCGGCTGTACCGCGATTCGGAAATGGCGGTGCTCACCGCGGTCGGGGTCGGCCCACGCCGGCTGCTGCGCCCGGTGCTGATGCTGGTGCTGCCGGTGGTCGCGCTGGTGGCGGCCTGTTCGCTGTGGCTGGGGCCCTGGGCCGAGCGCACTGCGCAGCAGCAGATCGAGCAGGCCAACCGCAGTGTGCTGCTGGCCGGTCTGGAGCCGGGGCGGTTCACCCCGCTTTCCGGCGGTGGCATCGTTTACGTTTCCACGCTGGGCGAGGACGGCCGCTCATTGGGCCAGGTCTTCATGCAGCGGCCCCGGGAGGACCGCTTCGAGGTGGTCAGTGCGCAGGGCGGGCGGATGTATTTCGAGGGCGAGCGGCGGCGCTTCCTGCGGCTGGAGGATGGCCACCAGGTGGAGGGGCCGTTGGCTGGTGAGCTGGATTACCGCCTGATGCGCTTTGCCGCCAACGAAATTGCCCTGCCTGACCGTGAAAAGGTGCGTGAGCAGGATGATCCGGCCCTGCGCTCGACGCTGGCCCTGCTCGGCGATGGCAGCCTGGCCGCGGTGGCCCAGCTGCATTCCCGGCTTGCTCCGCCGTTGCTGGCGCTGGCATTTGCCCTGCTGGCGGTGCCGTTGTCGCGCAGCGCGCCGCGCCAGCAGCGTTACGGCAAGGTCATGCTGGCGTTTCTGGCCTACCTGCTGGGCGTGAACCTGATGATTGTCGGCGCCCAGTGGCTGGCCAAGGGCAGCCTGCCGGCCTTCGTGGGCCTGTGGTGGCTGACCCTGCCGCTGCTGGCGTTTTCGCTGTGGCTGTATTTCCGTGATGGCCGCATGGGCCGCAACAAGGGCAAGGCATGATGCTGCGGCCACGACTGCATGATCTGTATATCGGCCGCACCGTGCTGCTGACGGTGCTGGCCACCTGGGCGGTACTGCTCGGCCTGGATGTGGTGCTGGCGCTGTCCGGTGAGTTCGAGGAGCTGGGCAAGGGCAGCTACAGCATCGGCCATGCGATTGCCTGGGTGGCCTATACCGTGCCGCGCCGTGCCTACACCCTGTTCCCGATGGCGGCGGTGATCGGCTCGTTGATGGGCCTGGGCCAGCTGGCTGCCACTTCGGAATTGACCGCGCTGCGCGCGCTGGGGCTGTCGCGCCGGCGGCTGGCGCTGTCGGTGGCCATTGCGCTGTCGCTGCTGACCGCGCTGATGGTGGTCAGCGGCGAAACCGTGGGGCCGTGGGGCCAGGCCCGGGCGGACCTGCTGCGCAACAGTGCGCGCGCCAATACCGACCTGACCATGGCCCGTTATTCCGGGCTGTGGGCACGCGAGGGCGATACCTTCCTCAATGCACAGAGCGGTGAGGAACGGCTGTCGGCCACCGGCGGCAGCGAGCTGGTGCTGAACCAGGTACGGCTGTACCGGCTGGGCAGCGACGGGCAGCTTGCCGAAGTCACCTATGCCGAAACGGCTCGCCATGATGGCCAGGGCTGGTCGTTGCACCAGGTGCGGCGTGACCTGCTGGGCGAGCGCTCGGCCAGCCGCGAGGTGATCGACCAGCAGGCCTGGGATTCACAGCTGGACCCCACCGCGCTGGCGGCCGGGCTGGCCCGACCGCGCAACCTGTCGGCGGCCGAGCTGCGCTCCAGCATCGAGTACCGCAAGCGCAACGGGCTGGATGCGCGCGATTACGAGGACAATTACTGGAGCCGCTGGTTCTACCCGATCAACGTGCTGGCGCTGTGTCTGGCGGCGGTGCCGTTTGCCTTCGGCTCGCTGCGCTCCGGCGGCATGGGCAAGCGCCTGTTCCTGGGTATCCTGTTTGCGCTGGGCTTCTGGCTGCTGCAGATGTTCTTCGGGCGGATGGCCGGCGCCTTGCGCTTTGATTACCGCATCGCCTATGCGTTGCCGCCAATCGTGATGCTGGCCATCTCCGGGTTCATTTTCCGCCGCAAGGTGGGTTGATCAGCGCGGCGGCAGGCGTACCAGCCGGGTGGCGCTGGCGCGGTCATGCCAGCCCAGCCGTTGGCGGTCCAGCAAGGCCCACCAGAAACCGGCGCCGAAGGCCAGCAGCGACAGCCCGCCCCAGGCAAAGCGCCGCCACAGGGCCTTGGTTGTGGCTGGCCGTCCCGCGGGGTCGACCACGGCAATCTTCCAGGCCCGCATGCCCAGGGTCTGCCCGCCCCGGCGCCAGCTCAGCACCGCATAGGCACCGGTGGTCAGCCAGCAGCAGGCCCACAGGCCCCACTGCCACGCGCTGAAGGGCGCGATGTTTTCCCGCACGCCGTGCCCGCTGAGGTTGAAGGCCAGGGTGAACAGCAGCGACAGCAGCAGCCACAGGGCCACGCAGACCCAAAAGTCGTAGAACAGCGCGGCGAGCCGGCGCAGCAGCAGCGCACTGGGGGCAGGGGAGGTACTCATGGCGCCGAGCATACGGGCGTGCCGGTGTGCTGGGTAGCAGGGGTATGCTGTCGGCGATGAATACCGCCGTTGTTGATTGCCCGCCCGCCCGCAGCCCGGCGCAACGCCGCCAGCTGGTGGGTGCCCTGCCGGCCCTGGTGCCGGCCGATGCGCAGCGGATTGCCGCGTTTCTGGATACCGCATGGGCCGAACAGGGCCTGTCCCGGGCCAGCCTGGAAAGCTACCGCCGCGATCTGGAAGCACTGGCGCGCTGGCGCAATGGCCAGCACGGTGGCCTGCTGCAGATCGATCGTGCCGGCCTGTTGGCCTATCTGGCCTGGCGCAGTGCCCATGGCTGGTCGCCGCGCAGTACCGCCCGGCTGCTGTCGGTGCTGCGGGCGTTCTATGCCCTGCAGCTGCGCACCGGCGCGCGCAGCGATGACCCGACCGCGCTGCTGGACAGCCCGCAGCGCGGCCGCAGCCTGCCGCGCGCGGTGAGCGAGGCGCAGATTGCCGGCCTGCTGGCCGCCCCGGACCTGGCCAGCCCCGAAGGCCTGCGTGACCGCGCCATGCTCGAGCTGATGTATGCCGCCGGGCTGCGGGTCAGCGAGCTGGTTGGCCTGCCGGCCAGCGGCGTGAACCTGCGTCAGGGGGTGGTGCGGGTCACCGGCAAGGGCAGCCGGGAACGGCTGGTGCCGCTGGGCGCCGAATCCCTGTACTGGCTGGAGCGCTATCTGCAGCAGGCACGGCCGCAGCTGGCGGGCGGGCGCGCGGTGGCTGCCGCCGGCGATGGCCAGGTGCCGCTGTTCATTACCGCCGGGCGTGGGCCGCTCAGTCGTCAGGCGTACTGGGGGCTGGTCAAGCGCTATGCCCTGCTGGCAGGGATCAACCCCGACCGGATCAGCCCGCACTCGCTGCGGCACAGCTTTGCCACCCACCTGCTCAACCACGGCGCCGATCTGCGCGCGCTGCAGATGCTGCTCGGCCACAGTTCGTTGTCCACCACGCAGATCTACACCCTGGTCGCACGCGAGCACCTCAAGCAGCTGCATCGCCACCACCATCCGCGTGGTTGAGAACCCGGTCGCTGTCGGCCAGCAGGGTTGTGCGAGAATCCTCGGGCTGACTCCATGTTGGATGACCCATGTCCCGTTACCTGCTTGCCACCCTGTTGACTGCCCTCAGCCTGACTGCCTGCGCGCAGTCGCCTGCTCCGACTGCGGCAACTGCCGCCAGCAAGCCCACCGCCACCACGGCCGATGACGCGGCCATCGAAGCCCGCGTGCGGCAGTCGCTGGGTGAGCTGGACCCGGATTTCAGCCCCGATTACATCGGCGCGGCCCCGTTTGCCGGCTTCCGTGAGGTGGTGGTCTCCGGTCAGGTGCTCTACGTCTCTGATGACGGCCGCTTCCTGATGCAGGCCCAGCCGTATGACATTTCAAAGCGTGCCATGGCCACCAGCGACGGCCTGCTGGCCCATCGCCGTGGGCTGCTGGCCCAGGTGCCGGCCGATCAGCGCATCCGCTTCGTGCCGCCCAATGCCAAGTACACGGTGACCGTGTTCACCGACACCGAGTGTGGTTATTGCCGCAAGCTGCACCAGGACATTGCCGAGCTCAACCGCAACGGCATCGGGGTGGAATATCTGGCCTTCCCGCGCATGGGCCCGGGCAGCCAGGATTTCACCGACATGATCTCGGTCTGGTGTGCCGATGACCGCCGCAGCGCGATGAACAACGCCAAGGCTGGCCAGCCGGTGTCGGCGCGCAGCTGCACCAGCCCGGTGGCAATGCACTACGAACTGGGGCAGAAGCTCGGTGTCAATGGCACGCCGGCGATTTTCGCCGCCGATGGCAGCCAGTTGGGCGGTTATGTGCCGCCGGCGCAGCTGAAGGCAGCGCTGGAAAAGCTCGGCCCGGCCGCGCGCTGAGTGGTTTTGCCGGAGCAGGCGCAGGTCTGCTCCGGCCCGCTCGTCCCCGGCGCTGGTTCGGGGCCGGCGATGGCTTACAATAGTGGGCCGTTTCCCAACACGGTTTGCCGGACATGATCGTCCTCGAGGGCGCAGCTGCCCTTTCCCCGTTCCGCCGCGAACGGCTCGAATCCCGCCTGCAGTCCATCGCCGCTGACCTGCGTATCACCAGCGCCCGGCACCTGTACTTTGTTGACGCGGCTGACCCGCAGGCTCTGGATATGGCCGTGCTTGGTCGCATCCTGCAAGCCAGCACCAGCGTGCAGCCCAGCCCCACCGGCAGTGTCAGCCGGATCGTGGTGCCGCGTCTGGGCACGCTTTCGCCGTGGTCGAGCAAGGCCAGTGAGCTGATCCGTGGCGCCGGCCAGCCGGTGCACCGGGTCGAGCGCGGCCTGCTGCTGGAACTGTCCGGATGGCCGGCCGATCCGGCCCAGGCAGCGGCCGTGGCCAAGGTGCTGCACGACCCGATGACCCAGACCCTGCTGGCGGACATCGCCAGCGCCGGCGCCCTGTTCAGCAGCCCGCCGCGTGGCCAGCTCGAGCGCATCGCGCTGGCAGAGCTTGAGGCGGCCAACGCCCGCCTGGGCCTGGCCCTGGCCGAGGACGAGATCGCCTACCTGCGCCAGCGTTACAGCGAGCTGGGGCGTGACCCGAGCGACGTGGAGCTGATGATGTTCGCCCAGGCGAACTCGGAGCACTGCCGCCACAAGATCTTCAACGCCAGCTGGACCATCGACGGCCAGGAACAGGACCGCTCCCTGTTCCGGATGATCAAGAACACCCATCAGACGACCCCGCAGTACACCCTCAGTGCCTACAGCGACAATGCTGCGGTGATCGAAGGCCACCCGGCGGCGCGTTTCCGCCCGGACCCGGCCGATGGCCGCTACCGCGCCGAAGCGGTGGTGCCCAGCGCCTTCCAGATCAAGGTCGAGACCCACAACCACCCGACTGCGATCGCCCCGTTCCCGGGCGCCTCCACCGGTGCCGGCGGTGAGATCCGCGACGAGGGTGCCACCGGCCGTGGCGGCAAGCCAAAGGCCGGCCTGACCGGTTTCAGCGTCTCGCACCTGCGCATTCCGACCCTGCCGCAGCCGTGGGAGGCGCCGCGTGCGCTCAACCCGCGCATGGCCCCGGCGCTGGAAATCATGCTCGACGGCCCGCTCGGCGGCGCCGCGTTCAACAACGAGTTCGGCCGCCCGAACCTGCTCGGCTACTTCCGCAGCTTCGAGCTGCCCGAGGACGGCATCACCCGCGCCTACGACAAGCCGATCATGCTGGCCGGCGGCCTGGGCGCGATCGACCGCATCCAGGTGGACAAGATCACGCTGGGCGAGGGCGACCGGGTGATCGTGCTCGGTGGCCCGTCGATGCTGATCGGCCTGGGCGGTGGCGCGGCCTCGTCGGTGGCGTCGGGCGAATCGGCCGAGGCGCTGGATTTTGCCAGTGTCCAGCGCGACAACCCGGAAATGGAGCGCCGCTGCCAGGAGGTCATCGACCGCTGCGTGGCGATGGGTGCGGACAACCCGATCAAGTTCTTCCATGACGTCGGTGCCGGCGGCCTGTCCAATGCGATTCCCGAGCTGCTGCACGATTCGGGCGTGGGCGGGGTGATCGATCTGGACAAGGTGCCCAGCGATGATCCGTCACTGTCGCCGCTGGAGCTGTGGTGCAACGAATCCCAGGAACGTTATGTGCTGGGCATCGCTGCCGACCGCCTGGAGGAGTTCGCCGCGATCTGCGCGCGCGAGCGCTGCCCGTTCGCCGCCGTTGGTGTGGCCACCGCCGAGGAGCGGTTGGTGGTCGCCTATGGCGCCACCCCGGGCAACATTCCGGCCGATGCGCCGATCGACCTGCCGATGGACGTGCTGTTCGGCAAGGCACCGAAGATGCACCGCGATGCCAGCAGCCCGTCACCCGCGCGCTGGCCGGCCCTGGCCACCGCCGGCCTGGACCTGCACCAGGCCGGCCTGCGGGTGCTGTCGCACCCGAGCGTGGCGTCCAAGAACTTCCTGGTCACCATCGGTGACCGCAGCGTCGGCGGGCTGACCGCGCGCGAGCAGATGATCGGCCCCTGGCAGGTGCCGGTGTCGGATGTGGCCATCACCCTGGCCGGGTTTGACACCCACGCCGGTGAGGCGATGGCCATTGGCGAGCGCACGCCGCTGGCCCTGCTCGATTCGGCTGCCGCCGCGCGCATGGCGGTGGGCGAGGCGCTGACCAACCTGTGCGCCGCGCCGGTGGAGGCGCTGGACACGGTCAAGCTGTCAGCCAACTGGATGGCCGCCTGTGGCCACCCGGGCGAGGACGCCCGGCTGTATGAAGCGGTCAAGGCAGTGGGCATGGAACTGTGCCCGGCGCTGGACATCTCCATCCCGGTCGGCAAGGACTCGCTGTCGATGCAGGCGCAGTGGCAGGCCGATGGCCAGGCGCAGAAGTCGGTCAGCCCGGTCTCGCTGGTGATTTCTGCCTTCGCGCCGGTGGCCGATGCACGTGCCCAGCTGACCCCGCTGCTGCAGCGTGATATCGACAGCGACCTGTGGCTGATTGGCCTGGGCGCGGGCAAGCAGCGGCTGGGCGGGTCGATCCTGGCCCAGGTCTACGCCGATGATTCGGCGCTGCCGGCCTTTGGTGGTGCGGTACCGGATGTGGATGATGCGCAGCGCCTGCGTGCGTTCTTTGAACTGATCCGCGATGCCCGCCGCGACGGCCTGCTGCGCGCCTACCACGACCGCAGCGATGGTGGCGCCTTTGCCGCGTTGTGCGAAATGGCCTTTGCCTCGCGCCAGGGCCTGGAAATCAACCTCGATGCCTGGGGCGATGATCCGTTCCGCAGCCTGTTCAACGAGGAGCTCGGTGCGATCGTCCAGGTGGCCGATGAAGACCGCGCCGCGTTTGCCGACCTGGTCGAGCGCCATGCCCTGACCGAGTGCGCACAGCGGATTGCCCGTCCCGGCAATGCGCCGACGATCCGGGTCAATGCCGATGGCAAGACCCTGGTGCAGTGGTCCTGGGAGGAGCTGTTCGACGCCTGGTGGTCGGTCAGCCATGCCATGCAGAAGCTGCGTGACAACCCGGACTGCGCCGATTCCGAAGCGGCAGTGGCTCGCGATTTCAACGCCCCGGGGCTGAAGCCCCGGCTCAGCTTTGATCCGGCCGACAATGTCGCCCAGGGGCTGCAGGACAGCGCGGTGCGGCCAAAGGTGGCGATCCTGCGCGAGCAGGGGGTCAACGGCCAGGTCGAAATGGCGCAGATGTTCACCGCTGCCGGCTTTGACGCTTTCGATGTGCATATGTCCGACCTGATCGCCGGCCGGGTGGACCTGGCCGGTTTCCGTGGCCTGGCTGCCTGTGGTGGCTTCAGCTACGGCGACGTGCTCGGGGCCGGGCGCGGCTGGGCGACTTCGATCCTGGAGCGGCCGGCACTGCGGGCGATGTTTGCCGCCTTCTTTGCCCGTCCCGATACCTTCGCGCTGGGCGTGTGCAACGGCTGCCAGATGATGAGCCAGCTCAAGGACATCATCCCCGGGGCCGGGCATTGGCCGGCCTTCCAGCGCAACCAGTCCGAGCAGTTCGAGGCGCGCACCGCGCTGCTGGAGGTGGCCGATTCACCGTCGATCCTGCTGGCCGGCATGCATGGTTCGCGGATCCCGGTGGCGGTGGCCCATGGCGAAGGCCGGGCGGAGTTCGCCAGCCAGGCCGATCAGGCGGCGGCAGTGGTCGCGCTGCGTTATGTCGATGGCAACGGGCAGCCGACGCAGACCTACCCGCTGAACCCGAACGGCTCGCCGGACGGCATTGCCGGCCTCACCAGCAGTGATGGCCGGGTGACGATCCTGATGCCGCATCCGGAGCGTTGGGGCCGGCCGGTGAACTTCAGCTGGGCACCCGAACACTGGACCGCGTCGCCCTGGTTGCGCATGTTCCGCAATGCCCGCCTCTGGTGCGGTTGATCTTTCCGCGCCAGCCCGTGCTCCGAAGCCCGCCGTCAAGGCGGGCTTTTTTGTGGCTGATCGCTGCGGGTTGCCCGGCGTTTCCTTTTTGATCACGGTTTTTTGACAGCAGCTGCCCCGAAGCGTGACCGGCGTCAGTATTTGCTGGCGCCATTGTGCCGACCGGCTCATTTTTGCCGGTTATTTGACGTGGTGATTTTGAGACGACAGACTCGGCAAACCGTTTCGGCTGTATTCACCTAGTCGTCCAGTTCGTGAATGTCTCGCAAGGGGCGAGAGTGCCGAGGGGTCACACACCAATACAGGGGTTGGTGCGAGGTATTTCACCCGCGCACTTGGCCGGAAGCCATTCAAGGAGCAGTGTCGATGAATCGGATTTATCGCAAGGTCTGGAACAAAGCATTGGGGCAGATGGTTGTTGCCTCGGAACTGGCCTCGGGCCATGGCGGTGGCGGGACCACCGACAGGCGCGTCAGCGGGGGCGCTTCCCACAGTGCTTTGACCATGGCCGTGGTGCTTTCCTTGGGGCTTGCGGCAGGGCCGGCAATGGCACAGGTGGCCCCTGCCGGGGTGGCAGTGGGCGGGTATCATCAATGCCGCCTGGCCGATGACAGCCTGGGCTGGTGTGCCACGCCAGGCACCGCCTACGCCAGCGCCGTCGACAGCGTGGCGGTGGGTTTTGCCGCCTTTGCCAATGCGCCGCAGGCCACGGCGCTGGGTGGCTTCAGCCGCGCTTATGCCAACCAGGCGGTCGCGCTCGGTTTCAATGCCAGCGCCGCACTGGCCGGCGCCACGGCGGTCGGCGCCAACGCCTATGCCTACGACGTCGGCGCTGCGGCCCTGGGTACCGGTGCCCAGGCACTGGCAGCCTCCAGCGTGGCGCTGGGCGCCTCTGCGGTGGCTGATCGTGCCAACACCGTTTCGGTGGGCAGTGCCGGCGCCGAGCGCCAGATCACCAATGTCGCCGCCGGTACCGCCGGCACCGATGCGGTGAACCTGGACCAGCTCAACGAAGTGGCGGAAATCGCCGCAGAAACCAACAAATACTTCCAGGCCAGCGGCAA
>NZ_LDJH01000019.1 GCF_001431525.1 Stenotrophomonas koreensis
TGCCGCATCCAGCGCCTGGGCTTAGTCTTGCTTGTCCTGCTGCTCGTCCGCTTCGTCCATTGGCCCGGCCTGCTGGCCCTGCTGGCCCTGCTGGCCCTGTTGGCCCTGTTGGCCCTGTTGGCCCTGCTGACCTTGCTGACCTTGCTGACCTTGCTGACCTTGCTGACCTTGCTGACCTTGCTGACCTTGCTGACCTTGCTGGCCTTGCTGGCCGCGTTGACGCTGCAGTGCTGCCGCCACGGCGGCGCGGTTGACGCGCGCATCGTCAAATCCGGGCTGCAGCGCCAGGGCGCGGTCATACGCGGCCAGGGCCTGTTCCAGCTGCCCTTGCCTGGCCAGCGTGTTGGCCAGGTTGTAGCGCCCAATGGACGACTCGTCGTCGACGAAGGCGGCATGTGCGGCGGCAAAATCGCCGGCCCGATAAGCCGCCACGCCGTGCTGGCGCTGCTGGTAGGCGCTCTGCTCGCGACGCTGCCACCAGCCATCGTCCGCCGCCTGCGCCGGCGCAACCATAGCCAATGGCAGCAGCACGGCCAACACCGCCACCAGCGCGCCGCGCTGCAACGACGGCAACAGCAACAGCAACACCAGCGGCAACAGCCAGAACCCGTCATCGCGGCGCAGCGTGCGGGTGCCCGGCGCCTCCTGCCCGGCGGGCAGGTCGGTGCCGGCCACCGGCGTCAACAGACCCAAGCCGCGCAGGTCGGCCTGATCCAGCGCAATCGCCCGAGCGCGGCCACCCCCGGCGCTGGCCAGCGCAGTCAATCCGGCGCCAATGCCGTCCGCACGTACCGCCAGCACCGACACCCGCCAGCCCTGCGCGCGGGCGGTGGCCGCAGCACGCACCGCCGCAGCATCGGCATCGGTGGCCAGCAACAGGATATGCCCGTGCGCCAGCCCGTTGCCCTGCAGCAACGCGGCGGCACGGGCAATGGCCAGATCGGCGCGCTGGCCGTCCTCGGGCATCACCGTCGGCGCCAGCGCATCCAGGTACAGCGCGATATTGGCGCTGTCTTCGGTCAGTGGAACCACCTCGTAGGCATCGCCGGCGTATACCAGCAGCGCCGTCTCTCCCTCTACCCGGGCTGCCAGCAGTTCGGCCAGTTTGCTGCGCAGGCGCAGCAGCCGGCTCGGCGCGACATCGTCCTGGTACAGCGCGCTGGAAAGCTCTACCGCCAGCACCAGGCCATCGCGGCTGCTGCCCACCGCCTGCGGGCTGACACCCCAGCTCGGCCCGGCCAGCGCGCAACAGCCCAGCAGCCAGGCCAATGGCAGACGCCAGCGGCCAGCCCGCCGCTGCCGCGCCGGGACCAGCTGCGCGGGCAGCAAATGTGCATCGACGACCGCACTCAAGCGCTGGAGCCCGTCGCTGCGCCGGTAGTGCCACCAGCACAGTGGCAGCAACAGCAGCAGCAACCACAGCGCCTGTGGGCGCAGCAATACCGGCAACAGGGCCTGCAGGCTCATTGTCGCCCCCGCAGCAGCACGGCCAGGGCCAGCAGGGCCAGCGCCGCTGCCAGCCAGGGCGGGTAACGCTCCAGCCGTAGCCGTTGCACCGCCGCCGCCACTTCCACCGGCTCCAGGCCATCAATCCGCGCATAGATGCCGGCCAGCTCATCACTGTTGCGCGCACGGAAGAACTGGCCGCCGGTGAGCTGCGCCATCTGGCGCAGACTCTCCTCATCCAGGCTGTTGCGGGCCGACGGCAGCGACAGCCCGAACAGGCGCCGGCCGCCCTCCCCGCCAAAGGCAATGGTGTAAATCCGCACCCGGTCATGGGCGGCCAGTTCAGCGGCCTTGCGCGGGTCGATCACCCCGGCGGTGTTGACCCCGTCGGTGAGCAGGACCAGTACCCGCTGCCCCTGCTGCTGGTTGCGCAGGCGCTTGACTGCCAGCGCCACCGCATCACCAATGGCGGTCTCCTGCCCGGCCAGGCCGACCACCGCATCGGCCAGCTGCGCGCGCACGCTGTCCAGATCCCGCGTCACCGGCGCCATCACATGGGCCTGTTGGCCGAACACCACCAGGCCAACCTGATCACCGCGGCGCCGGGCCAGAAAATCGTCCAGCACCGCACGGGCGACCACGATGCGCGCGGCCGGTCGCCCGCCCAGGCGCATGTCCACCTCGCTCATGCTGCCGGAAAGGTCCAGTGCCAGCATCAGCTGCCGGGTCTGGACCGGCGGCTGTTGCGGCGGCCCATACTGCTGCGGGCGTGCCAGCGCCACACACAGCAGCGCCCATGCCAACCACAACACACTGCGCCAGACCCAGCCTCCACGCGTTGACGATGCCGTCCGCGCCAGCGGCCATGGCACCCGCAGCGCTGCTGCTGCCCTTCGGCGCGGCGGCAACAGCAACAGCAAGGGCGGCAGCAGGCACAACGCCAGTGCCCAGGGCCAGGCCAACGCATCCGGCCACCACGACAGCCACTGGCCGGGCAACCAGGCGCTCACCGGCCCACCATCACGGCGATGAAGCGCTGCCTGGCCAATGCACAGGCCAGATCGGCCTGCTGCTGGTCCAGTTGCCGCCGATAGCCGCCTTCGGCCAGCAGCTGCAACGCCCGGGCATCGACCTTGCGCACGCCCTGGGCCAACCAGCGCTGCCAGGCCTCGCCCGCCAGGCTGGCCGCAGCCGGCTGCTGCGCCAGGGCCGCGCGGCGCAGCAGTTCACTGGCCCGCCGCACCCGCTGCAACGGGCAGCCTGCCTGCGCGAGGGCGGCATCGAAATGTTGTTGCCATTGCCTGCGACGGCGCCACACCAGCAGCTGCCACAGCGCCAGACCGGCAAGCAGTACCAGCAGCGCCAGGGCCAGCAGCCACCAGCCCGGTGCCGGCGGCCACCAGGAAGGTGCAGGGCCCAGCTGCACATCGCGCAGCACCAGTGCGGACACCCCGGGCATCAGGCCACCCGGGCCAGCGCCGACGGCAGCCAGCCATCGGCAGCGTCATCGCTCATCAGCCGGTGCACGTGCATGCCGGCCACCGGCATGGCCTGCAGCCGGCGCAGCGGCAGCAGGAATTGCTCGACCCACTGCTGGCGGATGCGCGGCTGCGAAAAATCGACCCACTGCTGCCCGTCCAGCCCGGACAGATGCAAGGCCGTGGCTGGCGGCTCCAGCTCCAGCGCATCGAACACCAGCAGCAGATGCAGCTGCAGATGGCGGCTGCAGGCCTGCCATACCGTCGCCGGTACCTGCGCGGCGCGGCTCACATCGGTGATCACCACCAGGTTGCCGGCACGGCACAGGCGCGCGGCCTGCTCCAGCTGTTTCACCAGCGTGCCCGCCGGGGTCTGCGGCGCTTGCGCATACAACTGCACCAGGGCCTGCAGCACCCGCATCACCGCCGGTTGGCCACGCCCGGCCTGCAACGGCACAGCACTGGTGGTATCGAGCAGGGCCAGGCGGTCGCCTTGTTGCTGCGCCCACCAGGCCGCCGCGGCGCCCACACGCGCCGACTGCACCGATTTCAAGCGTTGCCGGGTACCGAAGAACTGCACCGGCTGCGGATCGACCAGCAGCAGGCAGACACGGTCGCGTTCGGCCTCGAAGCGCTTGGAATACAGCTGCCCCGAGCGCGCAGTGACCCGCCAGTCGACATGCCTTGCCTCGTCACCGGCCACGTAAGGACGTGAATCGGCGTAGTCCATGCCACGCCCGAGCGGACGGCTGGCGCGTTGGCCCGGGCGGGTCGCAGCGCGTGGCTGTCGCCGCGCCCGCTGGCGCACATCGGCGGCCAGCGCGACCAGCTCGGCCAGCTGCGGCTGCAGCCCATCGCCACTGGCCAGCGCATGCGGCAGCCGGCTCACGGCAACGGCACCCGGGCCAGCAGCGCATCGACCAGGGCCGGACCATCAACGCCGGCCGCCTGCGCCGGGTAGCTGGGCAGCACGCGGTGGCCGAGGACATCCGGCGCAAGCGCGCGTACATCCTCGGGGATCAGGTAATCGCGGCCGGCCAGCCACGCACGCGCCCGGGCACAGCGTTCCAGCGCGATGGTGCCGCGCGGGCTCGCGCCCCAGGCAATCTGTCCGGCCAGTTCCGGGGCGTAGCGTCCGGGGTCACGCGTGGCCAGCACCAGCTCGACGATATAGCGCTCCAGCGCAGGGGCCAGGTGCAGGCTGGCCACTTCCTCGCGCGCCTGCTGCAGCACGTCCAGGTCAATACAGGCCGCGGCATTGACCTGCAGGGCCGCACCATCGCCGGCACGTGCCTGTTGCAGGATCCGCAGCTCGGCATCGGCATCGGGGTAGCCGATGCGCACCTGCATCAGGAAGCGGTCCAGCTGCGCCTCGGGCAGGGCATAGGTGCCTTCCTGCTCGATCGGATTCTGCGTGGCCATGACCAGGAACGGGGCCGGCAACGGCCAGCTGCGTCCGCCGACACTGACCTGACGCTCGGCCATCGCCTCGAGCAGGGCCGATTGCACCTTGGCCGGCGCACGGTTGATTTCATCGGCCAGCACCACCGGGTGGAACAGCGGGCCGGGGACGAACTCGAAGCGTCCCTGGTCCGGGCGCCAGATCTCGCTGCCGGTCAGGTCGGCCGGCAGCAGGTCCGGAGTGAACTGGATGCGGGCGAAGCCGGCCTGCAGGTGCAGGGCCAGCACCCGGATGGCGGTGGTCTTGGCCAGGCCGGGTGCCCCTTCCACCAGCAGATGGCCATCGGCGAGCAGCGCAATCAACAGGCGTTCAACCAGCGCCTTCTGGCCAATCACACGCTGCTGCAGGCACTGCGACAGCACGACAAAACGCTGCTGGGTGGTAGAGGTGGTGCCGGCCGGCGGCGTTGTTGCAGGGGGAAAGTTTGGTTCCATGCCCGTCAGTTTGCATCAAAGCGCCGGCGGCATCATGCGCCTGCGCCCACAATGGACAAGGGCCGCTCATGGCGGCCCTTGTCCGTTACCGCCTGTACCCAGGCCAGACTTACTTGCTTACGCGCAGGATCTTCGGGGTCACGAAGATCAGCAGCTCGGCCTTGTCCTTGCTGCGGCCACGCTGCTTGAACAGGTTGCCCAGGAACGGCACATCACCCAGGAACGGCACCTTGGCGACGCTGGAACGGTCGGAGAACTCATACACGCCACCCACCACCACGGTCTGGCCATCCTCGACCAGCACCGCGGTATTGATCTCGCGACGGTTGATCGAAGGCACGGTGCCGTAGTTGGGCAGGTTGATCAGCTGGTCAACCTCGTCCTTCTTGACGTTCATGTTCAGGAACACGCGGTTGTCGCTGGTGATGGTCGGGGTGACCTTCAGCTCCAGCAGCACTTCCTTGAACTGCACGTTCGGCGTGGCCTGGCCGCCACCGGCGCCGCCACCGGTAATGGTGACATAACCGATTTCCCGACCCTGCTTGATCACGCCCTCACGCTGGTTGGCAGTGACGATGCGCGGGTTGGAGATCACCTCGCCACGGCCCTCTTCCTGCATGGCAGTCAGCTCCATGTCCAGGCTGAAGTTGGCACCCAGCAGGGTGTAGGCCAGGCCAGCGGCCGAGGTCGCCGCCGAGGGCAGGTTGAAGTTCAGCCCGTTGTTGGAACCGATCCCGTTGGCGATGGTGCCATTGGTATTTTCCAGACTGCCACCGATTGCCTGGGTACGGTCGCCCTGGCGGCGGCCCTGGATGCCGAAACGTGCACCGAGATCGCGAGCGAAGGTGTCGTTGGCGATGACGATACGGCCCTCGATCAGCACCTGGTCGACCGGACGGTCGATCACGTCGATCAGCTCGCGCATCGCCGCGATCTTCTTCGGGATGTCGCTGATCATCAGCGTGTTGGTGCGGTCATCGGCGACCAGACGGCCACGCGGCGACAGGAAGCCGTTGTCGGTCTGGCTGCTGCCTTCGCCGCCACTGCCGCCACCAATGCCCTTGGCCTCGGTCAGCGCCTTGAAGATCTGGCCGGCGTTGTGGTAGTTGATCTGCACATAGTCGGTGACCAGGCCCTCGCGGTTTTCCAGCGCGATGCGGGCATCTTCCTTGTCCTGCTCGAACTTGGCCAGTTCAGGCTGCGGTGCCACCCAGATCACCCCGCCTTCGCGGCGCTTGTCCAGGCCCTTGGCACGCAGCACGATGTCCATGGCCTGGTCCCACGGCACATTGACCAGGCGCAGGGTGACATTGCCCTGGACGGTGTCCGAAGCCACCACGTTGAGGTTGGATTCCTCGGCAATCAACTGCAGCACGGTGCGCACCGGCACGTCCTGGAAGTTGAAGGTCACCGGGCGGCCGCTGTAGCCGCGGGCGGCCACCGTGGCGGCGGCCTGGGCAACGGTTGCGGCGGTCACCGAACCGGTGGCCACCTCACCGGCACGCGGTGCGATCTCCACCACATACTGGCTGCCGGTCTGCCAGGCCAGCGAATCGACATCGCCGCGTGTGGCCAGCACCAGCTGGGTGCCGTTGCCGGAAGGACGCGCCTCGATGCGCTGCACCGGAGTGGCGAAGTCTTCCACGTTCAGGCCACGCTGCAGTTCCGGCGGCAGCTGCGCATTGCCGATGTCCACGACCACCTGGCCGTTGCTGCTGCGCAGGTCCGCAACAGCACCGTCGCGGTCGAACTGCAGCACCAGACGGCCACTGCCGTCCTCGCCACGGTTGAAGTCCACCTTGGTCACCGCCAGCGAAGCCGGTGCCTGCAGCTGGACACCCGCCACTGCTTCGGTCGCAGCGAAAGCTGCACCGTGTGCGGCGGCCAATGCGATCCCCAACGCACCGGCGCGCAACAAGGGCGAGCGCCGGAAGGGACGCAGGCTCTGGGCTTTGATAAAAGTCATCGTGCTATCCCCTACTGAATTCATTGATCATCAAGAGCGATGGAAGCCGGGCGTTCAAGCCAGCCGCCCGCACCATCGGGCACCAGCTCGACCAGCTCGATGCGATCCTCATGCACGGAGGTCACACGGCCATCGCTCTGTCCCATGTACATGCCCGCACGCACCCGGTAGGTGACCTTGTCCGGCCCCAGCACCAGCGCAACCAGACCTGCGCCACTGCCGATGCTGCCGACCATGTTCAGGCCATCGAGCGGGAAGGATTCCATCGGTTCCTTGCGACGATTCGGATCCGGACGCAGGCCGCCATTGCCCGACTCGCTGATCCAGCGGTCAGAGAACGGATCACGCAGGTTCTGCGCCGAATATTCAAAGGATTCGAACTGCTGCATCACCGGCAGCGGATCCAGCGGCGGAGCAGGACGTGCACGCACTTCCTCGACCCAGCTGTTCAGATTCGGGGCATCACCCGGTGTGCTGCTGATGCTGCGGCCGCAACCGCTGAGCAGACAGACCGCAGCAATACCGGCCATGGCGGCCTTGAGCATACTCACTTGGCCCCCTTGGCCGCATCGGCCGCCTGCTGGTCATCCATTTCTTGCTCGTCCAGATAACGGTAGGTCTTCACCGTGCCATCCAGTACCAGGGCGCCATTACGGCTGATCACACCACCGCGTTCGTGCGGCTTGAGATTGATGTCGTGCATGGTCAGGATGACCACACGCGGCAGCGAGGCAACGCCACTGACGAAGGCACCGAACTGGTGGTAGCTGCCAACCATGCGCAGCTTGATCGGCTTTTCAGCGTAGAACTCACGCGGCACTTCCACGCCCGGCTGGAACAACTCGTTGTTCAGGCCGCTGGACAGCGCGGTCTGCGACACGTCGATGATCAGGTCCGGCATCTCGGTCTTGCTCGGCAGCTGGCGCAGCATCTGCTGCAGCACCTGCTCCATCTGGGCCAGCTGCTGCTTCAACGGTTCCAGGTTGACCGCGCGGCCCTGCTCCTTCTCGAAGTCGGCACGCAGCTCGACTTCCTTGCGCTCCAGGCCAGCCAGCTCTTCCTGCTGGCCACGGAACACCAGCAGGTAGCCCATGATCACGATGAACAGCGCCAGCACCACACAGAACACCACCTTGGCGTTCTGTGGCCAGTTGCCGATGTTGTTGAAATCCAGCTCGTTGATGTTGAATTTTTTCTGGCTCACGAGTCCGCTCCCGTGGTGGCAGGCGCAGCGGCAGGCTGGGCGGCATCAGCGGCCGGGGCGGCCTTGTCCGGGGCCGGCGGCACCGCTGCCGGTTCGGCGGCGGCATCGCTGGCATCGTTGACCGTCTGGGCAGCGGCGGCGGCAGTCTCTTCCACCATGCCGGCCTCTTCCAGGCGCTGCGCGTCGATTTCCTCGCTGCTCGGGTTGGGCAGGTTGACCTTCAGCTCGAACATGTAGGGCAACGCCTTGACATCGACCACTGCGCTGCCTTGCGCGCTTTCCTGCGCCTTGGCTTCGATGATGGTCAATTCCGGGCTCTTCATCCAGCCGGAGCCCTCCAGGTTGCGCATGTAGGTACTGACCCGGGCATTGGACTGGGTACGCCCGGACAGGGTCAGCACATCGCCCTCCTGCTTGATGCCGGTCAGCACCACCCCGTCAGGGATGGTCCGTACCAGCGAATCGAACAGGTGCACCATCTGCGAGCGCTTGGCCTGCAGTTCCTCGATCACGGCCTTGCGTGCGAGCAAACGGTCGCGCTGGGTATCGAGCCGGTCGATCTCTTCGTTCTGCTTCTTGACCTCGGCAATCTTCTGGGTCAGGAAGTCGTTGCGCGCATGCTGGCCGGTGATCTGGTTGCTGTAGTAGAACCAGATCAGGCCGGTGAGCAGCACACCACCCACGGCAGCGGCACCGAGCATGCCGTAGAAATCACGCTGGCGTTGCTTGCGCCGCTCGGCACGCCAGGGAAGCAGGTTGATCCGTGCCATCAGTCAAAGCTCCTCAGTGCCAGGCCGGTGGCGATCATCAGGGCCGGGGCATCCTGGTTCAGCGCATGAGCCTGCACCTTCGGCCCCAGGGTCATCTGCGCCAGCGGGTTGGCCACGATGGTGGGCACGCCCAGCTGCTCTTCGACCATCGCCGTCAGGCCCGGCAACACCGCACAACCGCCGGCCAGCACGATGTGGTCGACCCGGTTGAACTCGCTGCCCGCATAGAAGAACTGCAACAGGCGGCTGATCTGCTGGACGGTGGCTTCCTTGAAGGGCTCCAGCACCTCGACCTCGTAGGTTTCCGGCAGCCCGCCCTGGCGCTTGGCCAGGCCTGCCTCCTCGTAGGACAGGCCATAGCGGCGCATCACCTCGTCGGTCAGCTGCTTGCCACCAAAAACCTGCTCGCGCGAGTAGATGCTGCGCCCGCCACGCAGGACGCTGAGCGTGGTCATCGTGGCACCGATGTCGACCAGCGCCACCACCCCATCGGGAGTGACCGGCAGTTCACTGGCCACCAGCGCGAAAGCGTTTTCGACCGCAAAGGCCTCCACGTCCATCACCTTGGCGGTCAGGCCAGCCAGTTCCAGCGCACTGGAGCGCAGCTCGACGTTCTCCGAGCGCGAGGCCGCCAGCAGCACCTGGACCATGTCCGGGCTGTTGGGCATCGGGCCGAGGACCTCGAAGTCCAGGCTCACTTCGTCGATCGGGTACGGAATGTAATTGACCGCTTCCAGTTCGACCTGGGCTTCCATCTCGTGCTCATCCAGATCAGCCGGCATCGGGATGATCTTGGTGATCACCGCCGAACCGGCCACTGCCGCAGCGGCGTGCTTGGCCTTTGAACCAGAGCGGGCCAGTGCGCGACGGATGGCTTCGCCGACAGCCTCGACTTCAACGATGTTCTTTTCCACCACGGCGTTGGGCGGCAACGGCTCAACGGCATAGTGATCCACACGAAAACGATTTCCATTGCGGCTCAGCTGCAACAGCTTGACCGCAGTAGAACTGATGTCGACGCCGAGCAACGGCGACTGACTTTTCGGGATAAGCCCCACGGATTCTCCCCTGCCGACGGGCACTTGGACGCAACACTTGCGCCTGCGCATTAATAACGAAGTTTTTGCATTTGGCAACAACCTTCAGTCCAAGTTGTGTGAGCGATCACGCCCACCCACCGGGAAAGCCCCAAGTTGTTCACGGCCCAAACCCCGTCAAGGCCGCCCCTAATCTATACTCTGCGGCTTGCTAATTCGCAAATCGGATGTGCCTGTGATGGTCAGCTTTCGCCGTATCCTGCGCTGGTCTGCCGTGCTGTGCCTGGTACTCGGGGCAGCCGCGGCCATCGCGCTTGCGGCCTTGTATACCAAGGTTTCCGCCGAACTCCCCGACGTCCAGACCCTGCGTGACATCCAGCTCCAGGAACCGATGTACGTGTATGACCGCCAAGGGCAGTTGATGGCGGTATTTGGCGAGGCCCGGCGCAGCCCAGTGCGCATCGAGGAGGTCCCGGAACGGCTCAAACAGGCCTTCCTGGCCACCGAGGATGCCCGCTTCTACGAACACGGCGGGGTCGACTACAAGGGCATCGCGCGCGCGGTCTGGCTGCTGGCCACCACCAGCAACAAGCGCGTACCGGGTGGTTCGACCATCACCCAGCAGGTCGCCCGCCAGTTCTACCTGAGCTCCGAATACAGCTATACGCGCAAATTTGCCGAGATCCTGCTGGCACGCAAGATCGAGGCCGAGCTGAGCAAGGATGAAATCTTCGAGCTGTACCTGAACAAGTCCTTCTTCGGCAACCGCGCCTATGGCGTGGCGGCGGCGGCGGACTATTACTACGGCAAGTCGCTGGACCAGCTGGACCTGGACGAGATGGCCTCGCTGGCCGCCATTCCCAAGTTCCCCTCCGCTGCCAACCCGATCTCCAACCCGGTGCGCGCCCGCGAACGTCGCGACCATTACGTGCTGCCACGGATGGCCGAGCTGGGTTTTGTCAGCCAGGCCGAGGCTGCCGCGGCCATGGCCGTGCCGATGCACGCCAGCCCGCATGAGCCGCCGGTCGAAGTCGAGGCACCTTATGTGGCCGAAATGGTGCGCCAGGAAATGATCAGCCGCTATGGCGAGGACGTGCTCAACCAGGGCTACAAGGTCTACACCACGGTTGACGGCCCGCTGCAGACCGCCGCCAACACCGCGGTGCGCGATGGCCTGCACCTGTACGACCACCGCCATGGCTGGCATGGGGTGGAAAAGAAGGTCGCACTGCCGGCCGGCGCCGAGCCCGCAGCCATCGCACGCGAGCTGGCCGGCATCAGCGCCCAGGCCAGCCTGCTGCCGGCCGTCATCAGCGCGGTGCACAGCGACGGCCGCGCCGAGGCCGTGCTTGCCGATGCGCGGGTGATCACCCTGGATGCCGCCTCCAGCCGCTGGACCAACCGCACCCCGGCGCGCCTGCTTGAGCGCGGCGACATCGTGCGCGTGCGCGCCGGCGACAAGGACGGGCAATGGCTGCTGGACCAGGTGCCACGCGGGCAGTCGGCCCTGGTCTCGCTGGAAGCCGATACCGGCGCCCTGCGCGCCCTGGTCGGCGGCTACAGCTTTGCCGGCAACAAGTTCAACCGCGCCACCCAGGCGCGCCGCCAGCCCGGCTCAAGCTTCAAACCGTTCGTGTATGCGGCCGCCTTTGACAAGGGCTTCAACCCCGGCTCGATCGTGCTCGACGCGCCTGTGGTGTTCCGCGACCGCCGCGGCAAGACCTGGCAGCCGCAGAACGATGGCGGTGGCTTCCGCGGTCCAATGCGCCTGCGCGAGGCCCTGGTGCAGTCGCGCAACCTGGTCAGCGTGCGCATGCTCGACACCATCGGCGTCGAGTTCGCCCGCAACTACATCAGCGAGTTCGGTTTTACCCTGGACGAACTGCCGCCAAACCTGTCGATGTCTCTGGGCACGGCATCGGTGACGCCACTGTCGGTCACCCGTGGCTTTGCGGCCTTCGCCAATGGCGGCTCACGGATCGACCCATGGTTCATCGAGCGGGTGGTTGACCGCAACGGCGCGCAGGTATTCCAGCACACCCCGCTGGTGGCCTGCCGCGGCTGTGGCGGCCGCACGGGCACCAGCAGCGCACCGGTCAGCCAGGTGGTTGATGGCTTCAACTTTGGCGATGCACCGCAGCCGGCAGCCACCGCCAGCCAGGCCCCGGCCGCCGTCCAGCCCACGGCGCAGACTGCACCGCGGGCGATCGATGAGCGCACCGCCTGGCAGCTGCACTCGATGATGCGCGATGTGGTCAAACGCGGTACCGGCGCCGCCGCGCGCAGCCTGGGACGCGAGGATGTGGGCGGTAAAACCGGCTCGACCAACGATCACCGCGATGCCTGGTTTGCCGGTTTCGGCGGCCCGTTGGCGACCGTGGTCTGGGTCGGCCGCGATGACTTCCGCTCGCTGGGCTACCGCGAATACGGCGGCAAGTCGGCACTGCCGATCTGGATCGACTACATGCGCGCTGCCCTGGCCGACGCGCCCCAGAACCTGCCCGAGCCACCGTCCGGGATGGTGGAAACCGTGGTCAACGGCGCAACCGAATGGGTCAAGGTCGAAGATCTCGATCGTCTGCAGGAGCAGGATTTCTTCAGCGATACCGCAGCCCCCGACGACAGCGCCTTCGATATTTTCTGAGCCCGGCTGCGCCGGCAGCCACCGGCCAGCGGATTGAACCGCCATGTCCGCCAAGCATCGCCAACGCCAGCAGGCCGCCGAACTGGCTGCACGCCATATCCGCCAGGGCGGGCTGGATATGGCCAGTGCCCGGCACAAGGCGGCAAGGCAGCTCGGCCTGGACCTGCGTGAAGGCAATGCCGGGCTGCCTTCGGCCAGGGAAATCGAACAGGCCCTGGCGACCCAGCTGGAACTGTTCGGTGCCGACGACCGTGGCGACAACCTGCAGCGCAAGCGCCTGGCCGCCGCCGAGGCGATGGCTGCCCTGCAGCAGTTCTCACCGCGGCTGTGCGGCGCGGTACTGGATGGCAGCGCCCAGCACCAGGACCCGGTAGTGCTGCACCTGCATGCCGACAGCCCCGAAGAGGTCGCCGTATTCGTGCATGAGCAACAACTGCCGGCGCGACTGGGCAGCGCCCGCCTGCAGCTGGCCGATGGTCAGCACACGCTTGCCTGCTGGAAACTGGTGGTCGATGACACCGCCTTCGAGCTCTGGGTACTGCCTTCCAGCGCATTACAGCATCCACCGCGGCAGCCGCTGGGCCATGCCGCCCTGCCCCGCGCCAGCCTGAAACAGCTGCGGCAACTGATCGCCAGCACTGACGGCGGTTGACTTCTTGCCGCTGCCGAGCGCAGCCGGCCTGCAGCACCCACAAACAAAAGGTTCATCGCAGATCAGCGTGGAGCTTTTCCCGGTTGCGCTTACCCTTGAGGCCTGATTTCAGTGCTCAAGGGTGAGGTCATGCTGGATCGGAAGATGATTGCCGCGCTGGGCGGCTGGGAAGGCTACCGGGTACAGCGCATCGTCTGGCCCAGCGACGGCAGCCGGACAGTCACCATCCACCTTGTGCCCACGGCCCGCAGAATGCATTGCGAGCAATGCGGCAGCCGCTGCCGGCAGGTGCATGAAACCAGTCTGCGTCGTGTCCGGGAGCTGCCGTTGATGGCGTTGCAGGTAACCCTGGTGGTGCCGCGCCGACGGGTATGGTGCGAGCAGTGCGGGGGGCCGCGCCTGGAAAAGCTGAGCTGGCTGGGGCGCTATCAACGGGTAACAAACCGCCTGGCCGAGGCGGTCAACCAGTTGCTGGCTTCCAGCAACATCCTGGCCACCGCGCGCTTCTTCGGGCTCGGCTGGCATACGGTCAAGGCGCTGGACAAGGCCTGGCTGCGGCAGAGCGTGGTCGCGCCGGACTGGAGCCGGATCCACTACCTGGCCATGGATGAGTTCGCCCTGCACAAGGGACATCGTTATGCCACGGTGGTGGTCGACCCGATCAGCCGCCAGGTGCTGTGGGTCGGTAATGGCCGCTCACGCGAGACTGCGCGGACCTTCTTCGAGCAGCTGCCTGCCGGCGTTGCCGGGCAGATCCGGGCGGTGGCGATCGACATGACAACCGCCTATGAGCTGGAGATCAAGGCCCACTGTCCCAATGCCGAAGTCGTCTACGACCTGTTCCATGTCGTGGCCAAGTACGGCCGCGAAGTGATCGACCGGGTGCGTGTGGATCAGGCCAATCAACTGCGCCAGGACAAGCCCGCGCGCCGGGTGATCAAGTCCAGCCGCTGGCTGCTGCTGCGCAACCGGAGCAACCTGGATCCACGCCAGACGGTGCAACTGGATGAGCTGCTACAAGCCAACCAACCGCTACTGACCGCCTACCTGATGCGCGATGAGCTCAAGCGGCTGTGGTTCTACCGCCACCCATCCTGGGCCAGGAAGGCTTGGATCCACTGGCTGGAACAAGCCCAAGGCAGCGGCATTGCGACCCTGGAGCACTTCGAGCACGACACCACGGCTCA
>NZ_LDJH01000002.1 GCF_001431525.1 Stenotrophomonas koreensis
CAAGGTCAGCAAGGTCAGCAGGGCCAACAGGGCCAACAGGGCCAACAGGGCCAGCAGGGCCAGCAGGGCCAGCAGGGCCAGCAGGGCCAGCAGGGCCAGCAGGGCCAGCAGGGCCAGCAGTACGGGCAAATGGATGAGGCGGCCCAGCAGCAGGCCAACCAGGCCCAGCGCCAGGCGCTGGAGCAGGCCCTGGCAGCTGCACGCCAGGGGCAACAGCCAGCACAGGCGACACCGGATGCTGCCCAGGCTCGCCCCGCCCAGGAGCAGGAGCAGGCCCAGCAGCTGTGGCTGCGCCGGGTCCCTGATGAACCGGGGGCGCTATTGCGACGCCGGCTGCAGCTGGAAAAGGAGCGCCGGCAATGGCAGCGCTGAGGTCGGCGGGCCGGCTGTTGTGGCTGTTGCTGTGCCTGTGCGGATGGCCGGCGGCATCGGCACAGTCGCTGCTGCAGGCAGAGCTGGACCGCCAGCAGCTGCAGCTGGGCGAGGTGGCAACGCTGACCATCCGCAGTGATCGCGCCGACCAGACCCCGGACTATGCACCGCTGGAACGGGATTTCCTGATCTATGCGCCGAACCTGCGCCGCTACAGTGAACTGCGCGATGGCCGCTTCATTACCCGGGTCGAGTATGTGCTCGGCATCCAGCCGCGCCGCGCGGGTACCTTGCAGGTTCCGGCATTGCGGGTGGGCAGCCAGCAGACCGCGCCGTTGTGGCTGGAGGTGCGCGACAACCCTGGCCATGGCCAGGCCGGGCAACCGGCGGGCACGGCGCCGCCGCTGAGTTTCATCCGTACCCGGGTTGATGGCCCCCAGCCGTGGGCACACCAGAGCGTTGGCGTGGTGGTGGCGCTGTATTACGCCACCCAGCTGGCCGGTGGCGAGCTGATCCAGCCGGCGCCCGCCCATGCCGGGCTGCAGCAGGTGGGGCAGGACCGGGTGGACCAGGCGCTGGTGGAGGGCGTGCACTACAACGTGGTCGAACGGCGCTATCTGCTGTTGACCGAACGCAGTGGCCCGCTGCAGCTGCCGCCGGCACGCTTCCGTGGCCGTGCGGTGGGCGCCGGGCGCGGGCAGCTGCTCGCCGCCGAGCAGGACCCTCCGTTGCAGTTGCAGGTGCAGGCGCGTCCGGCCGATGTGCCGGAGCCCTGGCTGCCGGTGCATGACCTGCAGCTGGAATGGCAGCAGGTACCCAGCACGGTGGAGGCCGGCCGAGGTGTCGAGCTGGTGCTGGAGGCACGGCTTGATGGTGCCTCGCGGGCACAGCTGGACAACCTGCCGTTGCCGGCGGCCGGGCCGGGCTACCGCCTGTATCCGCAGGCCACCGAGGTGGAAGAGTCCTTCCCGGCGGAGCGGCCGCAACTGTTGCTGCGCCGGCGCATGGTGCTGGTGGCCGAACAACCCGGAACGCTGCAGCTGCCGGCCGTGGAACTGGCGTGGTGGCAGGTGCCGGACGGCCAGCGGCGGCGCAGCGTGCAGCCGGCAATCCAGCTGCAGGTGGTTGCCGCCAGCGCCGCGGCAGCGGCGCCGGCCAGCGACAAGGCGTCGATGCCGCCGTCCGCCGCGGTCGATTTCCCCGCCAGTGCGGTGCCCGCGCCCGCGGTTGCCCGGCAGACGTGGTGGTGGCTGCTGGCAGCAGCGGCCCTGCTGTCGGGGCTGCTGCTGTTGTGGTGGTGGTATCGGCGTCAGCGTCTGCCGGTGGCTGATCCGGCAGCGGCGGTGGCCGTGCCTTCGCTGGCTGCGCTGCAGGCCCAGCTCGAACATGGCGGGCTGCAGGAGATCATCGATACCCTGGCCGCGATGGCCGGCGTGGCGGGCCGGCAAGCGCTGCTGGCGGCGCTGGCGCAGCCGCAACAACGGCAGGCGTTGCTGGAGGCCGAACAGGCATGGTGGGCCGCTGCTGGTGGTGACCGGGTCGGCGCCCGGGCCAATCTGCGCCGGCATTTCCGTCAGGGACCGGTCTGGCAGGCCAGGCCGGCACCGCTTGCCGCCCACGACCCGTTGCCAGCGCTGTATCCCGGGCCGCGACCGCCTTCAGCGTAGCCGCTGCCGGCCAGCAGCAGACGCCGTACCTGTCAGCCCGGGCCTGCAGCAGGCTGCCCTCATCCTGCTAGGCTGTGCGCTCGAACTTCGGGGGAAGGCTTGTGATGGGCAAGGCGCAGGACAAGGCAGCCGGCATGCCGCTGCACTGGAAGATGGGCATTGGTTTTGCGCTGGGTCTGTTGTTGGGACTGCTTGCCCATGCCTTTGCTGCCGATGCGGCCTGGGTGGACCAGGTCACCCGCTGGCTGACCACGCCGGTGTCGACCATCTTCTTGAACCTGATCTTCATGCTGATCGTGCCGCTGATGTTCTCGGCGCTGGTGGTCGGCGTGGCCGAGATGGGCGATGTCAGTGCGCTCGGACGCATCGGCTGGAAGACCCTGGGCTATACCGTGCTGCTGTCGGGCACGGCGGTGGTCATCGGCCTGCTCATGGTCAACCTGTTCCAGCCCGGTACCGGGGTTGACCCGACGATGGCCCAGGCGATGCTGGCCGAAAATGCGCAGCGCAGCTCGCAGATCGTGGCCAGCCTGGAAAACCAGCCCACCGGGCTGGAGATGTTCCTGTCCATCGTGCCGTCCAACGTGCTGGCCGCGGCCAGCAGCAATGGCGCCATCCTGTCGCTGATGTTCTTTGCGCTGATGTTCGGCGTGGGCATGGTGCTGTCGCCGGCGCAGAAGGTGGCGCCGCTGAAACGGGTGATCGAAGGCGTGTTCGAGGTGTCGATGACCCTGATCGGCAAGGTCATCGGCCTGGCCCCGTACGCGGTGGCCTGCCTGATGTTCAACCTGGTGGTGGTGTTCGGCGGCGAGGTGATCGTGCGCCTGGGCGCCTATGTGCTGGTGGTGATCGCCGCCCTGGCGGTGCACATGCTCATCAGCTACAGCCTGGCGCTGGCGTTTGCCGGGCGTTCGCCGCTGGCCTTCTTCCGTGCCAGCCAGGAGGCCACGCTGATGGCCTTCTCCACCGCCTCGTCCAATGCCACCTTGCCCACCGCACTGCGGGTGGCCGACCGGATGGGCCTGCCGCCGCGGATTTCGCGCTTCGTGCTCACCGTCGGTGCCACCGCCAACCAGAACGGCACCTCGCTGTACGAAGGGGTCACCGTGCTGTTCCTGGCGCAGTTCTTCGGGGTGGAGCTGAGCCTGGGCCAGCAGGTGCTGGTGATGGTGGTATGCATCCTGGGCGGGATCGGCACCGCCGGGGTGCCGGCCGGGGCGTTGCCGGTGGTGGCGCTGATCTGCGGCATGGTCGGGGTCAACCCGCTGGGCATCGGCCTGATCCTCGGCGTGCACCACTTCCTGGACATGTGCCGCACCGCGCTCAATGTCACCGGTGACCTGGTGCTGACCACGCTGGTGGCGCGCAACGAGCCCGATGCCGCCGCACCTGCAGTGGCAACCACCGGGCCGAACGTGCAGGGCTGAGCAGGTCTGCAGTGGCTGCACCTGTGCCACAGGTCAGCGGCCGGCAAGCGGGCAGGTATGGGACAATGGGCCGCCCGCAGCTTCGCGGTCGTCACTGTCCCTGAAGAACACCATGACGCAGCCCACCCGCCGCCAGTTGGCCAACGCCATCCGTTTCCTTGCCGCCGATGCGGTTGAAAAAGCCAAGTCCGGTCACCCCGGCATGCCGATGGGCATGGCTGACATCGCCGAAGTGCTCTGGAACGATTACCTGAGCCACAACCCGAGCAACCCGGGCTGGTTCAACCGCGACCGTTTCGTGCTTTCCAACGGCCACGGTTCGATGCTGCAGTACGCACTGCTGCACCTGAGCGGCTATGACCTGCCGATCGAGCAGCTCAAGGCGTTCCGCCAGCTCGGCAGCAAGACCGCCGGCCACCCGGAGCGGCACGAGACCCCGGGCGTGGAAACCACCACTGGTCCGCTGGGCCAGGGTTTTGCCAATGCGGTGGGCCTGGCGCTGGCCGAAAAATTGCTGGCCCAGCGCTTCAACCGCCCCGAATTTGATGTCGTCAACCACCGCACCTGGGTGTTCCTGGGCGATGGCTGCCTGATGGAAGGCATCTCGCACGAGGCCGCCTCGCTGGCCGGCACCTGGGGCCTGGGCAAGCTGGTCTGCTTCTGGGACGACAACCGCATCTCCATCGACGGCAACACCGCTGGCTGGTTCACCGATGACACCGCCGCGCGCTTTGAGGCCTATGGCTGGAACGTGGTGCGTGGCGTCGATGGCCATGACGCCGACAGCATCAAGGCCGGGATCGAGGCCGCGCTGGCGCAGGACGACAAGCCGACCCTGATCTGCTGCCGCACCACCATCGGTTTCGGCTCCCCGGCCAAGGCCGGCTCCGAGTCCTCGCACGGTGCGCCGCTGGGCGCCGACGAGCTGGCCGCCACCCGCGCCGCGCTGGGCTGGGAGCATGGCCCGTTCGAGATTCCCGAAGAAATCTATGCCGGCTGGCGTGCCAACGGCACCGGCACTTTCCGCCAAGCGCAGTGGGAGCAGCTGTTTGACAAGTACGCCGCCCACTACCCGGAACTGGCGGCCGAGCTGACCCGCCGCTCGCATGCCGAGTTGCCGGCCGACTTCCTGGAGAAGGCCGATGCCTACATCGCCCAGGTCGCCGCCGAAGGCGCATCCATTGCCTCGCGCAAGGCCTCGCAGAACGCGATTGCCGCCTTCGCGCCGCTGCTGCCGGAAATCGTCGGTGGTTCGGCCGACCTGGCGCACTCCAACCTGACCCTGTGGAAGGGCGCCACCTCGGTGGCCAGCGACGACGCCAACGCCAACTACGTCTATTACGGCGTGCGCGAGTTCGGCATGAGCGCCATCGCCAATGGCCTGGCCCTGCACGGCGGCTTCCTGCCCTTCGATGCCACCTTCATGGTGTTCTCCGACTACGCCCGCAACGCGCTGCGCATGAGCGCGTTGATCCCGGCCCATGTCATCCACGTCTACACCCACGATTCGATCGGCCTGGGTGAGGACGGCCCGACCCACCAGCCGGTGGAGCACCTGGCCTCCTTGCGCTACATCCCCAACAACGATGTCTGGCGCCCGTGCGACGCGGTCGAGTCGGCGGTGGCCTGGAAGCAGGCGATCGTGCGCAAGGACGGCCCGTCCTGCCTGGTATTCAGCCGCCAGAACCTGGCCCACAACCTGCGCAGTGCCGAGCAGATCGCGCAGATCGCACGTGGCGGTTACGTGCTGGCCGACTGCGAAGGCACCCCGGACGTGATCCTGATCGGCACCGGTTCGGAAGTGGAACTGGCCATCAAGGCCAAGGCCGAGCTGGATGCCCAGGGTATTGCGGCCCGCGTGGTCTCGATCCCGTCCACCACGGTGTTCGAGCGCCAGGACGCGGCGTACCGTGAGTCGGTGCTGCCCAATGCCGTGCGCGCCCGCGTGGCGGTGGAGGCCGGTGTCACCGGTTTCTGGCGCGCCTATGTTGGCCTGGATGGTGCGGTGGTGGGTATCGACACCTTCGGTGCCTCGGCCCCGGCCGACCAGCTGTACAAGCACTTCGGCATCACCGTCGAGGCGGTGGTCGACGCCGCGCGTGGCCAGCTCAAGGGCTGATCGCGCCGCGCCAACATTGGACGAAAACGCCGGGCCCGCCCGGCGTTTTTTATGGGCTGTCGGCGACCGTTCGTCGGCAGATGGCACGGTCCGGCTTGACCGAGGGCTTTGTTTACGCGTGTAATCGAAACGTTCCGATTACGAGCGTAAACGATGATCCAGATCTCCGAAGCCGAATCCCGGGTGATGCAGGTGCTGTGGGAAGCGGCCCCGCGCAGTGCTGAGGAAGTGATTGCCGCGCTGTCCGATGCCGGCTGGGCCGAAGGCACGATCAAGACCCTGCTCAATCGCCTGCTCACCAAGGGCGCGGTCAGCGCCAGCAAGGATGGGCGGCGCTTTTTCTACAGCCCGCTGATCGCGCGTGATGCCTGGGTGCTGGAGGAAAGCCGCAGCCTGCTGGACCGCCTGTTCGATGGCAAGGTTGCGCCGCTGGTGGCCCACTTCAGCCAGCACCGCAAGCTCAGTGCCGATGATGTGGCGCAGCTGCGCCAGTTGCTCGAGGAGCTGGACGATGACCAGCACTGAATTGTTGCAGACGTTGCTGCACCGCCTGTGCGCTGGTGCTGTTGCTGCGCACCCCCGGCGCGCCGTCATCTGAGCGCCGGTGCCGCTTATGGCCTGTGGGCGATGGTGCCGCTGGCGGCCCTGGCGGTGTTGTTGCCGTCGCCGCGTACGGTGGTGGTGGCCGAGGCGGTGGCGTCCGGTCACATCGGGCCGCTGCTGGCGGTGCCGGTCTTGCCATTCAGCGGGCTGGCCCGGGTCGATGTCCTGATCGACCTGTGGCTCATCGGCGCGCTCTGCTGTGCGCTCTGGCTGTGCTGGCAGCAGCGGCGTTTTGTGCGTGCGCTGGGCCCGTTGCGGGCACTGGGCAATGGCTGCTGGCAGGGCACCGATGTTCCCGGCTTGCCGGCGCTGGTCGGGGTGCTGCGGCCGCGCATCGTGCTGCCGGCGGGTTTCCATGCCCACTACAGCGTCGAGGAACAGGCCCTGATCGTGCTGCACGAGCGTATCCACCTGCGTCGTGGCGATGCCTGGATCAATGCTGCCGTGGCCCTGTGGCGCTGCCTGTTCTGGTTCAACCCGCTGTTTGCGCTGGCGCAGCGTTGCCTGCGTGCGGACCAGGAGTTTTCCTGCGATGAAGCCGTCATCGCCCAACGTGGTGATGCACGCCGCAGCTATGCCAGCGCCATGCTCAAGACCAGCCTGGCCCTGTCACCCCTGCCGGTGGGTTGCCACTGGCAGGACACCCATCCCTTGAAGGAGCGCATTGTCATGCTGAAACGTCCGCAACAAACGCCGCTGCAACGTCACCTGGCCGGCGTCGGTGTCACCGCTGCCGTACTGCTGGTATCGACGCTGGCCTGGGCTGCACAACCGCCACAACCGGTAGCGGCCCCGGTGCAGAACAACGGCCGGATCACGGCCGAAGTCGATGCGCTCGGCACGGCAACGGGCGACGTCCAGGTCCGCGCGATGAGTGCGCCGGTGTATCCGGGTGAGGCGTATGCTCGGGGGCAGTCGGGCAAGGTGATGCTGGAAATCGAGGTTGGCATGGATGGCAAGCCGACCGCGGTGAAGGTGGTGGAGTCCAGCCCCGCCGGCGTGTTTGATGCCAATACGGTGGCCGCGGCCTGGAAGTGGCAGTTCAACCCGGCGATGGAAAACGGCAAGCCGGTGGCTGGCAAGGTACGGGTGCCGGTGTGGTTTGACCTGGATGACACCACCCACCCCGACAGCGCTGGCGGCAGCTGAGCGGTTACCAGCACAGGTTTGAAAATGCAGACGGCCCCGGTTTCCCGGGGCCGTTTGTGGTTTCGTTGATGCTGTTTTGCAGTGCCTTAGAAGTCGTAGGACACCGACAGACGGGCATAACGTGGCGTCTGGCGGGCAATCGGCAGCATGAAGGTATTGGAGACCCTGTAGGGATCGGTTTCCGAGGTCACGTCCACCTGCAGCGGCTTGTCTTCATTGAGCACGTTGAACACCTGCAGGGCAACATTGAGCTTGCCGTCGAACACTTCCGGACGCCAGCCCAGGCTCAGGTCCAACTGACGGGTCCACGGGGTGCGCTTGTCCCCCGGCTTGGCGACTTCACCGAAGCAGGTGTGGTAGCTGGGGCCGTAACCGATCGGGTCACCGGCGGCCGAACCTTCATCGATGGTCCCGTCCGGGTTGTAGTAACCCAGGCAGCTGATCGGGGTGCCCGACTGCACGCGCAGGTTGCCGGCTACGGTCCACTCATCGGTGATGGCATAGCTGCCGTAGAGCTTGATCTGGTGGCGGCGGTCATTGGCCAGGTAGCCATTGGCGAAGGCCATGATCTGCCAGGCGTCCCAGTCCTGGGTCTTGGAGATGTTGGTCTGGCCGAACTCGCTCTTGACCTGGCCTTCGTTGTTGCCTTCGCTCTTGGCGTAGGTATAGGTCAGGCGACCTTCCCAGGTGCCGTCAAACGGGTGGTCCAGGTACAGGTCCACGGCCTTGTAGGTACGCTTGAGGCCATGGTTGAAGCCCCAGTCTGCGGCCGACATGGTGTACTCGGTACGTCCACCCACCGGGTTTCCGTCGGCGTCGGTGTTGGCCAGCGAGAAGGTGTTGGTGCCACCGGGGTTGAACATGTAGCAGTAGGCCACTTCCACGTTCTTCCCGGAATTGTCCTGGGCGATGTATTTGCCGTTGACATAGTTGATGTCAACCAGCTGGTTGTGCTCCATGAAGATGTATGGGTCGCAGATATCGTCGATGGAGGACTTCAGGTCGCGGTAGGTGAACTTGGCACCGAAGGACCAGTTCGGGTTCAACATGCGGTCAAAACCGATGATGTACTCGTCCTGGTACATGTTCTTCAGGTCCTTCGGAGCGAAGGCCAGCACATCCACCGGGGTGCCGTACTCACCGTTGGAGGACACCGCGCCCGGAGCCGGTGCACCGCCCACGCCCGGCACCGGGGTCAGGCCGGTGGGGGCGCCGTTGGCATCAATGCCGCTGTAGGTGAAGTATTCGGTGGTGTAGGTCGAGGCCGATGCGCCACGGATGGCCACGTTGTTGGGCATGGCCAGGTAGTAGCGCCCGGCGTTACCGTACAGTTTGGTGGAGGCATCACCGAACACGTCCCAGCTGAAGCCCAGACGCGGGGCCCACTGGTCCTTGGAAGCCATGTAGACCTCGCCGACGTTGTTCTTGTTGGTGAACTCGTCGTTGCGGATGCCCAGGGTCAGCAGCAGGTTGTCGGTGATCTGCCAGCGGTCTTCCAGGTACCAGGCCTTCTGGTCCAGGGACATGCTGGTGTTGGTGAAGTAATAGCGCTTGCCGACATAGTAGCCGGCGCCGCCCGGTGCACCGACGCCGAGTGCGGCGTTGATATTGCTGGTCGGGTTGCCGCGGCTGTAGATCCAGTAATCGATCGGCTGCGAGGTGCCTTCGTTATCGGCCTCGAAGGTGATGTTGTCCACGCCCAGGCTCAGGGTGTGGTCGCCGACCACCCATTCCAGGTCGGCACGGATGCCGTCGGTGCTGTTCACACCGTCACGCCCCTGATAGCCGGCCAGCTTGCTGTAGACCGGGTTTCCTCCGGTGACGGCCGGATCCTGCAGGGTCGGGTTGGCAATGTGCGGCACCCCCGGCAACAGGTACGGGGTGTCCTTGGCGATGAATTCGCTGTTGCCGTAGGTGGCGCTCAGGGTCAGGTTGTCGGTCAGGAAGCCGGTGTACTTGAAGATCTTGTATTCGCTCTCACGTTCCTGCTCGGTGGGCGTCAGCGCCAGACGCTCACCCAGGGTGTGGGTGTAGATGTCATAGGCACGGTAATAACCGCTGTAATCTTCCTTTTCCTTCATCCACGTGCCTTCCAGCAGGTGGTTGTCGGTGATGTTCCAGTCGATCTTGGCGTAGAGCTTGGGGTTGGTGGTTTCGCCGTAGGTACGACGCGGGTTGCCCAGCGTGGTCGGGTTGCTGGTGGACTCGCTCTTTTCGGCCTCACCGGCGAGGAAGACGAACAGGCGGTCCTGCACAATCGGGCCACCGGCATACAGACTGTAGGTGGTGGTGGCGCTCCTGGCGCCCTTGCTGCTGGAATACAGCGTGCCGGCCGCATCCGGGTCTTCATAGGCGTAGCCTGCGGGCAGAGCGGCATCGGGCAGGTAGAGATCCTTGTACTCCTCGCGCCAGGCGCGCGGGGCAAAGGTCAGCTGGCCGCCGAATTCCCAATCATTGGTACCGCGCTTGCCGATCTGGTTGATCACGCCGCCGGCCGAACGGCCGTACTTGGCGCTGTAGCCACCGGTGAAGGTTTCCTGCTGGGCAATGGCGCCATACGGCAGCGAGAAGCCGCCCAGGTTGGAGACCGGCTCGCCGGAGAAATAACCGTTGATGTAGTAGGCGTTTTCCGAGACGCCCGAGCCACCGAAGGAGACCAGTCCGGCCAGCGCACCATAGCCGGCTGCACCGGCCACCGCACCCGGGGCGAGCAGGGCCAGCGCTTCAGCGGAGCGGCCCAGCGGCAGGCGCTCCAGCTGCTCGGCGGTGATCACCGTGCGTGTATCGGTGGTGGTCAGGTCGATCGCCGCCGGGGTGGTGGCAGTGACATTGACCGCGCCCAGGGTGGTGGCGTCGCCACCGCTGGCAGCGGTGAACGAGCTGTCGGCGGTGCTGCCGACCACCACCGTGACCTGGCGGCTGCCGATGACCTGGCCATCGCGGGTGACGGTGACGGTGTAGTTGCCTACCGGCAGCCCGCTGAGGTTGTAGCGGCCATTGGCATCAACCGTGACGGTGCGGCTGAAGCCGCTGTTGTTGCTGGCCTGTACCGTGGTGGTGCCGGCGCTGACCGGGACACTGCCCTGGATGCTGCCGGTGGTGCTTTGTGCCTGGACGCCGCCAGCGATGCACATGCCCAGTGCAACGCTCAGACCGGCACGCCTGAAAGTCTTGCCGTGAATCATTGAGGTTCTCTCCATTCATGGGGCCTGTCTGGACCCGCGGATCGCGGTGAGCGGCAGGTGAATGGAGAGTAACGAACCTGGCTTGTTTGTGAACAAGTCTTTAATGAAAGTTTGAACTGGACACATTGCTGTCGCATTCGTATGCGAGATGCTTTCCTCGGCTTCAATGCAAACACTTGTTTTTATTGAGAACTGCCTGGCAGCAAATGCAGACTTGTTTGGTCTTGTTTCTGGCAAGTCAACTGCCTTTTGGCAGGGTCTTTGGTCCAATTGCGCAAAACCGTGCCTGCGTGACGTGCCCGGCTCAGGAGTACGGTGTCAGCGCCAGTACTGCCTGGCCGATGCCGCAACCCAGGGCGATGGCCACCAGGACATCGCTGGGGTAATGCAGGCCCAGCATCACCCGTGAAACGGCGACCAGCGCAGTGAAGGGCAGCAGCAAGGGCCACAACCACGGCAACCAGGCCAGTGCGACCGTGCTGAAGGACACCGCATGCAGGGTATGCCCGGAGGGAAAGCTGAACTCGTCCAGCGGCGGGATATGGGCCACGATTCCGGCATGCTGGCGGAACGGGCGCGGTCGTCGGGTCCAGTGCTTGAGCCAGCGGTAGAGCACGGCGGTCAGTGCGCCGGTAACGGCCATGTGTACCGCTGCCAGCGCGCCGTCACTGCCTGCCAGCAGTGGCAGGCAGGCGATCAGGGCATACCAGAACGGGCCATCACCAAGCCGGCTGACCCGGGTGAACAGCGCGTTCAGCGGGGCCTCTGCACACCAGCGGTTGCACCAGCAGCACAGCCGCCACTCGCCGCTGAGCAGGGTGAAGCGCAACCAGCGTACGCCGGCCCGGCTCATGCGGCTTCCAGGCGGTCAAGGCTGGTCAGCAGCCGCGCGAACTCGGCCGTGACCCGCTGCGGGCTGAGTGCCTGCATCTGTTGCTGTGCCAGGCGGCCCAGCTGCCGGCGGCTGTCCGCACAGCGGGCCAGGCGCAGGCATTGCTGGATGAAGGCCATTTCATCGCCACAGTCAATGCGGGTGCTGCCCAGCTCACCCAGCAGATGCTCACCGGCCGCGGCATGGTTGTAGGCCACCACCGGCAGACCGCTGGCCATTGCCTCCAGCAGGACGTTGCCGAAGGTTTCGCTCAGGCTGGGGAAGGCAAACAGGTCGGCGCTGGCATAGGCGCTGGCCAGCGCCTGCCCCTGCAGCATGCCGGTGAAGATGATCTCCGGGTGTGCGGCCTGCATCGCCGCCCGCAAGGGGCCATCACCGACGATCACCGTCCGCGCAGGGCAGCCACTTTCGCCCAGCTGCTGGTGTACCCGCAGCAGCAGTGACAGGTTCTTTTCCGCTGCCAACCGGCCAACATGCAGCAGGACCGGCTGCGTTTCTTCCACCCCCCAGGCCTGGCGCAGCGCCGGGTCACGGTGACGCGGGTGGAAGCGTGTCGTATCCACCGCACGGGCCAGCTGCTGCACGCAGGCAAACCCGTGGCCGCGCAGCTCCTTTTCCAGGGCGCGGGTTGCCACCAGGGTGGCGCCGGCGCGGTTGTGGAACCTGCGCATGCCTGCCAGCACCCAGTGCTGCAACTGCGGCAGGCCATAGTGGCAGGCGTAGTGGTCAAAGCGGGTATGCAGGCCGCTGCAGGTCGGTATGTCCAGCGCCATCGCCGCGTTCAGTGCGCTGTGGCCGAGCGGGCCTTCGGTGGCCAGGTAGATCGCATCCGGGCGCTGGCTGCGCCACAGGCGGTGCAGGCGTCGAGGTACCGGCAGGCCAAAGCGCAGGCCGCGGTAGCGTGGCAGCGGCAGGCCGGGAACGAAGTGCTGTTCAAGCCGCAGCTCGTGGCTGTCCAGGCGTGTGTCGGCGGGCTGTGGGCGTACCACCTGGATCGCGTGTCCAAGGTCGGCCAGACCGTGGGCCAGGCCGTGGACGGTGAGGGCTACGCCGTTGATCTCCGGCGGCCAGGTGTCGGTGACGATGGCAATGCGCATGAGTCCCCTGCGGCGTAGGCACTGGCCGTAGACTGGGGCGGCAACATGTTGGGTTGATGGCAACGCGGTGACGGCGCGATGACCGGACCGGGGTGAAAAAACGCCTGCACGGTGGCAGGCGTTGCTGGGCTAGTGGCTGGCCGGGTTGGCCAGCAGCTGGTTGAGCAATGCCCCCAGGTGCTCACCGGCCAGGCGCAGCTGGTGTTCGATGTGTGGCAGGTGCTGCTGCACATAGGCTGCGTCAATCTGGCGGCGCTGCGGATAGACGCCCTCGGCAATGGCGATCCGGCAGCTGTTCTCGGCCCACTGCTGTGGCTGGTCCGGGTTCAAGGTGGGTGCGGCCAGCTCAAGCAGGTGCTGCAGGTAGTCGGTGTTGTTCCATTGCCGGCTGCGCAGCATGCCGCTGTCCCACAGTGCATGCAGGTTGCTGCCGCGGCCAGCGTACTGCACCTGCAGGTTGTTGCCGCCCTTGTCATGCCCGTAGCCGGCATGCATCGGCTGATGGATGTCGCCAACGAAATGGACCACGAACTTCAGCGCCTGCAGGCGCTGTGCTGCGGGCAGACTGGTGTCGGCCAGCCGCTTGCCCTGGTCCTCGATGGCCGCCACCACGCAATCGCGCTGGTGGCAATGGCGCTCCGGCTGGTACCGGCAGTTCTGTTCGGCCGGCAGCTGTGGCTCGGCCAGGTTGATGTAATGCCAGCGGGCGCTGCGCCGGCCCAGGTCCGGGTCACGCTCACGCAGCTGGTCGGCCCAGGAGGCAATCTCCACCAGTTGCTGGTGCCCTTCCAATGCCAGCAGCTCATTGACCTGGCGCTGTGCCTGCGGGCTGAGCCGGGTCTGGGCCACTTCGGCGATCAGGCCATGGCCCTGGACGCCCCATGCCATGACGGGAGTGGCGATGACACTGGACAGCATGCCGGCCAGTACGGGGAATAAAAGGCGTTTCATCAACCAATTCTATCGTTTCGCACAATTGGATCTGCGGCCAAAAGTCATGCTGTCGGCCCACACAAAACAAAACCCCCGGCACCGGGGCCGGGGGCGCATCACCTTGGGAGGGGGAGGTGATCAGAAGCTGTGGACGTAGGAAACGCCGTACACCATCGGGTCGATGTTCACGGTGCCCAGGTCAGCACCGTCGAGCTTGACCTTGGTGTCGATGTCGGCCCAGCGTGCGTCCACACGCAGCGAGCCGTTGTCACTGATCTTGAAGTCCACGCCGACGTGCGCGGCCAGGCCCCAGGAGTCGTCCAGCTTCAGCTTGCTGCCGGCCAGCGCGCCGCCGGTGGATTCGCTGAAGAAGGTGGTGTAGTTCACGCCCAGGCCGACCAGCGGCGAAACCTTGCCGGCGCTGTTGAAGTGGTACTGCAGGCTGACCACCGGCGGCAGGTGCTTGGTCGAGCCGACGCGGCCCAGGCCGTCGATGTTGATGTCGTGCTTGAACGGCAGCGCGGCCAGCACCTCGATGCCCAGGTTGTCGGCGATGAAGTACTCGCCGGTGATGGTCGGCTTGATGTCGCTGTCCACGTCCACGGCCAAGGTGCCACCGGCCAGCTTGCCGTTGTCCGACTTCGGGTTGACCGAGCCGACGCCGACGCTGGCAGTCCAGTCACCCTTGGACTGGGCCATCGCCGGGGCGGCCATCGAAGCGGCGGCAAGGGCAAGGGCGGAAAGCATCAGGGAGGTCTTGCGCATGGTGGGCATCTCGCTGTGAGGTGTTGTTGGTGTGAATCCAGTGTGTGCATGCGGCGCCGGACCGGCGTTGATTGGAATCAATTCAGCTTGATTGTTCAGCTGGCGGAAGGGTTGGTTTTATTGCTGTGCAGCGATGGGATCGCTGCCCGGCTGCTAGAATGACGGCCCCTTTACATCACCCCGCCGCACGCATGCGGCTGCAGGAGACTTGTCACCCATGGCAATCAAGGTCGGCATCAACGGTTTCGGTCGCATCGGCCGCAATGTGCTGCGTTCGGCAATCGAGAATTTCGGCAACGACATCGAGATCGTCGGCATCAACGATCTGCTCGAGCCGGATTACCTGGCCTACATGCTCAAGTACGACTCGGTCCACGGCCGTTTCGATGGTGAGGTGTCGGTGGATGGCAACAACCTGATCATCAATGGCAAGAAGGTGCGCCTGACCGCCGAGCGTGACCCGGCCAACCTGAAGTGGGACGAGGTCGGTGCCGAGGTGGTGATCGAATCCACCGGCCTGTTCCTGGACAAGGCCAGCGCCCAGAAGCACATCGATGCCGGCGCCAAGAAGGTGATCATGTCCGCGCCGTCCAAGGACGACACCCCGATGTTCGTGTTCGGCGTGAACTGCAAGAGCTACGCCGGCCAGGCCATCATCTCCAACGCCTCGTGCACCACCAACTGCCTGGCGCCGCTGGCCAAGGTCATCAATGACAAGTGGGGCATCAAGCGTGGCCTGATGACCACCGTGCATGCCGCCACCGCCACCCAGAAGACCGTCGATGGCCCGTCCAACAAGGATTGGCGCGGCGGCCGCGGTATCCTGGAAAACATCATCCCGTCCTCCACCGGTGCGGCCAAGGCCGTCGGCGTGGTGCTGCCGGAGTTGAAGGGCAAGCTGACCGGCATGAGCTTCCGCGTGCCGACCTCGGACGTGTCGGTGGTCGACCTGACCGTGGAACTGGAAAAGGAAGCCAGCTACGCCGAGATCTGCGCCGAGGTGAAGGCACAGAGCCAGGGCGCGCTGAAGGGCATCCTGGGCTACACCGAGGACAAGGTGGTGGCCACCGATTTCCGCGGCGAGACTTGCACCTCGGTGTTCGACGCCGATGCCGGCATCGCCCTGGACGGCACCTTCGTCAAGCTGGTGAGCTGGTACGACAACGAGTGGGGCTACTCCAACAAGTGCCTGGAGATGGTCAAGGTCGTGGCTGGCTGAGCCAGCTGAAAACCCGATTGCTCCTGCAACCCCCGGCCCGCTGCCGGGGGTTGTGCTTTTCCGGCCAGTGGCCGTGGCGCAGGCGGGAGCCAGCCTGCGTACCGGGCTGGAGCGCACGTTCGCCGCAGTGTTGCCCCGTGTAGCATGCTGGGTCGCCGGCATCGGCATGGTGCTGAAATGTGGTTTACCGGCCAGGGAGGGGAAATGGCACTGTGGATGTTGATGGGAATTGTGGTCCTGGTGCTGGCACTGGCCGGCGTTGTCAGGTTGTTGGCGCGGGTTGCGCGCCTGGAGCACCGGCTGCAGCTGCTTGAGCAGGCGCAGCGGGCACCTGCATCGTCGGTGCTGGCCGCCGAGCAAACCGTCCGCGTTGCCGATCCCGCCCAAGCGCCATCGGTTGCCGCCCCGCCGCCGTTGCCACCGTTCATGGCCGCCGCGGCGCCGGCCCCGGAACCCGCCGCCCCACCGTCTGCAAGCCCTCCAGCCCCCGCACCTGCACCTGCATCGGTCCGATCCTGGTGGGCCACGGCTGCCGGCCACGTACGCGACTGGTTCAGCCGCGGCAATGTGCCGGTCAAGGTCGGCATGCTGGTGCTGCTGGCCGGGGTGGGCGCACTGCTCAAGTACCTGGGTGATCAGGGCCTGCTCAATACCCCGATCGAGCTGAAGCTGGCCGGGGTGGGCGCTGCCGCACTGGCCACCCTGGGCTTTGGCTGGCACCAGCGCCTGCTGCGCCCGTTGTTTGCGTTGGCATTGCAGGGCGGGGCGATCGGCGCGCTGTTGCTGACCGTATTTGCCGCCTTCCGCCTGCACGGCCTGATCGATGCGCTACCGGCGTTGCTGGCCAGTGTGCTGCTGGTGGCCGGGCTGTGCCTGCTGGCGGTGTTGCAGCATTCGCGCACCCTGGCCGTGCTGGGCATCCTGGCCGGTTTCCTGGCCCCGGTCTGGCTGTCCACCGGGGGCGGCAGCCATGTCGCACTGTTCAGCTATTACGCGCTGTTGAACCTGGGCGTGCTGGCCATCGCTTGGTGGCGGCCGTGGCGGGTACTCAACCTGCTCGGGTTTGCCTTCACCTTCGGCATTGGCACCTGGTGGGGCGTGCTGGACTACCGTCCGGAGCACTACGCCAGCACCCAGCCCTTTGTTGTGCTGTTCTTTGCGTTCTACCTGCTGATCCCGCTGTTGTATGCGCGGCGCCAGCCGGCGCAGGCCGGCGACCGGATCGATGGCACCCTGGTGTTCGGCACACCGTTGGTGGCCTTCGGCCTGCAGGCCGGGCTGCTGACCGACGCCATGCCGCTGGCCCTGTGCGCGCTGGGCATGGCGGCAGTCTACGCGTTGCTGGCCTGGGTATTCATCGGCCGTGGCCATTACCGCGCGCTGGCCCAGTGCTGGGCCGTGCTGGCAGTGGGCTTTGCCACCCTGGCCGTGCCCTTGGCCTTGTCGGCTTCGGCCACGGCCAGCGTCTTCGCCCTGGAAGGCGCGGCCCTGGTCTGGCTGGGCCTGCGCCAGCAGCGCCTGCTGCCGCAACTGTCCGGCGGCCTGTTGCAGCTGGCCGCCGGTTTTGCCTGGCTGGTGGCGGCCAGTGATGCAGGCGGCGCGGGCATTGCGGTGCTCAACCCGGTGTTCATCGGCGCCCTGCTGCTGGCGTTGGCCGGCTCGGTGAGCTACCTGTGCTGCCTGCGTGTGCGGCACCCACTGACGCGCACGTATTACGCATGGGCACTGGGCTGGTTGACGCTGGCGGTGGGATGGGAAATTTTCCATTTCATTGCTCTCGTCAACCGCGCCGATGCCTTGCTGGTGCAGGCGGTGCTCAGCGCCTGGCTGGCGGCCGAGGCATGGCGCCGATGGCCGCTGCCGGAGCTGCGCATCACTGCGTTGGCGGGCTTGCTGTTGCTGCTGCCGTTGATGCTGCTGCAGGCCGATGCCCATCAGCAGCCGTTCGCCGGTTGGGGCGGTCTGGCCTGGGCGGTGGTGCTGGTGGCGGGCCTGCGCGGCCTGCACTGCCTGCGTCACGGCAGCGGACTGATCTCACTGTTGGCCCAGACCACATGGTGGTTGCTGTGGGCCACCGCCCTTGGCCTGTGCCTGTGGGTGGTGGTAGGCGCAACTGCGCTTGGCGCAAGCTGGCGCGCGCTGGCGGCGATCCTTCCCTGGTTGCTGCTGGCCGGGCTGCTGCAGTGGCGTTGGCGTTGGATGGTGGAGCCGCTGCATGAGGCCCACGCCGATGGACGCAGCTGGCTGCAAGGGGTGGTGGCCGTGGTCCTGGGCTGTTGGTGGCTGTTGCATTTGATGGTCCGCGGTGATGCCGCTCCGCTGCCCTGGTTGCCCTTGCTCAATCCGCTGGAGCTGGGCTTGGGTGCGGCGCTGGCGCTGGCCGTGCTGTGGTTCCGGGAACACCACCGGACGCTGCTGCCGGCACGCCAGCAGGCCGGCCTGGCGGCATTGGCCGTACTGGCCCTGCTGAGCATGGCGGCGCTGCGCGCGGTGCACCATCTGGGAGGGGTGGGCTGGGCCGGCGTGAGCAGCTCGGTGCCCGGGCAGACCAGCTTGACCCTGTTGTGGAGTGTGCTGGGCATGGCCGGCTGGATAGTCGGTTCGCGCCGCGGCAACCGCAGCCTCTGGCTGGCTGGTGCGGTCCTGATGGCGGTGGTGCTGGTGAAGCTGTTGCTGGTGGACCGCGGCCATCTGGGCAACCTGCTCGGCATTGCCTCGTTCATTGGCTATGGCCTGCTGGCCACGGTGGTCGGTTACGTTGCACCGGTGCCACCGCGTGGCCGCGCTTCAACCAGTGGAGAACCTGCATGAAAGCCTTGATGTTGACTGCCTTGTTGCTGCCTGGCCTGGCGCTTGGCCAGGACCTGCGCGAGGACCTGGACCGGCAGTGGCCCCTGCAGCCGAGCGCGGCGGCCCAAGCCATCCAGCAGGTGGCGTTGACCCCGGCCGTGTATGCCGGCATTGCCCGCCACGATGCCAGTGACCTGCTGGTGCTCGATGCCAATGGGCTGCAGCTGCCGGCCAATCTGCAGGCCGCTGCCGAGCAGCCGATGGCGGCACAGTGGCGCAGCCTGCCGTGGTTCGTGCTGCCGGGCAGTCCGGCCGGCCAGGGCGATGACCTGAGTGTGCTGGTACGGCGCGATGCGCACGGGCGCGTGACCGATGTACTCAACCGCCTCCAGGCACCAGCGGCGTCCGCCACGCCAACGCGCTGGCTGGTCGATGCCAGCGCGTTGCCCGATGGCGCACGACAGATCCGCCTGGACTGGGACCGTTCCAGCACGGCGCTGCAACTGGTCGTGCAGGTGGAGGGCAGTGATGACCTGCGCCAATGGCGCATGCTGCAGCCGCGTGCCGAGCTGGTGGCGGTGGAGCAGGGAGACAGACAGCTGGCGCAGATGCAGTTGACCCTGGCTGGCGGTGCACGTTATCTGCGGCTGCAGCCGCTGGATGGCGGCCAGTTGAGCGCGTTGACCGCCATCCAGGCGCGGTTGCCCGATGCCGCCAGCGTGCCTGCCGACCTGCAGTGGCGCGAACTGACAGCGCAGTCGCACACACCCGATGGCTGGCTGTTCCAGCTGGACGGGCGCTATCCGGTCAGTGCCGTGCGGGTGGTGGTGGAGGGCAACAGCGCGGTGCGCTGGCGCCTGAGCAGCCGTGAGGATGACCGGCAGACCTGGCAGCTGCGTGCCGGGCCCTGGCTGTCTTACCAGCTGGACAGCACCGACAGTGTGGCCGAGCCATTGCTGCAGGCCGGGGTGCGTGACCGCCAGTGGCGGCTGCAGGCCGAGTCCGGTGCGCCCGGGGCGACGCCGACGCTGATGCTGGGCTACCGGCCCGAGCGATTGCTGTGGATGCTGCAGGGAACCGCGCCCTACAGCCTGGCGGCCGGCAGCAGCCGGGTGCAGCGTGCGGCGGCTCCGGTCAATGACACCCTGCTGATCATGCAGCAGCGCCATGGGCCCGCATGGCAGCCCGGTGTTGCCAGCCTGGGCGAGGAGCAGGTGTTGGCCGGGCTGGCGGCTCTTCGGCCGCCCCGTGACTGGTCCACCATGGTGCTGTGGGCCGTGCTGTTGGTCGGCGCGCTGTTGGTGGCCGGTTTGGGCCTGAACCTGCTGCGCCGGCACCGCGATACCGACGCAGACTGACCGCCAGCGCCATTGGGAGATGGGGTGGACTGGCCACCCCATGATCGGATCTGCGGCTCAGCTGGCCGGTGGGTAGTCCGCCTCGCTGCTGCCCGGATAGCGTGCAAAGCGCTGCTGGCCCGGGGCATGCACCGGGCCGGGTTCGGGCCATGGCCAGCCGCCGAACTGGGTGCGGCCAAAGTCCACCCGGGCCTGCCACAGCTCCTGCTCGGTGTTCATCACGAATGGACCCATCGCCGCCACCGGTGCGCGGATCGGCACCCCCTGCAGCAGCATCACCCGGGCCTCGTCGGCACCGTCGTTGTGCAGCTCGATCGTGCTGGCGGCATCCACTTCGTACAGTTCCTGGCCCTGCGAGGGCACGCCGTTCACACGGATCTGGGTGCCGTAGTGGAAATACAGGGTGCGCAGGCTGCGCACATCGCGCGCCGCCGGCAGGGTGATGCTGGCCCCCGGCTCCAGGATCACCAGCCAGATCGCCACGTCGGTATCGGGACGGGCCGCCCAGGACGATGGCGGCGGGGCGGGCGGCACCAGTTCCGGGCCCTGTTCCACCGGGGTGTAGGCGCCGGCAACAACGGTGACCGTGGCGGTGGCACCAGTGGCATTGCGGTGGCGGTAATGCGGAATGGTCGGTGACCACAGCATCTTGAATGCGGCCGGTGCCATCTTGTCTTCCGGCGGCAGGTTGAGCCAGATCTGGTACAGGTCCAGTGGGTTGTCGGCATTGGCGCTGGCCAGCGGGAACATTTCCGAATGCATTACGCCGCCGCCGGCGGTCAGCCACTGCACATCGCCCTGGCCGTAGCGGGCAGTGGCGCCGAGAGAGTCGGCGTGGTCGACCAGGCCGGTCTTGGCCACGGTCACCGTTTCAAAGCCGCGGTGCGGGTGGGCCGGAAAGCCCGGAATCGGCGCGCCGTGGTACAGGCTGAAGCCATCCCGGCCGGAAAAGTCACTGCCCAGGTCGCGGCCGCGCAGATGATGCCGGGGCACGCCCTGGGCGCCGTCACTGGCCGGGTAGGCATCCAGATGGAAGGCGCAGAACAGGAACGGGTCGGCCGCCGGCCAGGGGGAGGACAGGGGTTTGCGCGCGCGGATCGGGTTGCTCATGTTCTCTCCAGTGCAGCCGGCAGGCAGCGCCGGGTCGGGACAAGGCCATCTGCCCGCGGGCAGGCTGCCTGCCGCGGCTCATGGCGCTGCTGCATTATTCACTGTGCGATGAAGTCCTGCGCCAGCAGCCCGTAGATCACACTGTCGCAGGCTTCGCCATTGACCAGCCAGCGCTGCCGCAGCAGGCCCTCGCGCACGAAGCCGAACTTCTCCACCAGCCGGCACGAGCGCAGGTTGCGTGGGTCGATATCGGCCTCGATCCGGCGCAGGCCCAGCTCTTGCAGCGCATGACCCAGCACCAGCTGCAGCGCTTCGCTGGCCAGCCCGCGGCCCTGCCAGTCGGTGTGCAGGCTGTAGCCGATCTCGGCGCGGCCCTGTTCGCGGTTGAAGGCAAATACGGCCACCGTGCCGATCAGCAGGTCGCTGCTGCGCTCGGCAATGGCCCAGACCAGGATGTCCTGTTCGCGGCGCTGGCGGATGATTTCCTCCACCTTGGCCTGTGCCTGTGCCAGCTGGGTCCAGGCCGGATAGCTCCAGTAGCGCATCACCTGCGGGTCGGAATGGATCGCATACAGCGCCAGCGCATCGTTGTGGTTGACCTCGCGCAGGTGCAGTCGGGGGCCGTGCAATTGCGGTTGTGGCAGGCGGTGGCTCATCGCGGTGGCTCCTGTGGTTTGCCCGAACCGGTGGCGCAGGCGAAAATGGCGTTTTCCTACCTTCGTGAAGTAGATCCTGCCATGTCCATCGTTCGCATGACTGACCTCGACCTCGCCGGCAAGCGCGTGCTGATCCGCCAGGATCTGAACGTACCGATCAACGAGGCCGGGCAGATCACTTCCGAGCAGCGCATCAGCGCCTCGCTGCCGACCATCCGCCTGGCCCTGGACAAGGGCGCGGCGGTGATGGTGACCTCGCACCTGGGCCGCCCAAAGGAAGGGCAGTGGAGTGCAGCCGATTCGCTGGCCCCGGTCGCCGCGCGCCTGTCCGAGCTGCTCGGGGTGGAGGTGCCGCTGGTCAAGGACTGGGTCGATGGCGTCCAGGTCGCCCCGGGCCAGGTCGTGCTGCTGGAAAACTGCCGCATGAACGTGGGTGAGAAGGCCGACGATGAAGCGCTGTCGAAGAAGTACGCCGCGCTGTGCGATGTGTTCGTGATGGACGCCTTCGGTACCGCCCACCGCGCCCAGGCCTCGACCCATGGCGTGATCCGGTTTGCCCCGGTGGCCGCCGGTGGCCCGCTGCTGATGGCCGAGCTGGACGCGCTGGACAAGGCGCTGACCGCCCCGGCCCGCCCGTTGCTGGCGATCGTGGCCGGCTCCAAGGTCTCCACCAAGCTGGAGCTGCTCTCCAGCCTGGTCGGCAAGGTCGACCAGCTGATCGTCGGTGGCGGTATCGCCAACACCTTCATCGCCGCCGCCGGGCACAGCGTGGGCAAGTCGCTGGTGGAGCTGGACCTGCTCGATACCGCGCGCCAGATCGTCGCCGATGCGCAGGCCCGTAGCGCGGCCATCCCGCTGCCGACCGACGTGGTCGTCGCTCCCGCTTTCGCCGCCGATGCCCCGGCCACGATCAAGCCGGTGGACCAGGTCGGTGCCGAGGACATGATCCTGGACATCGGCCCGGATACCGCCGCCGCCTATGCCGCGCTGATCGCCAAGGCCGGCACCGTGGTCTGGAACGGGCCGGTCGGTGTGTTCGAGTTCGACGCCTTCGGCCACGGCACCGAGGCGCTGGCGCGCGCCATTGCCGCTTCCAAGGCTTTCTCGATCGCCGGTGGTGGCGACACCCTGGCCGCGGTGGACAAGTACGCCATCGCCGACCAGGTCAGCTACATCTCCACCGGCGGCGGCGCGTTCCTTGAGTTCCTGGAAGGCAAGACCCTGCCGGCGGTTGCGGCGCTGGCTGCACGCGGCGGCTGAGTACATACCCGTCCACAGTGGACGGGCCATGCCACACAACGGGCGGACCGCAGGGCCTGCCCGTTTTTTGTTGCCGCCAGCGCGGCATGCGCAGGGCGTGATCGCCGTGCTTGTGTCGCCGTCATTGCTCATCCAGTCTGGGCGTCCGATCAGGAACAGGCCTGATCAGGGGCATGTTTGATCAGCGGCACACTTGGCCAGGTGGGCAGTACCGATGCGGTTGCAGGCAATAGGGATGGCGGTGGCATGTGTGGTGCTGGTGGCCTGTACCGGCAAGGCCGTGCGCACCGGGGTGCGCACGAAATGATCCTGCCCGAGGGCGCGGAGCGCACGCAGGTGGAGGACAAGCAACAGTTCGTCATGGCAGTGCCTTACCGGCAGCCACTTCCCGCGTATCCGGCCGGGGTTACAGCGGTGGCGGCGCAACTGCCGGTCTGTGTGGAGTTTGTGGTTGGCGAAGACGGCGCGGCGCACTCACCGCGTCTGCTCGAAGGTGTGCCCGATTGCGTGGCGGCCAGCCAACCCGGCATTACCCCGTTCGTCGATGCCGCACTGGCGGCGGTGGCGCAGTGGCAGTTTTTCGGCGCCGGGATGTGTACCTGGCAGCGCGAAGAAGCTGAGTGCAGTGATGGCCGTGCGCATGTGACCCCGTTGGCGATTCGCCTGTCCTACCGTTTCCGCTTCAGTGCGGGCACGCCGGGCCAACCGGTGGCGGTGGAAGCGCTGTAGTCCAGCGCAGTCGGTGCATATCGCCGGTGACCCACTGGGCAAGGCGCCCAGCGGGCGACGCCTGATCGACACGGCTGTCGATATTGCCTTTTGCTGCCGCCATGCGGGGGCTGGCCCCGTTGCTGTTCTGGCCGCGCGTGCTAGCGTGATGCTCTGTCTTTACGAGCCTGCGCAATGACCAATACCGCCCGTCGCACCCGCATTCTTGCCACCCTTGGCCCGGCCACCGATGCGCCGGGAGTGCTGGAGGCCTTGATCGCGGCCGGGGTCAATGCGGTGCGCCTGAACTTCAGCCACGGTGATCCGGCCGAGCAGGCCGCGCGCGCGGCGGCCGTACGTGCGGCCGCGGCGAAACTGGGCGCCGATGTCGGCATCCTGGCCGACCTGCCGGGGCCGAAGATCCGCATCGAACGCTTTGCCGGCGGCAAGGTCGCGCTGCGGGCCGGGCAGCGTTTCGACCTGGTGGCCGAGGCCGGCCTGGGCCCGGGCAATGACCGCCAGGTGGCGGTGAGCTACCTCGGCCTGCCGCAGGACGTGGCCACCGGCGATGTGCTGCTGCTGGATGATGGCCTGGTGCAGCTGCAGGTCAGCGCTGTGGACGGGGCGCGGATCATCACGCAGGTGCTCAACGATGGCGTGCTCTCCGACCGCAAGGGCCTGAACAAGCAGGGCGGCGGGCTCTCGCTGGGCGCGTTGACCGCGCGCGACGCCGAGCTGATTGCCTATGTCGCCGGGCTGGGGGTGGATTTCATCGCCGTGTCCTTCTGCCGCAATGCGCAGGACATGGTTGACGCGCGCGCGCTGGCACGTGCGGCCGGCAGCGATGCGGCGCTGGTGGCCAAGATCGAGCGCACCGAGGCGGTGGAAAATCTCGAGCAGATCATTGCCGCCAGTGATGTGGTGATGGTGGCCCGCGGCGACCTCGGCGTGGAAATCGGCGATGCCCAGTTGCCGGGCCTGCAGAAGAAAATCATCAAGGCCGCGCTGGCCGGCAACAAGGTGGTGATCACCGCCACCCAGATGCTGCAATCGATGGTCGAGTCCCCGCTGCCGACCCGGGCCGAGGTGCTGGACGTGGCCAACGCGGTGCTCGATGGCACCGATGCGGTGATGCTCTCGGCCGAGACCGCCGCCGGTGCCTGGCCGGTCAAGTCGGTGGAGGCGATGCACCGCATCTGCGCCGGGGCCGAAAGCCAGTTCGAGATGGACACCAATTTCGAGCAGGCCCAGCGTGGGCTGCAGCGCGCCGACCAGGCCATTGCCATGGCCACCATGTTCCTGGCCGAGCACATCGACGTGCGCGCGATCGTGGCGATGACCGAGTCCGGCGGCACCGCGCGTTACCTGTCGCGCTTTCACGGTACCGCGCCGATCTATGCCATCACCGCCTCGGCGGCCGCGCGCCGGCGCATGGCCCTGATGAGCAATGTCTTTCCGGTCGAGCTGGACACCGGCGGGCTGAGCCCGCGGCAGGCGGCTCGCGCGGCCATTGCCCATCTCAGTGGCCAGCAGCGGCTGGGCGCCGGTGAGCGGGTGGTGTTCACCAGCGGCGAGAACATGGCCGTGCACGGCTCGACCAACACCCTGCGGCTGCTGCAGGTGGGCAGCGATGGCCAGGCGGTCGGGCTGGAAAGCCTGCACGGCCCGGAGTGAACGCGGCGGGGCGGGGCAAAGGCGGGCGGGGGCGGCTATAATCGCCGCTTCCTTCGCACCCCGCCTTCCGAGAAACTCCATGAGCATCGAACAGCTGGCTGAAACCGCACAGGCAATGGTCGCCCCGGGCAAGGGCATCATCGCCATCGACGAATCCTCCGCCACCATTGCCAAGCGCTTTGCCGCCGTCGGCATTGAAAACACCGAGGAAAACCGCCGCGCCTACCGCGAGCTGCTGCTGACCACGCCCAAGCTCAATGAGTATGTTTCCGGCGCGATCCTGTTTGACGAGACCATCCGCCAGTCGACCAAGGACGGCGTGCCGTTCGCCAAGTACATGGCCGACAACGGCATGATCCCGGGGATCAAGGTCGACAAGGGCGCCCACCCGCTGGCCGGCTGCCCGGGCGAGCTGGTGACCGAGGGTCTGGACGGCCTGCGCGAGCGCCTGAAGGAGTACTACAAGCTCGGCGCGCGTTTTGCCAAGTGGCGCGCGGTGATCAACATCGGTGAGTCCATGCCGTCGGGCACCTGCATCGACGCCAATGCCCATGCGCTGGCCCGTTACGCCGCGCTGTGCCAGGAATGCGGCCTGGTGCCGATGGTCGAGCCGGAAGTGATCATGGACGGCGACCACGACATCGAGACCTGCTACGAAGTCACCGAAGCGACCCTGCGCTCGCTGTTTGATGCCCTGTACGCCCAGAACGTGGTGCTGGAAGGCACCATCCTGAAGGCCTCGATGGTCATCCCGGGCAAGGATTGCGACGAGCAGGTGGACGTGGAAGAAGTGGCCGAAGCCACCGTGATGTGCCTGAAGTCCACCGTGCCGGCGATCCTGCCGGGTATCGTGTTCCTGTCCGGCGGCCAGAGCGACGAGCAGTCCACCGCGCACCTGAATGCGATGAACCAGCTGGACAAGCTGCCGTGGCCGCTGAGCTTCTCCTATGGCCGCGCGATGCAGCAGGCAGCACTGAAGCTGTGGGCCCAGGACATGAGCGGCAACTACGCCAAGGCCCAGGCCACCGTGTACGAGCGCGCCAAGGCCAACGGCCTGGCCGCGCTGGGCAAGTGGGAAGGCTGATTCCGCCTGCCGTTGTGGTCTGACAAAAACGCCGGCCTTGCGCCGGCGTTTTTGCTTGTACCGGTGGCTACTGCGGGAAAGCCAGATGCAGGCCGGGCAGGGGGCGCAGCAGGGGTGGTGCGGTCACCGCTTCGGCCGGTGGGCTGCCGCTGGCCTCGCGCAGGGCCTGTTGCAGTGCCTGCACGGTGCTGGCGTTGTAGCCGGTCAGGATGACCCGCAGCGGCAGTGCGTGGCTGCGCAGCCAGCTGCTGCATTCGGCCACCGCAATCCGCGCGGCCTGGTGCAGCGGAAAGCCATAGGCGCCGCAGCTGATGGCTGGAAACGCGATCGACTCCAGCCCCAGCTGCTCGGCCTGCTGCAGGCTTTTCCAGTAACAGTTGGCCAGCAGTGCGGCCTCGTCACGGTTGCCGCCCTGCCAGACCGGGCCGACCGTGTGCAGCACATGCCGTGCGCGCAGGCCGTGGCCGGCGGTGACCCGGACTTCCCCGGGCATGCAGCGCACATCGGGGCGGACTTCGGGCAATGCTCGGCATTCGGCCAGCAGGCCGGGGCCGGCAGCACGGTGGATGGCCCTGTCCACGCCGCCGCCGCCGAGCAGCGAGGCGGTGGCCGCAGTGACGATGGCGTCCACGGCCAGGACGGTGATGTCGGTATGCCGGATCTCGATAGTCATGGGGGCATTTAAGGCTGCCCGGGATGATTGCGATGTGACAGTTTTTTCAGTCATGCCGACAGCGTGATGGTGCGCGGTCTCACCGCTTGCGACCAGCGCTAAAGGCCGCCTTGCGGCGGCCTGTGAGCTTGCTGAACAGGGGCAGGTCAGGGCAGGCCGGCCAGCCAGTCGTCGTCGGAACCGTCGTTGATGTCGGCAAACAACGGGGTGGAGAAGTAACGCTCGCCGGTATCGGGCAGCATGGCCAGCAGCACCGAGCCTTCGGCAGCCTCGGCAGCCACTTCCAGCGCGGTGGCGATGGTCGCACCGGCACTGATGCCAACGAAAATGCCCTCTTCGGCGGCCAGCTGGCGGGCGGTCTGGATGGCCTTGTCATCGCTGATCGCGCGCAGCTGGTGATACACCTGCCGGTCGATGACATCGGGCACGAAATCCGGGGTCCAGCCCTGGATCTTGTGCGGGCTGAAGTCGTGGCCGGCGAGCAGGGCCGCACCGGCCGGTTCGGTGGCGATGATCTGGGTGTCCGGGCGGGCGGCGCGCAGCATCTGGCCGACCCCGGTCAGGGTGCCGCCGGTGCCCCAGCCGGAAACGAAGTAGTCCAGCCGCTTGCCGGCAAAATCACGCAGGATTTCGGCGGCAGTGGTCTGCCGGTGGAAGGCCGGGTTGGCCGGGTTGGCAAACTGGCTGGCCAGGAACCAGCCATGCTCGGCAGCCAGCTCGCGCGCCCGCCGCACCATGCCGGTGCCGCGCTCGGCGGCCGGGGTCAGGATCACCTTGGCGCCGTAGGCGCGCATCAGCTTGCGCCGCTCCACCGAGAAGGTTTCCACCATCGTGGCGACGAACTTGTAGCCGCGCGCGGCGGCCACCATGGCCAGGGCCACGCCGGTGTTGCCCGAAGTGGCTTCGACAATGGTGTCGCCGGGCTTTAGCAGGCCGCGCTTTTCCGCGTCCAGGATGATCGCCAGTGCCAGCCGGTCCTTGACCGAGCCGGCCGGGTTGAAGGATTCAACCTTGGCGTACAGGCTGACGTGCGCCGGCGCAATGCGGTTGAGCTTGACCACCGGGGTGTCGCCGATGGTGTCCAGGATGGAGTCGTAGATAGCCATGCAGTTTTCCCTAAGGCCGGGCCGGGGCCTGCAGTGTGCAGGTCAGGCCAGTGCGGGCAGGTGAGCGTTGCTTGGCAAGTTACGCCCGGGCTTATGCCGGAGGGAAATGGCCTTATGCCAATCACTTATTCCATTTGGTTATTAACAGCCCGGCATGACTGCTCTACAGTCGTGGCTTCCCCCTGTGCCATGCCGTTTTGTCATGACCCTGACCCAGCTGCGTTATCTGGTAGCCATCGCCGATGCGGAATTGAACATCACCCTGGCCGCCAGCCGGGTGCATGCAACCCAGCCGGGGCTGTCCAAGCAGCTCAAGCAGCTGGAGGATGAGCTGGGCTTTTTGTTGTTCGTGCGCCGCGGACGCAGCCTGGATGCGGTGACCCCGGCCGGCGCCGAAGTGATCACGCGCGCCCGGCGGGTGCTGGCCGAGGCCAACAACATCCGCACCTATGCCGCCAACCAGCGCCGCGAAAGCCAGGGCCAGCTGGTGTTGACCACGACCCATACCCAGGCCCGGTTTGTGCTGCCGCCGGCGGTGGCGCAGGTCAAGACCCGCTACCCGCAGGTCAGCGTGCACCTGCAGCAGGCGGCCGAAACCGATGCCCTGAGCCTGTTCAGCCAGGGCGAGGCGGATATCGCCGTGGTCAGCACCACCGGCGAGCCGCCCAGTGCCGGCCTGGCGGTGCCGCTGTTCCGCTGGCGGCGGCTGGTACTGGTGCCGCGCGGACATGCGCTGGACCGCCCCGGCCACGCGCCGAGCCTGGCCGAGCTGGCCGGCTTTCCGCTGATTTCCTACGAATCCTCGATCCGCCCCGGTTCCTCGCTGCAGCGGGCCTTTGCCACGGCCGGGCTGCAGCCGGACCTGACCCTGACCGCGCTGGATGCGGACTTGATCAAGACCTATGTGCGGGCCGGGCTGGGCGTGGGGCTGCTGGCGGAAATGGCGGTCTCGGCGGCCGATGCCGACCTGCGCGCCTGGGGGGCACCGCCGCAGGTGGCCGATTGCATCACCTGGGCGGTGCTGCCACGCGACCGGGTGCTGCGCGATTACGCGCTGGACCTGGTCCACGCCCTGGCACCGCAGATCGATGTGCGCGACCTGCGCCGGGTGCTGGAAGGCAATCAGGCGCCAAACTGGCCCACCCCGCCGGACTGGACCACCCTGAGCCAGCCGATCACGCTTTGAAGCGAGAAACGAGGGCAGAGGAGTGAGGAACGAGTAGAGGCAGGGCGCGTTCTGACCCGTCCGAGTCCCTCTCTTTCCTCTTTCCTTTCAGGCTGTGAAGCGAGGAGAGAGGGAAGATGAGTGAGTAGCGAGTAGCGAGTAGAAGCCAGGGCAGTGTCTGACCCAGCAGAACACTCTGTTCTCCTATTTCCTTCCAAGCTTTGAAACAAGGTCAAGAGGGGCAGGAGTGAGGCGGCTGATCGCTCCTTCTCGTTACTCACTTCTCTTCCCTCCTTCCTCGCCTCTCGCCTCCCGCCCAACCATCGGCACATCGGAATGTCACCGTGACATGCCTAGAATGCAAAGTTGAGAATCATTCCTGGAAGTACCCATGTCCCCACGTCGTCTCGCCCTAGCCGCCAGCTCGGTAATGCTGTTGTTGTTGTCCGGGTGCGCAGAGGACAAACCGGGCAATGGGCGGGGCGCGTCAGCGCCGGTGCCGGTGACCACCGGGCAGGTCAGCCTGTCGCCCTGGAATGACACCCTGCAGGCGCTGGGCACGGCCAAGGCACGGGAATCTGTCACCGTCACCGCCAAGGTCAGCGAGCTGGTGGAGCAGGTGCATTTTGACAGCGGCCAGAGCGTGGCCAAGGGGGCGCCGCTGGTGACCCTGCGTGGCGAGGCCCAGCAGGCGGCACTGGCCCAGGCCCGGGCCACCTTCGCCGAGGCCGACCAGCTGTACCGCCGCCAGGCCGAGCTGGCCGCGCAGAAGCTGGTGGCCACCGCCACGTTGGACAACCAGCGTGCGATCCGTGATGGCGCGGCGGCACGCATGCGCGAAGTCGAAGCGGAAATCGGTGATCGCCGCGTGCGCGCGCCGTTTGAAGGCGTGCTTGGCATCCGCCAGGTCAGCCCCGGTTCGCTGGTCACGCCCAATACCGTGATCGCCACGCTGGATGACATCAGCCGGGTATATGTGGATTTCCAGGTGCCCGAGGCCGACCTGGCCTCGATCAACCCGGGCGACCGCGTGGTTGGCGGCAATGTCGCTTACCCGGGACGCGAATTTGAAGGCGTGGTCAGCACCATCGATGCCCGCGTCGATGCGGCCACCCGTGCGGTGACCGTACGCGCCGATTTCCCCAACCCCGACCGCGCGCTGCGCCCGGGCATGCTGGTGGAGGTGCGCATCTACCGGCCGCAGCGCCAGGCCATGGTGATCCCGGAAATCGCGGTGACCCAGGTCGGGCGTGATTCGTTTGTCTACCGGCTCAGCGCCGAGGACACCGTCGAGCAGCTGAAGGTGCGCACCGGCGCACGCCGTGCCGGCGTGGTGGAGATCACCGAGGGCCTGGGGCTGGGCGACCGCATCATTGTCGATGGCACCGGCAAGGTGCGCCCGGGGCAGAAGGTGGCACCGACTGCCGATACCCAGCGCATGCCGGCCACGCCTGGCCAGGATGACCGCCCCGCGTCGCAGGCCGTTGAAGGGACCCGGCAATGAGGCTGTCTGACGTCTCGATCCAGCGCCCGGTGTTTGCGCTGGTCATGAGCCTGTTGCTGCTGGTGCTCGGGGTGATGGCGTTCTCGCGCCTGACCCTGCGCGAGTTGCCGGCCATTGACCCGCCGATCGTCTCGGTCAGCGTGAGCTATACCGGTGCCTCGGCAGCGGTGGTGGAAAGCCGCATCACCCAGGTGCTGGAGGATGCGCTGGCCGGCATCGAGGGCATCGATACGATCAACGCGCGCAGCGTCAATGGCCGCGCCTCGGTCTCGATCGAGTTCAATGCCACCCGCGATATCGAAGCGGCCGCCAACGACGTGCGCGATGCGGTGTCACGGGTGGTCGACCGCCTCCCGGACGAGGCCGAAGCGCCGGAAATCGCCAAGGTCGAGAGCGACGCCGACCCGATCATCTGGTTCAACATGTCCTCCAGCGTGATGGACACGATGCAGCTGAGCGATTACGCCGACCGTTACGTGGTGGACCGTTTCTCCAGCATTGACGGTGTGGCCCAGGTGCGGGTGGGCGGCCGCCAGCGCTATGCGATGCGGATCTGGCTCGATGGCGACCAGCTGGCCGCGCGTGGGCTGACCACCGGTGATGTGGAAAGCGCGCTGCGCAGCGAGAACGTCGAGCTGCCGGCCGGACGGATTGAATCGGCCGACCGTGACTTCACCCTGCGGGTGGAGCGCAACTACGTCAAACCCGAGGACTTTGCCTCGATCCCGCTGGGCAAGGGGGACGATGGCTATGTGGTGCGCCTGGGCGATGTGGCCCGGGTCGAGCTGGCCAGTGCCGAGCGCCGTGCCTACTTCCGCTCCAATGGCGAGAACAACGTCGGCCTGGGCGTGGTCAAGACCTCCACCGCCAACGCGCTGGACGTGGCCCGCGCCACCCGTGCCGAGGCCGAGCGCATCGCCGCGACCCTGCCCGAAGGCACCCAGATCTTCGTCGCCTTCGACAACACCACCTTCATCGATGCGGCGGTCGAGCGGGTCTACTGGACCCTGCTGGAGGCGATGGCGCTGGTGCTGGTGGTGATCTGGCTGTTCCTGGGCTCTTTCCGCGCGGCGCTGATCCCGGCGGTGACGGTACCGGTGTGTCTGGTGGCCAGCTTCATCGCGCTGTATGCGTTTGATTTCTCCATCAACCTGCTGACCCTGCTGGCGATGGTGCTGGCCATCGGCCTGGTGGTCGATGACGCCATCGTCGTGGTGGAAAACGTGCAGCGGCGCATCGACCTGGGCGAACCGCCGCTGGTGGCCTCGCAGCGCGGCACCGCGCAGGTGGCGTTTGCGGTGATCGCCACCACCGCGGTGCTGGTGGCGGTGTTCCTGCCGGTGGGTTTCCTGGAAGGCAATACCGGCCGGCTGTTCCGCGAGCTGGCCGTGGCGCTGGCCGCGGCGGTGGCGCTGTCGGCCTTTGTCGCCCTGACCCTGACCCCGATGATGGCCTCCAAGCTGCTCAAGCCGCATGCGCAGGTCAAGAAGAACCGCCTCAACCTGTGGATCGATACCCGCCTGGATGGCCTGAGCCGCGGTTATGCCGCCGTGCTGGACCGGCATGTGGCGCGGATCTGGGTATTTGCCGCCGTGGCGATCCTAAGCCTGGTGGCGATCTGGTGGCTGCATGCGCGGCTGCCTTCGGAGCTGGCACCGGCCGAAGACCGCGGCTCGTTCCAGGTGATGATCGACGGCCCGGAAGGCGCCGGTTTTGATTACACCGTGGCCCAGGTTCAGCAGGCCGAAGCCCTGCTGGCGCCGCTGATTGGCGATGACAAACCGGTGGCGCGGGCCAACCCGCGTGTGCCTGGCGGTTTCGGTGCCAGCGAGGAAATGCACACCGCGCGGATGTCGGTGTTCCTGCAGCCCTGGCGCGAACGCAGCGAAACCACCCGCGAGGTGGCCGCCCAGGTGCAGAAGGAACTGGACGTGCTCACCGGCGTGCGCGTGCGCACGATGGTCGGCGGCGGCCTGGTGCGCAGCTTCGGCCAGCCGTTCCAGATCGTGCTCGGTGGCCCGGATTACGCCGAGATCGCGCAATGGCGCGACCGTCTGCTGCTGCGCATGGCCGATTACCCCGGCCTGGTCGGCGCCGATTCCGATTACAAGGAAACCCGGCCGCAGATGCGGGTGAACATCGACCGCCAGCGTGCGGCCGACCTCGGGGTGCCGGTGACCGCGATCGGCTCGGCGCTGGAAACCCTGATGGGTTCGCGCCGGGTCACCACCTTCGTCGACAACGGCGAGGAATACGACGTGGTGGTGCAGGCCAACCGCGAGGGCCGGGCCAGCCCGGATGACCTGGCGGCGATCCGGGTGCGCGCCAGCAGTGGCGAGCTGGTGCCGCTGTCCAACCTGGTGACCCTGAGCGAAGTGGCCGAGCCCGGTTCGCTGAACCGCTTCAACCGGCTGCGTTCGATCACCATCAGCGCCAATGTGGCCGATGGCTACACCCTGGGCGAGGTGATTGCCTGGGCCGAGCAGACCGCGCGTGAGGAACTGCCCGATTACGCCCAGATCGACTGGAAGGGCGAATCGCGCGAATACCAGAACTCCGGTGCGGCGGTGATCCTGACTTTTGCGATGGCCCTGCTGGTGGTTTACCTGGTGCTGGCGGCGCAGTTTGAAAGCTTCATCCACCCGCTGGTGATCATGCTCACCGTGCCGCTGGGTGTGCTGGGTGCGCTGCTGGGCCTGTATGTCAGTGGTGGCACGTTGAACCTGTTCAGCCAGATCGGCATCGTGATGCTGGTCGGCCTGGCGGCCAAGAACGGCATCCTGATCGTCGAGTTCGCCAACCAGCTGCGCGATGAGGGCCTGAGCGTGCACCGGGCGATCGTCGAGTCCAGCCGGGTGCGCCTGCGCCCGATCCTGATGACCTCCATCGCCACCGCGGTCGGTGCCATCCCGCTGGTGGTGGCTGGCGGCCCCGGTTCGGCCAGCCGTTCCACCATCGGCGTGGTGGTGATCTTCGGTGTGGTGGTGTCCACCCTGTTGTCGCTGTTCGTGGTGCCGGCGTTCTATCGCCTGCTGGCCCCGTATACGCAGTCGCCGGAAACCATTGCCCGTGAACTGGCCCGGCAGCAGCAGGACACCCCCGAGGTCGGTGGCCATGCCTGAGCCGGCAGCCTCGCTCGCAGCCGCGCTCCCACAAAGAAGGCCGCCAGCCTCTGCGGGAGCCAACTGCCTTGATCAGGCGGGCATTGACGTTGCTTTTGTGGGAGCGACCTTGGTCGCGATGCTCTGGCTCCTGTAGCGGCGACCGTGGCCGGGAGGATCGCGCGCAGCCGCGCTCCCATAAAAAGCTGGCCATTCTCTGTGGGAGCGGCCGTGGCCGCGATGCTTGTGCGCTGGCGGGGAGGCCCTGTGCGCCAGAAGCGCGGCAGCGGCGCACTCACTTGGAAAATCCGTGTAGAAAATAGCCGGCTTGCCCTTCGCAGCCAGTCATAATTGGTTCAAAATCCAGTGGCCTGCTTGCCGGGCACCCCTAAATCAGGTTTGCCCGGGAGTTGAAGTGGAAAAAATTGTCGAGAGCATCAATGCGGTCATCTGGTCTGACGCGCTGATTGGCATGTGTCTGGCCGCCGGTCTGTGGTTCAGCCTGCGCACGCGCTTCATGCAGCTGCGCGGGTTTACCGAAATGTGCCGGCTGACCGTAACCGGGCAGAAATCCGAAGCCGGGGTGTCCTCCTTCCAGGCGCTGGCGATGTCGATGGCCGGGCGCATGGGTATCGGCAACATTGCCGGTGTGGCCACCGCCATTGCCTATGGCGGCCCGGGTGCGATCTTCTGGATGTGGGTGATGGGCTTTCTCGGTGCCGCCACCTCGTATGTGGAATGCACCCTGGCGCAGATCTACAAGACCAAGGATGCCGATGGCCGTTACCGCGGCGGCCCGGCCTACTACATCGAAAAGGCGATGGGCCTGAAGTGGTACGCCATGGCCTTTGCCATTGCCACCATCGTCGCCGCCGGTCTGCTGCTGCCGGGCGTGCAGGCCAATGCGATTGCCGACTCGGCCACCGCCGTGCTGTGCAAGGGCGCCGATGCCTGTGCTTCGGTCGGTGGTGTGGCTGGGATGAAGCTGACCATCGGCATCGTGGTCGCCGCACTGCTGGCGGTCATCATCTTCGGCGGGGTCAAGCGCATCGCCAGCTTTGCTGAAGTGGTGGTGCCGTTCATGGCCCTGGCCTTCATCGGCACCGCGGTGGTGGTGATGATCCTCAATGCCTCCAAGGTGCCGACGATGTTTGCCGACATCTTCTCCAGCGCTTTCGGTGCACATGCCCTGTTTGGTGGCGTGATCGGCCAGGCGATTGCCTGGGGCGTCAAGCGCGGCATCTATGCCAACGAAGCCGGCCAGGGCTCGGGCCCGCACGCTGCCGCCGCCGCCGAGGTCAGCCACCCGGCCAAGCAGGGCTATGTGCAGGCCTTTGCGATCTATTTCGACACCATGCTGGTGTGCACCTCCACCGCCTTCCTGCTGCTGTCCACCGGCATCTACAACGTGTTCCAGCGGGTCACCGAGAACGGCACCGAGAAGCTGGTGACCATCTATGAGCAGCTGCCGGGCGTGGCCCCGGACCAGGGCGCGGTGATGACCCAGGCCGCCTTCGACTCGGTGGCCCCGGGCATGGGCGCGGCGTTTGTGGCCATTGCGCTGTTCTTCTTCGCCTTCACCACGATCATGGCCTATTACTACATGGCCGAAACCAACCTCAACTACGTCACCGGCAACCGCCCGGGCAAGCTGTGGCTGACCCTGTTGCGGCTGGGGGTGATGGGTATTGTGGTGTTTGGCGCGTACCATGACGCCAAACTGGCCTGGACGCTGGGCGACATCGGTGTCGGCCTGATGGCCTGGATCAACGTCATCGCGATCCTGATCATCCAGAAACCGGCGATGCTGGCCCTTGCCGATTACGAGCGTCAGCGCAAGCTGGGCCTGGATCCGGTGTTTGATCCGGTCGCGCTGGGCATCAAGAACGCCGATTTCTGGCACAAACGTTAATTGCAGATCGTCTGGAGCAGCAGTGAGCAGCAACCCCTGGAACAACCGTCGTCCTTCCTCGCGTCCGCCGCGTGCCACGCCGTCACCGGCGGTAGCAGGCGAACAGGCGCCGGTTGCCCGTGGTGACAACGAGCTGCGTCTGTACGGGGTCAATGCGGTGCTGGGGATGTTTGCCCGGCGGCCGCAGGATCTGCGCAAGCTGTATCTGCTCGAGGCGCAGATTCCGCGGCTGCAGCCGCTGCTGAAGTGGTGCGTGGCCAACCGTGTGGGTTACCGCGTGGTTGGCGAGGGCGACCTGAACAAGCTGGCCGCCACCACCCACCATGAAGGCGTGGTGGCCGATGTGGTCCGGCATGAGCCGGCCGCGCTGGCGGCCTGGCTGTCGGCGCAGTCGTCCGGCCCGGCGCTGGCGCTGTGGCTGGATGGAGTCGGCAACCCGCACAACCTCGGGGCGATCCTGCGCAGTGCGGCCCATTTCGGGGTCTCGGCGATCCTGCTGCCGGCGCACAGCAAGCTGGCGCTGTCCGGCGCCGCGGCGCGGGTGGCCGAAGGCGGGGCCGAGGCGGTGCCACTGGTGCGTCTGCCGTCCACGCCGCAGGCGCTGGCGCAGCTGCGCGATGCCGGTTTCCATCTGGCGGCCACCCTGGTCAGTGGCGGTGATGACCTGTTCAAGGCCGAACTGCCGCAGCGCCTGGTCTATGTCATGGGCGCCGAAGGAGCGGGCATGGACCGCGACCTGGCCGCGCAGTGTGACAGCCGGGTGTCGATCCCGGGCAGCGGTGCGGTGGAGAGCCTCAACGTGGCCTCGGCCACGGCGGTGCTGCTGGCCCGCTGGCGGGCACGGCAGGGCTGATCCGCTCCGTTGTCCCGGATACGACAAAGGCGCCGCAAGGCGCCTTTGTCGTTTCAGCCAGGAGCGAGGAGCGAGGAGCGAGGAAAGAGGTACGAGAAGAGAGGAACGAGAAGAGAGGAGCGAGAAGAGAGGAGCGAGAAGAGAGGAGCGAGGAGCGAGGAACGCGTGGCTGTCTGGCAGGGCAGGGCGTGTGGTGCACGCCTGCCCGGCGTCATCAGGGGTTCTTCGGCGTGGTGCCGAAATCACCCTCGGCCTGCGCGGCCAGCCAGGCGAACACGGTGTAGGCGGCCACGTTCTGGGCCAGCGCGGCCGGGTCGATCTTGTCCAGGGTGTCGTCGGCGGTGTGGTGCAGGTGGAAGTAGTCGCTGCCGTCCTGCGCCAGCCAGCCCCAGGCGCCGCCAATGGCAGCCAGCGGGCTGATGTCCGGGCCCGGGCCGCCCTTGTCCGCGGCCAGTTCGATACCCAGCGGGGCGAGGACTTCGGCGATCTGCGCGGTGGCCGCACGCGAGCCGGCCGGATCCGGCGAGCCGGTGTTGAAGGCATAGATGCGTCCGGCACCGAAGTCACTTTCGGCGGCGATGACCTGGCGTTCCAGCTCGCCGGCGCCGGCGCGGTTGGCGGCATAGACCTTGCCACCCCACAGCCCCTGTTCCTCGTTGGCAAAGGCGACCACGCGGATCGTGCGCTTCGGCGCAGTGGGCAGCTTGCCGATCAGATGCCCGGCGGCCATGGTGATGGCCACCCCGGCACCGTCATCGACCGCGCCGGTGCCCAGGTCCCAGGAATCCAGGTGGCCACCGATCACCACCACTTCCTCCGGGCGCTGGCTGCCGGTGATCTCGCCGATCACATTGTGCGAGGTGTACTGCCCGTCCCAGCCACAATCCAGCGCCAGGGCCAGCTGCACCGGGCCGCGCTCCAGCAGCCGGCTGAGCTGGTCGGCATCGGGCACGGACAGCGCGGCGGCCGGGATCGGGGTCAGGCCTTCGTCGAAGCGGGTGATGCCGGTATGCGGCACCCGGTGCGAGTCGGTGCCGGCCGAGCGCATCACAAAGCCGATTGCACCCTTGCGGATTGCCTCCGACGGCCCCTTGGAGCGCACCGCGCTGCCCGGGCCATAGCCACTGCCGTCGCGGGCGGCGAGCATCCTGTAATCGACAAAGGCGATCTTGCCGGCCAGCGAGCCGGCCGGTGCGGCCTGCAGCGCGGCCAGGTCGGCAAAGCGCACCACCTCGGCCTCGATCTGCCCGCCAGGGCTGCCGCCCAGCGCGGTGATCTGCAATGGCTGGGCAAAGGCGCCGACCACCCGGGCCGACTCACTGCGCCGCTCCCACTTGGGGAAGGTCACCGGCTCGGTCCAGACCCGGTCAAAGCCGAGCTGGACGAACTTTTCCTCGGCCCAGGCCACCGCGCGCGCATCGGCCTCGCTGCCGGCCATGCGCGGGCCGACCTCGGTGGTCAGCGACTCGACCACCTGCCAGCCGGTGCGGTCGGCCAGGGCCTGCTCGCGCAGTTGCACCGCGGTCTGGATCGCCGCCGGTGGAATGAGGGTCTGCGCCTGTGCGCCCGCACAGGCCAGCAACGCCGAAACCGCAACCGCCAGAACACGCATGGCACTACCTGATAAGCAAACGGGACCAACAGCCTAGCGCTGATGGCCCCATTGCTACAGCCTGCCGGAAGTCGTAGCTGGCCCAGTGCGCCTTACTTTTTCAGGTTGTCGCGGATCTCGCGCAGCAGCAGTACTTCCTCGCTCGGCGCCGCCGGGGCAGCCGGCGCTTCGGCCTTCTTGCGTGCCAGCCTGTTCAGCGCCTTGATCAGCAGGAAGATGGCAAAGGCCACGATCACGAACTGGATGATGGTGTTGATGAACTCGCCGTAGCCGATGACCACGGCCGGCGCCAGTTCGCTGCCATCGGCGGCCAGCTGCGCCTCGGCCAGGGTCCATTTCAGCTCGGAAAAGTCGACCTTGCCGATCAGCAGGCCGATCGGCGGCATGATCACCTTTTCCACCAGCGCGGTGACGATCTTGCCGAACGCGGCGCCGATGACCACACCGACGGCCAGGTCGATGACGTTGCCACGCATGGCAAATTCCTTGAACTCACTGATCATGCCCATCGGCACACTCCTGATGGTTGGGGATGAAGGCGGGGTAAGACAGGGCCGATTAAAGCACGTTCAGACGATCTGGCCGCAACGCTGGCCGATGCCATCGATGCTGGCCCGGAAGACATCGCCCGGCTGCAGCGCGGCCACCCCGGCCGGGGTGCCCATCATGATCAGGTCACCGGCCTTGAGGGCGAACAGCTGGGACAGCTCGTGGATGATCTCGGCCACGTTCCAGATCATGTTGTCCAGCTGGCTGTGCTGGCGCAGCTGGCCGTTGACCTCCAGCCGGATGTGGCGGCTGCCAAGCTCGCCGACCGCGCTGGCCAGCACCAGCTCGCTGATCGGTGCGGAGTGATCAAAGCCCTTGGCGATGTCCCACGGGGCGCCCTTGGCCTTGGCCTCGGCCTGCAGGTCGCGGCGGGTCAGGTCCAGGCCGACGCCATAGGCCAGCACCAGGTCCTGCGCCTGCGCCACCGGCACCACGCCGGGTGCGGCGTCCTTGCCCAGGGCAACCACCAGTTCCACTTCATGGTGCAGGTTGGTGGTCGCGCTGGGGTAGGGCACCGGGCCGTCATTGCCCGGCATGATGGCATCGGCCGGCTTGGTGAAGAACATCGGCCGGCCACGTGCGGCGGCATCGGCGGGAGTGGCGCCCATCTCGCGGGCGTGATCGGCAAAATTGCGGCCCACGCAATAGATGCGACGCACCGGGAAGGTGCCACCACCGCGTACGGCAAGGCGCGGTTGAACGGGAGTCGGGATCAGGTCGGTCATGGACGGCAGCGGCAATGAAAGCAGGCTGCAGTTTACCTGAAGGGTGCGGCCGTCCCTTGGCCGCAGGGCAGGGGATCAGCGCGGCGCGTCGATGGCCTGGCGCGAGACGACGGTGTACTGGGCATCGACCACGGTGCTGTCGTGGTGGCTGGAACGGCTGCTGCGGGCAGCGGCCCGGCGTGGGGCCAGCAGCTTCATGGCCAGCCCGGCCAGCAGCATGGCGGCACCGACAAACAGGCCCACCACCAGCAGGCCGGCCAGGATCACCAGGCCAAGCAGGCCCAGACCCAGGCGCAGCAACGGGTTGCGCGGCTTGCGCGGGGTAAATACAGCGCGGAAATTGTTCAGATAAACGTATGGGTTGCGCACAAAACGCCCCTCGCAGTGGATTACAGCTGCCTGCGAGTATCCGGGTGAAGGGGCGATCAAGAGTGAAGGAATCATTAAACCGGCCGCGATTTCCAGCGGCCCCGGTGCCACCCGGGCAACCGCGTCGCTGTGCAACAATGGCCGGCTTTGAGCCTGTGAGACGCCGCCATGAACCTGTTGCCGACCACCGTTGTGGCTGCCATTGACCAGTTGCCCGAGGGCCAACTGGTCGAGCGCGAGCTGAGCCTTGCCGGGGAGCTGGAATCGGTGCTGCTGCTGCGTCGTGGCGGCCAGGTCCAGGCATGGCTGAACCTGTGCCCGCATGCCGGCCGGCGGCTGGATTATGCGCCCGGGCAGTTCCTGCTCAGTGCCGGCGGCGAGCTGGTCTGCCCGGTGCACGGTGCCACCTTTGAACTGCAGGCCGGCGTCTGTACCGCAGGCCCGTGCCGTGGGCAGTCGCTGAAGGCCCTGCCGGTGCAGCTGGCCGATGGCCAGGTGCTGCTGGGTGGCAGCTGCTGAAGCGGCCTGCGCTGAAGCCGCCTAGAAGACCAGGAAGATCATCGTTACCGTGACCACGGTATACAGCAGCGACAACGGCCCGCCGACGCGCCAGAGCTGGCGCGGGGTGTAGTTGGCCGGGCCGGTGATCATCGAAATGATCGGGTTGGAACCGGTCATCAGGTTGTTGGATGCCGACAGCGCCACGATCAAGGCAAACGCGGTCGGGTTGCCGTCCACCGCCAGCGCCAGGTTGACCGCGATCGGCACCATCACGATGGTCGCCCCGACATGGCTGATCACCAGCGAAAAGCCGGTGGTCAGCAGGGCCAGGGCAATGCCCACCAGCCAGGCCGGGATGCCCTGCGGCAGCTGGTCGATGGTATGGCCGGCAATCCACGCCGCGGTGCCGGAAGAGTCCATCGCCCAGCCCAGTGGGATCAGCCCGGCCATCATGAACACGGTTTTCCAGTTGATCGAGGCATACGCCTCGTCCATCCGCAGCACGCCGGTGAGCAGCATCCCGGCCACCCCGGTCATCAGGGTCAGCGCCACCGGCAGGCGCGAGAACAGCGCGATCAGGATGGTCAGCGCAAAGATGCTCATCGCGATCTTGAACTTGTGCGGGCGCTGCTCGCCCTTGGGGTAGTCGGTGACCACCACCAGCTCACGCGAGCGGTCGGTTGCGGCCAGGTCGGTCCAGATCGAATGGAACACCAGCATGTCGCCGGCGCGCAGCGGTTCATCGCGCACCTTGTGCAGGATCACCTGCTTGTCGCGGTTGATCGCCAGCAGGCTCATTCCGCGCTCCTTGCGCAGGCGCAGCTGGGCGGCGGTCTTGCCGATGAACGGCGAGGTCGGCGGCACCAGCGCCTCGGAAATGCCGGCGCGGGCCGGATTGAACAGGTCACCCAGGTGCTTCAGCCGGGTGGACAGGCGCAGGAAATGGTTCTGTGCAAAGTCGCTCACCGCCGCGCTGGGCCCCAGCATGCCGAGCACGCTGCCGACCCAGATGCGGCTGTCGGCCGGCGGCGAGAGCCGGGTCTGGTCGCCGGTCTTCAGTGCCAGCAGCAGTGGTGCGCCGTAGATCCCTTCCACATCAGCCACGGTCATGCCGACCAGCGGGCTGTCGGCGGTCACGGTCAGCTCGTAGACATCGCCCTCAATGCCGTAGGCCTTGGCGAAATAACTCTCGGTGCGTGCCGGGGTGGTCTGGCTGCCGGCCTGGTCCAGCTCCTGGGTCAACCGGCGCGAGCCGTACCAGCGGAAATACAGCAGGCTCACCGCCACCAGCGCCAGGCCGATCGGCAGTGGCGCAAACATGGTCAGCGGTTCGATCGTGGCCATGCCCGAGGGCAGGTTGTTGTTGGCCGAGATCAGCAGGTCATTGAGCAGGATCAGCGGCGAGTTGCCGACCATGGTCAATGCCCCGCCCATCACGATCGCCGCGGCCACCGGCAGCAGCAGCTGCGGCAGGCTCAGTGCGGTGCGGCTGGCCAGGCGCGAGGCGACCGGCAGGTACAGCGCCATCACCGACGGGTTCTGCATGAACGAGGAATTGAGCGCTGCAATCGCACTGGTCAGGCCGAGCAGGCGCCGCTGGCGGCCATGCGCGCGGCGTTGCAGCCAGCCGGCCAGCCGGTTCAGGGCGCCGGTACGGTCCAGCCCGGCACCGAGGATGGTGGTGGCGATGATGCTCATCACCGCGTTGCCGGAAAAACCACCGAAGATTTCTTCCGGCGCGATCAGGCCGGTGATGCCCAGCACCACCAGCACCACCAGGGCAACCACATCGGCGCGGATACGCTCGAACAGGAACATCGCCATCGTGAAACCGACCAGGCCCAGTACCAGGCGCATGTCATCGGTCAGGGTCAGGGTCTGTTCCATGCTCACTGTCCGCTCCGCAGGCTCAGGCGTCAGACGCGGTCATACAGCAGGTCCCAGACACCGTGGCCGAGCTTCTGGCCGCGGGTCTCGAAGTGCGTCTGCGGGCGCCAGTCCGGGCGCGGCACCGCTCCGCGCGGGCCGGCGCGGTTGACCAGGCCTTCGGTGGCATCGAGCACGTCCCACATGTGCTCGGCATACGGTTCCCAGTCGGTGGCCAGGTGCAGGCGGCCGCCCGGGCGCAGCTTGCGCACCAGCAGGTTGGCAAATTCCGGCTGGATCAGCCGGCGCTTGTTGTGGCGCTTCTTGTGCCACGGGTCGGGGAAGTAGATCCGGATCTCGTCAAGGAACCCATCGGGTACCTCGTTGTTGAGCACTTCCACCGCATCGTGGTGGTAGACCCTGGCGTTGCTGGCCTTGTCGGCAACCAGGTCATTGAGCAGGCGGCCGACGCCCGGCGCATGCACTTCCAGGCCGATATAGTCGCGGCTGGGGTCAAAGCCGGCGGCAAAGCGCAGCGCGGTGCCGTTGCCGGTGCCGATCTCCATCACCTTGGGGGCATCGCGGCCGAACAGGGCGTTGTAGTCGCGCAGCTGGCCGTTGTAGTCGATGCCGTGCTGCGGCCAGGCCTCGTCGAAGGCGCGCTGCTGGGCCGGGGTGAAACGGCCCTGGCGCAGCACGAAGCTGCGGATGGCGCGGTGGCCTTCTTCCACGGTGAACGGTTTGGCCGGCGCCTTGGCACCGGCGGAGTCGAACGGGTTGGTCATCAGCCGATCAACCCATCCACCGGCGAGGAGGCGCTGGCAAAGCGCTTGCGCGGGATGCGCCCGGCCAGGAAGGCCTCGCGTCCGGCTTCCACGGCCTTGCGCATCGCGCTGGCCATCAGCACCGGGTTGCGTGCGCCGGCAATGGCGGTGTTCATCAGCACGCCATCGCAGCCCAGCTCCATCGCAATGGCCGCATCCGAAGCGGTGCCGACACCGGCATCGACGATGATCGGCACGCCGGCGCTTTCGATGATTTCCATCAGGTTGTACTTGTTCTGGATGCCCAGGCCCGAACCGATCGGCGCGGCCAGCGGCATCACCGCCACGCAGCCGATCTGCTCCAGGCGCTTGGCCAGGATCGGGTCATCGGAGGTGTAGACCATCACCTTGAAGCCATCGGCCACCAGCTGTTCGGCCGCTTCCAGGGTCTGCACCACATCCGGGTACAGGGTCTTCTGGTCGCCCAGCACTTCCAGCTTGACCAGGTCGTGGCCATCGAGCAGCTCGCGGGCCAGGCGGCAGGTGCGTACCGCCTCGGCAGCGGTGTAGCAGCCGGCGGTGTTGGGCAGGATGGTGTAGCGCTCCGGCGGCAGCACATCGAGCAGGTTCGGTTCGCCCGGGTTCTGGCCGATGTTGGTGCGGCGGATGGCCACGGTGACAATCTGCGCGCCCGCCGCCTCGGTGGCCAGGCGGGTCTGCTCCAGATCGGTGAACTTGCCCGTGCCGGTCAGCAGGCGCGAGCCGTAGGTCTTGCCGGCAATCACCAGCGCGTCAGAGTGGTTGATATTCATGCCGGCGATTATCGCCCAAGCACGCCTCGATCAGGGCCACCGTGATGTGAATCGGGTCAGCGTTTTTCGCCGTGCCGCTCAGCCGCCGCCCAGGGCATGCACGATCTCGACCTGGTCGCCATCGTTCAGGCGGGTCTGGGCGTGTTGCGAGCGGGGGATGATCCGGCCGTTGATCTCCACGGCCACGCGGCGTTCGGCCAGGCCTTCGCTCTGCAGCAGTTCAAGCAACGTAGTGGCAGCGGGCAGGGTGCGGCTATCGCCGTTGAGCAGGATGTTCATGGCCGGCATTGTCGCAAAGTGGCATCCATCCGGCTAATGTTGCGCTGCAGCGTGAAGGTTTTCACGCTGGCTGGAAGCCTATGCACAGTCCGCCACCAGCCGGTGGTGTGTTTATCTCAAGGAGAGTCCTGCAATGTCTTTACTGCAACCGCGGCCGCTGCGTGGCGCCCTCGCTCTGGCGCTTGCGCTGGCCGCTGCACCGGCAATGGCGCAATCCCCGTTTTCCAGCACCGTGTTTTTCGGTGACAGCCTCACCGACAGCGGGCACTTCCGCCCGGTACTGACCCAGATCAACCCCGCCGCCAGTGTCGCCGGGCGTTTCACCACCAACCCGGGCTATGTCTGGGCCGAGTATCTGGCCAAGCACTACGGCACGCTGGCGCTGCCCAACGGCAATGGCCAGGGCGGCGACAACTATGCCGTCGGTGGCGCGCGGGTCGCGGTGGATACGGTCGGCGCACTGGGCGCGACCCCGGCAATGAGCACCCAGCTGGCGACCTACCTGGCCGCCAACGGTGGCCAGGCTGATGCCAATGCGCTGTACACCGTGTGGGGCGGGGCCAATGACCTGTTCGCCATTGCCGCCGGTGCGCCGCTGCAGGCGACCATTGCCCAGGCCGTTACCGGCCAGGTCGGCATGGTCGGTGCACTGAAGCTGGCCGGTGCCCAGTACGTGCTGGTGCCGACCCTGCCGGATATCGGCCTGACCCCGCAGTCCATCGCTGGTGGCCCGCTGGCGATGGCCCAGGGCACCGCCCTGGCCAGCGCCTACAACCAGGCGCTGTTCACCGGCCTGTCGGCGCAGGGGCTGTCGGTGATTCCGGCCGACACCTTCACCCTGATGCAGGAAGTGTCGGCCAACCCGGGCCTGTACGGTTTCAGCAACGCCACCGGCATGGCCTGCACCAGCGGCCAGTCGATCAGCTGCGTACCCAGCCAGTTCGCCCGCCCGGATGCGGCCACCAGCTACGTGTTCGCCGACGGCGTGCACCCGTCCAGCCGCACCCATGAAATCCTTGCCCAGTACGTGGCCTCGGTGATTGACGGGCCGCGCCAGCAGCAGGTGCTGGCCCGCTCGGCCCAGGCCAGCGGCCGTGCCCGTGTCGACCAGGTTGCCGGCCACCTGGCCCCGGGCCAGGCCGAAGGCACCCAGTGGTGGGGTGGTCTGCGTGCGGACATGCAGCGCTACGGTCATGGCGATGTGTTCGATGGCATCGCCCCGGTTGGCCTGTTCGGTGTTGACTGGGTGCGCGATGGCCACGCCCTGGGCCTGTTCGCCGGCTATGGCCGGATGAACGCCGATTTCGGCAACAGCGCCGGTGATTTCAGCCTGGGCGAGGCCACCGTCGGTGGTTTCGTTTCCTGGCACGATGGCCCGGCCTGGGCCAATGCCCAGCTCAGCTACAGCTGGCTGGATTACGAGGTCCAGCGCCAGGTCAACCTGGGCCCGGCCAAGCGCCTGCACGGCGGCGATACCAAGGGTGAAAACCTGACGGCCGCATTCCTGGCCGGTTGGGAGTTCGGCGGTGATGGCGCCCTGCGCCATGGCCCGGTGGTTGGCATGACCCTGCAGGACATCAGCCTGGACGGCTACGCCGAAGCCGGCGGTGGTTCCACCGCGCTGAGCTATGGCGACCAGGATGCCAACTCGCTGGTCGGCCGCGTGGGCTGGCAGCTGCGCGTGGAAGGTGACCGCCTGCAGCCGTATGCCCGCCTGACCTGGGACCATGAGTTTGAAAAGCCCGAACAGGCCAGCGCGATGCTGCAGTCGCTGCCGGTTGCCGGCAGCTACACCGTGCCGGGCCTGAACCTGGATCGCGACTACGGCACCGCCGTGCTCGGCAGCCGCCTGCAGCTGGGGACGCTGGAGGCCAATGTCGGCCTGTCCAGCACCTTCGCTGTCAGCGGCCAGTCCGATACCAGCGTGTTTGCCACCATCGGCGGCCGTTTCTAAGCCGTCGTGATGCCTGTCGCGTCGCGCCTTGTGGCGGCGCGACAGGATTGCCTTTGGGCAGCGGCGCGATTAGACTTTCACACCTGCACTGCGGGTGTAGCTCAATGGTAGAGCAGAAGCTTCCCAAGCTTACGACGAGGGTTCGATTCCCTTCACCCGCTCCAGCTTCTCCAGCGCCGGCCTCGATGCCGGCGTTGTTGTCTCTGCCCTTTGCCGGTCATCCAACCGTGCGCATACTGCCGGTGTCATGAGACTGGTCATCCTTTCGCGCAATCCCTCGTTGTATTCCACTCGGCGCCTGGTCGAGGCGGCGCGTGCGCGTGGGCATACCGTGCGTGTGCTCAATCCGCTGCGCTGTTACCTGCGCATCGGCGCCGGTGATTTCCGCCTGCACTACAAGGGCCGGCCGCTGCAGCGGGTGGACGCGGTGATCCCGCGCATCGGTGCTTCGGTTACCCGCTATGGCACAGCGGTGCTGCGCCAGTTCGAGTTGATGGGGGCACGTACGCCCAATCCTTCCGACGCCATCCTGCGCGCCCGCGACAAGCTGCGCGCGCACCAGATCCTGGCCGCCCACGGGATCGACATGCCGGCCACGGTGTTTGGCGACAGCCCGGATGACACCGCCGACCTGCTCTCGCTGCTGGGGCCGGCGCCGCATGTGGTCAAGCTCACCGAAGGGGCGCAGGGCCGGGGTGTGATCCTGACCGAGAAGGCCAGTGCCACCCGTGGCACGGTCGAAGCCCTGCGCGGGCTGTACGCCAACTTCCTGGTGCAGGAATTCATTGCCGAGGCCGGGGGCAGTGACCTGCGCTGCCTGGTGGTGGGTGACCGGGTGGTCGCCAGCATGGCCCGGCAGGCCGCCGAGGGGGATTTCCGCGCCAACCTGCACAGCGGTGGCCAGGCCAGCGCGATGGCCTGCACGCCCGAGGAAGCGGCCATCGCGGTACGCTCGGCGCAGGCACTGGGGCTGGGTGTGGCCGGGGTCGACCTGCTGCGCTCGGCGCGTGGCCCGCTGGTGCTGGAAGTCAATTCCACCCCGGGCCTGGAAGGCATCGAGCGGGTCAGCGGGATGGATATTGCCGGATTGATCGTGGCCTGCAGCGAAGCCTGTCAGCCGCAGTTGCGATAGGCTTGCAGCGTTGCCGTGTGCTGGCTTGGCCGGTATCTGGATGACACGGGTTGGGATGGATTTTCTTCACCGTCTGACAAAGGAGTGAGACATGCAGTTGAAGGGTTTATTGGCAGTAACCGTGGCGTTGATCGTGGCCGGGCCGGTACAGGCCTCGCTCAATGCTGCTGCAGCGGACAAATCGCCGGTGCAGATGAACGTTCAGGAAAGCATTGCCGAGCAGTTGCTGCGGGTGGACCAGGTACTGGCCCACGAGGACTACAGCGAACTCAGCGCCGACGACCGGCAGGCCGTGCGTGATGCACTGGGGCGTATCCGCGTCAATGTGGGTGACAACGCCTCGGTGGCTGCGCTGGCCCCGGATCTGCGCACGGCGGTCTACAACGATCAGGAATTGATCAATACCCTGCTCGGCAAGGCCCATGCCGACAGCCGGATGGTCTGCGAGCGGGTGCGCCTGACCGGCAGCAACCGGCGTGAGCAGGTGTGCATGACCGTGGCCCAGCGCCGGGAAATGCGCGAGAACTCGGTCGATGTGCTGCGCAACTGGAACCACTGGAACACCAAAAAGGACTGATGCCACCCGATGGCCCTGCCGCGCTGCTGGCAGGGCCTGGGATTGTGTGGGGGGCATGAGCGCAAAATTAATCTTTCACGCGGTATTGTGAACGGCCAAAGCGTTCAGCTGGGCTGAGCGCCCATCGCCCCTTTCACTGCACCCAATCGGGCGCGTCTTTACCCAGAGGCCACTGTGCGCATCCTTGTAATCGAAGACAACAACGACATCGCGGCCAATCTCGGCGACTACCTGGAAGACCGCGGCCATACCGTGGATTTTGCCGCCGATGGCATCACCGGCCTGCACCTGGCCGTGGTCAATGAGTTCGATGCGATCGTGCTGGATCTGAACCTGCCCGGCATGGATGGGCTGGAAGTCTGCCGCAAGCTGCGCAGCGAGGCGCGCAAGCAGACCCCGGTGTTGATGCTCACCGCACGTGATTCGCTGGAAAACAAGCTGGCCGGCTTTGATTCCGGCGCCGATGACTACCTGATCAAGCCCTTTGCGCTGCAGGAGGTCGAGGTGCGGCTGCAGGCCCTGCAGCGCCGCGGCAAGGCCGTGCAGACCCGGGTACTGGAAGTGGGCGATGTCGAATACAACCTGGACACGCTGGAAGTGCGCCGCGGCGGCAAGCTGCTGCAGCTCAACCCGACCGCCTTGAAGATCCTGCAGTCGCTGATGGAGGCCTCGCCGGCGGTGGTGACCCGGCAGGAGCTGGAAACCCGTGTCTGGGGCGAGGAGCTGCCGGATTCGGATTCCCTGCGCGTGCATATCCACGGCCTGCGCGCGGTGATCGACAAGCCCTTTGATGTGCACATGATCCAGACCCGCCATGGCATCGGCTACCGGATGGCCGTTCCCGAAGCCTGAGCCTGATGAGCCAGACGTCACACCAGGCGCCGCTGGCGCCGCGGCGTCGTGGGCGCTACCGTCGCCGCCTGCGCAGCCGCATCATCCTGTCCTTCGTGCTGTTCGGGTTTTGCCTGACGGCGCTGTTCGCCTTTGCCACCAACTGGGCCCGCATGCGGGTGGAGAACCAGTTGGTCGAAGACGTGATGAACCGCAACATCGACGAATACGCGCGCCGCTACTACCACAACCCGGAAGTCAGCCCGGACCTGCCGGTGCAGCAGATGCTCGGCAGGGTGGTCAAGGCCGACCGTTTCGAGGCATTGCGCGAAGAAGAACCGGACTGGTACGAACTGCCCGATGGCATCCACACCATCAATGGCCGCGACAGCGCCACCGGCGAGGCGTTCTCCTACAAGCTGGCGGTACGCAAGACCGGGCAGGAGTGGTTCTTCCTTGCCTATGACATGACCCAGACCATCCGCGGCGAGTCCCAGCTCAACCGTACCCTGGTGCTTTCGGTGCTGGTGTTCAGCCTGCTTTCGTTGCTGCTTGGCTGGTGGTCTGCCTCCAAGGTGATGAAGCCGGTGACCGACCTGGCCCAGCGCCTGCGCGCCTACCGTGGCGGGGTCAGCCAGCCCGAGCCATTGGCACCGCGGTTTTCCGATGACGAGGTCGGCCAGCTGGCGCAGGCCCTGGATGATTACTCGGCGCGCCTGACCGAAGTGGTGCAGCGTGACCGCGAATTCAATGCCGACGTCAGCCATGAGCTGCGCACACCGCTGGCGGTGATCCGTGGCGCCACCGAGCTGCTGCTGGCCAAGGAGGGGTTGGATGACAAGGTGCGTCAGCGCCTGCAGCGCATTGCCCGCGCCGAAGCGCAGTGCAGCGACCTGATCGGCTCACTGCTGCTGCTGTCGCGCAATGAGCGTGGCCAGGGCCGTGCCAATGTCGCCAAGGTCGCCGAGCAGCTGCTTGACGCCCACCGCGCCCAGCTCGGCGGCAAGCCGCTGCAGTTGCGTCTGGAGGGTGATACCGAGCTGGTGGTGGACGCGCCGGAGGCCGCGTTGTCGGTGGCCCTGGGCAACCTGATCGGCAACGCGGTCAAGTACACCCCCTCCGGCGAAGTGGTGGTGCGCATCGACCCGGGCCAGGTCACCGTGCGCGATACCGGCCCGGGCCTGAGCAGCGAAGACGCCGCACGGCTGTTCCAGCGTGGTTACCGTGGTACCCACTCGGGCAAATCACTGGGCGGTGGCATCGGCCTGTCCATTGTCAGCCGGCTGTGCGCGCTGTACGGCTGGCAGGTGGAAGTGGCCCCCGCCGAAAAGCTCGGCGCCGTGGCCACCCTGCGCTTTACCGCCGCATCGGCGTAAGCGATGTTGCAGCCGCGACCCCGCTCGCGGCCGCGATGCTTTTGCTTTTGTGGGAGCGAGCTTGCTCGCGATGCTTGGCTTGCAGCAGCACTTGCACCGGCCTTTGCTTGCCTCGGTCTGTCGCGCGCAAGCGCGCTCCCACAGGGAAGGGGCAGGTTGTTGCTGTTGTGGGAGCGAGCTTGCTCGCGATGCTTCTGCTCTTTGTGGGAGCGAGCTTGCTCGCGATGTCTGGCCTGCAGCGGCACTTGCACCGGCCTGTACTTGTCCCGGTCTATCGCGCGCAAGCGCGCTCCCGCAGGGGGAGGGCAGGCTGTTGCTGTTGTGGGAGTCAACTGTCTTGATCAGGCAGGTCGTGACATTGATTTTGTGGGAGCGGCCCCGGCCGCGATGCTTTCGCTCTTGTGGCAGCGCGCTCGCCCGGGATGCCAGGCACTCCGGCCAGCGGGCCGCTACAGGCCGGTGGCTCCGGCTTCGGCCGCCAGTGCCAGATAGCGGGCATGCAGCGCGGCGATCGGGGCTTCAAGCTCGACGGGGCTGCCGCTATTGTCGATCACGTCATCGGCCAGGGCCAGGCGGTCGGCACGGCTGGCCTGCGCGTCGATCATCGATTGCGCCAGCGCCGCATCAATCCCGTCGCGGCTCATCAGCCGCTGCAGCTGCACCGCTTCGGGCAGGTCAATGACCAGCACCCGGTCAATCCACGGGTATTGATGGCGCCCGGCCTCGGCAAGCAGCGGAATCGCGGCGATCGCATAGGCACTGTTGGCCTGTTGGCATTGCTGGATCATTGCCGCGCGGATCGCCGGGTGGGTAATGGCTTCCAACGCGCGCCGCGCCTGCGGGTCGGCAAAGACGATGCGACGCAGCGCGGCGCGGTCGAGCTGGCCATCGGCCTGGATCACCCGCGCACCGAAGCGTTCGGCAATGGCGGCCAACGCCGGTTGGCCCGGCGCGACCACATCACGTGCGGCAAGGTCGGCATCGGCCACGGTAATGCCATGGGCCGCAAAGCCATTGCTGACCGCGGTTTTCCCCGCAGCGATGCCACCGGTCAAGCCAATGATGTAATTGCTCATGCAGCCAGCCTCTCGATGGATATTCACCCGCACACACAACCACAGGCACAAGACCTGCAGCAAGGTGATGTTGTTGCAGGAGCGGCCCCGGTCGCGATGCTTTTGCTGTTGTGGGAGCGACCTTGGTCGCGATGCTCTACCAACCCAACCACTTGCCACAGCCATCGCGCGCAAGCGCGCTCCCACCGAAAACCAGGGACTGCCGTTGCTGTTGTGGGAGCGACCTTGGTCGCGATGCTCCACCAGCCCAGCCACTTGCCACAGCCATCGCGCGCAAGCGCGCTCCCACAGAAAACCAGGGACTGCCGTTGCTGTTGTGGGAGCGACCTTGGTCGCGACGCTTTGCCTGCAGCAGCTCTTGCCCCGGCCTGTCGTGCGCAGGCGCGCTCCCACAACAGCCTGCCGCAAACCCCATCCACCCCCGGGCTCAACGGATGCCGCTGATCCGCAGGTAGCCATCCACCAGCTGCTCGCCCCACATGAACACGATCCAGCCGGCGATGGCCAGGTACGGGCCGAACGGGATGGGGGTGCTGTTGTCCTGCTTCTGCAGCCGCAGCCACACGGTGCCAATGATCGCGCCGACCAGCGAGGACAGCAGGATGATCGGCAGCACGCCCTGCCAACCGCACCAGGCGCCGAGGGCCGCCAGTAGCTTGAAATCACCATGGCCCATGCCCTGTTTGCCGGTGAGCTGTTTGTACACCCAGCACACGCTCCACAGCGACAGATAACCCAGCGCCGCACCGATCAACGCCGGTTTGGCCGGCATGTACAGGTTGTCGGTACTGGCGATCAGCCCCAGCCACAGCAGCGGCAGGGTCAGAGAATCGGGCAGGTACTGGGTGCGCAGGTCGATGCCGGACAGGGCCACCAGGAAACAGCTCAGCACGATGGCGCCAAACCCCTGCCAGCCAAAGCCGAACTGCCAGACGCTGGCCACGCAGAGCAGGGCGGTGAGCGCTTCCACCGCCGGGTACTGGATGGAGATCGGCGCGGCGCAGTGGCGGCATTTGCCGCCCTGCACCAGCCAGCTGACCAGCGGGATGTTCTCGTACCAGCTCAGTTTGTGCTTGCAGTGCGGGCAGTGCGAGGGCTCCACCACAATCCCTGGCGGCGGGGGTTCGTACAGCTCGGGCTGCTCCAGCGCCTCGCGTGCCTCGCGCTTCCACGCCCATTCCAGCCGCTTGGGCAGGCGCAGGATCACCACATTGAGAAAGCTGCCGATGAGCAGCCCCAGGCCGGCCGCCAGGGGGTACCCCAGCGCCGGATGCTGGTCGAGAAAAGCCATAAGGTTGGTTACACCACGGAAGCCAGTTTGAAGATGGGCAGGTACATGCCGATCACAATGCTACCAACCAAGCCGCCAATGAACACCATGATCATGGGTTCGATCAGGCTGCTCAGGGCATCGACGGCGTTGTTGACTTCCTGCTCGTAGTACTCGGCCACCTTGTACAGCATTTCATCCAGGGCGCCGGCTTCCTCGCCGATGGCGGTCATCTGGATCACCATGTGCGGGAACAGGTTGACCTGCTTCATCGCCATGTTGACCGGGTAACCGACCGAAACGTCATCGCGCATGCGCAGCACGGCGTTTTCATAGACGTTGTTGCCGGTGGCGCCGGCCACGATGCCCAGCGCCTCCACCAGCGGTACGCCGGCCTTGAAGGTCACCGCGGTGGTGCGCGCAAAGCGGGCAATGGCACTGTTGTTGAGGATGCCGCCGATCACCGGAATCTTCAGCGACACCCTGTCGATGAAGTGGCGCAAGCCGGCCGAGCGTTTGTAGGCAAAGATGAAGCCGATGACAGCAGCGATGGCCATCATCAACAGCCAGACCCCGTAAGCCACCATGAAGTCCGAGCACATCACCAGGAACTTGGTAAAGGCGGGCAGGTCGGCGCCAAAGTCCTTGAAAACCACCTCGAACTGGGGAATCACCCAGATCATCAACAAGGCAGTGACAACGATCGAGACGAAGATCACCATCGCCGGGTAGAACAGCGCCTTCTTGATCTTGCCCTTCAGTGCTTCGATGTTCTCTTTGTAGTTGGCAATGGTGTCCAGCACCGTCTCCAGCACACCGGCACCTTCGCCGGCACGTACCAGGTTGCGGTAGAGGTCATCGAACTGGATGGGATGCTTGCTGATGGCCTCGTACAGCGAGGAGCCGCCCTCGATGTCGGCGCGGATCTGGCCGACCATCTTCTTCATCCGCGGGTTCCTGTGGCCTTCGCCGATGATTTCCAGCGAGCCGACAATGGGCACGCCGGATTTCATCATCGTGGCCATCTGCCGCGAGAAGAAGGCAATGTCCTTGGCGCTGATCTTGGCGCCGGCGGCACCAAACAGCGGCTTGGGCTTGGGCTTGACCTCCGTCGGGGTGATGCCCTTGCGGCGCAGTTCGGCCTTGAGCAGGTTGGCATTCTTGGCCAGGTCCTCCCCCTTCATCACGGTGCCGCGCTTGTCCTTACCCTCCCAGACAAACGGCTGCATCTGGCTGGTGGCACGGTCCACCGGGCCGGTTTTCATTGCGCTGCGACTGACTGCCATGCTGATCTCCCCTGCCAGCCTTCCCCGGGCCGGACAACTTGCGCCATGGTAGCGGCAAACCTGCGCGTTGCGCACCTCGCCAGCCGGCAAAGCGCCACAAAGCGCGGGTGATGGGCGGTTTTATTGGTCAAATTGTGACAGGGTGCGTCAGTTTGCCGCCTGCGACCACCTGGGGAGGCAGCCAAGGCTTCCAATTCCCGCAATACCTGCGATCATTGGCTGCGGGGTTGGAGGGGCGTAACGGGGATCTGGCACGCTTTCTGCTATCCAACTTCCGCACGGAGCTCAGCACCTGTCCGTTGCCGGCCTGGCCGGCGCAGCCCAGGCGCCCGTGTTTTCCGTCCTTACCGATACATGACACTCCTAGGGGATGTACCCATGAAGAAGCAGCAAGGCTTTACCCTGATCGAACTGATGATCGTCGTTGCGATCATCGCCATCCTGGCCGCCATTGCACTGCCGGCCTACCAGGACTACGTTGCACGCTCGCAGGTCTCGGAAGGTGCCACGCTGGCCTCCGGTGCCAAGACTGCTGTGGCTGAGCAGTATGCAAATACAGGTGCTCTTACCGGCATCGATAATACCGCCGCTGGTCTCGCCCCAGCTGGTTCGATTACTGGTAAGTATGTGAGCGGCGTAACCGTGGCTAACGGCATTATTACCGTTGCTTTTAATAAGACTGATACCAGTGCCAAGATTAAGAGTGGTGCGCTGGTTTACACCCCGACTGATCGTGGCGGTTCGATCGAGTGGGCTTGTAACGGTTCTGGTACTACCATTGCTGATAAGTATCTGCCGAGCGCCTGTCGTTAATTAGAAGCGCTTGTTGAAAAAGGCCGCTTTCGCGGCCTTTTTCTTTTTTAAGTCGAAGGCTGGGTATGCGGGTAAAAACGTCTGGCGAACTGTCAATTGGCTGCTTGTGTCTTATTGCCTTGATTTTGATTTTTTTTTGGTGTGGGCTTTATGGCGGTTATATTTTTGATGACTACCCCAACCTGGTGGATGATGCCAGCTGGCGCCTGCAGCAGTGGAGTCTTGCAGGCCTCTGGCAAGTGCTGGCCGGAGGTATCGCCAGTGCCACCGGTCGGCCATTGGCCATGCTCAGTTTTGCCCTCAACCATTTACTCGGTGCGGCAGATGCCTGGGGCTTGAAACTGGGCAATGTTTTACTGCATGCACTCAATACCTGCCTGGCCGCCTTGTTGTTGCGTCAGTTGATAGTGCTTTCCAGGGAGTCGGCGCGTATCGGGCCATGGTGGGTTGCGCTAATTGCAGCCGCTGTCTGGGCGTTGCATCCGTTACAGGTTTCTTCTGTGCTGTATGTTGTGCAGCGTATGGAGGTTGGGGCAGTCACGGGTGTATTGCTCGGACTTCTGGCCTATCTTCGCGCACGCGATGCCATGTGCGCTGGGCAGCGGTTTTGGCCTTGGTACTTGTTGGTGATTGCCTCAGGCTTGTTTGGCTTGGGCTTCAAGGAGACGGCAGTGTTGCTGCCGTTGTATGCACTCTGGCTGGAAATCCTGCTGCTGCATTTCAAAGGACGGGCCGGCAAGTCAATAGGTTGGCTGTATGGCCTGTATGCAGCCGGTACTCTGTTGGCGGTTGTTGTTTATTGTTTCTGGATGCTGCCGCAGTACGCTGGTGTGGAGCGCTTTACCGGCAGAAATTTTGGAACCATAGAGCGTTTGCTCAGTCAAGGTCCGGTATTGGTCATGTACCTGCAGCAGGCCCTGACTGCCTGGCCTGAGCTGCTGCGGTTTTATTATGACGACTACCCGATTTCTTCTGGTCTGCTGGCTCCCTCGATGACCTTGTGGTCATGGCTGGGTTTGTTGGTGCTGGCACTTTCTGCCGCCCTTTTGCGCCGTCGTTTGCCGTTGTATTCCTTGGGGATTGCTTGGTTTTTCAGTGCCCATGTGTTGACCAGCAACATTTTTCCGCTGGAGTTGGCATTCGAACATCGTAACTATTTTGCTTTGTTGGGCTTGGTGTTGTCGGCCGTGGCGTTGGCACTTGCAGCCGGACGCCGGCTGACTGTTGGTGCTGGCCCGGCCTTGGCATTGGTGCTTTTGGCTTATGTCGGCACGATGGGTTGGGTACAAGTGGCCACCTGGGCTGATCCTGGTCGTCTGGCTCTTACCCTGTCCAATCGTGCGCCTGATTCGGAGCGTGCCACCTATGCCTTGGGCCGTCACTTTTACGGTCTGTCTGGCGGTGATGCTGAAAATCCTCTGTGGTCAATGGCGCGCGCCGAATTCGTTCATGCCGCAGCGCTACCGCAAAGCTCACCCTTGGCGGAACAGGCGGTCTTGATCATGGACGCCAAGGCGGGGCGTGCGGACGATGTGGCTATCTGGGATAGTCTCACTGCGAAGCTGCAACGGCGGGAGATGGATGCCCAGATGCTCGGCGCAGTGGAGGGTGTTGTGCAATGCCGTACCAGTGGCGCCTGCCGTTTCAGTGATGACGCGCGTCTGCAGCAGGTATTGCTTGTGGCATTGCAAAAGAATCCTGATTCCTCGCGCCTGCATGCCCGTTATGCTGAGTTCGCCTTCAGTGTGATGGGCGATGATGCGTTGGCAAGAAATCTGCTTCATGAAGCGATACGGCTGGATCCTGAGCAGCCGGTTTTTCATCTGCTCCTGGCCAGGATATTGATTGCCGCAGATGATGCTTCGGAAGAATTGGTTGGGCAGGAGTTGAATACAGCCCTGCAGAGTGCGCAACAGCTTGACGTTCATGGTGAACATGCTGAGGAAATACGGCGTTTGAGGTCGGCTGCAGTGTCCAATTAACGAGGGGGCGTTATGAGGCAGAAGGGGTTCACTTTGATTGAGTTGATGGTGACGGTGGCAATCATCGCGGTGCTTTCCGCCATTGCCTTGCCGGCCTATCAGGATTACGTAGTGCGCGCGCAAGTGGCTGAAGGAATTAATCTTTCCAATGGTGCGCGGATAGCCATTGCTGTTTATTATGGTGACAACGGTGAATTTCCGGCTGATAACGCAACAGCTGGCTTGGCACCGCCAGGGTCTATTGTCGGCAACTATACTGAGTCCGTAACAATTGATGGTGCTGGCAATATCAGTGTTCTGTTTGGTGGCCGAGCCAATGCCAAGTTGCAAGGAAAAACTTTGAGTGTCAGGGCAACTGACAATGGTGGAAGCCTTCGTTGGAGTTGTGGGGGGCTGGATTCAAGGTATGTGCCTTCGATTTGTCGCTGATCCTTCGGTGTAGATTGCTTTTATTGATTGTTCTTTCGACTTTTCAGGTCTATTCGTTTCTGATTGAATTGTTGGATTTTTCGATCGATTCAATTTTTCACTTTGGGTTATTTTTCGTGGTATTGGGGTCTGGTTTTTACTTTCAGGGCCGTGTCTGCCGGAAAAGTTGATTGGAAGATATGAAGGTTTTCTTGGCTGCTACCTCGTACCCGGCTGATGACGCCGACTGGAAGGGCCTGTTCATCCGCAGGATGCTTGAAGGCCTGGACCGCAGGCCGGAACTGGCGCTGCAGGCCTGGTGCCCGCCCGGTCCGCGGCCTGCGGGCGTCAGCCCGGCACTGCAGGGCGACGATGGCGCATGGCTGGCCGCGCTGGCCGGGCGCGGCGGTATAGCCCACCTGCTGCGCCGGCAGCCCTTGCGCGGCGTTCTGGCCGGGCTGTCGCTGGTGCGGCGGCTGCGTCGGGCGCTGCGTGCCAGCGATGCCGAGGTCTTCCACATCAACTGGCTGCAGAACGCGCTGGCCTTGCCCAATGACGGCCGCCCGGCGCTGGTCACGGCGCTGGGCACGGACATGCAGTTGCTGCGCGTGCCGGGCGTGGTCGCTCTACTGCGCCGGCGTTTTGCGCGCCGGGCGGTGGTGCTGTGCCCGAATGCGGACTGGATGGTGCCGGTACTGGAGTCGGCCTTCGGCGACGTAGCGCGCGTTCACTGCATTGCCTTCGGCATCGACCGTGCCTGGTACGAGGCGCCGCGTACGCCCAGCGCGCCGGCGCGCTGGCTGTGCGTGTCGCGGCTCACCGCGGTCAAGCTGGGGCCTTTGTTCGAATGGGCGGCGCCGCTGTTCACCGACGGCAACCGCGAGCTGCACCTGATCGGGCCCCGCCAGGAAAGTGACCTGGTCATCCCGGACTGGGTGCATTTTCATGGCCCGGCCACGCCGGAACAATTGTGCGCGCAGTGGTTTCCACAGGCTGCCGGGCTGCTGTCGCTGAGTACGCATCCGGAAGGTCGCCCACAGGTGATGCTCGAAGCGATGGCGGCCGGATTGCCGATTCTGGCCTCGCGCCTGCCGGCCCACGAGGACCTGATTGCGCACGGTGGCACCGGCTGGATCTGCGATGATGCGGCCGGGTTGGCCGACGGCATCCGCTGGATCGAAGACATGCAGCACAACCACGACATCGGGACGCATGCGCGTCAGGTCGCGCGGGCGCGCTTCGGCGACTGGGATGACTGCGCCTGTCGCTACGCCGCGCAGTACGCACGGCTGCTGCAGGAGCGGCGCCAATGAGCCGGCCAGTACTGGTGCTGGGCGCGTCTGGCTTCATCGGCCGCCAGCTGGTCGAACGCCTGGCCGGCGAGGGTTTTCCGGTACTGGCAGCGACCCGCCAGTCCTGTGGCTTCGACAGCGACCAGGTCGAGAACGTTGTTGCCCCGTTCGTCGAGGCGGCCACGTTCTCGGCATTGCTTGAGCGCTGCGGGGCGGTCGTCCACGCTGCCTCGTCGACGACGCCGGGCAGTAGTACGGCCACGCCGCAGCTGGACGGCAACCTGCGGACCACGCTGGCCCTGCTCGAGGCCCTGCAGGCTGCGCCCGGGCGGCGCCTGCTCTACCTTTCCTCTGCGGGCACCTTGTATGGCGACCGCGATACGCCCGCACAGGAAACCGATCCGTTGCGGCCGCGCTCCTACCATGGCGCCGGCAAGGCAGCGGCCGAACAGTTCCTGCACGCCTGGGCGGCCCAGTACGACGGGACCGCGGTCGTGCTGCGGCCCTCCAACGTGTACGGCCCCGGGCAGACTGCGCGGCAGGGTTTTGCGATCGTGCCGACCGCGATGGATTGCGCAGCCACCGGGCGGACGCTGGAGATCTGGGGAGATGGCACCCAGCTGCGCGACTACCTGCATGTTGCCGATCTGGTTGCGATGTGCCTGCATGCACTGCAGGCGCCATTGCCGTCCGGTTGCCATGTCTTCAACGCGGCCAGCGGCCAGGCAGTCACCCTCAAGACGCTGCTGGAAAGGATCGAACGGGTCAGTGGCCGGGCCATCCAGCGGCGTTATGTCCAGCCACGCATCGCCGATGTCGGCAAGGTGTTGATCAACCCGCAGGCGGCCCGGCAGGCCTTCGGCTGGGAAGCACGGACCGACCTCGACACCGGCCTGGCCCAGACATGGCAGTGGCACCAGACGCAGGCATGAGCACCCGGATCTGCGTTTGCATCGCCAACTACAATGGTGCCGGCCTGCTGCGCGACTGCCTGGACTCGGTGTTTTCCCAGCAGGTGGCGGCCGAGGTAGAGATCATCGTGCATGACGATGCCTCCACCGATACCTCGCTGCAGTTGTTGCGCAGCGAATATCCGTCGGTACGGCTGATCGCCTCGGACAGCAACGTCGGCTTCTGCATTTCCAACAACCGCATGGCCGAAGCGGCCACGGGTGACTACCTGCTGCTGCTCAACAATGATGCCGCGCTGCAACCGGGGGCGCTGGCGGCACTGCTGGCCGAGCAGCAGCGGATCGCCGCAGCGTGCATCCTCACTTTGCCCCAGTACGACTGGGAAAGTGGTGTACTGGTCGACCGTGGCTGCCTGCTCGATCCGTTCTACAACCCGGTGCCCAATCTGTCGCTGGACCGTCACGACGTTGCCTATGTGATCGGTGCCTGTCTGTGGATCCCGCGGACCGTGTGGCAGGAACTGGGAGGCTTCCCTGCAGCGTTCGGCTCGATTGCCGAGGACCTCTACCTCTGCGCTGCGGCGCGCCTGCGCGGCCAAGCAGTGCGCTGCGTCGATGCCAGTGGCTACCGTCACCGCCAAGGGGCAAGCTTTGGCGGCAATCGTGCCGATGGTGGCTTGCGGACCACATATCGACGGCGCGCCTTGAGCGAACGCAACAAGACGTGGGCGATGTTGGCTTGCACCCCGGGATGGGTAGTCTGGCCGCTGCTAGTGCTGCATCTGACACTGTTGCTTGCGGAAGGCGCAATCGTCTCTCTGGTGCAGATGGATGCGCGCCTCTGGCAGGAGGTGTACCGCCCGATCGTTCCGAGCTTGCTTGTCCCAAATGCGCAGTGGAAGGGGTTGCGGATACGCCTGCAGGCGAGCAGGCGCACGACCCAGCGTCGCTGGTGGCGTGTCTTCATCTTGACGCCTCGCAAGCTCACGCTGCTGTGGCGTTACGGCATGCCCACGCTGCGCTGAGACTCAGTCTGGCTTGCGGAACAGGAAGAACGGCTCGGCCGGGTTGACGCCTACTTCGCGTGGGTTTGCATCCGGCAGCAATTCTTCGTGTCGGCGCACCTGCGACTTGAACCCCGCATCGATGATGCGCTGGAAGATGTCGCGGCCGTACAGGCGTACGTGGTCTTCCTGGCCGTGTGCGTGCAGCCTTGCCTGGTCGCTGTCGATGCCGGGATCGGACCAGGTTTTGTGCAGCTTGCGGCTGTAGGGGGTCTGCAGGACTGCGTAGCCGCCCGGGGCGAGGATGCGGAACAGCTCGGACAGTGCCTTGCCGTCGTCGGCCACGTGCTCCAGCACGTGGTTGGCGATGACCAAGTCGATCGAACCGGAGGCGATGTCCATGTTCAGCATGTCCGTCCGTCGCACCTGCGGTGACTGTGGGTAGAGATCGCAGGCGGTGTAACTGGCCGGACCGGCCTCCTGCAGCCAGCGCGGCAACCGCTTCTCGGGCGCAAAGTGGAGGATGGACTTACCCTTGATCCACTCCAGCAGGCCGCTGGCGCGCAGGTAGAGGAGCAGGTGGCGTTCGCGGTCATGGGCTCCGCAGCGCGGGCATTCGAAGTGGTCCACGTCGCTACCGACGACCTCCAGCGCATGCATCAGTGGCGCCACTCCGCGCGAACCGTTGCGGTAGGGCATGAAGCGCCATATACGGTGGTCGCACAGCGCGCAATGGCGCCGGCCGCCGGGAATCCAGCCGGCAATGGCGTAGGACAGGATCTTGCGAAGTTGCAGGGCCATGTGCTTTCCGGATCAGTGACGATAGAGGACGTTACGCCGGTACCCGGCAAATGGCAGTCGCGCGGCCAGCATTTTCGCCGACATCCGGGCGATGTTCCATGCCACCAAGCAGCTGGTGTGAAGGGTGCCATAGGGCGAGGCAGAGTAGACCCGCGTTGCCCATGAACGCAGAAGGGTCATGTCATGTATGCGCACTGCGCGGAAAAACACCCGGCGCAGGAAATCAGCCAGTCCACGAGCGTAGTCGCCATCACTGATGGCCTTGCGTTGAACGCTTTCGATTGCTTGCCAGTAGAGCTCGCGTACCTTTTCATTGCTGGCGGCCACCATCGAACCGCTGTTGCCAGTACGGTAGGCAGCCAGTGGCTCGCCGATGTGGATCAGCGGGCCATGCCGGGCCAGTACCAAATGGATCTGGTAATCGATGTATTCGTGTTTGATGGCCAGCAGGTGCGTGGCCAGCTCAGCGCGGTACAGCATCGTGCTGGTGTTGAGGCAGTTGCCGTGCCGCAGCAGGGCGGCAAGGTCGAGTACCGCATCGCCCAAGTCATTGAACAACCCGGTTGGCTGGTCATCCGCGCTGATCGTGCAGGCATTGCTGTACACCGCGGCATGGTCCGGATGCTGGCGCATCAGTGCGACCTGGCGCGCCAGCTTTCCCGGCAGCCAGTAGTCATCGCCGTCGAGCTGGGCGAATAAGCTGCCGCGTGCGACGCGTAGCAGACGCAGATAGTTTTGGTAGGCGCCGACGTTGTTGTCGGCGGTGATGATGCGGACCAGAGATGGAAATCGTTGCTGCATGGCAAGGGCGACCTGCAGACTGTCATCATTCGAACAGTCTTCTCCCACCAGGACCTCGAACTCGAAATCCACCTGCTGGGAAACCGCGCTCTCGATGGTCCTGGCTAGAAAGGGGGCATGGTTGTAGGCCAGTATCAGCACGCTCACCACTGGCTTGGCCACCAGCTTCGTGGCGTCGGAGTGTTCGATCGTCCGAGCGATGGTGGAGGTTTCAGGCGTCGTCACTCACTTGCTCCCGCTGGTAGGAAAGACCAGGCCCTTGGCATCACGCCAGGCATTGGTTCGCATGCCGGCCATCAGGGCCAGGTAGGCCAGTCCGCCAAGCCCGCCGAGGACCATGAGTCTGGGCAGAGGGGCGGCTTCCCAGCCCTGAGACAGGACCGCAACCGCGCCGATGATGATGGTGGAGCAGAGAATCGGTGGGTAGGCATCACGCAACTGGGCCAGCATGCCATAGCCAAGTAGTTGCCTGGAGTAGTACACATTAATCCACAGCCCCAGCAGGGAATGGGTCAGTTGGGAACAGGCCAGGCCAAGTACGCCGTACTGCAGGCCGACCAGCATGAAGATGATGCCGGTGGCCTTCTTGACCAGCTCGAGACGGAACATCAGCCGTGCATGGCCCTGGGCCATCAGCGTGTGCAGGTTGATCATGTGCAGTGGATGGAGCAAGCCGGCCAAGGCCAGTACCTGCAGCAACGGAACCGCCGGTCCCCATTGCGGGCCGTAGAGCAGGGCAACGATCGGCTCGGCCAAGGCTGCCAGTGCCAGCATTGCCGGAGCGTAGCCGAGCATCATCACCCTGATCGAGAACTGCATGCCACGGCGCAGTAGCTGCTGGTTGTTTTGTGCCCGCGAAAACAGGGGCAGGGCCACGCGTGCGACCAAGCTGTTCATCAGCGAGGCTGGCAACTGCCGGGTGTTCTCTGCGAAAGCGTAGTGCCCCAGCGGCACCGACCCCAGCCCCTTGCCGATCAGCAGGGTGTACAGGCGGATGTAAACCGTCTCCATCAACTGCGATGCCAGATGGTAGCCGCCGAAGCTGCCGAGCTTGCGTACGGATGACCAGCGGAATACCCGCGTGGGGCGCCAGGGGTGAAGGCACCAGAGCAGTAGGGTCGTTATTGCGGCCATGCTGACAATCTGTGTGGCAAGGGCCCAGATGCCCGCACCCTGCAATGCCAAGGTGATGGCTATGGCGCCCGATGCGATGGCACCGATCCCTCCGGCAATTGCCTGGGTCCGGAAGTCGAGCTTCTTGGTGAGCAGTGCGAAGTGGATCGAGCCGCAGGCACCGGCCAGCACCGCAACGGCAACGAGAACGGCGAACATCGTCAGCCGAGGTTCGTTGAAGAACATCGCCAGTGCTGGGCCAAGGCAGGCCAGCGCAACTGCGAGCGCGATACCGAGGGCGAGATTGCACCAGAACACGGTAGACTCATCGGCATGATCGGTGTCCTGGCGCTGGGTAAGGGCAGTCGAGAACCCACCATCGGCCAGCACTCCGGCCAGCGCCACGAAGACCGCGAGCATGGCCGCCACGCCAAAATCGGCCGGGGACAGCAGGCGGGCGAGCACCAGCGTGGCGGCGAACTGGAAGCCTTGGCGGGAAAGGGCATCGCCAGCGCTCCACAATGACGCACGCAGGGCCTGGCGCTTCATCTCAACACCATCCCTTCACGATGACAGATCGTACCCCGAAGACTACAAGTGGAAACCGCATGAAACTCGAGCGCATTGTGGAACTGGCGTTGCGCAAGGACGGCTTGCCGGCAGCTGCAGCGGCAGCGGCAGCGATCCTGGGTGGGAAGTGTGTGCGGCGTTATGCCTTGGGCAAGAATCCGGAAACCCTTGCACTGCATATGCTGGCCCCGTTGGATGGAGTAATCGACGACCACTGTGGCGAAGGGGAGAGCTGGCACGGAATTCCCGTATTACGAACGGCTGAAGCCGACAAGGCTGCTGGGGTAGTCAGTTGCTCGACCTCGATCCAGCCGGTGGCCGCAATCGACCACCTGCGGGCTGCGGGCTTCAAGTATGCCGCAAGCTTTGCCGGCGTTGTGCGGGCTGCGGGCGGAGCACTGCAGTGGCCAGGTTTCGTCAGCTCCCAGCGTGCGGAGCTGGCCGCGCATTTGCCGGAATGGCAGGCGATCCATGATGGGCTGGCCGATGAGGAATCCCGGCAGACCCTGCGCGATCTGCTTGGTTTCCGTCTCAGCGCCGACCCGGAGTGCATGCGGGGGTACTCCGTGCGCCTTGCTGAGCAGTACTTCGAGGATTTCATGCATTACACAGGCGAGGTCTTCGTCGATGCCGGTGGTTATGACGGCGATACCACCGAAGCGTTCGCGGCACGCTATCCTGACTACCGCAAGGTGTTGTTCTTCGAGCCTTCCGCACGCAACATGGCGGCGGCGCGAGCCAGGCTGGCGCAACTGCGCGACGTGGAGTTCTTCCCCCTCGGCCTGTCCGATGCGAGGGAACAGCTGCGCTTCAACCCGGCAAGCGGGTCGGCGTCCGCTGTTTCGGAATCCGGCAGCGAGCAGATGTAATGACCCACCGGTTTCTGCTCAGGTCATGCGGTTAATGTAGCGGCGTAGGCCGCGTCTGGGGTCATCATCTTCAGCGCCTGGTGCGGTCTCTGGCGGTTGTAAAACGCAATCCAGTCGCCGATCACGCGCAGAGCGTGCACTTGGCTCTCGAAACGATGCCGGTGCACGCACTGCTCCTTCAGCGTGCGGATCACGCGTTCCACCATTCCGTTCTGCTGCGGGCAGTGCGGGGTGATGAACTCCTGCTGCAGGCCATAACTGCGTACCAGCCGCGTGTAGTCGCGGCTGGTAAAGACCAGGCCATTGTCCGAGCGCAGCAGGAAGGGCTCACTCACCCGGCCCAATGTGCCAAAGCGGGTGATCAGCGCCTGCTCCAGTGCCGCTGAGGCCGTACTGGCCTTGCCGGTGCGCGACAGGTGCCAACCCAGCAGCTGCCGGGTGTGGCAGTCGATTACCAGGGCCAGACTCAACCAGCCGTCCTTGCCGCCCCAGACACGGCACAGATCGGTTGCCCAGCGCTGGTTCGGCGCTGCGGCCACCGAGGGCAATGCCTGTATCCGTGGACGCCGGCCAATGGGACGCTTGCGCACCTGCCAGCCCTTGAGTTGGAAGATTCGCTGCACGGTGTTCTTGTTCATCCCAAGCAACGCGGCCACGGTGCGGTAGCCAAACGAGGGCTCCTGCTCGATCAGCTGCTTGATCGGCTCGGCAAGCTCCGGGCGAACCCGCGCCGGCTGCTTGGTCTGGTGGTAATACACCGTGCGTCTTGCCACGCCGAACCACCGGCACAACTTGGTCATCGGCACCACCACGCCTTCTTCCTGCAACCCCTGCTGGATCGAGAGCATCAGCTCTCGTCCTTCCCCAGCAGGGAGGCCAGCTTTTTTCGGGCGCGGATCTCCAGCATCGCCTCACCGTAGGCCTCCTGCAGCTCCTTGAGCTGGCGCTCGTACTGCTCGCGCACGTCCTCTGGCTTGGCCCGCAGCGCGTTCTCCATGCCCCGCTTGCCATCCTCGACCCAGCTTTCGATCTCGGCGGGTGTCAGATCGAACTGCCTGCTGGCTGCTGCAACGGTCGTCTTGCCCTGGATGATTTCAAGGACCAGCGCCGACTTGCGCCGGGCGGTCCAACGCTTGATCTCTTCTTCCATCACTACGCTCATCGGTGTCTCCTTCGGAGGTTGTAACACCTGAGCAGGAATTCAGTGGGTCGTTACACAGATCTGCTGCGACACTCTCGATGCGGTGGTGGAAGAGCCCGTTTCCTTCGTCAAAATGGATCTGGAGGGCTGGGAAATGCCTGCCCTGCGCGGTGCGGGCGGGCACATAGCCAAGGGCCGGCCGAAGCTGGCGATTGCCGTCTATCACAATGCCGAAGACCTGCGGCTGGTCTACGAGTTCGTCACCGCCTTCGGCCATGGCTACCGCACCTACCTGAGGCACTACACACAGGGCTGGTCAGAGACCGTGCTGTTCTTCTGTTGAAGGACGGCCCGGTCGGATGATCAGGCCGGGCTGGCGTAACAGTCGACCACCGTGTACAGCTCACGCCGCAGTGCGCACTGGTAGAGGTCCGCCAGCGCCTCCGGATTGGGTTCGATGCAGAAGATCACGGCAATCCTGCCAGCCGGGCTGGGATGGAGCCGGTCACCGATCAAGCCAAGTGAAACCCAGCGCTCGATTGCCAGCGGTCGCCTGAAGCTGACGTGGGCCAGGTTTTGCGCTGTCGGTACGGTGATCGTGTGGCGCAAGACCGGCCGCGACGGTCCCATTGCTCTGGCGCTGATCTGCTGGCCGAGGAACGGTTGTGCATAGGCCTCGGCATATGGGAATCCCGTGGACAGCTCGATCAACTGGCTGTAGAGGTCGCCCGGGCAGCGCCGGGTCGCCTCAATCAACCGGACCCCATCCTTGCCGGCGATGAACTGCGTGTGCACCAGACCATCGACTAGGTCGAGCTCGGCGGCGAGTGTTTCGATGTGCTGCCGCAGGGTCTGCAGGAGGATGGATTCGTCCTGCAATACATGGCTGGTGTCCACCACGAACGGATTCGCTGAGCCGTCTTCCCGCACCATGAAGTCTTGGATGACCCGTTGCCCGCAGATGAAGGCCGAGTGGCTGTAGAGCTGCCCTTCCACGTATTCCTCGAGCAGGAACTCGCCGCTGGGTGAAATGCTGCGGGCATGCTCGATGGCCTTGGCCATCTCCGCGCCGGAGGATTCGCGGATCACGGTTATCCCCTTGCCGCTGAAGGCATCGACCGGTTTGACGATCAGTGGACTGCCCCGCACCGCTTCTGGATCCGTGAACACCTGCGGCACTGGCAGGTCGAGGCGTGCGGCGACCTCGCGAAAGCGGGCCTTGTGGTTGATTGCCTCCATGGCATGCGGCGCATCGATGCCGGGAAAGCGGTCGCGGCCAGCCGCCACGCACGATGCGTAAGAGCGGTCGGTGCAGCCGGGGACAATGAAGTCAAAGCCCTGAGCGTCGATCAGCGCGGCTAGAGCGGTGGTGTCCGAGTAGTCCAGCTGCCAGTATCTGGAGGCGGCCTTGGCCAGGCAATCCCGGGGATTGCCGCCGACCACATGCACCTCGTGGCCGGCGCTCTGCAGCGCCTGGTAGATTGGGGTCGCGGAAAAGTTGGTGTCGACGAGCAGTACCTTCGCCACGTCATATGCCTCAGGTGTAGACGAGAGTATGCGTTGCCGCCGAGCGCGCAATGGCTTCGGTGATTTCCAGGTTCCGGAGACCGTCGGCAGCGGAAACCAGCGGTGTGGCATTGCCCCGGATCACCTCTACAAAATGCTGCAACTGGCAGGCCAGGGGTTCCTGCCGCTCAATGTCGAGCTGTTCCTCCTCGAAGGGCTCCCACCACGAGGATTCGACACCCTCGCCGTAGTGCTTCAGGCGGAAGGTGGGTACGGCCAGTGACCCGCGGGTGCCTGCGATGAAGTAGCAGTCTTCGTCGGGATAACTGGGATAGGCAGGGTTTTCCCGAGAGGTCTGCTCCCAGCTCCGGGCAGCAGCGGCGGTATCCGAGAGCAGGAAGGTGCCGAGTACGCCATTGGCGAACATCAGGTTGATGGCTACGGTGTCTTCCACCGCATAGCCGCGAACCGCCGAGGAGGCCAGTGCCTGTACGGCAGTGATTTCGCCGCACAGGCTGCGCAGGTTGCCGACTTCGTGGATCAGGTTGATCAGGATGGGGCCGCCTCCCGGCTGGGTACGCCAGGGGCCGGCGGCAAAGTAGCTGGACGGTTTGTAGAACTGAGCGCTGCCAATCACCGAGACCAAACGGCCCAGACGCCCTGACTGGATGATCGAACGAGCTTGGGCAAGCACGGGGCTGTAGGTGCGATGGTGTCCCACCAGAACCTTGGCTCCGCGACGCTCTGCCATATCCGCCAGCATCGTGCCTTCGTGCACCGATGCGGTGATCGGCTTCTCGATCAGGACGGGGATCCCAGCCTCAATGCAGAGCCTTGCCTGTTCGGCATGGAAGGCATTTGGCGAGGAAATGATCACTCCATCCACTGCCATCCGATCGAGGCAGGTTGCCAGCTCGTGGAATATCGGAACGCTGTTGTCTAGTGCCAACTGATGGTTCGGGGCATGGTCGGGGGCGACGATGGCGACCAGCTCGCAATCCGGGTTTTCCCTGATCAGGCGGATGTGTTGTTTGCCGATCAGACCAGGGCCCACTACCGTGAATTTCAGTTTGCTCATGCCGGTACCTGCATGGTACTGCTGCTGGATGCGCAAGGCTTGCCTGCCAGAATGCGCAGCAGATCGGCGATCACGTCGATGGCGTCTTCGCCCAGTCCACTGGGAAGCACGACAAGCCGCTCGGCAGCTGCCTCGGTATTCGGCAACAACAGACCAGCATGAGGAAACAGGTCGCGATAGGGTTGCATTCGATGGCAGCCGGGCCAGAAGTACCGACGTGCCAGCACATTCTCGGCATGCAGTGCGTCGATGGTGTCGTCGCGGGATGTCGGGAAGGTGTCATCGATTTCCAGCACCACGTAGTGATGGCTGTTGTGCTCGGTAGGGTCGTATTCGAGAAGGGTGACGCCGGGTATGCCATCAAGCGCATGCCGGTAAGCGGCATGGGTGCGGCGGTTGGCCTCGAAAATGGCTTCCAGTGACTCCAGATTGCTCAGCCCCATGGCCGCGCAGACCTCGATCATCTTGCCATTGGTGCCGGGGTGGACGACGTTGTCATAGCCCTTGAAGCCAAAGTTGCGCATCAGCCGCATGGCTTCGGCCAGTTCATCGTCGTTGGTGGTGACCGCACCGCCTTCCATGGTGTTGAAGGCCTTGGTGGCGTGGAAGCTGAAGACCTCGCAGGCGCCGAAGTTGCCGATGCTGCGTCCCTGGTGGGTGCTGCCGAAAGCGTGGGCGGCGTCGAACATCAGCTTGAGCCCGTGTTCGTCGGCGATGGCCTGCAGCTCGTTGACGGGGGCTGCGCGGCCCCACAGGTGGACGCCGATGATCCCGCTGGTGCGAGGGGTGATCATGCGCCGTACTGCAGCCGGGTCCAGGTTGTGGGTGTCCGGGTCGATGTCGGCGAACACCGGCGTGATGCCCTGCCAATAGAGTGCATGGGCGGTGGCAACGAAGGTCCAGGAGGGCACGATGACCTCGCCGCTCAGCCCCAGCGCACGAATGGCGATTTCCAGCGCGATGGTGCCGTTGCACATCGCGATGCAGTGCCTGACGTCGAGCTGCTTGGCGATCCGGCGCTCGAACTCCTGCACCATCGGCCCGTTGTTGGTGAGCCATTGGTTGTCCAGGACGGTTTCGACCCGGTCGAGGAAGCCCTGCCGGTTGCAGATGTTCGGGCGGCCGACGTGCAGGGGAGCGTCGAAGGCCGGCGCGGCGCCATTGATTGCCAGGTCCTGCGGGCTGCGGATGGTCTTCATGGGGTTCAGGAGTCACGCCGATACGTCAAATTGGTGATCTGCTCGGAAATCAGCCCGATCAGAAAAATGATTACTGCCGCGCTGAACAGCAGGGTGCTCATGTTGGTGAGCCGATGCTGGGTGGCAAAGGTGTAGCCGTAATAGCCCAGACCGGTGAGGAAAAACAGGGCGGCGACCGGGGCAAACAGTTTCATCGGCGCATACAGGGTGGCGATCTTGAAAATGATCAGCAAAAAGCGCAGGCCGTCCTTGAGCGGGCGGATGTGGCTGCCGTTGCCGACCCGCTTGGCCACCGGGATGGGTACATAGGCCACCGGGTAGGCGCTGCGGAAAAACGCCATGGTGCTGGTGGTGGGGTAGCTGAAACCGTTGGGCAGCAGGTGCAGGAATTCCCGGAAGCGCTCGGCACGCACGGCGCGGAAGCCGGAGGTCAGGTCGTCGATGCGGTGGCCGGTCATGTGGCTGGCCAGCCGGTTGTAGAAGGCATTGGCCAGGCCGCGGTGGAAGTTGGCCTGGCCGCTGGCATCGCGTGCGCCCACGACCATGTCGTAGCCCTGGTCCAGCTTGTCCAGCAGCGCCTGGATATGCGCGGCGTTGTGCTGGCCGTCGGCATCCATGAACACCAGCACCTGGCCGCTGGCCGCCCGCGCGCCGCGTTTGATGGCCGCACCGTTGCCCATCGAATACGGGTTGCTGATCACCGTGGCGCCATGGTCGTGGGCGATCTGCGCGGTGGCGTCGGTTGAACCATCGTTGACGACGATGATCTGCGCCTGCGGATAGGCGCTGCGCAGCCCGGGCAGGGTGCGCTGCAGGCCCTCGGCCTCGTTCTTGGCCGGCAGGATGATGCTCAGGTGGTGCACGCTGGTTACCTTCAAATTCCCCGCCGCCATGTTACCTGCGCCGGGCCGGCCGTGGGCGTGCGCGCGGTCGCCAAAGCAGGCTTTGGGGCTGCCAGCACGGGCCGCTTGCGGTAACCTGTGCGTCTTGCGGGGGAGTTGCAGCGATGAGTATTGCCAATGTCAACCTGGTCGGCATCACCGGGATTGCGCGTCGCCTGGTCCAGGATGGCGCGCTGGATGAGGCCACGGCGCGCAGCGCACAGGCCCAGGCCGCCGATGCCAAGGTCGCCATCAACAAGTGGCTGACCGACAAAAAGCTGGTCACTGGCGCACAGATGGCGGCGGCCAATGCGCTGGAATTCGGCATGCCGTTGCTGGATGTGTCGGTGTTTGATGCCAGCCAGAACGCGGTCAAGCTGGTGAGCGAGGAGCTGCTGCGCAAGCACCAGGTGCTGCCGCTGTACAAGCGCGGCAACCGGCTGTTTGTCGGCACCGCCAACCCGACCCAGAACCTGGATGAGATCAAGTTCCATACCAACCTGGTGGTGGACCCGATCCTGGTTGACGAAGACCAGCTCAAGCGCACGCTGGAGCTGTGGCTGGCCGCCAATGACACCATGGGCAACAGCCTGGGTGACGACGACGGCATGGACAGCCTGGATATCGACACCAGCAGCGATGACGACGCCGCTGGCGGCGATACCGGCATCGATGCCAAGGGCGATGACACCCCGGTAGTGAAATTCGTCAACAAGGTGCTGGTCGATGCCATCCGCAAGGGCGCCTCGGACATCCACTTTGAGCCCTATGAAGAAGATTATCGCGTGCGCCTGCGCATCGACGGCCTGCTCAAGACGGTGGCCAAGGCCCCGGTCAAGCTCAACCAGCGCATTGCCGCGCGCCTGAAGGTGATGTCGCAGCTGGATATCGCCGAAAAGCGCGTGCCGCAGGACGGCCGCATCAAGCTGAACCTGTCCAAGACCAAGCAGATCGACTTCCGTGTCAGCACGCTGCCGACCCTGTTCGGCGAGAAGATCGTGCTGCGTATCCTGGATGGCAGCGCGGCCAAGCTGGGTATCGACAAGCTCGGCTACGAGCCGGAGCAGCAGAAGCTGTTCCTGGAGGCGATCCACAAGCCCTATGGCATGGTGCTGGTGACCGGCCCGACCGGCTCGGGCAAGACCGTGTCGTTGTATACCGCGCTGGGCATCCTCAACGATGACACCCGCAACATTTCCACCGCCGAAGACCCGGTGGAAATCCGTCTGCCGGGCGTGAACCAGGTGCAGCAGAACAACAAGCGCGGCATGACCTTCGCCGCGGCGCTGCGTTCGTTCCTGCGCCAGGACCCGGACATCATCATGGTCGGCGAAATCCGCGACCTGGAGACGGCGGAAATCGCCATCAAGGCCGCGCAGACCGGCCATATGGTGCTCTCCACCCTGCACACCAACGATGCGCCGCAGACCATCGCGCGCCTGATGAACATGGGCATTGCCCCGTACAACATCACCTCCTCGGTGACACTCGTCATTGCCCAGCGCCTGGGCCGGCGGCTGTGCAACAACTGCAAGCGACCGGTGGAGCTGCCGGTCAATGCGCTGCTGGCCGAAGGCTTCACCCAGGTCCAGATCGATGCCGGGATCACCCTGTACGAGGCCGTTGGCTGCGATGAGTGCACCGAGGGCTACAAGGGCCGCGTGGGTATCTACCAGGTGATGCCGATGACCGATGAAATCGCCGCCATCGTGCTGGACGGCGGCAATGCCATGGATATTGCCGAGGCAGCACAGAAAATAGGTGTCAGTGACCTGCGCCAGTCCGCCCTGCGCAAGGCTGCCAGTGGTATTACCACGCTGGCCGAAGTCAACCGAGTGACCACCGACTGACAGGGGAGGCAAGGCAACCGCCTCGCGCGCAAGCGCGCTCCCACAGGAAGCAAGCTCGTGTGCAAGCGCGCTTCCAGAAAAATCAACAAAAACGCCCGCATTGCGGGCGTTTTTGGTGTGGGCTACCGTATCGCTGTAGAAGCGAGCCATGCACGCGGTATCGCGGCCAAGACCGTTTCCACAAGGCAAACCAGTGGCTTGCCCGCTTATTTGGGAGCGCGCTTGCGCGTGATATCCCGCCCCATTGCGACGGATCTGTCAGTGCTTCAGATCCAGGGCCTGCTCAAGCGGTGCGGCGAGGGTTTCGACGTATGCCGCGTTCAGGTGCTGGTTGTCGCGCCAGGCGGGTATACCGTCGACCAGAGCAGGGCAGATGCCGTCGGGGCAGACAATTGGCGCGGTGTCGATGATGCGCACGTGTGGGAGCTGCGCGCTGGCGCGGCGCAGGGCGGTAAGCAGGTCAGTCCGTTGTACCTCGGCCAAGTCAACCGTGCAGCCGGTGGTGGTCAGTTGGTTGCCACTTGTCGACGCACTTCTCAGCAGGCAAGCCCGAGGATCAACGGGCAGCACGGGTGAAGGGGCCAGGTAGCGGATCTGTAACTGTGCAGGCAGTTTTTGTTCCAGCAGGCGCCGGGCGCCGTTTTCCCATTCCTCTGCACCAAAAGGGTAGCCTGAGGTGCTGCCGAGCAGGAGGACGTCTGGTGGTGACTTGGCAATCACCTCCAGCACTTTCTCGCGCCAGGTTTCGCATTCGGTATAGCGGCGGTTGATGCGCGGGTAGTGGAACTCCACATCCAGCATCGGGCAGGCAGACTTGGTGTAGACGCTGAATTGCCAGCCATGGGCAAGGGCGATGGCTTCCAGTGCTGGCGTCCACTGGGCACCGATGCTGTCGCCGACCAGCAGCAGCCGGGGAGCGTTCTTTCCCGCAGTGGTGACCACACATTCAACCACAGCATCGCTGTTGTACCAGTCGTCACAGTTCGGGGTCCGGTAAATCCGGGGCATGCTGATGTTGCTGTAGAGCTGTGTGCTGACCTGCTCTTGCTCAGCCATGGAATTGATTGGCGGTAGGTTCACGGTTACGGCGATGACTGAACCTGTGACCAAGGCCGATGCCGTCAGCCAGCGTAGCGGGCGCCGCGTTTCCAGACGTCGGGTGGGTCCTTCGATCAGCCGCCAGGAGAGCCACGCCAGGAGAATAGCCAGCAGGACGGCAGCCAAGGTCATGGTCGTGCTTCCAGGTGCCAGCGCCTTGGCCATGAGAAGCAGCGGCCAGTGCCACAGATAAAGGCTGTAGGAAATGGCGCCCAGGCTGCGGCTCAGCGGATTGCTGATGAACCGGGCCAGGCCGTGTTCGCCACCAGCATTGATCAGTAGCATCGCGGCCAGTGTTGGCAGCAGGGCCAGTGGACCGGGATATGGCAGGCCTTCTGATGACAGCAGTACACAAGCCAGGACCAGCAGGCCTGTGCCCAGCGCTGCCTGTGTGGTGTTGTGGCGGTTCAGTACGCTGGACTGTGCGAACCATGGGGTTGCGGCCAGCAGGCCACCGGCAGCCAGCTGCCAGAGCCTGAAAGGCATCTGGTAGTAGGCGTGCACCGGCCAAAGCACGAAGGCGAGCATGCCGGCGAGCAGGCTGGCGACCAGGATCACGGTAATCGCTGGGGAAGCAGAGCGTGCAAGACGGTGGATGACCAGCAGCAGGAGGGGCCAGACAAGGTAGAACTGTTCTTCAACGCCCAGCGACCACAGGTGCAGGAACAGGTTGTCACTTGCCTGTGGCCCGAAGTAATCCATGTCCATGAGGGAGAAATGGATGTTGGCCATCCACAGCATCGAGGCGATGGCCGCCTTGCGCTGTGGTTCTTGGTCAATGGGGATGGGCAGCCAGTACAGCAGTGCGGCCACACCCGTAATAAGGAAGACCAAGGCCGGGAGCAGGCGCCTGACCCGGCGTGCATAGAAGGCCAGGAAATCGATCTTGCCTGTGGAGTTCAACTCTTTGAGCAGCAGCTGGGTAATCAGGTAGCCGGAGATGACGAAGAAGACATCGACACCGATGAAGCCTCCCGCAAGGCCGCTGACACCGGCATGTGCCGCGACAACCAGAAGAACCGCCCAGCCGCGCAGAGCTTCGATTTCATGACGGTGATGAAGCATGGAAATCCCTTTCATTGTCCAGCATCAGTGCTATTGGGCAGTATTGCGTCCAAGGTTGCTGCCAAGGCAGTCCTTGTGGCAACGCACTTGTGCGCGAAGCAGACAGGTCGGCAAGGCGTAAAGCATCGCGACCAAGGTCGCTCCCACAAAAGCCATGTCCATGGCAGGCTGATGAAGGCAGCTGATTCCCATAAGAGCGCCTGGCAATGCGCTCCTGTGGGGGCGCACCCGTGCGCGGTTCATTCCATGCCGAGTTTTTTCAGCTTGTAACGCAGGGCGCGGAAGGTGATGCCGAGTTGGGCGGCGGCGCGGGTCTTGTTCCAGCGGTTTTCGTCCAGGGCTTTCTGGATGGCGGCGCGTTCAAGCTGCTCGATGTACGAGGGCAGGGCGGCCGAGCTGTTGTCCAGGTCCTGTACGGCTTCGACCGCGGGCTGGCCGTTGGTGCGGGCCGGCGAGGCGGCCGGCAGGCGCAGGTCGGTGGCGGTGATGCTGTCGCCTTCTGCCAGGGCCAAGGCACGCTCGAGGATGTTTTCCAGTTCGCGCACATTGCCGGGGAAGGCATAGCCGGCCAGCGCCTCCAGGGCGCTGCTGGCCAGCTGCGGGGCAGGCCGGCCATGGTTGATGGCCAGCCGCTTGAGGATGGTGCTGGCCAGTTGCGGCAGGTCGGCGCGGCGTTCACGCAGTGGCGGTACGCGCAGCTCGATCACATTGATGCGGTAGTACAGGTCGTGGCGGAAACGGCCCTCGGCCACCAGCTGGGCCAGGTCCTTGTGGGTGGCCGAGAGTAGGCGCACGTCCACCGGTACTTCAGTGGCTGCGCCGACCGGGCGCACGGATTTTTCCTGGATCGCCCGCAGCAGCTTGACCTGCATCTGCAACGGCAGCTCGGCCACTTCATCCAGGAACAGGGTGCCACCGCTGGCGGCCTGGAACAGGCCGGGCTTGTCGGCATGGGCGCCGGTGAAGCTGCCCTTGCGGTGGCCGAAGAACTCGCTTTCCATCAGCTCGGCCGGGATGGCGCCGCAGTTGACTGGCACGAACGGGCCTTTGGCGCGCGCGCCCTGCTCGTGGATGGTGCGTGCGACCAGCTCCTTGCCGACACCGGATTCACCGACGATGTAGACCGGGGCCTGGCTGCGGGAAACCTTGGCGATGGTGCTGCGCAGTTCCTGCATCGGCAAGGAATCACCCAGCAGGCGGGGGCCGTTGTCGGCGCTGGCCGGCGCGGTGCCGGGGGTATCGGCAGGGTTGCCCAGCTCCAGCGCGTGGCGGACCAGGCCGCGCAGCACGCCCAGGTCCACCGGTTTGGAAACAAAGTCGAACGCACCGGCCTTGAGTGCTTCCACCGCCAGGTCCATCGAGCCGAAGGCGGTGATCATCGCCACCGGGGTGCTGGGGTGGTTGCGGGCGATTTCATGCACCAGCTCGATGCCATTGCCATCGGGCAGGCGCATGTCGGTGATGCACAGGTCATAGCGGTGCACCGCCAGCTGTTCCCGGGCTTCGGCCAGGTTGGCGGCGGTACTGATACGTAACCCCATGCGGCCCAGGGTGAGAACGAGCAGCTCACGGATATCGCGCTCGTCATCGACAATCAGGGCAGTGCGTGCTTCAGTCATCGCACAAAGATAGCCCAAGCACCGTGCTCACGCCAAACGGCCAAGGCCATCAATGGGGGGCGATGCTTGCCGCACCGGGCAGGCTGACCCGGAAGCAGGCCCCGCCGCCGGGCACCGCGACATATTCCAGCTGCCCCTGGTTGGCACGGCACAGTTCGCGGGCGATATACAGGCCCAGCCCGGTGCCATGCTCGGAGGTGGTGAAAAACGGCCGGAACAGCTGCTCGGCGGTGGCCGGTGGCAGCCCGGGGCCGCGGTCCAGGCAATCAATCACCGCATGGCGCTGATGCAGGCCCACGCGCAGCCTGACCCGGGCCGGTTCGTTGCCACTGCGGCCATGGTTGAGCGCGTTGTGCACCAGCGTGGTGAGCACCTGGTGCAGGTGGCGCGGGTCGGCCAGCGCGGTGACCTGCGGACAGGTCAGCACCGGCTCCAGGGTATTGGCCTCCAGCGCCATGGTGCTGGCGTATTCCTGGACGAAGCGGCGGACAAAGGCATTGAGGTCGATGTTTTCCGGGATGGCGCGTTCGCGCCGGGCCAGCCCGAGCACGCTTTCAATGATGCCGTTGGTGCGCTGGCACTGCTGATGGATGATCTGCAGCAGGCGACGGTCGGCATCACTGATGCTGGGCGATTCCTCCAGCAGCTGGGTGGCATAGTTGATCGCGGCCAGCGGGTTGCGGATCTCATGGGCCAGGCTGGCCGAAAAGCGGCCCATTGCCGACAGCGTCAGTGATTCGGCCCGGCGCGAGATCACCGTGGTGTCATCCAGGAACACCAGCGCCAGCTCGCTGTCGGCGAGCAGGCGGGCAAAGCGCGGCTGGACCTCGATCTGGCCCTTGGCAATGCGGATCGGCCCCAGCTCGTGGTCAAAACCCTGGCGCCAGCGGTGCAGGCGCTTGGCCAGCACCGGCGGCAGCGCCGGCAGCTTGCCGTCATCGGCCGGCGCGGCTTCGCCGAGCAGCACGATCGCCGCCTCGTTGGCCAGGGTGATGGTGTCCTGGGCGTCGACCACCAGCACCCCGGTGCGCAGGCGGCGGATGATCAGCTCGTTGATCTCGTACAGGTTGGCCACTTCGGCGCCGCGCTGTTCGGCCAGTACCCGGCTCTGCCGGCTGCGCGCGCCCTGCTGGTAGCCAAACCAGGCCAGGGCCAGGTAGCAGGTGACGAACAGCCCCAGCTCCACCGCGGTGCTGGTGTCGCGGCCTTCGGCCAGGCGTAGACCGTGCTCGATCAGCAGGCCCATGCTGGCCAGTACGGCCAGCAGCATGGCCGGCTGCAGCCGCAGCAGCAGCGCGGCGACGGTGAGGTTGACCAGCAGCGACATCGCCAGCCCGGTACTGGCACCGGGCAGGGCATGCAGGGTGATGGTGACGGCGGTGATATCGATCAGCCCGCCCCAGAACACGCCGAGCTCGACGCTTTGGCGGCGTTGGCCACGCACCGCCAGCCACAGCGAGGAGAACAGGTAGAACAGGGCCACCGGGCGGGCCAGTTCCGGCTGGTGCGGCTCACCGACGATCTCTCCCCACGGGTTGAAGAGCAGCGCGTTGATCAGCAGGGCGATCAGCAGCCGGTACAGTGAATAGGCCAGGACCTCACGCTGCGGCAGCGAATGCAGGTGGTGTGGCGGCAGTTGGCGGTGGCTCAAGCGCAGGGTTCCCGGAACGGCGCGATCGGTCGGCAGCGGCAGTGTATCGCCGTGCCGCGCCGCTGTGCCGAATTCGGCAATTTCCGGTGTTCCAGGCGCGCAGGTCCGGTCAATTTGTACAGACCTGTTGGCATTGCGCCGGGTGCGGGTGACAATGGGCAACTACCCGGCCTGCGTGCTCCGTCGTGTCCAGGCTTGTGGTCGGTTGATATCCCATTCCCACGGTGACGCATGAATTTCCACGAATACCAGTCAAAACAGCTGCTTGCCGAATATGGCATCCCGGTGCCGGCCGGCAAGGTCGCTGCCACTGCTGAGGAGGCCGTTGCCGCCGCCCAATCGCTCGGCGCAGGCCCCTGGATGGTCAAGGCGCAGATCCATGCGGGCGGCCGCGGCAAGGCCGGCGGCGTCAAGTTCTGCAAGACTGTCGACGATGTGAAGGCTGCAGCAGCCAAGATGCTCGGCACCAAGATGGCTACCTACCAGACTGCCGGCGTCGAACTGCCGGTCAACCTGGTGCTGGTGACCACCGCCGGCGAAATCGTCAAGGAACTGTACCTGTCGGTCCTGGTGGACCGTGGCACCCGCACCATCTCCTTCATCGCCTCCTCCGAAGGCGGCATGGAGATCGAGCAGGTCGCCGCCGAGACCCCGGACAAGATCCACACCCTGAACGTGGATTTCGTTGAAGGCGTGCAGCCGTACCATGGCCGTGACATCGGCTTCAAGATGGGCCTGACCGCCAAGCAGGCCGGCCAGTTCGCCAACATCATGGTCAACCTGTACCGCATCTTCAACGAAAAGGACCTGGCGCTGGTTGAAATCAACCCGCTGGCGATCCTGGACGACGGCAACCTGTACGCGCTGGACGGCAAGTTCAACAGCGACGACAACGCCAGCTACCGCCACAAGGAACTGGTCGCCATGCGCGACAAGTCCCAGGAAGACCCGACCGAAGTGATCGCTTCGGAGCTGGACATCAACTACGTCACCATGGATGGCAACATCGGCTGCATGGTCAACGGCGCCGGCCTGGCCATGGCCACGATGGACGTGATCAAGCTCAACGGCGGCGAGCCGGCCAACTTCCTGGACGTCGGCGGCGGTGCCAACAAGCAGCGCGTGATCGAGGCCTTCAAGCTGATCCTGTCCTCGGACAAGGTCGAAGGCATCTTCGTCAACATCTTCGGCGGCATCGTCCGCTGCGACATGATTGCCGAAGGCATCATTGCTGCGGTCAAGGAAGTGGGTGTCAAGGTTCCGGTCGTCGTCCGTCTGGAAGGCACCAACGTGGAAGAAGGCAAGCAGCTGCTGCGTGACAGCGGCATGGCCATCATCCCGGCCGACAACATCAACGACGGCGCCAAGAAGATCGTTGAAGCCGTCAAGGCTGCTGCCTAATCACTTTCCTGTGTGGGTACGCGCCTGCGCGCGATCCTTTTCATGAGGTTGGTGAAAAGGATCGCGATCCCGGTCGCTCCCACAAGACCCAAGGATTTTTCCATGAGCGTTTTGATCAACAAGAACACCAAGGTGATCGTGCAGGGCTTCACCGGCCAGCAGGGCACCTTCCACGCCACCCAGATGCTGGAATACGGCACCCAGGTGGTCGGCGGCGTGACCCCGGGCAAGGGCGGCACCACCCATCTGGAACTGCCGGTGTTCAACACCGTCGCCGATGCCGTGCGTGAGACCGGCGCCGACGCCTCGGTGATCTACGTACCGCCGGCATTTGCTGCCGACGCGATCCTGGAAGCGGCTGCTGCCGGCATCAAGGTCATCGTCTGCATCACCGAGGGCATCCCGGTGCTGGACATGCTGCGCGTGAAGAACGTGCTGACCCGCACCTACCCGGAGACCGTGCTGATCGGGCCGAACTGCCCCGGCGTGATCACCCCGGGCGAGTGCAAGATCGGCATCATGCCGGGCCACATCCACATGCCGGGCAAGATCGGCATCGTCTCGCGCTCGGGCACGCTGACCTATGAAGCGGTCAAGCAGACCACCGAAGTGGGCCTGGGCCAGTCGACCTGCATCGGCATCGGCGGCGACCCGATCAACGGCCTGAACTTCGTTGACTGCCTGAAGCTGTTCAACGAAGACCCGCAGACCGAAGGCATCATCATGGTCGGCGAAATCGGCGGTGACGCCGAGGAAGCCGGCGCCGAGTACATCGCCAAGTACGTCAAGAAGCCGGTGGTTGGTTTCATCGCCGGCGCCTCGGCCCCGGCCGGCAAGCGCATGGGCCACGCTGGCGCCATCGCTTCGGGCGGCAAGGGCACGGCCGAAGGCAAGTTCGCTGCGATGGAAGCTGCTGGCGTGAAGACCGTCCGCTCGCCGGGCGACCTGGGCGCGGCGATTGCCGAGATGATGAAGAAGTAAACCGCTTGGAGGTTGCGCCGAAGATCACCCGTCTTCTGCGCAACCCCACAGCAAAAGCCGCCCTTTCCGGGCGGCTTTTTTGTGGCCCCCATCGCGTGCCAGCGTAGTCCCACAGGAGCAACAGGCCCGCCTCGATCATGATGCTTTTGTGGGAGCCCACTGCCCTGATCAGGCAAGCCCTGACGTTGCTTTTGTGGGAGCGACCTTGGTCGCGATGCCTATGCAGGAGCCTACTTGATCGTGATTCGCGCGCAAGCGCGCTCCCACAAAAACAACGGCATCGCGGCCGGGGCCCCTCCTGCAACAGCAAGAGCATCGAGGCCTGTGGTTCTTCTGCACCGGCAGCCAGGGGCCTGCAGGCTGTACTCCTGTAGGAGTGGCGCTCGCCGCGACCAAGGTTTTCAAGATATCCAGCATGGCGCGCAAGCGCGTTGCCACAGGAGCGCAAAGCCTTGTGGTTTTTGTGTGAGCGACCTTGGTCGCGATTGGTGGGCAGCCGATGGTGCATGCGATGGCGTGGGCAGTCGTATGATGGGCGCCTGTCTTGAGTGTGGATCTTCAGCCATGTCCGATTCCCTGCGTATTGCCCTGGCGCAGTTCGATTTCCCGGTAGGCGATATTGCCAGCAACAGCGCGCGCATCATCGAGATGATTGCCACCGCACGCGAGGAATTCGGTGCCGACCTGGTGCTGTTCCCGGAGCTGGCCCTGTGCGGTTACCCGCCCGAAGACCTGCTGCTGCGGCCGCGCTTCCTGGCCGATTGCGAGGCGGCGATCCAGCGCATTGCCGCCACGGTGGAGGGCATCACCGCGGTGGTTGGCTGGCCGCAAAGCCACGGCAGCGTGGTCTACAACGCCGCCAGTGTGCTGCGCGATGGCAAGCTGGAGCAGACCTACCGCAAGCGCGAACTGCCCAATTACGCGGTATTTGACGAGCGCCGCTATTTCACCGTCGACCCGGACGGTGGCAGCTGCGTGTTCGAGGTCAACGGCATTGCGGTTGGCCTGCTGATCTGTGAGGACCTGTGGCACGCCGAGCCGCTGGCTGACACCATCGCCGCCGGTGCCCAGCTGGTGGTGGCGGCCAATGCCAGCCCGTTCGAGCGTGGCAAGCACGCCCAGCGCGATGCATTGCTGGCCGAGCGCGCCCGCGACAGCGGCGTGGGCATTGTCTACCTCAACTGCATTGGCGGCCAGGACAGCGTGGTGTTTGATGGTGCCTCGCTGGCTGCCGATGGCGACGGTGTGGTGCATCCGGCCGCGGCGGCCTTCACCGAACAATGGCTGGTGGTGGATTACGCGGTGCAGAGCCGGCGTTTCACCGCCTGTCACTGGATGGATGACGGTGATGAAAGCATGGATGCCCTGGCCTGGCGCGCGGTCACCCGGGGGATCAAGGATTACTGCGCCAAGAATGGCTTTTCCAGGGTCTGGCTGGGGCTTTCCGGGGGTATTGATTCGGCCCTGGTGCTGGCGATAGCGGTCGATGCGCTGGGGGCTGAGAACGTTACCGCGGTACGCCTGCCCTCGCGCTATACCGCCGACCTGTCCAATGACCTGGCCGCCCAGCAATGCGCAACGCTCGGGGTCAAGCTGGAAACCATCTCCATCGAGCCGGTGTTTGAAGGCCTGATGAGCGCACTTGGGCCGGTGTTTGCCGGCACCGATGCCGATACCACCGAGGAAAACCTGCAGTCACGCGCGCGTGGTGTGCTGATGATGGCGCTGGCCAACAAGTTTGGCGGCCTGCTGCTGACCACCGGCAACAAGAGCGAATACGCGGTGGGCTACGCGACCATCTACGGCGATATGTGTGGCGGGTATGCCCCGCTGAAGGACCTGTACAAGACCGAGGTCTTCGGCCTGGCCAAATGGCGCAACACGGTCGGCGGGGCGCCGGTAATTCCACCGGCCGTGATAGCGCGTCCGCCGTCGGCCGAGCTGCGCGAGAACCAGCTGGACCAGGACTCGCTGCCGGCCTACGACGTGCTGGACGGGATCTTGTACCGGCATATCGACAATGAGCAGTCGCGCGAGGAGATCATTGCCGCCGGTTATGCCGAAGCGATGGTCGACCGCGTGCTCAACCTGGTGCGGATTTCCGAATGGAAGCGGCAGCAGGCCGCGCCCGGGCCGAAGGTGAGCCGGCGCGCATTCGGGCGCGAGCGGCGCTACCCGATCACCAACGGCTACCGCGGCTGATTGCGCCGCACCGCCTGGTACCGACGCAGCGCGTCGGTGCCGGTGGGTGCGAATGGAGGCAGGCTGCGTGCTGCAGGCCCGGCGGGGTGCCGATGGTAATGGCTAAGCAAAAGGGGCCTTGCGGCCCCTTTGTCTTGACCTGCACCGGCGGTGCGGTCAGTCCCGGTTGATGGTGGCGTTGCTTTCGCCGGTCAACGGCGACTTTTCGCCGGCAAACGGGTTGAGCTTGCGGATCATCCAGGAATAGTTGGGCCAGTCACCGGACAGGTAGGGATGCTGTGCATTGACGGATGCCAGCTGGCTGCGGGCGCTGCTGGCCAGGGCCTGGTTGCCCATGCCTTCGTAGGAGGCGGCGAGCAGGGCGATCGCATCGGCCTGGTAGGCGGTATCCGGGTAGGTTTCCAGCACGAAGTTGGCACGCCCGGCGGCGGAGGTCCAGGCGCCGCGGCGCAGGTAATACAGCCCGCTGTTCAGCTCGCCCAGGGCAAAGGTATTGCGCAGTGCACCCATCCGCTCACGCGCATCGGCGGCGTAGCGGCTGTTCGGGTAGCGGTCGACCACAATGCCGAAATCGGCAAACGCCTGGCGCGGGGCGGACAGGTCGCGGCGGCTGGAATCCAGCGACCACACCCGGCGCAGGAACACCGTGTCACGGTTGGCATTGGCCAGGCCGCGCAGGTAGTACAGGTAGGCGATGTTGCGGTGGGTCGGGTAGGTGCGGATGAAGCGGTCGATGGTGGACACCGCGTCATCGTGCTTGCCGGCCTTGTACTGGGCGTAGGCGGTTTCGATCAGTGCCTGTTCGGTATACGGGCCGTACGGGAACTGCGCCAGCAGGCGGCGGTAACCGTTCTCGGCGCCGGACCAGTTGCCGGCTTCCAGCAGCTTCAGGCTGTCCTGGTACAGGGTCTGTACCGGGGTGCCTTCCGGGGCGTCTTCCTTGGTGCCGCGGGAGCAGCCGGACAGGGCCAGGGCGCCAACCAGCAGCAGGGTGGCCAGACGGGCAGATGAGGACAGCAGGCTGGAGCGTCGGATCATGGTTCAGGCTGGACGCGAGGGAATACGGAGGGTCGATGATAGCCTATGTACCTCCCGGCAGCGGATTTTGCTGCCCAGCTCCTTTTCAAAGCCCTCGCCCATGTCCCAGACCACCGCACATTCCCCGCGCCAGGCCGTCGTGCCCGATACCTCCACCGGCCACCGCCTTGATGTGGTGGCTGCCGAATTGTTCCCGGAATTCTCCCGCTCGCGCCTGAGCGAGTGGATCAAGTCCGGCCACCTGCTGCTCGATGGGGCCCAGGTCCGGCCCCGCGACACCGTCTTTGGTGGCCAGCAGCTGCGCCTGGAGGTCGAGCTGGAAACCCAGACCGTGGCCGAGCCGGAAGACATCCCGCTGGACGTGCTCTACGAGGATGAGCACCTGCTGGTGATCAACAAGCCGGCCGGGCTGGTGGTGCATCCGGGCGCGGGCAACCACAGCGGCACCCTGGTCAATGCGCTGATGTTCCGTTACCCGGAAGCGGCGCAGCTGGTGCGTGCCGGCATTGTCCACCGGCTGGACAAGGACACTTCCGGGGTGATGGTGGTGGCACGCACGGTGCAGGCGCAGACCGCCCTGGTCGAGCAGCTGTCCGCGCGTGATGTGCACCGCCAGTACCTGGCGGTGGTCTCCGGTGCGCTGGTGGCCGGCGGTACCGCCGATTTCCCGATTGACCGCCACCCGCGCGACCGCCTGAAGATGGGCGTGCGCGAGGATGGCAAGGAAGCCATCACCCATTACCGCCTGCGTGAGCGTTTCCGTGCCCACACCCTGCTGGAGTGCCGGCTGGAAACCGGGCGTACCCACCAGATCCGCGTGCACATGGCGCACCTGAAGCAGCCGATCATCGGTGACCCGCTGTATGGCGGTGCACTGAAGCTGCCGCGCGGGGCGACCGATGAGCTGACTGCCGCGCTGCGTGGTTTCCGCCGCCAGGCGCTGCATGCCGAGGTGCTGGAATTCACCCATCCGGTCACTGGCGAGCCGGTGCGCTGCACCGCGCCGGTACCGGCCGACATGCAGGCCCTGATCAACGCCCTGCGCGTGGATACGCAAAAAGCCAACGAGCGTGAGCGCTACTGACGCCATGGCCGAGCCTGCCCGGGACAACGCCCCGTGGCTGCAGGCCGGCTGGCCGGCGCCGCGCGGTGTGCATGCATTGACCACGCTGCGGCATGGTGCCGGCAGCTCGTTGCCGCCGTTTGACCATTTCAACCTCGGCAACCGCAGCGCTGCCGAGGGCGATGACCCGGCGGTGGTGGAAGCCAACCGGCTGCAGCTGGCGCAGCTGGCCGGGCTGCCTTCCTGGCCGCACTGGCTGCGCCAGGTGCATGGCACCGGGGTGTTCCATGCCCGGGCGCCGGCCCAGCCGCTGGCCGCCGCCGAGGAGCCGGTGGCCGATGCCGCGGTGACTGCCGTTCCCGGCGTGGTGCTGGCCATCCTCACGGCCGACTGCCTGCCGGTGCTGCTGGCTGCGCGCGATGGCAGCGAGGTGGCCGCTGCCCATGCCGGCTGGCGGGGCCTGGCCGATGGCATGCTCCAGGCCACGGTGGCCGCGATGCAGACCCGTCCCGACCAGCTGCTGGCCTGGCTGGGCCCGGCAGCAGGGCCGCAGCACTATGAAATCGGCAGCGATGTGCGCGATGCGTTCCTGGCTGGCGATGCGCGCGCGGCCACGGCCTTCGTGCCAACCCGGCCTGGCCACTGGACGGTGGATCTGTACGCGCTGGCGCGCCAGCGGCTGGTCGCCGCCGGTCTGTCCGCGGCAGCGATCCATGGCGGCGACCAGTGCACGATCAGCCAGCCGGCGCAGTTCTTCTCCCACCGCCGTGACCGCCGCAGCGGCCGCATGGCCAGCCTGATCTGGATGGCTGACTGAGATGACCGGCGGCGGGGGCGGGCAGCGGCTGCTGTTACGGCCGTGGCATCGGTGGTCGTGCGGGTGGCGCTGGCCGCTGCTGTGCACCGCCCTGGTGTGCCTGCTGCTGGTGCCGGGCCTGGCGTGGTCCTCGGCCGATTCGCTGCGTCCTTACCGCGCACTCAGCGGCATTTCGGTGCTGGCCGACGGCGGCGAGCATGCGATGCGCTCCACCACCAGCGTGGCCATCGACAGCCGTGGCAGGGTCTGGATCGGTGGCTACCGGCGCCTGCTGCGCCTGGATGGGATGCAGGTGCACAGCTATCCCGGACAGCGCACTCCCCAGCTGCCGGAAGGCTATATCCGCTCCCTGCTGCCGCTGGGCAATGGCGACATGCTGATCGGTGCCAACCGCGAGGGGGTGCTGCACTGGGAGCTGGCCAGTGGCCAGCTGGTGCCGCTGACGGTGCAGGGCGGGCAACGCCTGACCCGGATCAATGACCTGGTCGCCGGACGCGCGGGCGGGGCCTGGATTGCCGCCGAGCAGGGGCTGTTCTACTGGCCCGGCGGCGCCAGCCGCACCCTGCAGCCGGTCAACGCGCTGGCCGGGCTGCCCAGCCTGTCGCCACGGGTGTTTTCCGTACTTGATGCCAGTGACGGCAGCCTGTGGGTGGCGGCCCACAACGGCCTGTATCGACGTCGGCCCGGTGGCAAGGCCTTGCTGCCTGTACGCAGTGGGCAACCGGTGCTGGATCGACGCCTGGCCGAGGAAAGTGTCTGGGTGCTGGCCGAGGACGGCCGCGGCCGGGTCTGGGCCGGGCTGGTGCGTTCGGGTGTGGTGGTGATCGATGGCGACCAGGCGTTTGCCCCGGCCGGGCTCGATGGCACGCAGGGTCTGCACCAGGGACGCACGATCCGCAGCCTGCTCTGGGACCGGCAGCGGATGTGGCTGGGCACCGATGGCCGCGGCCTGTTGGCCTGTGAGCGGGACTGCCGCCAGGCTGCCGTGGTCACCGTCAACCTGGCCGCCTACGAGGGCCAGCGCAATTTCCATGTGCGCGAGCTGGCGCGGGCGGCCGATGGCCGGATCTGGGCGGCCAGTGACCGCGGTGTCTTCCACTTTGATCCCGATGCCCGCGGCATCTACGAGCTGGATGTCACCCCGCCGGGCATGGACCCGCACCAGCGCTTCAACGCTGTCCGCTCGCTGCTGCATGACGGCCAGCAACGGCTGTGGCTGGGCCGCGAGGCCGGCGAGCTGATGCGCTGGGACCTGGCCAGTGGCCAGCGTTCAATCGTGTATCTGCCGCCGCCGTTGGATGCCAGTGCGGTCAACGCGCTGGGCACCGATGGCAGCGGCAAGCTGTGGGTGGCCGGCAGTGGCGTGGCCTGGGTCGACCCGGACAGCCTGCAGGTGCGCCCAGCCGGCGAGCTGGGGCAGCAGGCCCGCTCGCAGGTCAACCACATGGCCGTCGGCGATGAGCGGGCCTGGCTGGGCTATCACGACGGGTTGGTCGAGGTCGACGCGCAGGGCCGGATCCTGCGGCAGATGCTTTCCACCGCGGATACCGGCCTGCGCACCACCCATATCGTGGCCCTGGCCGAACAGGGGCGTTGGCTGTGGGCCGGCACCCCCGAAGGCCTGCACCGGATCGATCTGCAGCAATGGCGCGCCGAGCCGCTGGCGCTGCTGGCCAACCCCAGCGCCGAGCAGCGCGAACGGGTGGACCAGATCACCGGACTGGCGGTGGACGGCCAGCGGCTGTGGGTCGGCACCGCGGTGGGGGTGTTCCAGGTCGATGTGGCTACCGGGGCGGTGCAGGCAGTGGCGTCCACCCAGGGCCTGCGGGTGCATTCGCTGCAGGTCGGCGCCGACCGCCGGCTCTGGTTCAGTGCCAGCCCGGCCACCATCGGTGTCATCGACAGCGCCGGCCAGGTACAGCTGTACCGCGCGCGCGACGGCGTCAACGATGGCCGCGGCTTCCACCGCGGTGCGGTCCAGCGCCTGCCGGGTGGCCAGCTGCTGTTCGGTACCGGTATCGGCGTACTGGCGGTGGACCCGGCCCGGCTGCCGGCCAGCCCGTTGCCGGTGCCGGACCTGACCCCGGTGATCACCGGGCTGCAGATCGACGCGCAGCGCTGGCCCGAAGGCCGCCTGCCGCAGCGCGGCCAGGGCCTGAGCCTGCAGCCGGAGCAGCAGCGGCTGCTGGTGGCGTTTTCGGCGCTGCCGGCGATGGAGCCGGAACGTCGCCAGCATGCCTTCATGCTCGAAGGGCATGACCCGGACTGGATCACGCTGGAGCCCGGCGTCGCGCCGATGGCCCTGTACGGCAAGTTGCCGCCGGGCCGCTACACGCTGGCGCTGCGCGTGGGCAGTGATGAAACGCCGGGCCGGCACTGGACCAGCCGTTATCCGCTGGAGGTATTGCCGGCGTGGTACCAGCGCCGCTGGGTGCATGTGGCGGTGATCGCCGGCCTGATCCTGGCAGTGGCATTGCTGTTGCGTGCGCGCGACCGGATTGCGCTGCGGCGGCAACGCCAGCTCGAACAGCTGGTCACCCGGCGCACCAACGAACTGCAGCAGGCCAATACCCAGCTGGCCGCGCTGGCCGGCGAGGATGCGCTGACCGGCCTGTACAACCGCCGCCGGCTGTTCCAGCACCTCAACGAGCTGATTGCCCAGGGCCAGCAGCACTGGCGTCCGCACAGCCTGGTACTGCTGGACCTGGATCATTTCAAGCAGATCAACGACAGCTACGGCCATGTCGTCGGTGATGCGGTGCTGCGCCAGGTGGCGGCACGGCTGCAGCAGGCACTGCGCGCGCAGGACATGGCCGCCCGTTACGGCGGCGAGGAATTGTTGCTGCTGCTGCCCGATACCACGCAGGCGGCCGCGCTGGAGCTGGCCGAGCGCCTGCGCCAGGCCATCGCCACGATGCGCGTGCGCTGTGATCCGGTGCAGCTGTCGGTGACCGCCAGTTTCGGTGTTGCCCAGCTGCAGCCGGGGCAGAGTGCCGAGCAATGGATCGAGCGCGCGGATCTGGCCTTGTACCGTGCCAAGCGCCAGGGCCGTAACCAGGTGTGTGCCGACACTGCGATGGGGTGAGGGCCGGGCCATGCGCCTGCCGCTGGCTACGGGCTGATCCCGGCCGGCGGCAAAGGGTAGAATCCGGCGTTGTTTTGATGGTGATCGCCAATGCTGGCCGCTGGAAAGGAAAGGGCGTTTGAGTGACCTTGCGCTAGGCCCGCGCCGTGCCGCCAACCGGCGTTGGTGTGTGCTGCTGTTGGCGGTGTGGCTGCTGTGCCTTGATGCGCTGGCCGCGCCGCCGTCTTCGCGCTGGCAGGCGTTTGCCGCGTTGCGTGCACACAGTGTGCTTGACGGTGAAAACGGCCCGGCGCTGCGCCAGGCCACCACGGTGGCGCAGGACCGGCGCGGACGCATCTGGATCGGCGAAAACACCGGTGCCTGGCGGCTGGACGGGGACCTGGTCAAACGCTATCCCGGTGCCGATGTGCCCGAGATGGCCGCCGGCTTTACCCGGGCCTTCTTTCCGCTGGCCAATGGCGATGTGCTGCTGGGTGGTGATCGTGAGGGCGTGCTGCGCTGGCATCGTGAGACGGACCGGTTCAGCGTGTTGGCGCTGGCCGGTGGGCAGCGGCTGAGCCGGATCAACGCCATCGAACCGCGTGCCGGCGGTGGCGCCTGGATCGGCGCCGAACAGGGCCTGTTCTCCTGGGATGGCAGCAGTGATGTGCTGCGACCGGTGGATCTGGGGGGCGGGGTGACGGTGGACAGCACCCGTATCTTCGATGTCCAGCAGATGGCCGATGGCACGCTGTGGATTGCCGCCGCGCCGGGGCTGTACCGGCGTGATCCCGGCCAGCAGCACTTTGTGCCGGTGCAGCTGGCCGATGCCCGCCTGCAGCAACGCCTGCGCACGCAGCTGATCTGGGAACTGGCCGCCGATGCCCGGGGCCGGCTGTGGGTGGGGCTGATGCAGCAGGGCGTGGTGGTCATCGAGCCCGATGGCAGCGCCCATGCGCCGGTGGGACTGGATGGCAGCGATGGCCTGCATGCCGGCACCACCATCCGCAGTTTCCTGGCGGTGGACGGGCAGATGTGGCTGGGCACCGATGGCCAGGGGGTGCTGGCGGTGGCGCAGGGCCAGGCCCGGCGGCTGCCGGTCACCCTCAGTGCCTTCCTGGGTGGGCGCAACTTCCATGTATTTGAATTGATCCTTGCCCGGGATGGCCGGGTCTGGGCGGCCAGTGACCGCGGTGTATTCCATCTGGACCCGGCTCCGCAGGGCATCGTTGAACTGGATGCCAGCCGGCCAGGTGAGCCGGCCTACGAACAGCCCAACATGGTGCGCGCGCTGCATGTCGATGGCCGTGGCCGGCTGTGGCTGGGCATGTTTGCCGGGGTGATCCAGGTGCTGGACCCGGCCACCGGCCAGCGGCAGATGCTGCGCCTGCCGCCACCGCTGGATGCCAGTGATGTGGTTGCCATCGTCAGTGGCGGTGATGGCCAGGTCTGGGTGGCCAGCAACGGCGTGGCGGTGATTGACCCGGATACCCTGGCCCTGCGCGGTGGTGGCGCGCTGCCGACGGTGCCGGTGCAGCGCTACATGGCGATGGCTGGTGCGGGCCAGCGGATCTGGCTGGGCGGCCGCGAGGGCGTGCTGGAACTGGATCTGCACGGGCAGGTGCTGCGCACGATGGCCGATGTCCGCTCCGGCCTGCGCAGCAACCGGGTACTCAACCTGGCCTGGCAGCCGGGCCAGCTCTGGGTGGGCACGGCCGAAGGCCTGCACCGGCTGGACCTGGCAAGCTGGCAGGCGCAGCACGTGGCCGTGGGCAGTGCCCAGGGCGACCTGCCTGGCAACCGCTTCATCGCCAGCCTGGCTACCGACGCGCAGCAGGTGCTGGTCGGCACGCTGGAAGGGATGTCCGCAGCCCCGGTCGGCAGCACGCGCCTGCCGCTGCTGCTGCCCACCCAGGGCAAGGATGTGCGCGCGGTGATCGGCGATGGCCACGGTGGCGCGTGGCTGGCGGTGCGTGATCAAGGGATCGCGCACCGTGACCGGAGCGGGCAGGTGCGCTGGTTCGGTGCCCATGCCGGGCTGCATCCGCAGACCCAGGTGCATGGCAACGGCGTTGCCCGCACCGCCGACGGTACGGTGTTCATCGCCGCCAACAGCGGCGTGCTGATGCTGCCACCGGCGTTGCTGCAGCGCCGGCAACCGCCACCGCCGGATCTGCAGCCGCAGGTGGTTGCACTGCATCTGGATGGTGAGCCGGTGGCGCCGTCACAGTTGCCGGCCGATGGCGGGTTGCTGCGTCTGCCGCGCACGGTGGAACGGGTAGCGCTGGCGTTTTCGGCACTGGATTACCTGGCACCGACGCAGCGCCGTTACAGCTACCGGCTGGAAGGGCTGGACAGCCGCTGGATCGACCTGGCCGGCGACAGCCAGGTGCCGCTGGTGCTGTACAGCCGTCTGCCGGTGGGCAAGTACACCCTGGTGCTGCGTACCACCAGCGTGGAATACCCCGGCCTGCAGTGGCTGGCCAAGATCGCGCTGGAAGTGCCACCGGCGTGGTACCAGCAGCGCTGGGTATGGGCGCTGACGGCGCTGTTGCTGATCGGCATGGTCGCTGCCGGGGTGCACTGGCGGTTGCGGGTGGCGCACCGGCGGCAACGCTGGCTGCAGCGCCGGGTGCAGGAGAGTACGGCCGAACTGCGCGCTGCCAATGCGCGGCTGGCACAGCTGGTGGGCGAGGATGCGTTGACCGGACTGAGCAACCGCCGGCGCGGGTTCGAACGCCTGGCCGAACTGCACAACTGGCGCCAGCGCATGCCCGGGCGCGATTGCGTGGTGTTGATGGACCTGGACCACTTCAAACAGACCAACGACCGCTACGGCCACCTCGGCGGTGACGCGGTGCTGCGTGCGGTGGGCGAGCTGCTGCGCAGCCAGCTGCGCGCGATCGATATTGCCGCCCGTTACGGTGGCGAAGAGCTGCTGCTGGTGCTGGTCGATGCCGACCAGGCCGAAGGCGTGGCCACGGTCGAGCGGCTGTCCGCGGCACTGCGCGGCCTGGTGGTGGTCTATGCCGGGCAGCAGATTCCGGTCAGCGCCAGTTTTGGCCTGGCCCTGTCTGATCCGGCCCAGCCGATCGAGCAATGGATCGAGCGCGCCGACGCCGCCCTGTATCGCGCCAAGCGTGGTGGCCGTGGGCGCGTTTGCGTGGATCAGGAATAAACCCGCAGGGCAGGCGCAGGGTATGAGCGAGTGGTAAGGGCGCGGGGTAGGGCGACAGGCTGGGAGGCCTGCGCTGCGGGCTTGCCACGATTTTCCGGTTGCCCGCTTTTCCCGCTCCCCGGTCAGCCGACCGCCTGGGCTCCCCGGGTTTGTCCGGCTGCACGCCGCGCAACTCTCCCATCCCCGCCTGCCTCGCTCTTCCTTCTCTCTCTCCTCACTCCTCTTCCCTCACTCCTCGCTCCTTGGTGTTGGCCGGCAATCGCCCTACCATCGCTTACCCCTCCCACCCGGATACCTGCCTGACCATGCCGGCTTCAGCCTCCCCACAACGTACGCGCTGGTTTGTTGCCGGTGATCTGAACGGCTTCTTTGGCCTGGTGGTGGACAACCTGTCCATCCTTGGTTTCATCGCGATGGCCCTGGTCGGCATCTTCGGTTTCCCGGCCGAGGTGGTGTTCACCCGGATGTTCCCCGGCACCGCGCTGGGCGTGCTGGTCGGCAACCTGCTGTACACGGTGATGGCGCGCCGTCTGGCCGCCCGCAGCGGGCGCGACGATGTCACCGCGATGCCGTTGGGCCTGGATGCGCCGACCTCGATCGGCATGGCCCTGCTGGTACTCGGCCCGGCGTTTGCCGGCTTCAAGGCCGCGGGCATGGCCGAAACCGCCGCGGCAATGGCGACCTGGCAGCTGGGCATGGCCTCGCTGGTGGTGATGGGCCTGCTCAAGACCGTGCTGTCCTTTGCCGGCGATGCGGTGACCCGGCATGTGCCGCGGGCGGCCCTGCTTGGCTCCATTGGTGGCGCGGCGTTGATGCTGCTGGGCTTTTTGCCGTTGATCGAAAGCCTGCGCCAGCCGCTGGTCGGCCTGGTCACCCTGGGCGTGCTGCTGTATGTGCTGGTGGCCCGCGGCCGGGTGCCGTTGCGCCTGCCCGGCGTGCTGTTTGCGCTGTTGGTCGGGGTGGCGCTGTACTACGGCCTGGGCGCGGCCGGGATGCTGACCGGGTTTGCGCTGCCGGCCGGTTTTGCGCTGGCACCGGCCCTGCCGTTGCCCTCGCTGGGCTTCATCGACGGGCTGCCACTGACCGTGCCCTACCTGTCGCTGCTGCTGCCGTTCGGCCTGCTGATGGTAGTCGGCGGCATCAATGTGGCCGAGAGCGCACGCGCGGCCGGCGATGACTACCGCACCCGTGACGTGCTGCTGGTGGAAGCCATCTCCACCTTGGTGGCCGGGGTCTGCGGCGGGGTGGCGCAGACCACGCCCTACATCGGCCAGCCGGCCTACAAGCGGCTGGGCGCACGCTCCGGCTACACCCTGCTGACCGGGCTGTTCGTCGGCATCGGCGGCATGCTCGGCGTGGTCGCCGGGCTGGTGCAGTGGCTGCCTGTGGCGGTGCTGGCACCGATCATTGTGTTCGTCGGCCTGGACATCACCGTGCAGGCCTTTCAGTCGACCCGGCGCGAGCACGCTATCGCAGTGGCGCTGGCCTTCCTGCCGGCCATTGCCTATCTGATCAACATCAAGTTCGGCGGCTGGGTCGCGCCGGAGGCCGCCGCCGTGCTGTACGCGGCGGTGGACAGCCATGGCCTGTCGGACGTGGCCGCGCTGCAGGTGCTGGGCAATGGCTTCATCATCACCGCGATGCTGTGGGCCGCCAGCCTGATCGCGCTGATCGAACGGCGCACCGCGGTGGCGGTGGGCGTGTTGCTGCTGGCTGCCGTGCTTACTGCCTTCGGGGTGATCCATTCCACCGACCCGCGCGGCGGGGTGTACCTGCCCTGGGCCATCGACGGCCTGCGTGCGGCGATCAGCTGGCAGCTGACCGCTGCCTATGCGCTGCTGGCGCTGCTGCTGGGCCTGCTGGCCACGCTGTGGCCGGCTGCCAATGGCCTGGCCTGTGGCGAGGAAGACCCGGCGTGAGCCCGGCGGACACGGTGTTTGCCGGCCTGCTCGGCGAGGCGTTTGCCGACCTCGCCGCGCCGGTGCGCGCGCTGCATGCCAGCAGTGGCCCACCGTGCTGGCAGGGCCAGTGCGTGGTCAGCCGCGGCAGCCATCCGTTGGCCCGCCTGTGTGCCTGGGCGGCGCGCCTGCCGCCGGCCGGGCAGGGCGTGCCGACCACGGTCCAGTTCCAGCGCCGCAGCGACCAGGAAATCTGGACGCGCCGATTCGGCGCGGCGGCGATGCGTTCGCGGATGTGGCCGCACCACGGCCGCCTGCGCGAGCGGCTGGGACTGGTCCAGTTTGATTTTGGGTTGTCTGTCAGCAATGGCGGCATTGTCTGGAACACCCTGGGGGTGCGGGTGTTCGGGCTGTTGCCGCTGCCGGCGGCATGGTTTGCCGGCGTGCATTGCCTGGAAAGTGCCGATGCCCTGGGCCGGTACACCTTCGATGTCCAAGCCAGCCTGCCGTGGATCGGCCCGGTCGTGCGCTACCAAGGGTGGTTGTTGCCCGGCTGAGTGCCAGGCAGCACCTGATACAGGCGGCTTCGGCAAACGGGGTGTCAGCAAGCGCGCTGGCCTTTCCTATGTGATAATGATTCTCGTTAGAGTTTCATGGGTATCCACGTGGGCGACGCAGCAGTCAAGTATGGCAAGGACGGGATCGTGCAGGTACTCCCAGCTTGGGCAGACCTGCGCTTCGACCCGCGTCCTGGGCCGCTGCCAGGTCATGGCTGGAAGCGCCGCCTGCCGCTGGCGCTGACCAGTCTGGCGGCACACGGACTGATGATCGCAGCGTTGTTGCAGGTCGATGCCAGTCAGCCGGTCCCAGGCAACAGCCAGACGGCCACCGAGCGGGTTCAACTGCGCTTTGTCAGTGCGCACAGCCAGCTGCAGGAACAGGGGGCGCGTACTGCAGCCAGCTCCTCCTTGGCCATTACCAAGCCGCAGCCCGCAGCGTCCAGGCCGGTGCCACCGGCTGATCCTGCACCTGCGGTAGTGGAACCGGCCCCTACGCGGGCAGCTGTCCCGGCGGCAGTCACCGAGCCGGCGATGGTCGCACCTGCCAGCATGGCGGCAAGCGTCCCCGTTGCTGCCCCGGACAATCAGCCTGCCACCCACCTGGCCGGCGTTGGTCGTGGCCAGGGGATGCACGGGCCGGGTACGGCTGCACAGGACAGCGCACCGTTGCAGCACAGCCAGGGCGTGGCGGATTGGAGCCAGGCGGTGATGCGCCAGCTGGCCCGTTTCCGCAGCTATCCGGCGTCCGCCCGCATGCAGCGCGTGGAAGGCGTGGTGATGGTGCATGCCACCATCGCCGCCGACGGCCAGGTGCTGGCGACGCGTCTGCGACACTCGTGCGGAAACCCGGATCTGGATGCCGAGGCGCTGGCCACTTTCCATCGCGCCCGCCGCCTGCCGGCACCGCCGGCGCATCTGCCCAGCCCGTTGCAGGTGGACCTGCCGGTCGCCTTCCGTCTGCGCAGCTGAGGCGTGCGCGGATTGGGCGCGCCTGTGGGAGCGGCGCCCGCCGCGAAAACATCACCGCGTTGCTTGGCGGTCGCATGGAAGCATCGCGACCGGGGGCGTACAAAAAGGTGCAGGCAGCGTGGCCATGGCCGCGCAAAAGCCAAAGGCATCGCGACCAAGGTCGACTCCCACAAAAGCAACGCCAAGGCCTGCCAGATCAACACCGTTGGCTCGCACAAAGGCATGAAGTAGTGCGTTTTTGTGGGAGCGCGCCTGCGCGCGACGAGCAGCGCGGGCATCTGCCTGCAGGAGTGTTCCGGTGCGAGCGGCGCTCGCCGCGCTGCCTGGTGCGTTGGCTTGCCCCACGCTGTGCGCGGTTTACAGGGTGGAGAGGAAATCCACCAGGGCATCACGCTCGGCGGCGGTCAGGCCCAGTGGCTGCAGCAACGGGTCGGTGGTGGGGAAGGTCGGGTCATTGGCCTGGTCCCCGACCGGGCGCGGACGGAAGGCGCCGGCGTTGTACATGTTGATGATGCCTTCCAGGCTCGGGAACAGGCCGTTGTGCATGTAGGGACCATTGCGCGGCACATTGCGCAGGGACGGGGTGCGGAAGGCGCCGCTGTCGGCCGGGTTGCCGGTCACCTCATAGCGGCCGAGGTCTTCGCGCTCACGGCCGAAGAAGTGGATGCCCAGGTTGTGGAAGCGGTCATCACTCATGGCCGGGCCGTTGTGGCAGTTGATGCAACGCGCCTTGGTCCGGAACAGGTGCAGGCCGAGCAGCTGGTTGTCGCTCAGGGCGGTGTCACGGCCGGCCAGGTAACGGTCAAAGCCACGGTTGCGCGGGTACAGGGTGCGCTGGAAGGCGGCGATGGACTTGGCCACCTTGTCCATGGCAATGCGGCCATCACCAAAGGCCGCATCGAATTGCTCGCGGTAGCCGGCATCGCGGCGCAGGTAGCGCTCCATGCGGGCGATGGTATTGGCCATTTCCAGCGGGTCATGGATCGGAAACTGCGCCTGGTTTTCCAGGCTGCCGCCACGTCCGTCCCAGAACTGGTGCTGGCTGTAGGGTGCCATCGACACATCCATGGCATTGCGCCGCCCGGGCTGGCGGTCATGGCCAAAGGAGACCTGCTTGCCATCACCCCAGCCGAGCTGGCGGTCATGACAGTTGGCGCAGGCGATCTGCCCGGAGGCTGACAGCTTGGGGTCCTCGAACAGGCGCCGGCCCAGCGCCACCTTCTCTGGCGTGCCGGGGTTGTCAGCCGGCGCGGTCGGCGGCAACAGCGGGCCCAGTTCGCGCTGGACCACCCCGGTCGACCAGTGTGCCGCTGGCCACTGTGTCGGTGGTTGCCGGTACAGCGCGCGCAGGCAGGTGATGTCCTGGCTGCCGGCAATCAGTTGCTGCCGGCAGTCGCGCATCGCCGCGCCGGATTGCTCATCGGCCAGGCCCGGGGCAATGGAGAGCACCATGCCGGCCACTGCCATCAGGCCCAGGCAGGCAGCCAGGTAGCGGCGCAGGCGGCGGCGCTGGGCGGTGTGGAACGAGGTGGAATCGGGAGTGGAGGCTGGCATGCGGATACCAATGAGAGGGCGCCGCCGGGGCGGCGCCGTTACGGCTTAAAACCGGTAACCCAGTTCGACCCAGAACGAGCGGCCGGTTTCATACTGCGGGATGGCCTGCGCCCCCAGGCTGGTGACGTTTTCGCGGTCGAGCAGGTTGAAGATGTCCAGGTTCACGAAGGCAGCCTGCTGACCGGCCAGTGCCTTCTCCCAGCTGATGCGCACATCCCAGTTGAAGGTGGCGCTGAAGTCGCGGCGGTCGTAGACATCGGCGATCACGCCATCGACTTCCACCTGTTCACCGGTCTTGCCAATGTCGCGGTAGCCGGCGCGGTAGCGCAGGAAATGGGTCAGCGACAGGTTCCACTGCGGGATGGCGGTGGTGCTGGTCAGGCGCGCGGTCCACGGCCGGGTGTAGTTGGTGGTCGGCAGCTGGCTGCGGTGCAGCAGCTGGCCCAGGTACTGCACATGGTCACTGTCGTAGTAGAGGTTGCCGGCGGCATCATCCTCGTAGCTGGGCGAGGCGTACTTCTGGTCGGTCCAGTCCAGCGCGGCCTGCCAGACCGTCGTGGTGCCGGCCCAGCGCAGCGGCTGGCGGCCATCGGCGGTCAGGCTCCAGATCTGGTTGTGGCTACGGCCATCGTTGGTCCAGGTGGTGTACCCGGCAGACAGGTCGCTGGTATCGGTGGAGGGCTCGCCGATGGCGCGGCCCGCCGCCTGGATGACCTGGTCGCGGCCCAGGCGGTTGATGAACTTCAGGCCGAGCGTGGCCGCGTCAAAGCGCTGGCTGAAGCCGAGCATCAGCTCGTCGTCATAGGCGATGTCGAGCTGGTTGAAGACATTGTCGGCTGGTGCCTGGATGCCGACGGTCCAGGCGTCATTGAGGGTGGTGCGGCGCTCGCCGTTGTAACGCAGGCGGTTGATGTTTTCCTGCAGGCGCCAGCGTGCCACCGAGCGGCCGTAGTAGCGGTTCACGCCGGCCTGGAGCAGGCGGCTGCCATCACCGTCCACATCCCACGAAGCGGCAAGACGCGGCGCCAGCGTGGTCTGGGACATGTAGTCATCGCGCTCCACGCGCAGGCCGCCGCGCAGCGAGACATCGCCGATACGCATGTCGTCTTCCACATACAGCGCAGCGGACAGGGTGGTGAAATCAAACGCGCCTGCGGCATACCGGGTGCGGGCGGTGAAGAACTGGCCGGCCCAGCCATTGTTGGCATTCAGGGTGCTGTGGGTGGTGCCCAGGGCGCAGGTGGTGGTGTCAGTGATGCCTGCAGCGTTGGTGCAGGTGCTGGTTCGCTTGGGCGTGACGTAGATGCTGCTTTCGGTCAGGCGGGTATAGTCAAAATGATCGCGGCCCAGCTGGGCGCCGGCACTGAGGCGGTGCAGCACGCTTCCGGTGGCGATCGGATCCCAGCGCACATCCAGCTTGTACTGGGCACTGCGTTGCTCCTGCTCGACCTGGCCATATTCTCCCTGCAGGCTGCTGTTGCCGGTACCCCAGTCCTTGGAGTCGGAGCGGATCCAGGCGTAGTAGTCATCGCTGTGGCCATGACGGCTCTGCTCATTGCCGGTCAGGCCCAGCTGCTGGTCGATCTGGCCCCAATCGGTACGCCAGTCCAGTTGCAGGTTGGCCTGCAGGCCGCCGTTGCTGATATCAATCTGCGAATCGACGATGTTGGAGCGGTAGTAGCTGTCTTCCTGCGGTGCATACATCAGGCTGGCCTGCAGCTCGATGCGCTCATTGGCTTCCCAGACCGCCTTGACGAACAGGTTGTCGATGGCGCGCGTCTGCTCGCGCTTTTCCGTGCCGAACTGTTCCACCAGATGGGAGGAATAGAACATGGTCGGGATGGTGGAGCGCTTGCGGCTGTAGCTGGCCAGCACGCCGAGATCATCGCTGAGCCAGCCTTCGGTGGTCGCCCGCCAGGTGGTCTTTTCAAATTCCGGCTGGCCATCGCCCCATGACGAGGCATTGGCATGGCTTTCGCGCTGCGCTTCATTGACGTGGTAACGCGTCCACGACGAGCGACTCATCTGGGTGGAGATTTCGCTACGTGCCTGACGGCTGGGTTTACGGGTTGTGGCATCAATCACGCCGCCGGTGAAGCCACCCCAGGCCGCAGAAATATTGCTGTCCAGAACGGTCAGCTCACCCAGCAGGCGGGTGTCCAGAGCGAAGGCCTGACTGCTGCCAGGGCCGCTGTACAGGCGATAGGGCGAGGGGTCTGCGGCCGGGTCAATGCCATTGTTCATGCCGATGCCATCGATGCTGAAGTTGTTCTGGTAGAACGCCGCACCATTGATGCTGACTTCGGCCGGGCTGATCTCGCCAGGGGTGAAGCTGGAGAGCTGGCCGTTGTCGTACTGAACGGCCGGGTTGATCTTCAGCAGGCTGCCGATATCGCCATTGCCCGCTGGCTGGTTGGCAATGTAGCTGGCGTCCAGGGTCTGCTTGCCGGCATATGGGCTGCTGGTGGTGTCGTCTTCCACCTGCAGGGTGGGCAGGACCAGGTCACTGGTGGGGGACTGGGCCGCTGCACCCAGCGGAGCAAGCAGGGCGCCGAGCAGGGCCAGGGTCAACGGGTGGGGAGCAGGCAGGTAGCGGATCACGGTGGTTTCTCCAATGACAGCGCCCAGCGGTACGCCGCTGCGTGGCATGCAGCGCCAGCAGGCAAGGACCGTTGTGCAGGTGGGGCGGCAGTAGGCATCGGGGCGATGCCATGCGCGGTGCAGGCGCTGGCTGTGCGTGCAGGCCGCCGCCCGGGGAGAGAGGCCGGGCGGACTGGTGAACGTAACTGGCTTGCGGAAGCAGGTTCGATGGCAATGATAATGATTCTCATATCTTGTGCAACAGGAAATTAATGCGCTTCCGGTTCCACTGCGCGGTGAATGCCGGGGCTTGAACTGGGCCGCCACGGTCCGCACATCGTTGTCATCGGTCGTACGACCCTTCAATCCAGTCGAGAGGACGCTCCCATGCGGATGGACAAGCTCACCACGCGTTTTACCCAGGCGCTGCAGGATGCGCAGTCGCTGGCCGTCGGACGCGACCACACCATCATCGAACCGGTGCACCTGATGCACGCGTTGCTGGAGCGGGCCGGCGGCTCGACCCGCCCGCTGCTGGCCCAGGCCGGGGTCAACGTGCCGCTGCTGCGCGAGCGCCTGGCCGAGCTGATCGGCAACCTGCCCACGGTGACCGGTCAGGCCGGCCAGGTGTCGGTGGGCAATGACCTGTCGCGCCTGCTCAATCAGGCCGACAAGCTGGCCCAGCAGGCTGGCGATGCCTTCATCGCCAGCGAGTGGTTCGTGCAGGCGGCGGTGGAGGACGGCGGCACCCTGGGCATGGCCCTGCGCCAGGCCGGTGCCGACAAGAAGAAGGTGGCTGCGGCCATCGAAGCCATCCGTGGAGGCGAGAACGTGACCAGCGAAAATGCCGAAGACCAGCGCCAGGCGCTGGCCAAGTACACCATCGACATGACCGAGCGCGCCGAAAGCGGCAAGCTGGATCCGGTGATCGGGCGTGACGAGGAAATCCGCCGCGCCATCCAGGTGCTGCAGCGACGGACCAAGAACAACCCGGTGCTGATCGGTGAGCCCGGCGTGGGCAAGACCGCCATCGTCGAGGGGCTGGCCCAGCGCATCATCAACGGCGAGGTGCCCGAGGGCCTGAAGAACAAGCGCCTGCTGTCGCTGGACATGGGCGCGCTGATTGCCGGGGCCAAGTTCCGTGGCGAGTTCGAGGAGCGCCTGAAGGCGGTGCTCAACGACCTGGCCAAGAGCGAGGGCCAGGTGATCCTGTTCATCGACGAGCTGCACACCATGGTCGGTGCCGGCAAGGCCGAAGGCGCGATGGATGCCGGCAACATGCTCAAGCCGGCGCTGGCGCGCGGCGAGCTGCACTGCATCGGCGCCACCACGCTGGATGAGTACCGCCAGTACATCGAGAAGGACGCCGCGCTGGAGCGCCGCTTCCAGAAGGTGTTTGTCGGCGAGCCGAGCGTGGAGGACACCATCGCCATCCTGCGTGGCCTCAAAGAGAAATACGCGGTGCACCACGGCGTGGAGATCACCGATCCGGCGATCATTGCCGCCGCGACCCTGTCCAACCGCTACATCACCGACCGTCAGCTGCCGGACAAGGCCATCGACCTGATGGACGAGGCCGCCAGCCGCATCCGCATGGAGATCGACTCCAAGCCGGAGGAGCTGGACCGCATCGAGCGCCGGCTGATCCAGCTGAAGATCCAGCGCGAGATGCTGAAGAAGGAAAAGGACGAGGCCTCGCGCAAGCGCCTTGCCGAGATGGAGGCCGACATCGCCGCGCAGGAGCGCGAGTTCAATGACCTGGACGAAGTCTGGAAGGCCGAAAAGGCCTCGCTGCAGGGGGCGACCAAGGTCAAGGAACAGATCGAGGCGGCCAAGCTGGAGCTTGAAGCGGCCCAGCGTGCCCAGGATTACGCGAAGATGAGCGAGATCCAGTATGGCCGCATCCCGCAGCTGGAAAAACAGCTGGCCGCGGCCCAGGCGGCCGAGCAGGGCGAGTTCAAGCTGCTCAAGGAAAAGGTCACCGCCGAGGAAATTGCCGAGGTGGTCAGCCGCTGGACCGGCATCCCGGTGAGCAAGATGCTCGAGGGTGAGCGCGACAAGCTGCTGCGCATGGAAGACGAACTGCACAAGCGCGTGGTCGGGCAGCAGGAGGCGATCAAGGTCGTCTCCGATGCCGTGCGCCGCTCGCGTGCGGGCCTGAGTGATCCCAACCGTCCGAGCGGTTCGTTCCTGTTCCTGGGCCCCACCGGCGTGGGCAAGACCGAGCTGTGCAAGGCACTGGCCGATTTCCTGTTCGACTCTTCCGATGCGATGGTGCGAATCGACATGAGCGAGTTCATGGAAAAGCACGCGGTCAGCCGCCTGATCGGTGCGCCTCCGGGCTATGTCGGTTACGAGGAAGGCGGCTACCTGACCGAGGCCGTGCGCCGCCGGCCGTATTCGCTGATCCTGCTCGACGAGGTCGAGAAGGCGCACCCGGATGTGTTCAACATCCTGCTGCAGGTACTGGATGATGGCCGCCTGACCGATGGCCAGGGGCGCACGGTGGACTTCCGCAACACTGTCATCGTGATGACTTCCAACCTGGGCAGTGCGCAGATCCAGGAGCTGGCCGGTGAAGGTACGCCGGAGGCCTACCTGCAGATGAAGGCCGCGGTGATGGGCGTGGTCCAGGCCCACTTCCGCCCCGAGTTCATCAACCGCCTGGATGACCTGGTGGTGTTCCACCCGCTGGACAAGGCGCAGATCCGCTCGATCGCCAGCATCCAGATGCATGGCCTGGAAAAGCGCCTGGCCGAGCGCGGGCTCGCCCTGCAGGTCTCCGATGCAGCCTTCGACCTGCTCGGTAGCGCCGGTTTCGACCCGGTCTATGGCGCACGCCCGCTCAAGCGTGCGATCCAGGCCCAGCTGGAAAACCCGCTGGCGCAGAAGATCCTCTCCGGGCAGTACACCAGCGGCGACACCATCGTGGTCGATGCCCAAGGCGGCGAGCTGGTTTTCAGCAAGGCGTAAACGTCCACGTCAGTGTCGTCATACCCGCAGGCCCCGGTATCCCCGGGGCCTGCTTTTTGAGGCGCCATCTGGCCTGGCTTGCGGGCAGCCGGGGCAGTGGCGTGGGGCTTGCTTTGGCAGGAGCGGCCACGGCTGCGATGCGGTCGGCTTGATCGGAAAGACCCATCGCGCTCAGATGCGCTCCTGCAAAAGCAGGCGCAACCGTTGCTGCCTGCCGGAATCCGCACCAGCGGCTCCGGGCGCGACAACCTGGCTTGGCAGCAGCCTGCGCCGCGATGAGGTGCAGCAGACGGGCTGCCGACCTGGGATCAGTGATGCCGCATCGCCGCTTGCTGGCTGTGTTCCTGCTGTTGAGCCTGCAGCGGATGATCGGCGTGCTGTGGTGCCTCCAGCGCTTGCGCCCGCTGCAGCGACTGGCTTTCTGGCGCGGCCACTGCCTCGGCGGTAGGCAGCTGGGCACGCCGATGGGCCGGGTCGTCCGGTGAGCCCTGCACCAGGAAGACATGGGCCCCGGCCGGTTGGGTGGCCGTGGCCTGGCTGAGCAGCACATGGTCCACCCGTTCAAAGCCGTGTTCGCGCGCGCTGGCATACAGGCTGGCACTCAAGTTGGCGCTGTGCTGGTCCCAGGGCTTGCCCTGGGCGGCATCCAGCTGCGCCACCTTGCCCTGGATCTGCGCCAGCAGCGGGTCGGTACGCTGGTGATGGCTGGGAGGAGCGGCGGCCAGGGGCATCCCGGCCAGCGTGGCCGATTGCCCCAGCTGGCTGGTGGCCGGGCCAGCGCCGGCCGGTGCCAATGCAGGTGGCGTGGCCATTGGCGCCATCGGCGGGGGCAACGTCACACTGCCCGGTGCGGCGGGTCCATGCAGCCCGTGTGGCACATTCGGGGCAGGCACGTGGTGGGGCAGGGCATAGAAGGGCAGGTTCGGGTCGCCGGTGTCCTGGATCGCCAGGGTTCGGCCGCTGCCGCCCAGGTTGATGCCATTGCAGTTCAGCAACTCCGGGCGTAGCCCCAATTTGCCCATGTCCAGGCTGATGGGTAAGGCGGTGTGGTTGTCCCAGACACCGTGGGCGGCCTGTTCGGCATTGGCGATCACCTGCAGGGCGGTCGCTGCGTAGAAGTGCGGATAGTCCGAGTGCCCGCTTACGCCCATCCGGAGTATTTCCGGCGGCTTGTTGTAGTAATGCTGGTCAATGGCCGCCTGGTTGCCGGCATCCAGGGTCAGGGTGTTGTCTGGGTTGGGGGAGTAACCGGGCTTCCAGGTGTATGCATTGGAGACGGAGTCGTACAGAAAGAAATCTTCCATCCGGCGACCGCCAAGTGTGAGCAGTTCACTTTCATTGACAGCCTTGCCCTCTGCCTGCAGGCGATCGGCCAGAATGTTCAAGCCACGTACCTGTGCACTGGCTTCGTCCCAACGGGTCTGGTTCAGATATGTCTCGAGCGGGGCGCTGTAGTCCCGTGGCGGCTCACCGCCGGCATCGGCCACCTTCCTGGCATCGCGGTGGTAGTCCATCCAGACGTCGGCCATCTGGCTTGCATTGCGCGCGTGTTCCAGTTCGTGGGCGAAAAGAAACGTCAACACACCGGAATTCGGGCGATCTAAGCTGGCCAAGAACAACGAATTCAAGTCCAAGTTCAGGCTGCCTGTTGTGGGGTCGTATTGCGCGCCCAAATTGCTACCAGGGGCCAGCAGGCCGAGCGTGGTCAATGCCGGCTTGCTGCCGCTGCTGTTGGCCAGGGTGTCATTGAACAGGTCAACCAAGGCCGGTGAGCTGGTGATGGCATCGCGCAGGCCGTCCATATGCTGCTGCGTTACGCCCGGCTGGCTGGCCAGGGCAGTGAGCAGGCTCTCGGCCTTGGGGCTGAGCACGCTCATGGTCGCACCTGCTGTGGCATCGGCCGGAGAGTGATGCCTTTGATGCACAGCCGCCCATGCAACTGGGTGCTGGGCAGCAGATCGATGGACAGCGCATAGCGCTCATTTACGCTGGAGTAGCTCAGCGCACTGGACTGCGCCCATAGAGTGAAACCCATCGCTTCCAGCTCGGGGCGCAAGACCGCCCAGTCGGTCGGGCCATCGCAGACCGGGGCCGGGTCCATATACGCCGAATCCGCCAATGGGCGGTGGTCTACAAAAACACGTATCTCCGGCACGACGGAGGTGTCGTTCAAAAACCAGACCATTGCCCAGTCCGAGTGGATGCGTGCACTGTAACCATGGCGTGGTGGGGGCATTCCATCACTGGGCATCCCCAGCGCCTGTCCGGCTATTTCCGGGGTGATGTCGGCAAAGCGTGGCACTGTGCGTAGCAGGTGCAACACGCCCTGCCAGGCACGCTCGGGGCTGTGGCCTTCGCGGATGGGCCAGGCGTCCCAGCGTTTCATGTAGTCGTCGTGTTGTTGTTGCGTGGTCATGCGGGCAGTTCCTTCCTTGGCGGTTGCTGCTGTCGTCGAGTTGGCGGTGCCGGCCGGGGTATCTGTTGCGTGCGTGGCGCCGCCATGGCTGCAGCCGGCAAGCGTCAGCAGCAGGGCCATGGCCAGGCAGGCCATCCGGTGTGTGCGCATGGGCATCAAGGTCCTTGTCGATGTGTGCAGTGTAAAAGTGCAGCAACAGGCAAGCCCGGAAGCCGATCACATTGCTGGCGCTGTGCATGCCATGGTGTCATTGAACAATTCCACCAAGGCAGGTGAACGGGTGATGGCATCGCGCAGGCCGGCCATGTGCTGCTGTGTTACGCCGGGTTGGCTGGCCAGGGTAGTGAGCAGACTCTCGGCCTTTGGGCTGAGCACGCTCATGGCCGCACCTGCTGTGGCATCGGCTGGAGGGTGATGCCTTTGATACACAGCCGTCCATTCAACTGGGTGCTGGGCAGCAGATCGATGGACAGCGCATAGTGATCATTTGCGCTGGAATAATCCAAAGCGCCCCACTGTGCCCACAGAGTGAACCCCATCGCTTCCAGCTCGGGGCGCAAGACGGCCCAGTCGGTCGGGCCATCGCAGACCGGGGCCGGGTCCATGTAGGTAGAACCGGGTACCGGACGGTGGCCCACTGATACCTCCAGCATCGGCACGACTGTGCGCTCATCCAGAACCCAGCCCAGTGCCCAGTCCGGATGGATGCGTGCGCTGTAGCCGCGCAGGGGCGGGGGCAGGCTTTGCCCGGGCATCCCCAGCGCCGGTCCGGCGATTTCCGGGGTGATGTCGGCAAAGCGCGGCACCGTGCGCAGGAGGTGTAACACGCCCTGCCACGCACGCTCGGGGCTGTGGCCTTCGCGGATGGGCCAGGCGTCCCAACGTTTTATCTCTTCGTCGTGTTGTTGCTGCACGATCATACGGGCAGCTCCTTCCTTGGCGGTTGCTGTGATTGCTGTGGCTGTCGCGTTGGCGGTGCTTGCCGGGGTATCTGCTGCGTGCGTGCCGCCGCTATGACGGCAGCCGGCAAGGGTCAGCAGCAGGGCCATGGCCAGGCAGGGCATCCGGTGTGTACGCATGGGCATCAGGGTCCTTGTCGATGTGTGCAGGGTGACGGTGCTGTTACAGACAAGCGTCCAAGCCGGTCACATCACCGGCGCTGTGCAGGCCAGGGTGTCATTGAACAGGTCAACCAAGGCCGGTGAGCTGGTGATGGCATCGCGCAGGCCGTCCATATGCTGCTGCGTTACGCCGGGCTGGCTGGCCAGGGCAGTGAGCAGGCTATCCGCCTTGGGGCTGAGCACGCTCATCGACGCACCCGTGAGGAAATCGGCGAGAGCGGCATGATCTTGATGCTGTTAATGCACGTCTTGCGCAGTTGACTGCTGGGCAGCAGAGTGATGGTCAGTGCATAGCGGTCGTTATAGGTGTAATGGCCAAGCTCGGATACGCTGGACCATACCTCATAACCCATTTCCTCCAGCGCCCCGCGCAAGGCCGCCCAGTCGGTGGGGCCATCACAGACCGGGGCCGGGTCAACATAGGGCGCACCCATTTGTGGGCGGTGCCCCAGGGATACGTCCACCATCGGCAAGGATGTGCGCTCATCCAGCGCCCAGCCCAGCGCCCAGTCCGGGTGGATGCGCGCGCTGTAGCCGCGCAGGGGCGGGGGCAGGCTTTGCCCAGGCATCCCCAGCGCCGGCCCGGCGATTTCCGGGGTGATGTCGGCAAAGCGTGGCACCGTGCGTAGCAGGTGCAACACGCCCTGCCACGCACGCTCGGGGCTGTGGCCTTCGCGGATGGGCCAGGCGTCCCAACGTTTTATCTCTTCGTCGTGTTGTTGCTGCGGGGTCAGACGGACAAGTCTTTCCTTGGTGGTCGCGGTGGTTGCTGTGCTGACGGCATTGGCTGGGGTATCTGCTGCGTGCGTGCTGCCGGTATGACGGCAGCCGGCAACGCTCAGTAGCAGGGCCAGAGCCAGGCAGGGCAACAGACGGGTGGGCTTGGGCATCCTTGTCAGCTCCTCGGTGTGTCGGCCGGGCAGGGTAGCAAGCCGGCTGACCGGGCCGGGGAGGGCCGCCCCTGCGCTTGCTGACAGGATTGCGCGACCTGCGGGGCAGGGCCGGTAAACCGCGGGACCGGCGTGAGTGCGGTACAGACGCCAGGCTGGGCGTGGCCTATCGGTCACATCAGCAACCGTTGCCTGCAGTTGCCAGGGGCTGCAGTATCCTCGATCTCCATTCCTTCATCCGGATAGAGCGATGAGTTATTCGAACTGGCAGCCCGAAACAATCGCCGTGCATGGCGGCTACCGCCCGGACCCGACCACCCGTGCGGTGGCGGTGCCGATCTACCAGACCGTGGCCTATGCCTTCGATGACACCCAGCATGGTGCGGACCTGTTCGACCTGAAGGTGCCGGGCAACATCTATACCCGGATCATGAACCCGACCACCGACGTGCTCGAGCAGCGGGTGGCGGCGCTGGAAGGGGGCATCGGCGCGCTGGCCCTGGCCTCGGGCCAGGCGGCAGTCACCTATGCGATCCAGACCATTGCCGAGGCCGGTGACAACATCGTCGCGGCCAGTGCGCTGTACGGCGGTACCTACAACCTGCTGGCACACACCCTGCCGCAGTTCGGGATCAGCACGCGTTTTGCCGGCAGTGACGATCCGGCCGACTTTGCCGCGCTGATTGATGACAAGACCAAGGCGGTGTTTGTCGAGTCGATCGGCAACCCGCGGGGCAATGTCACCGACATCGCGGCGATCGCCGCAGTGGCGCATGCGGCCGGGGTGCCGTTGATCGTGGACAACACCGTGGCCACGCCCTACCTGCTGCGTCCGTTCGAGCATGGCGCCGACATCGTGGTGCACTCGCTGACCAAGTACCTGGGCGGCCATGGCACCAGCCTGGGTGGGGCGATCGTGGACTCGGGCAGGTTCCCGTGGGCAGCGCAGGCGGCCCGCTTTCCGCGCCTGAATACCCCCGACCCGAGCTACCACGGCGTGGTCTATACCGAGGCGCTGGGCCCGGCGGCTTTCATCGGCCGGGCGCGGGTGGTGCCGCTGCGCAACACCGGTGCGGCGATCTCCCCGTTCAATGCCTTCCTGATCCTGCAGGGGATCGAGACCCTGGCCTTGCGCATGGACCGGATCAATGCCAACGCGCTGGCGGTGGCCCGTTACCTGCAGCAGCACCCGAAAGTGGCCTGGGTGAACTATGCCGGCCTGCCGGAGCACCCGGACCATGCGCTGGCCCAGCGCATTCTGCGCGGTGGCGGTGCCTCGGGCCTGCTCACCTTCGGCCTGCCCGGCGGGCGCGAGGCCGGGGCGCAGTTCCTCGATGCGCTGCAGCTGTTCACCCGGCTGGTGAACATCGGCGATGCCAAGTCACTGGCCACCCATCCGGCCTCGACCACCCATCGCCAGCTCTCAGCCGAGGAGCTGGCCAGTGCCGGGGTCAGTGTGGATACGGTGCGGCTGTGCATCGGCATCGAACATATCGATGACCTGCTGGCCGACCTGGAGCAGGCGCTGGCAGCGGTCGGCTGAGAACCGGACCGGTGCAGCGGAGTGCACGTCTGCACTGGGGCGCCCGATCAGGATGGCCAGCCCGGGCTGGCCGATACCGGGTCCGGTAATGCGCCAGCGCGCTGCCAGCGGCGGGCCACCAGTGATGGCCGGCATCGGGTAGCTGGCGGCCTGCGGCAGCAGGCATTGACCGCGCTGCTGCGCGGGACACTCAAGCAACGCTGTTGTTGATTTCCGGCAAGGGATTGGCCGGCGGCAACGGCCGGGCCGGGCGCAGGGCCGGGCTGGCCATCACCATCTCGGCCAGCGACCAGGCCAGCTCGCGCTCGGCCATGATCGCGCCGTCGGCGCCGTGGGCCAGCAGGTGCTTGACCTCGGCATCGCTGTGCGCGCGCGCCAGCAGGGTCAGGTTGCTGTTCATCGCACGTAGCTTGGCAATGGATTCACCCGCTTCCAGTGGCTGCGGAATGGCCAGGATGGCAATGGCGGCCTTTTCCGGGCGTGCTTCGGCCAGCACCGCATCGGCGGCGGCACTGCCGCGGATGGCCGGGATGTCGTTGCCGTGGGCGCGGGCCACGTGGTGTTCGTTGTCATCGATCACCAGCACCGGCACGCCGCGGTCGCGCAATACCTGGGCCAGTTCGCTGCCGACCCGGCCGTAGCCGATCACGATGGCGTGGTTTTCCAGCTCGCGCGAAGGGCCGGCCGGGGTATCCAGCGGCTGCTTGAGCGGGTTGGATTCGGGATGGCGGGCCTGCCAGCGGTCGAGCAGGCCGAACACGAACGGATTGAGCAGGATCGAGATCAGCGCGCCGGCCAGCACCAGTGCCTGGCCCTCGGCGGACAGGATCTTCAGCGCGACACCGAGGCCGGCGATGATGAAGGCGAACTCGCCGATCTGTGCCAGCGAGGCGGAAATGGTCAGCGCGGTGGCCTTGGAATGGCCAAACGCACGCACGATGAAAAACGCAGCGGCCGATTTGCCGAACATGATGATCGCGGCGGTGGCCAGTACCTGCCACGGATGCTCGACCAGGATGGCCGGGTTGAACAGCATGCCCACCGAGACGAAGAACAGCACCGCAAAGGCATCGCGCAGCGGCAGCGAATCATTGGCCGCCTTGTGGCTGAGTTCGGACTCGTTGAGCATCATCCCGGCAAAGAAGGCGCCCAGCGCGAAGGACACGCCGAACAGCGCCGCCGCACCGAAGGCCACGCCCAGCGCAATGGCCAGCACCGACAGCGTGAACAGTTCGCGCGAGCCGGTACCGGCAATGCGTTCGAGGATCCACGGAATCACCCGGCGGCCGACAATCAGCATCAGCGCGACAAAGGCGCCAAGCTTGAGGAAGGTGATGCCGATGGAGGTCAGCACGCTGCCGATGCTGTGGTTCTGGCCCGCGGCGTCGGGCCCGAACACCTCGGCAATCACCGGCATCATCACCAGGGCCAGCACGCAGGCCAGGTCCTCGACGATCAGCCAGCCCACGGCAATCTTGCCGCGCGTGGTTTCCAGCAGGCGGCGCTCTTCCATCGCGCGCAGCAGCACCACGGTGGAGGCGGTGGCCAGCGAGAAACCGAAAATCAGCCCGTTCAGATGTGACCAGCCCATCAGCTGGGAAACCCCCCAGCCGAGCACGGTAGCGGCGCTGATCTGGGCAATGGCACCGGGGATGGCGATCGTCTTGACCGACATCAGGTCCTTCAGCGAGAAGTGCAGGCCGACACCGAACATCAACAGCATCACGCCGATTTCGGCCAGCTGGTTGGCCAGTTCCTGATCGGCGACAAAGCCCGGGGTGAAGGGACCCACACAGATGCCCGCCACCAGATAACCGACCAGCGGCGACAGCCGCAGACGGTTGGCAATGGCACCCAGTACAAAGGCCAGCCCCAGCCCTACAGCGACGATGTTGATCAGGTCGGTGTTGTGCGGCATGGGCTTCCTGGTGTGCTGCGGGGATCCCCGATTCTAGCCTGTGCAGGCTGTACAACAGGGGAAAAAGCCGTGAATCGGGCTGCCCGCGGCAGCCATCCGGTGCAATTCAAGCCGGTGCGCCTGCTTTTTTCGCCTGGTCCGGGTGCAGGGGCTTTGCCCTTCCCCGATAAAGACCACGCCCCACTGGGGGCGTGGTGGGCAAAGCCGGGGCGGTTACCAGCGATAGGCAGCCCTGGCGTAAACGTAGGCGCCATTGAAGCCGAACGGGGAGTAGTTGCTGTACGGCAGCATGCCCCAGGTCGAGTTCTGCAGGTCGGCGGTGCGCTCGGGGTAGGTGTCCAGCAGGTTGTCCGCGCCCACGGTCAGCTTCCACCGTTCGCTGGGCTTGAAGCTGGCCGAGGCGTCGAGCACCCATTTGGCGTCGTAGCTCTGGTCGCGGGCGGCGGTGGCCGAGTTGCGCACGGTGAAGCTGCCATAGCGGGTGGCCGACAGGCCCAGCTCCCAGCGGTCCGAGCGCCAGGTGCCGCTGAGGATGGCCTTGTCACGCGGGTAGCTGTCCTGGATGCGGCCGATCTCGTCGCGGCCGATCAGCGACTGGGTGATGCCCAGGCTGCCGAATACCGCCGGCGAGGCGAGGAACTTCTTCACCTCGGTCTCGTTGTAGCTGTAGGCGGCGGTCAGCTCCAGGCTGCTGGCAGCCAACGGCAGGGTGTAGCTGGAGACCGCATCCACACCGCGGGTACGGGTGTCCATGCCATTGGTGAAGTAGGAGAACGCGGTGACCTGCGGCAGTCCCAGACCGGCCAGCAATCCATTGGCGGCGGCATTGGTGGTGATGTTGGTGGACAGCACGATGCGGTCGTCGATGTCGATCTGGTAGGCATCGACGGTCAGGTACAGGCGGTCCACCGGCTGCAGCACCAGGCCGACGCTGTAGGAGGTGGAGCTTTCGGCCTTGAGCGGGCTGGCACCCAGTGCCTGTGCGGCAGTGCTGGTGGTCGGGAAGGTGCCGCGCTCGACGAACACGCCGTTGATGATGGTGCTGGTCACCGCCTGGTAGCTCTGCTGGGCCAGCGACGGGGCGCGGAAGCCGCTGGAGGCGGTGGCACGCAGCGCCACCTTGTCAGTGAAGGCGTAGCGCGCTGACAGTTTGCCGGAGAACTTGTCGCCGAAGTCCGAGTAGTCCTCGTAGCGACCGGTCAGGCCGGCGGAGAACTTGTCGGTCAGGTCGGCTTCCAGGCCGGCGTAGACCGCGTAGTTGTGGCGATCGGCGTTGACCGCGTTGATCGGGGTGAAGCCGCCGAAACCCTGCGCGCCGCTGCCGGTGTACGACTCCAGCTGGCCGGCGGTCTGTTCCCACTTCTCGCGACGGTACTCACCACCGAAGGACAAGGTGGCCGGGTAGGCCAGGCCCCAGTCCAGCGACTTGGTGAGGTCGGCGTTGAAGATGTCCTGCTGGTACTTCAGCGTGCCGTCGTAGAACGAGCTGGGGCTGTTCACGCCCAGGCTGTAGTTGATGCTGTTGCGGGTGTGGAAATCCAGGGTGTTCTCGCCGTGGTTGAGGCTGACGTCCCAGCTCCAGCCGCTGCCGGTATTGCCCTTGACACCGGCCACCAGCGAGCGGTCCTTGGAGTACTGGTTGATCTGCGGCACGTAGCCGTCCGGGTAGACCTGGGCCAGCAGCGCGCCCTGGCCGCTGTGGTTGCGCGAACGGTAGAACGCGAACGAGGTGATGTCGCGGTTGCTCAGCAGTGCATTCGCATAGCCACTGACGTTGTCGTTGAAGGCGAAGCCCAGGTTGGCCGAAGCGGCGCTGGCGTCCACGCGCGGGTCGCCGACGATGAAGGTGGTCTGACCAATCGCCGGGAAGTTGCCGGTATCGGGCGTGGTGCCGCGGTAGGGGCCGGCGCGGTTGCTCTCGTCCTGCTGGCTGAGCTGGCCGGCCAGGTGCAGCTTGCCGCGCCCGTCGGCGAAGCTGACGCCGGTGTCGCCGGAGAGCTGGACCTTGGCACCGTCGCCGGCCGAATACTGGCCATAGTCGGCGGCCAGGCTGCCGCCTTCACCGCTGCCCTTGAGCACGATGTTGACCACGCCGGCGATGGCGTCCGAACCGTACTGCGCCGAGGCGCCGTCACGCAGCACTTCCACCCGTTCGATCGCGGCGATCGGGATGGCGTTGATATCCACCGCCGCCGAACCCCGGCCGATGCTGCCGTTGACGTTGATCATTGCCGAGGTGTGGCGGCGCTTGCCGTTGACCAGCACCAGCACCTGGTCCGGCGACAGGCCGCGCAGCTGCGCCGGTCGGATGCCGCTGGTGCCGTCGGTCAGCGCCGGGCGCGGGAAATTCAGCGAGGGCAGGGCGCGCGACAGCGCGGTGGCCAGCTCGGTGGTGCCGGTGGACTGCAGTGCTTCCGGGGTGATGATGTCGATGGCCGATTGCGATTCGGCGACGGTGCGGTCGGCCACGCGGGTACCGGTGACGATCACCGTGTCCAGGGTGCGCGAGGCCGGGCTTTCGCCCTGTTGGGCCTGGGCCTGGAAGGCCAGGCCGGGCAGGCCCAGGGCGATGACAACAGCGGCGGAAAGCGGATTGATACTGCGATTCATGCCAAGACGACTCCATGTGGGGCGGCGCGTCCTGTGGGGGAGCGGGCCGCTGGGCAGGCGCAGCGCTGGCTGCGTACCTTTCAGCTATTAAGGAAACATTCAGTCGCTGTCAAAACCGGTCACCACCGCAACCACCGGCCGGGGATGCACAGCGGCAGCCGCGCTCAGTATGGGTTGACGGTAGAATCGCGTCGCAGGAAGGGCGCTTATCTGCTCATTCCGTTTCATTCTTTCGGAAAACTTTCCCTCCCATGATTTCCCTGCGTAATTTCGCCCTCCGCCGCGGCGAGCGGCTGCTGCTGTCCAATGTCGACCTGACCCTGCATGCCGGTTACCGGGTGGGTGTGGTCGGGCGTAATGGCGCTGGTAAATCCAGTCTGTTTGCCGCTGTGCGTGGCGAGCTGGAGGCGGACAAGGGCGATGTCTCGCTGCCGGGCAAGATCCGGATTGCCGACGTGGCGCAGGAAACCCCGGCACTGGCCGAACGCGCGATTGATTTCGTGCTCGGCGGTGATGACGTGGTGGCCGCGGTGCTGGCCGAAGAGGCTGCGGCCAGCGCCGCCGAAGACTGGGAGGCGGTGGCCAATGCGCACCAGAAAATGGCCGAGCTCGGCGCCTATGACGCCGAAGCGCGTGCCGGCAAGTTGTTGCACGGCCTGGGGTTTGCGGCCGACACCCATCACCGTGCGGTGGCTGAATTCTCCGGCGGCTGGCGCGCGCGCCTGAACCTGGCCCGGGCACTGATGATGCCCTCCGACCTGCTGCTGCTGGACGAGCCGACCAACCACCTGGACCTGGATGCGGTCTACTGGCTGGAACAGTGGCTGCTCAAATATCCCGGCACCTTGCTGTTGATCAGCCATGACCGCGAGTTTCTGGACAACGTGGCCACCCACACCCTGCACCTGCACGGCGGTACCGCCCGGCTGTATCCGGGTGGCTACACCGATTTCGAGCGCCAGCGCGCCGAGCACCTGCGCCAGCAGCAGATTGCCCACGAGAAGGAACAGGCCGAGCGCGCCCACCTGCAGAGCTTCATCGACCGTTTCAAGGCGCAGGCCTCCAAGGCCACCCAGGCCCAGAGCCGGATCAAGCGCCTGGCCAAGATGACCGGTACCGAGGCGGTGCGCGCCGAGCGTGAGTTCCGCATCGAGTTTTCCGAACCGGCCAAGCTGCCGTTTTCGTTGATCCGCCTGAATCATGTCGATGCCGGTTATGGCCCCGATGCAAGGATCCTGTCCGATGTCGATTTCGGCCTGGAAGCCGGCCAGCGCGTGGGCCTGCTCGGCCCCAACGGCGCCGGCAAGACCACCCTGGTCAAGACCATCGTCGGCGAGCTGGCGCCGCTGTGTGGCGAGCGCAGTGCGCATCCGGACCTGCGCATTGGCTACTTTGCCCAGCACACGGTGGAATCGCTGCGCGAAGGTGCCACGCCGATGGACCACTTCCGCGACATCGACCCGGATGGGGTCAACCAGAATTTCCGTGACTTCCTGGGCAAGTGGAACTTTGCCGGCGACCGCGCCTTTGAATCGGTGGACGGTTTCTCCGGTGGCGAGCGCGCGCGCCTGGCGCTGGCCCTGATTGCCTGGCAGAAGCCCAACGTGCTGCTGCTGGACGAACCGACCAACCACCTGGACCTGGAAATGCGCGAGGCGCTGGCCGAGGCGCTGAGCGTGTTCGAAGGGGCCATCGTGATGGTGTCCCATGACCGCCACCTGATCGGCCTGGTCTGCGACACCTTCTGGCGCGTGGCCGACGGGGTGGTCGAGCCGTTTGCCGGCGACCTGGACGAATATGCCGCCTGGTTGCGCACCCGGGCTTCGGCCCAGGGCGCGCGTGCCAAGGCCGAACGGGAGGCACTGGCCGAGGCCGAGGCCAACCGGCACAAGGCGCCTGCGGCAGCACCGGCCCCGGCGCCGGTGGTGCTGCGGGCCGGCGGCAAGAAGCCGGCCAACCCGGTCAAGCTGGCCGCAGCCGAAAAGAAGGTCGGTGAACTGGAGGCGCAGCTGGCCGAGCTGGATGCGGCCATGGCCGACCCGGCCGTGTTTGCCGACGCCGGCAAGCTGGCCAGCCTGAGCCAGCAGCGCGAGCACATGGCCCAGCGGCTGGAACAGGCCGAGGCCGACTGGCTGGCGATGATCGACAGCTGAGCCAGCACCGCGCTCGATCCGGCAGGGGGCTGTCCGGATCGGCCGCCAGGGCGCAATCGTCACGGCAATGGGGGATGCGGGTGGAACAGGACAACTGGCAACAGGTCCGGCACTTGTTTGATCAGGTGTGTGACCTGCCGGCCGAACAATGGGAGCCCCGGCTCCACCAGCTGAGCACTGATGCCGGGGTGGTGGCCGAGACGTTGCGGCTGTTGCGGGCGCAGACCGTCGAGCTGGGCACGGTGCGCGAACGGATCGGCCGGCTGATCCGCCAGGTCGACCAGGCCGAGCTGGGCGCGGGCGACCGGATCGGGCCCTGGCAGCTGCAGCAGTGCCTGGCGCGCGGTGGCATGGGGGTGGTCCACCTGGCCGAGCGTGCCGATGGCCTGTACGCCCAGCAGGTGGCGATCAAACTGCTGCCCGGCCTGTGCGATGAGCGCGCCGCGGCGCAGCTGGCAGCCGAGCGGCGCATCCTGGCCTCGCTGCAGCATCCGCATATTGCCCGGCTGTACGACGGCGGCACGACCCCGGCAGGGCAGCCCTACCTGGTGATGGAGTACATCCAGGGTCAACCGCTGGACCGGTGGTGCCAGCAGCAGGCCTTGAGCCTGACCCAGCGGTTGCAGTTGCTGGAGCTGATCTGCCGCGCCGTGCAGGAGGCGCACGCGCGCCTGGTGCTGCACTGTGACCTGAAGCCGGCCAATATCCTGATCCGTGACGATGGCCAGCCGGTACTGGTGGATTTCGGCATCGCCCGGCTGCTGGACAGCAGCCTTGCCGGCGAAAAGCCCGCTTGTTGCACCCCGGCCTATGCCGCGCCGGAGCTGCTGCATGGGCAGAGCCTGCCGGATACGCGCAGTGACGTGTTCTCGCTGGGGGTGTTGCTGGCCGAACTGCTGGCCTGCGCCCCGGCCGGGCGCGAGCTGGGCAGCTGGAACACGACGATGTGCCTGCCCAGCCAGCTGGCCGGCAAGGACTGTGCCTGGCGCGGCCGCTTGCGCGGTGATCTGGATGCCATCGTCGCGCGTGCCTGCGCGCTGGAGCCCAGCCAGCGTTACCCCTCGGTGGCCGCGCTGGCCCAGGACCTGCGCAACTACCAGCAGCGGCGCCCGCTGCAGGCGCGCGGCAACGGCCTGCTGTATCGCGCCCACCGCTGGCTGCAGCGCAACTGGACCTGGCTGCTGGCCTTGCTGGCGGTCCTGGCACTGGTGGCCGGCTTCGTCTGGCAGCTGGAGCAACAGCGCAAGCGGGCAGAGCAGGCCGCCGAGGTGGCCGAACAGGTCAGCGGCTTCATGGTCGGCATCTTCGAGGCGGCCAACCCCCGTACCCGCGGCGCCCGTGCCACGGCCGTGATCAGTGCCGAGGATGTGCTCGACCAGGCCGCCGCGCGGGTGGATGGCCAGCTGGACCAGGCGCCGCAGGTGCGTGCGCGCCTGCAGGGGGTGATCGGTCTGGCCTATCGCTCGATGGGCAACCTGCCCAAGGCCATGCCGTTGATCGAACAGGCGGCGCAGGCCCTGGCCACGGATGGCGATGCCGGCAATGACGATGAGGCGGCGCGGCTGTGGAACCTGCTGTCGGGCACGCTGGCGCAGCAGCGCGATGGCGTGGCCGCCGAGCAGATGGCGCGGCGCGCCCTGGCCTTGACCGGGCCGGCTCAGCCGGGGAGCTTCCGCCAGGCGCAATCCTACAATTCACTGGGGCTGGCCTTGCTGGCCCAGCAACGCTACGGGCCGGCGCTGGAAGCCTTTGAACAGGCCCTGGCCAACCACCAGCAGGCCAACCGCCCGTTCTATGTCGGCGTGACCACCGACAACATCGGCATGTTGAATCGTCGTGCCGGCAATGCGCAGGCGGCATTGCAGGCGTTTGCCGTGTCCACCCCGCTGTTCAGGCGCAGCGTCGGCGAGGGCTCGTATGACTACTGGGCCAGCACGACCGAATACGCGATGGCCCTGGTCGAGGCCGGTCAGCTGGACCGTGCCATCGCGCTGTTCCGGGCCAATCTGCAGCGCGCTCCCGGGATTTTCGGCCCCGACAGTGTGTATGTCTCCAGCGAAACCCACCGGCTGGGGGCGGCATTGCTGCGCAAGGGGGAGTTGGCGCAGGCACGTGGCCATCTTGACCAGGCGCTGGTCCTGACCGAGCAGCTGCTGGGCCAGGACAGCTACAGCTATTCGCTGGTGCTGGCCAGCTCGGCGCAATGGGCGGCCGCGGCGGGACAGGCCGAACGAGCCCGGACACTGGCCGCACGGGTGCTGGCGATCCGCGAGCAGGTGCTCGGCGCCGACCACCCCGACAGCCAGGATGCCCGGCTGGAACTGGCCGGCATCCTCCTTGCCCAGGGCGATGCCGGTGCCGGGCCGTTGTTGCAGCAGGTGCGTCAGCACTGGTTGCCGGGTTTGCCCGCGCGCAGCAGCAACAGCGTGCGTATCCGCCAGGCCTGGGTGGCCTGGCTGCTGCAGCAGGGCCAGCTGTCCCAGGCGCAGCAGGCCCTGCAGGACTGTGCGGCCGATGCCCGGGCGCTGACCCCGCATCTGGCCCTGCAGCAACAGGCCCTGCAGGCACGCCTGCTTTCGACCCGGGCCGATGCGCGCGCGCCCGACGCATGGGCGGCATTGATCCAGGCGGCAACCCGACTGTATGGCCCGGCCTCGGCATGGACCGTGCAGTGGCGCCAGCAGGCGGCCACCGCGCAGCAGCCCGCTGCGGGTTGACGTCTTTGTCGGTGTGCTTATCCGTCTTGGCCCGTGGGGCAGGGCGCGCCTGCCAAGGACCCTGGACAGGTTGCCGGGCCTGGCGCCGGCTTGCATCCGGCCGGCTGAGCGGCAAGGATGGCGGCATGAACAAGACCCGACTGACCCTGGCTGGCCTGGCGCTGGCACTCTCCCTGTCCGCCTGCGGCGACACGGCCGATACCTCCCCCGCCACCGCCTCGGCGGCCAACCTGGCTGCCGGCAGCGAGCAGGGCCAGGCGCCGGCCGATGCCTTCCTGGCGGCACTGGCAACGCATTGCGGGCAGGCATTTGCCGGCCGGATCATCGCCAACGAGCCGGCCACCGGCCAACCCGATGCGTTTGAAGGCAAGGCGCTGGTGATGCATGTGCGTGGCTGCGACAACCCGGCCGAAGAGCTGCGGGTGCCGTTCCATGTCGGCGAGGATCGTTCGCGCACCTGGATTCTTACCCGCACCGAGGGCGGCCTGCGCCTGAAGCATGATCACCGTCACCCTGATGGCAGTGAGGACATCCAGACCATGTATGGCGGCGACACCGTGGTTGCCGGTAGCGCCGTACGCCAGGAATTTCCGGTCGACGCCTACAGTGTCGAGCTGTTCGAACGCGAAGGCCTGCAGCAGTCCACCAGCAATATCTGGGCGATGGAGATCGAGCCGGGCAAGCGCTTCCTGTACGAACTTGCCCGCCCCAGTGGCCGTCTGTTCAAGGTCGAGTTTGACCTGAGCCAGCCGGTAGCCGTGCCGCCGGCCCCGTGGGGCAGCCAGGACTGAGCTGCCTGATGTTCAATCCGTGACACAACAAGGGCGCCCTTCCGGCGCCCTTGTTGTCTGCGCTGCGTACCGCTCAGCGGCTGGCAAAGCGTGCGCGGCAGCCCTGGCTGACCCAGAGGGTGTCGCCGTTCCAGCCCCAGTTGCGGTTCTCCACGCAGCGGGTACGCGAAAGCTGCTCCACCAGCAGCGGACGCCCGGCGCGTCGCTCCCAGTTGCAGGTGCGGGTGCGGTTGTCATCACTGGAGCAGGTCACCGAGTAGTTGTTCTGGCCGCTGTTGCCCGGGCGTTGGCCGCCACGGCTGGCGACAAATTCGGCGCGACAGCCGCGGTCGACCCAGATCGCGCCATTGCGCACGCCCCAGCTCTGGCCCTGCACGCACTGGTTGCGCGACAGCTGCCGGGTCAGCGTGGCACTGCGCCAGCCGGTGTGGCAGGTGGCGCGGCGGTTGTCCTTGCTTTCGCAGCGGACCACCCCGTTGTTGCCGGCGCTGGAGACGTTGCCGCCATTGCCCTGCCAGCGACCACTGGCGGCAAACTCTGCCCGGCAGCCGTTGCTGACCCAGACCAGGCCGTTGCGGCTGCCCCAGTTCTGTCCTTCCACGCAGTTGGTACGGGAAAGCTGGCGTACCAGCTGGGCACTGCGCCAGCCGGTGGTGCACTGGCGCTGACGGTTGTCGTTGCTTTCGCAGCGGATGGTCTGCTCCTGCCAGCCGGCTGCTGCCGGTTGGGCCTGCGCCGACCCGCTGGACAGCAGCAGCGCCGGCAGGGCAGCCAGGGAAAGGGCGGTCAGCAGTCGGAACATGGCGGTCACCTATTCAGTTTGTAAGCGGACTATAGCCAGAGCCTGTCTTAAGCGGATCTGACTCGGGTCGGACCCTGGCACAGCGCCTGTCCTGGCGCGGTGACCGCAACGGTGGTGGGCCAACATCCGGGCACAGCGGCGCGGCGCCTGGCTGGTTCCCCGGTCCGGGCCGGCGCCAGCGGGCGTGCGTTCCCCCGGCGCGCAGCAGGGCGTTTGTGCCGTCAGTAGCGCGCGCGACGCGGATCGACACTGCGGCCGCGGCGTGCAGGGGGGAAGTTGCCTCCGCTGCCACCATGGCCAGGGCTGGCCGCAACGGGTCGATCAGCCCCTATTTGCTCCGTTTGCATCGCAGGCCCAAAATAGGGCGTTTCCGGCCCGCTCCATGGCCGGCCCCCTGCGGAGTTTTCCATGCGTACCCATTTTTGCGGCCTGGTCGATGAGACCCTGATCGGCCAAACCGTGACCCTTGCTGGCTGGACCGACGTGGCCCGCAACCAGGGTGGCGTCTGCTTCATCGACCTGCGTGACCACGAAGGCATCGTCCAGGTCACTGTCGAGATCGACAATGCCGAGGTGTTTGCCGTGGCTGCCTCCCTGGGCTATGAGGATGTGATCCAGGTCGAGGGTGTGGTGCGTGCCCGCCATGCGGTCAATGACAAGATCGCCACCGGCAAGGTCGAGGTCATTGCCTCGAAGATCACCCTGCTCAACAAGGCCGCGCCGCTGCCGTTCCACGCCCACGAGAACCCGGGCGAGGACACCCGCCTGAAGTACCGCTACCTGGACCTGCGCCGGCCGGAAATGCAGCGCATGCAGCGCACCCGCATCAAGCTGGTGCAGGCGCTGCGCCGCCATCTGGATGCACGTGGCTTCCAGGACATCGAGACCCCGATCCTGACCAAGGCCACCCCGGAAGGCGCACGCGACTTCCTGGTGCCGGCGCGCATGCACCCGGGCGAGTTCTACGCCCTGCCGCAGAGCCCGCAGCTGTTCAAGCAGATCCTGATGGTGGCCGGCTTCGACCGCTACTACCAGATCGCGCGTTGCTTCCGCGACGAGGCCCTGCGCGCCGACCGCCAGCTGGAGTTCACCCAGCTGGACATGGAGTTCGCCTTCGTCCGCGAGCGCGACATCCAGGACTTCGTTGAAGAGATGATCCGCTCGATCTTCGCCGAAGTGGTGGATGTACAGCTGGCCGCTGAGTTCCCGCGCATGACCTGGGCCGAGGCAATGCGCCGCTATGGTTCGGACAAGCCGGACCTGCGCATCGATCTGGAGCTGGTGGACGTGGCCGAGCTGGTCAAGGACTGCGGTTTTGCCGTGTTCTCTACCGCTGCCAATGACGCATTCGGCCGCGTCGCCGCGCTGCGCATTCCGGGTGGCGCCACCCTGTCGCGCAAGCAGATCGACGAATATGCCGCCCACGCCGCCAAGTACGGCGCCAAGGGCCTGGCCTACATCAAGATCGACGAGGCCGGCGCGGTCTCCTCGCCGATCGCCAAGTTCTTCGATGAGGCTGCCTTCGCGGCGCTGGTCGCTGCCACTGGCGCGGCCAATGGCGACATCGTGTTCTTCGGCGCCGGTGCCTACAACAAGGTCTCCGACTTCATGGGCGCGCTGCGCCTGAAGGCCGGCCGCGACTTCGGCCTGGTCGCTGACGGCTGGCGTCCGCTGTGGGTGACCGACTTCCCGATGTTCGAATGGGACGAAGAAGAACAGCGCTATGTCGCCCTGCATCATCCCTTCACCGCGCCGGCGGTGGATTCGATCGAGGACCTGCGCGCCAATGCCCGTACCGCCGTCTCGCGCGGTTACGACATGGTGCTCAACGGCAACGAGATCGGCGGTGGTTCGATCCGTATCCACCGTCCGGACATGCAGAGCGCGGTGTTCGAGCTGCTGGGCATCGGTGCCGAAGAAGCTCGCGCCAAGTTCGGCTTCCTGCTCGACGCCCTGAACTACGGCGCCCCGCCGCACGGTGGCATCGCCTTCGGTATCGACCGCATTGCCGCGCTGATGGCCGGAACCGAGTCCATCCGTGACGTGATCCCGTTCCCGAAGACCACCGGCGCCCAGTGCCTGATGACCGATGCGCCCTCGCCGATTGCCGATGTGCAGCTGGCCGAGGTGCACGTGCAGGTGCGCGAACCGAAGAAGTAAGCCGCCGGCAGGGTGGGGCAACCCATCGGCTGTGCTGCACTGCAGGGGCGGGGACCGGCAACGGACCCGCCCTTGTCGTATTCCCGCCCCCGGCCCATGCTGTCGCCGTTGCTGTCGCCGTTGCTGTCGCCGTTGCTGTCGCCGTTGCTGTCGCCGTTGTCCAGCCGTTTGCCTCCTCTCGTTTCTCACTCCTCTCTCCTCGTTCCTCGTTCCTCGTTCTCGCCCCATGCCCATCCGCCAAGCCACCCCCGCCGATGCCGCGCTGCTGTGTGAGTTGTCCACGCGTACGTTTGTGGAAACCTTCGGCCACCTTTACCGGCCGGAGGATCTGGCCGCCTACCTGGCCGTCGCCTACCCGCAGGACCTGCAGCGGACGCAGCTGGAAAGCGGCGATTACGCGGCCTGGATCCTCGAACTGGACGGTGAGCCGGCCGGTTTCGTGTTTGTCGGCCCCTGCGGCCTGCCACACCCGCAGGCCGATCCGGCCGATGGCGAGATCAAGCGCCTGTATGTGCTGGCCGCCCACCACAATGCCGGTTGGGGCAGGGCGTTGATGGATCAGGCCATGGCCTGGCTGAGCGCACGCACCGCGCGCCAGTGGCTGGGGGTGTGGTCGGAGAACCTGGGCGCACAGCGCTTCTATGCCCGTTATGGCTTTGAGCGGGTGGGGCAGTACGAGTTTCCGGTCGGACAGGCGCGTGACCTGGAATACATCCTGCGTCGCCCGGCGCAGGGCGCACCGTGACTGCGGCAGGGCAGGCCGGCGCGTTGCCTGTCGATCCGCAGCTGCCAGGCGGGCCGGCATGAGTGGGCGCGTGCTGGTGCTGCATGGCATCTGGAATACCCGTAGCTGGATGCTGCCGCTGGTCTGGCGTCTGCGTCGGGCCGGGATCGATGCGCACAGCTTTGGCTATGACAGCATCCTGGGCGGACCTGGAGCGGCGGTGCCCGCCCTGGCGGCAAGCATTCAGGCGCAGGCGGTTACCGGTCTGGTCGGCTACAGCCTTGGCGGGTTGATCGCGCTGCAGGCCCTGCAGCAGCATCCGGGGTTGCCGGTCACTACCCTGGTCTGTCTGGGCACGCCCTTGTCCGGCAGCCAGACCGCGCGCCAGCTGTGCCAGCTGCGCCTTGGCCGGCTGCTGGGCCGCAGCGGACAGCTGCTGGGCCAGGCGCAGCAGCGCGGCACCGGCGCAGTCCGGATCGGCCAGGTCGCCGGCAACCGGCCGCTCGGCCTGGGCCGCCTGCTGGGTGCCCAGGGCCGGGATTCGGACGGGACCGTCGGCCTGGCCGAGACGCACTGGCCGGGGCTGGCCGACCACTGTGTGGTGCCCGCCACCCATACCGGGCTGCCGTTCAACCGGCAGGCAGCCGGGCAGGTCGTGCATTTCCTGCGCAACGGATGCTTTGTACCCGGAGTTGCCCCGGGCTGAGGTCGTATCCGGGCCGTATTGATGGCGATCGGGTAGAATCCGCGCTCCTGTTCCTGTCAAACGTACGGAAATCCCCATGGGTCGTGGTCCCTCCATCGAAGCCCGCAAGAACGCGTCCGACGCGAAGCGCGGCAAGATTTTCACCAAGATCATTCGTGAGATCAGCGTGGCCGCACGCGGTGGTGGTGGGGACCCCAACAACAACCCGGCGCTGCGTACGGCCATGGACAAGGGCCTGTCGGCCAACATGTCCAAGGACGTGATCGAGCGTGCGATCAAGAAGGCCACCGGCGAGCTGGAAGGCGTCGAGTACGAGAACGTGCGCTACGAGGGCTATGCCCCGGGCGGTGTGGCGGTGATTGTTGACTGCCTGACCGACAACCGCGTGCGCACCGTGGCTGACGTGCGCCATGCCTTCAACAAGTGCGGCGGCAACATGGGCACCGAAGGCTCGGTGGCCTTCATGTTCAGGAAGCTGGGGGTGATCACCTTCGCCCCGGGCGCCGACGAGGATGCCATCACCGAAGCTGCCATCGAGGCCGGCGCCGATGACATCGTGGTCTACCCCGATGACGGTTCGATCGACGTGGTCACCGCCCCGGAAGCCTTCACCGACGTCAAGGACGCCCTGGCCGCGGCCGGCTTCGTGGCCGACCACGCCGAAGTGACCTTCCGCGCCGACAACGACATCAAGGTCGAGGGCGAGACCGGCGCCCAGGTCAAGAAGATGCTGGACATGCTCGAGGACCTGGATGACGTGCAGAACGTCTATTCCAATGCCGAGCTGGACCAGAACCTGTACGGCTGAGGGTGACGGCGGGCTGGTGCAGATGCCGGCCCGCGTCCATTGCACATGACCCGTATCATCGGCATCGACCCCGGCTCCCAGCGCACTGGCGTGGGCATCATCGACGTGGCAGCCGACGGACGGGTCACCCCGGTCTGGCACGGCCCGTTGGTGCTGCTTGGCGCCGACGATTTCCCGCAGCGCCTGAAGACCCTGGTGCTGGGCCTGCGCGAGCTGGTCGAGCAGTACCGCCCGGATGAGGTGGCCATCGAGAAGATATTCATGGCCAAGAATGCCGATTCGGCGCTCAAGCTGGGCCAGGCGCGGGGAGCGGCGATTTCCGCACTGGTATTGCATGACCTGCCTGTGGCCGAATACGCACCGACAGAGATCAAGTTGGCGCTGGTGGGACGTGGTGGCGCCGAAAAGACCCAGGTGCAACATATGGTGGGGCTGATGCTGGGCCTGCCCGGCAAGCTCCAGGCCGACGCCGCCGATGCGCTGGCGGTGGCCATTACCCATGCCCATGTCCGCGCCACCGCGCAGCGACTGGGTGTGAACACGCGCCAGGCTTGGCGCAAGTAAGGAGAGCACGATGATCGGACGGCTGCGCGGGGTGATTGTCTACAAGGCACCACCGTGGTTGATGGTGGATGTCGGTGGCGTCGGCTACGAGCTGGAGGCGCCGATGAGCACCTTCTACGACCTGCCCGAGGTCGGCCGTGAGGTCACCCTGTATACCCATTACGCGCAGAAGGAGGACAGCGTCAACCTGTACGGCTTCCTGCGCGAGAACGAGCGCCGGCTGTTCCGTGACGTGCAGAAGGTCTCAGGCATCGGCGCCAGGATCGCGCTGGCGGTACTGTCCGGGGTCAGCGTGGAGGCGTTTGGCCAGCTGATCAGCCATGGCGATGTCACCGCGCTGACCCGGATCCCGGGCATCGGCAAGAAGACCGCCGAGCGCATGGTGCTGGAACTGCGTGACAAGGCCGGCAACTTTGTCGGTACCGGCGGTGGCGGTGGCCCGGTGCTGGCCGCAGCCCCGGGGCAGGATCCGGTCGCCGAGGCCGTGGTCGCGCTGCAGCAGCTGGGCTACAAGCCGGCCGAGGCGTCCCGGATGGCGCGCGAGGCGGCGCTGGAGGGGGATGATGTGGCGGTGGTGATCCGCAAGGCATTGCAGTCGGCATTGCGCTGAGCGCACTGTCTTTTTTTTAACTTTTCCTTGCATAGGCTCGGCAGCATGTCGACACCCGCACCCTCTGCTGCGCATGGCCCGAACAAGGCCGGGCTGCCGTTGATCATCGCTGCCATCGGCGTGGTTTTCGGCGATATCGGCACCAGCCCGCTGTATACGCTGAAGGAGGCCTTTTCCGGGCACTACGGCCTGAGCAGCGACCATGACACCGTCCTGGGCGTGCTCTCGCTGGCATTCTGGTCGTTGATGCTGGTGGTCACGCTCAAGTACGTGACCGTGATCATGCGCGCCGACAACGACGGCGAGGGCGGCATCATGGCGTTGATGACCCTGGCCCAGCGCAGCCTGCGCAATGGCTCGCGCAGTGCCTATGTGGTCGGCATCCTGGGGATCTTCGGTGCCTCGCTGTTCTTCGGTGACGGGGTGATCACGCCGGCCATTTCGGTACTCGGTGCGGTCGAGGGACTGGAAGTGGCCGCGCCCGGACTCAAGCCCTTCGTGCTGCCGATCACCATCGCCGTATTGCTGGGCGTGTTTGCCGCCCAGCGCTTTGGTACCGAGAAGGTCGGGCGTGTGTTCGGGCCGATCACCACGGTCTGGTTCCTGTCGCTGGCGGCCATCGGCCTGTGGAACATCATTGCCGAGCCGGAAGTGCTCAAGGCCTTCAATCCGTGGTGGGCGGTGAAGTTCTTTGCCGAGCACCAGTGGCAGGGCATTTTCATCCTCGGCGCGGTGGTGCTGGCGGTCACCGGTGGCGAGGCCCTGTATGCGGACATGGGCCACTTCGGTGCGCCGCCAATCCGCCATGCCTGGTATTTCTTCGTGCTGCCCTGCCTGCTGCTCAACTATCTTGGCCAGGGGGCGTTGGTGCTGGCTCATCCGGAGGCAGTGGCCAACCCTTTCTATCAGTCGGTGCCGGGCTGGGCGCTGTATCCGATGATCATCCTGGCTACCATGGCGGCGGTGATTGCCAGCCAGTCGGTGATCACCGGCGCGTTCTCGGTATCGCGCCAGGCGATGCAGCTGGGCTACATCCCGCGGATGCGGATCAAGCACACCTCAAGCGACACCATCGGCCAGATCTACGTGCCCGGCATCAACTGGGGGCTGGCCACGCTGGTGATCGGCCTGGTGCTGGTATTCCGTTCTTCGTCCAACCTGGCCGTGGCCTATGGCATCTCGGTGTCGGCGACGATGCTGATCGACACCCTGCTGTTCGCGCTGGTGGCACGCGCGCTGTGGCCGGCCTGGCGCAGGTGGATCCTGCCACTGTGCGTGCCGTTCTTCCTGATCGACCTGGCCTTCGTCATCGCCAACGGGGCCAAGCTGGCCCAGGGCGCGTGGTTCCCGGTGGTGCTGGGGGTGGTGCTGTTCACCCTGATGCGGACCTGGCGCCGTGGCCGCGAGCTGCTGGCCGAGGAAATGGCACGCGACGGCCTGCCGGTGGCCACCTTCATCCCGGCGCTGATGATCTCGCCGCCGGTGCGCGTGCCCGGCACGGCGATCTTCCTGACCACCGACCTGAACACCACCCCGCAGGCGATGCTGCACAACCTCAAGCACAACAAGGTGCTGCACGAGCGCAATGTGTTCCTGACCGTGCAGGTGCTGCAGGTGCCGTATGCCGCCGCCAACGCGCGGGTCAGCGTTACCACCCTGGGCGATGGTTTCCATGCCCTGACCCTGCGCTTTGGCTTCATGGAAACCCCGGACGTGCCGATGGCGCTGGAGCAGTTCTGTCTTGCCGGGCATATCCACTTTGACGCCATGGACACGACCTATTTCGCCAGCCGCGAGACGATCGTGGCCAGTGCCAAGAAGGGCATGCCGCTGTGGCGGGACAAACTGTTTGCCTTCATGCACCGCAATGCGGCGCCGGCATCGGGCTTTTTCCGTATCCCCGGCAACCGTCTGGTCGAGCTCGGCGCGCAGGTGGAAATCTGATGCTGGCCACCGCAGGCAGGGCGCTCGGCGCATAATGGCGGCATGACAGAGCACCGCATCATAGGCGCCGGCGCCACCCGCGAAGACGAGGCCGCCGACGCCAGCATCCGCCCCAGACACCTGCATGAGTACCTTGGCCAGCAGCCGGTGCGCGAGCAGATGGACATCTACATCCAGGCCGCCAAGCACCGCGGTGATGCGCTGGATCATGTGCTGATCTTCGGCCCGCCGGGGCTGGGCAAGACCACGCTGAGCCAGGTGGTTGCCAACGAGCTGGGCGTGGCGCTGCGGATGACTTCCGGCCCGGTGATCGAGAAGGCCGGCGATCTGGCCGCGCTGCTGACCAACCTGCAGCCACATGACGTGCTGTTCATCGATGAAATCCATCGTCTGTCGCCGGTGGTGGAGGAAGTCCTCTACCCGGCGATGGAAGATTTCCAGATCGACATCATGATCGGCGAAGGCCCGGCCGCGCGTTCGATCAAGATCGACCTGCCGCCGTTTACCCTGATCGGCGCCACCACCCGTGCCGGCCTGCTGACCGCACCGTTGCGCGACCGCTTCGGCATCGTGCAGCGGCTGGAGTTCTATTCGGCCGAGGAGCTGACCCGCATCGTCAGCCGCTCTGCGCAGATCCTGGGCATCGCCTGCGACCTTGACGGCGCAGCGGAAATCGCGCGGCGTTCGCGTGGTACGCCGCGTATCGCCAACCGGCTGCTGCGGCGGGTGCGTGACTATGCCCAGGTCAAGGCCGATGGGCGGATCGACGGCAGCGTGGCGCAGGCGGCGATGGCCATGCTCAAGGTCGACCCGGAAGGCTTTGACGAGCTCGACCGCCGCGTGCTGCACATCCTGATCGACTACTTCGAGGGAGGTCCGGTCGGGGTTGAATCGATGGCCGCCGCGCTGTCGGAGGAGCGTGGCACGCTGGAGGACGTGGTCGAGCCGTTCCTGATCCAGCAGGGTTTCCTGGTGCGTACCGCCCGCGGGCGGATGGCCACCCAGAAGGCATGGCGGCACCTGGGACTGAAACCGCGCAATCCACCGATTGACCTGTTTTCGGCCAGCGTCGAGGGTGATGACCATGATTGAGCAACCATTCATCTGGCAGGCCCGGGTTTACTGGGAAGATACCGACGCCGGTGGTGTGGTCTACCACGCGCGCTACGTGGCCTTCATGGAGCGGGCGCGCAGCGAGTGGATGCGTGCGCTGGGGTGGGGCCAGGAAGCGATGCGTCGCGGCGGCGGGCAGGTGTTCGTCGTGCGCGCGATGAGCCTGGATTTCCACAAGCCGGCGCATCTGGATGACCTGCTGCAGGTCAGCGTGAGCCTGACCCAGTGCCGTCGCGCCAGTCTGCTGATGGCCCAGCAGGTGCACCGCGATGGCCAGTTGCTGGCCACTGCCCAGGTGCGCCTGGCGGCGGTCGGGGCGGAGGATTTCCGGCCGCAGCCGATCAACGCCGGGATGCTTGCCGTTTTTGAATCTTTACAAGTCCAAACCGAATTACCGAGGAACAAGGGATGATCGCAACGCTTCTGGCACTGCCGGCAACCGTGGTGCAAGCACTGCCTGAGGAGGCGGTTGGACTGGCCGCCGAGGCCGCCACCGGCCCTGGCCACCAGGGCATCAACTATCTGTCCCTGATGGCCAAGGCCAGCCTGCCGGTGCAGCTGATCGTGCTGCTGCTGCTGATCGGTTCGCTGATGAGCTGGGTGATCATCTTCCGCAAGCAGCGTGCCCTGAAGCTGGCCAACCAGGCCGCCGACGAGTTCGAAAACCGTTTCTGGTCCGGCGCCGATCTGGGCAAGCTGTACAGTGCGGCCAGCGATCGCAATCGCGCGGTGGAAGGCCTGGAAGCGATTTTCGAGGCTGGCTATCGCGAATACACCCGCCTGCGTGGCCGCGGCCGGCTGGATGCGCGTGCACAGCTGGAAGGGGCGCAGCGGGCGATGCGCACCAGCTACACCCGCGAGGTCGATGTGCTGGAGCGCAACCTGGAAACCCTGGCCAACATCGGCTCCACCGCGCCGTATGTCGGCCTGGTCGGCACCGTGTTCGGGATCATGGTGACCATGCATGACATGGTCAACAGCGGTGAGTCGGCGGGTATTGCCGCGGTCGCGCCGGGTATTTCCGAAGCGTTGTTCGCCACCGCGATCGGCCTGTTCGTGGCCATTCCGGCCTCGTGGGCTTACAACCGCTTCACCACCCGTCTGGAACGGCTGTCGGTGCGTTATGAAACCTTCGCCGAAGAGTTCAGCTCGATCCTGCAGCGCCAGTCGGCCAGCGAAGATTGATCCTGCACCGGAGCACAGCCCATGACCGTCTCGGTGTTCAACCGGCGCAAGCGCCGCAAGCTTAAAAGTGAGATCAACGTCGTGCCGTATATCGACGTGATGCTGGTGTTGCTGATCATTTTCATGGTCACCACGCCGCTGCTCAATCTGTCGGTGACTGCCGATATCCAGTTGCCGCAGTCTGCGGCCAAGGCTTTGGAGGCCAAAAGCGACCCGGTGATCGTGACCGTGCGCAGTGATGGCCAGCTGGGTTTACAGCTTCCAAAATCTACTGTCCAGGCGATGGAGCCGGCGGAGCTGGAGGCGCGGCTGGCAGCGATGGTGGCCCAGGATAAGCAGTTGCGCGTATTTTTGGGGGCCGATGCTCAGGTGCCGTATCAAAAGCTTGTAGTGGCGATGGATGCGCTCACGCGCGCCAAGGTGGAAAAGGTCAGCCTGGTAACCGAATTGGGTAGCAATGCACGCTGATCTGCCCCCGTTGCCGAGTCCGCCACAGCCTTCGCTGGCACGCGATCTGGCCCTGGCCATTGGCGTGCACCTGTTGCTGCTGCTGGTGTTTGTGCTGGCCTGGTGGTGGTCGCCGCAGCGCACGGTCGAGCCGGCTGCCGGTGATCCGCTGCAGGCCAGCCTGGAGGTGAGCGCGGCCGAAGCCAGCGCCGTGCGCCGGGCCTTGTCGGCCTCGGAGAAACTGGAGGCCTTGCCCGAACCGGCGCCGGAGCCGACCCCGTTGCCGGAGCCGGCCCCGGAGGACACGGTGCCACCACCGCAGCCGGAGCCCGAGCCGCGGCCGATGGATGCGGCCACGCCGATGCAGCACAACGCCCAGGAGCGGGTTGCCCAGCCGGATACGGTGGAGCAGGAGCGGGTCAGCGCCCTGGCCATCGCCGAGCAGAAGGCCAGGCAGGAGCAGGAAGCCAAGCGCCGCCAGGAACAGATCGACCTGACCGAGCGCAAGCGCGTGGAGGAGGCCGAACAGCGCCGGCGACTCGCTGCCCAGCAGGCTGAAGAGCGTGAGAAGAAGCTGGCCGAGGAGCGCCGCCAGGCCGCTGAACAGGCGCAGCGTGAGCAGCGCCTGGCCGAAATCCGCCGTCAGCGCGAACGCGCGCAGCGTGAAGCCCAGGCCGCCGAGGCCCGGCTGCGCCAGCTGGCCGAGGCACGGGCGCAGACGGCATCGAGCAATGCCGCCGCCACTGCACCCAGCACGCCGCGCGCTGGCGCCGGTGGCAGCAGTGAGGATCTGACCGCCAAGTATGTTGCGGCCGTACAGCAGGCCGTGCTCAACCAATGGATACGTCCGGACAGCATCCCGGTCGGCCAGCGTTGCCGCTTGACCATCCGTCAGTTGCCCGGCGGTGAAGTGCCGGAGGGTGGTGTCACCTTCACCAGTGGCTGCCCCTATGACGAGGCCGGCCGGCGTTCGGTCGAGGCGGCGATCCTGCGTGCCCAGCCATTGCCGTATCGTGGTTTTGAATCGGTTTTCCAGCGCACGTTGAATTTCAACTTCGAGGCAAAGGACCGCTGATCGCATCGGTCATGGAGGGCGTTGATGCTGCAACTTCACCTCGCTTGGTTCATGATTGCGCGGCGGTTAATCCATCCCCTGTTATGCCTTCTGGCTCCCCGAGAGCGGATCGAGTGTTGAAAATGAAAATGCCCCGCTGGCTTGCTGTTGTTACTTTGCTGCTGCTGCCCTTTGTTGCGATGGCGCAGCAGCGAGGGCTGGAGATCGATATCGTCGGCGGCAACGCTTCGGCGTTGCCGATCACCGTGGTACCGATGCCTTATGAAGGCGCCAACCCGCCATCGACCGATGTCGCTGCGGTCGTGCGTGCCGACCTGGACCGTTCCGGTCAATTCCGCACCCTGCCCGAAGCCCAGCTCATCGAGCGGCCGGTACGTGGCAGCGAGGTCAATTACGCCACTTGGCGTGCACTGAAGCAGGACTATCTGGTCATCGGTCGCGTGCTCGATGCCGGCGCCGGTGCCTACCGGGTCGAATATGAGCTGTATGACGTTGCCCGTGCTGAGCGCCTGCTGGGCCTGGCGATGACCGCGCGCAGCAATGCGATGCGTGATGTCGCCCACCAGATGGCCGATGCGATCTATGAAAAGATCACCGGGGTGCGCGGTGCGTTCTGGACCCGGATTGCCTACGTCACTGCCACCGGCAGCGGCAATGCAATGCGCTATGCGCTGATGGTGGCCGATTCTGACGGTTACAACCCGCAGACCATCGTGCGTTCGGCCGAGCCGCTGCTGTCGCCCTCGTGGAGCCCGGATGGCCGCAAGCTGGCCTATGTCAGCTTCGAGCGCGGCAATTCGGCCATCTACATCCAGGATATCGCTACCGGTGCGCGTGAGCCGGTGACCACCTTCCGCGGGGTGAATGCTTCGCCGTCGTTCTCCCCGGATGGCAGCAAGCTGGCCGTCTCCCTGTCGCGTTCGGGCAACCCGGAAATCTATGTCATGGACCTGGCCAGCAAGGGCCTGACCCAGCTGACCAACCATTTCTCGATCGATACCGAGCCGCGTTTCAGTGCCGATGGCAGCACGATCTACTTCACCTCCGACCGTGGTGGTCGCCCGCAGATCTACCAGGTGCCCGTCACCGGTGGCACTGCCACCCGGGTGACCTACCAGGGCAATTACAACGCCACCGCCTCGATCTCCTTTGATGACAAGAAGATTGCCGTGGCACAGGGCAGTGGCAATACCTACCGTATTGCCGTGATGGACCGCAGCCTGGGCAGCGCGCGCTGGAGCACGCTCTCGCCCGGCTCGCTGGATGAATCACCCAGTTTTGCCCCCAATGCCAGCATGCTGCTGTACGCCGCCCGTGAGGGGCGCCGTGGCGTGCTGTATGCCGTTTCTGCCGACGGGCGCGTCCGGCAGCGGTTGGTCCTTGCCGACGGTGATGTGCGTGAGCCGGCATGGTCTCCCTACCGGAATCAGCGCTAAATAAGTGTTAATATTTTTTCCTTATCACCCATCCCACTGGCCAGGAGCCTGAGGTTAACCATGAACAAGTCCACTCGCGTTCTGCTTGTTTCGCTGTTGTCTGTTGCCGTCCTTGCGGGCTGCTCGAAGAAGGTCAAGGAAGAACCGGCACCGGCTGCTCCGGCTCCGACCCCGGCTGCTCCGACCCCGGCTCCGGTTGCTACCGGTTATGGCCCGAACGATCTGGACAGCGATGCCTGCCTGCGCCAGCGCGTTGTCTACTTCGACCTGGACCAGGAAGCGCTGAAGCCGGAATTCCAGGCCATCATGGGCTGCCATGCCAAGTACCTGCGTGACCGTCCGTCCTCGCGCATCACCCTGGAAGGCCATGCCGACGAGCGCGGTTCGCGCGCCTACAACCAGGGCCTGGGTGAGCGCCGCGGCAATGCCGTCAACTCGGCCCTGCAGGCCAACGGTGGCGCCGCTTCGCAGCTGACCGTGGTTTCCTACGGCGAAGAGCGTCCGGTCTGCACCGATTCGGGCGAAGCCTGCTGGGCGCAGAACCGTCGCGTCGAAATCGTTTACACCGCCAAGTAAGCGATGAAGCAGCGGATCATTTCGCTGATGCTCGCAGCGGCCTTCATGGCCGCTGCACCGGCGCAGGCCCAACGGGCCTCGCTGGCTGATCGTGTGGCCAGCCTTGAGCAGCATGTGCTCAATAGCCAGGCCAATACCGATATGCTCAACCAGCTGCAGCAATTGCGTTCGCAGTTGACCGAGATGCAATCGGCGATCGAGCAGTTGCAGCATGAAAACGAGCAGCTCAAGCAGCTCAACCGGGCCCAGTTCCTGGACCTGGATGGCCGCCTGGAGCGCATTGAAGGCGCTGGCAACCCTGTATCCGCAGCGGCTCCGACAGCAGCGGCTGCCGCCACTGCACCCCCGGCCGTAGTGGCCGAGCGTGCGCCGACGGTGCGTGGTGATGCCGGTGCACTGGCGGCCACCCAGGATGAGCGCACCTCCTACAATGTTGCCTTTGATGCCCTGAAGGCCGGTCGCTATGCCGATGCGACCCAGTATTTTCTGAGTTTCCTGGAGCTTTATCCGGCCGGTGTCTATGCGCCCAATGCGCTGTATTGGCTGGGCGAGAGTCACTATGCCGCCGGGCAGTATGTCCAGGCGCGGCAGCAGTTCGAGCACCTGCTGAGCCAGTACCCGACGCATGACAAGGCGGCCGGCGCGCTGCTCAAGGTTGGCCTGTCGCTGCAGGCTGCAGGTGACCGGGTGGCCGCCGAGCAGACCTTGCAGCAGGTCGGGCAGCGTTACCCGGGCAGTGATGCCGCAGGCATCGCGCGTGAGCGTTTGCGTTCCTTGCAGTTGGGCCAGCACACGCTGCGCTGAGCCTTGCAATGTCCCGTTTTACAGGGCCGGCCACTGTGCCGGCCTGTTCGTTTATCAGGATGTACCCCATGAATCCGGTCGATGCCGTCGCCCTGCCCAGTCATATCGAACAATCGCCGTTGCCGCGATTGAAGATCACCGAGATATTCCTCTCGCTGCAAGGCGAGGCCGACAGCATTGGCTGGCCGACGGTGTTTGTCCGTCTGACCGGCTGCCCGTTGCGTTGCACTTACTGTGACACCAGCTATGCCTTTCATGGTGGCCAGTGGCGCGATATCGATGACATCGTCGCCGAAGTGCTCGGCTATGGGGTCGGGCATGTCTGTGTCACCGGTGGCGAGCCGCTGGCACAGAAGCGTTGCCTGGCCCTGCTGGGCAAGCTGTGTGATGCCGGGCTGTCGGTGTCGCTGGAAACTTCCGGCGCGCTGGATGTGTCGGCGGTGGATCCGCGCGTGAGCCGGGTTATCGACATCAAGACGCCGGACTCCGGTGAAGTGGCTCGCAACCGTGAAGCGAACCTGGCGCTGCTGACCGCGCACGACCAGCTGAAGTTCGTGATCTGCTCGCGCGCTGATTTTGAGTGGGCGCGGCAGAGGGTGCTGGAGCAGAAACTGCACCAGCGCACCATGGTATTTTTCTCGCCGAGCAAGGACCAGGTGTCGGCGCGTGAGCTGGCCGACTGGATCGTTGCCGACCGCCTGCCTGTACGTTTCCAGCTGCAGCTGCACAAGCTGCTGTGGAACGACGAGCCCGGGCGCTGAGCCGTCCTTTGTTTTGTCGTCGGCGTGGGACAGCGCGCTGGCCTTCCTTTCCAATGGAGATTCCCATGAACAAAGCCGTCGTGCTCCTTTCCGGTGGCATGGACTCGGCCGCGGTGGTGGCCATGGCCCACGAGCAGGGCTTTGCAGTGCATGCGCTGAGCGTTCGTTACGGCCAGCGCCACACCTCCGAGCTGGATGCGGCCATGCGAGTGGCCGCTGCCTTGGGTGTGGCCGAGCACAAGGTAGTGGATGTCGACCTGCGCGCCATTGGTGGCTCGGCGTTGACCGCCGACATCGAGGTGCCGGCTGCCGGCGGTGAGGGAATTCCGGTGACCTACGTGCCGGCGCGCAACACCATCATGCTGTCCTTGGCGCTGGGCTGGGCCGAGGTGCTCGGTGCTGCGGACATCTTCTGTGGCGTCAATGCCGTGGATTACTCCGGTTACCCGGACTGCCGGCCCGAGTTCATCGCCGCTTTCCAGCATCTGGCCAACCTGGCGACCAAGGCCGGGGTCGAAGGCGCGGGCATTACCATCCATGCACCGCTGCAGCACCTGAGCAAGGCGCAGATTGCTGCCGAAGGTACACGTCTGGGCGTGGATTTTGGCCTGACCGTTTCCTGTTACCGCGCCGATGCCCGGGGCAGGGCCTGCGGGCAGTGCGATGCCTGTGAGCTGCGCGCCGAAGGTTTCCGTGCGGCAGGCTTGAGCGACCCGACCCATTATGTTGATGGGCTTCGCATGGTGTGATTGTTGATGTATAATTTGCGCTCGGCTTTTGTGGCCGGGTGTCATGGGCCGTTAGCTCAGTCGGTAGAGCAGAAGACTTTTAATCTTTTGGTCGATGGTTCGAATCCATCACGGCCCACCATACGCATCAACGACTTAGGCTGCCTTCGGGTGGCCTTTTTCTTTGCCTCCGTAATTGCCTCCGTAATTCAGGGCTGTGAGCCGGATGGTTTTACGCGCGGCTTTGATTTGTCGTACACCTTCATCATCGCATCGGACACGCCCAGCGCATCCTGCCGCTCGGCCTTGTTGCCGGCCGCATCCGTGCCGCCCTTGCGCTTCAAATCGTGCAGGCTGAAACGCTCGTCTGCAGTGATTACGCCATCGGCAATCGCGCGCCGAATCAGTCGCTGCCAGGCCGAGTCAAGGCCGTGCTTGGTCAGCGGTTCGCCACCTTCGGCGAGGAATACGCGGCGATCCTCTGGCCGCATCGCGACCGGCAGCCGCCGGGCCTGGACGATGGCCGCCCGCTGCGCCAGCGCCGCATCCCACGCGGCCCGCAGCCTCTCATCCCACAGCACCACACTATCCCGCGACCCCTTGCGCCGGTTTGTGACCAGGCCATCGACCGTGGCCGCCGCCTCAGTCAGGGTTAGCGTCTCGATGCCGCGCAGCCGGCACAGATAGCCCAGCTCCATCACGATCCACAGGTAGGGCGCGACGCTGCCAGGGGTACGCGCAGTCAGTTGCCCGCCCTGCTTGGCGAGCGACAGAACCCGGTCATAAGCGGCCGTGGTGGGCAGGCGCTGGCGCGGGCGCTCCTTGGCCTGCTCAAGGCCCTGGGCAGGGTTTGCCGAAATCAGCCCACGGTTCAAGCCCCAGCGGAACACGATCGACGCATACCGTTTGACCTGGTTGGCCTTCGTCGGCGTGCCTTCTGATTCGATCCGATCCACCAGGCGCTGCAGGTGGTGCGTGCGCAGCTTGTCGGCCACCAGCTCGCCAACTGCGCCTCCCGATGCCGTGCGCTGTGCCAGGAGTACGTCGCGGGCGTAGCTGTACGCCTTCTTTGTGCCATCGGCCAGATTCCTGAACTTCGGGCTGTCCTGGTACTGGGCGCACAGCCACGCAACGGTGCCACGCCCGTCTGGCGCTCGCCTGTCCGCGATCTGGTGCAGGTCGGAAAGCCGCGCCTGCGGGCCGGCCACGGTTTTGCGTTTCTTCCTGCCGGCCACCTCTTCGAACACATACCACCGGCCAAGGCCGCTGGCGTCCCAGTAGACGCCAGTCGGCAGCTTGGTGACATCGATGTGCTCGGGCATGCCGGGCTGCTGCTTGCGTGGACGGGGGCTCATATCAGCTCGGCCGGGTATGACTCGGTGGATGCTGCGCTGCCTATGCCCAGCGCAGCGTCAAGGGCCGTCATGGTCGTCCACACGCCGCCTTGTCCGTCGTACTGGATCCGGATGCCCGACTTGCGCGCCCAGCGCTCGACAGTGGCCAGGCGCGGTGCCGGCCCATCCGGGCGGCACAGTTTCTGCAGCTCTGGATAGCTGACGATTCCGGGGGCGGTCATCACTCCACCCCGATGGCCAGCGGCTTGGCCTGGCCGGACTTGTCCACGGCAGACAGACCCTGCACAAACGCGACCGGCAGCACACTGGTTTCGTGCATCACCTTGGCCGCGTCAATGGCCGTGCGCTGCAGTGATGTCCACTCGCGCGCGATATTGGCGATGGCGCTTGCCCGCTTGATTTCGGCCTCCAGCGCCTCGGTCTGCATCCCCTCATCGCCCAGGCGCTCAAGCTGCGCCATCAGGTGATCTGCCACGTCTGTTGCCCTGTTCTTCATGCCGTTTCCTCCAGTTTCTTGATTCGATTGCCGATCTTTCTGGCCAGTGCGCCGCGGAGCTGGAAAACCCTCGCGACCTCTGGCGGGAAGTTCACCCAGTAGCTATTCCGGCGCATCATTTCGGCGCGGGTGAGCAGCTCAATGTCGTCAACGCTGATTGCGCCAGGATCGACAGATGACCGGCCTTCCTTGAATGTCGCGACCATGCCGGCCGGCACTTCGCCGTGATGCTCGGTCCAGACCGCAAGCGGGGCCGAAACCCAGCGTTCAGGGCCAATGCGCTTTTCCAGGACGCCTCGTTGCAGCCGCCAATTTCCCATGCGGCGATATGTCGATCCCTCAGCCACAACGCCACGGGCGGCGTGATATGCCTCGGTCTTTGACAGGCCGAGCATGTTGGCCCGCCGGTAGACGGAGTTCACCGTCCGTGCGAGCGCCGCAGCCACCGCCACAGTTGACTCGTGCGGGTAGCGAGCCTCGAGAACGGCATCCTCGTCGGCGGTCCACCGCCTCGGCTTTATTGCAGGCGGCTTTGCGTGGACAACCGCGATCCCGTGTTCGGTAGCCAGCCGGCGCGCCGTGCGCCGGGTGATGCCAGCTTCGGTGGCGATGTGCGAGATGCACAGGCCTCTCGACGCGAGGTCGCGGATGCGCTCGATGATGCGAACGTGCATCACCGGCCACCACCGGAGATCATGCGCATCGGCACCGGCCCGGCTGGCCGCCCATCCAGCGCAACGACCTGCTGCACCCCTGCCACCGCGGTGGGCAGGCGTCCGGTTTCGTCCAGTACGCGGATGGCGTCGATTTCCGCCGATACCCGCGCACCGGCGATGCCCGAAATGGCCGCCAACCGCTCCCGTACTTCGATGATGTCAGTCATGTTCCATTCCTCGTCATGCCGGCCAGTCGCTCCAGGCGCTCGGCTTCGGCGATGTAGTTGTCGTGGCGCTCTTGCGCCGTGAAGAACTGGTTGTCGCCCTGGGCCAGTGCGGCATCAGCGGCGATGCGATAGGCCCGTGCCCTGCGCGCCGGGTCATCGCGGAAGATGTCCAACTGCTCAGAACGGAATTTCGTCATCGGCGAAGTCATCCATGGCCTGGCTGGCGGATGGCGCGGCCTGCTGCTGCCGCTGCGGGCGCTCCTGCTGGCGCGGCGCACTCTGGCCATCGCCGCGACCGCCAAGCATCTGCATTTCGTTTGCGATGATGTCGGTGGTGTATTTCTCGATGCCGTCCTGGCCGGTGAATTTGTCGTACCGGATCGAACCCTCGACGTAGACCGAGCTGCCCTTTTTAAGGTACTCGCCGGCGATCTCGCCCAGCTTCCCGAAGAACACCACGCGGTGCCATTCGGTGCGCTCCTGCTGGTTGCCATCACGGTCCTTGCGCACAGAGGTTGTGGCCAGGCTGCAGCGGGTGATGGCCATGCCGCCCTGCGTGTACTTCACTTCCGGGTCATTGCCGAGATTTCCGACCAGGATCACCTTGTTGATGCCGCGTGCCATGCTTGCTCCTTGTTTGCCAGGCGCATCAGCCGTTCGGCCTCTGCGCGGTAGATTTCGTATGTCTCCGGGTCGCCCCGAAGCTGTGCGGCCGTTGCGGCCTGTTGATTCATCGCGGCCAGCTCGGCCAGGTCGTCAAGCAGGTCTAGCTGGCCGGGAAGGGGTTCCATGCAGTCCTGGCCATTGCTGCGCTAACGATTTCCTGCACGTCGTCTTCCATCAGCAGGCAGGCTTCCTCCAGCCGAGCGATGTATTCGTCATCACGCGGCACTCGCTGTATGTAGAGCCGCAGGTCAGGCCCGAAGTCCGGGTGGTAGCTGACGAAATCCCACCACTGCCGGCCCGTCACCCACAGCCCGCCCTGGATCTGCTCGATGTGCTCCGGCGGCAGGCCGGTGAGCAGGGTCTGCAAATGCACCTCGCTCGACTCGGGCGATTTGATTTCGCCGCCGCCGTCATCGCCGACGAGGAAGTCGGGCGATGCGCCGATGAAATCGTGCACCGGGTGCAGGGTGAACTCGGCCAGCTCAACGATCACGCCGGTTTCGGCCTGATATGCGGCCACGGCTGCCGGCTCGACCGTCTGGCCCCATGCCAGCGCAGCGGCCTTGACCTGCTTGCGCGGCTTGCCAGTCAAGCGCTCGGCTGCCAGCTGGTGGGCGTAGTTGACCAGGGCCAGCGGCTGCGGCTTCGGCTGGCCCTTGCGCGGGCCAGATTTGAACTCGCCGCGCTCGCGCTCGGTCATCACGTCGTGCATCCGGCTGGCCGTGATCTTTCCTGCTCGGGCGGCAAACCAATCGTCTGATCGCTGCTCGATCACGGCTGCACCTCGGCATTTTCCGCGCCAGCATTCTCGGCAATGGCCTGATACTCGGGCAGCAGGTCAGCCACCAGGGCGCGGCGCTGCTTCGGCCATGCTGCCCACATCTCGCGGAAGGCCTGCACTCCGTCCTTCGCCACGGCGCGGGCTTCGTTGTCAGCGGCGTCGCGCTCCGGGCCGGTCGGGATGGTTTGCTGCACAGCCGCAGCGGCTACATTGCTGGCAGGGCCAGCAGTGCGCCCAACAATCTCGGCCACCACTTCCTCCGGCAGGTCTTCAATGTCCTGGGTGAATATGTCGCTGGCGGCAGTGGCGGTGATCACCGCATCGACCTGCGCGCGCTTCTTGGCCATCTTGAGGATGGTGTTGGCCACATCGGCCGGATTGGTTCGCACCTGTTTGACCTGCTCGACGCGCCCCTGGTACTTGCTGAACTTGATGCGTCGGCGATTTTCTGGCGTGGCTTCGAATTCCTCGTCGCACACGGCCCGGCGCCAGCTGTACTTTTCTTCTGCGCTGCTGCATTCGCCGATTCCGGCACCAACGAACGCGCCGCCTGGCGACAGCAGGTTCACGGTCACGCGATAGGCGATCTCGCCGTTGCGGGACAGGTCTTCCACCTCCGGCTTGGCCGCCAGGCGGAACGTGGCCATCAGTTTTTCGGCGCCAGCCTTGTAAAGGCTCTTCGATTGGGTTCCTGGGATCTTTCCGTAGTGGGTCCCGTCCTTCATTACCTCCAGCATTACGTCCTGCATCAGGTTGACCTGCGCACGGATGTCGGCGGCGGTGAGCGAGCGGGAGCCGTAGGCCTCAACCGCTGGCTGAAATGCGACTACCTGGTTCATGTCTTTCTCCTTGGGTATGGATGCCGGTGCGTCATGGCCGCCGGCTCGGCCGTCCTCCTGCACTTCCTGTGCTGGCGTGACGCTCGCCACCCGTTTGGGCTGTAGGTGCCGGATTTGGGGAGCCCGTCCGGCGCGGGATTGCGGCAGGGGAGGCCGCGGGGATTCAGTGGTTGTCAGACCACGTCCGCTCGGGCCATGCGGCGTTGCTGTACATCCGCAGCTGCCGGCGCTTGGCGCGCTGGCGCAGGGCCACGGCGCGCCAGCGGCGCAGGATCAGCCACGCAAACAGCAGGGCCAGCGCGATCAGGGCCACGACAACGCTGTGCGCGTCCACGCGGTAGGCAGTGCTGCCGACCGATGCACAGAAGCCAATGCCGGCGGCGTAGAGCATGAAGGCGAGGGCGTCGGCGGGCTTCATGCTTCACCCCTGGCCTTGGCGATGGCGGCACGGGCCTTCTCGGCGAATTCAACAGGAGATGCGCACGTATCCCAGCAGGCCACGAAGCCCTCCAGCGTCTCCAGTAACTCCGGCGCGGCTGCGATCAGGCGGGCGTTGGCTTCAACTGGATATCCCTCGGCACCATCGTGATGCCACCCCTTGTGGATTGTGGCGAGCGACTTGTCACCGGCCACGGTGCCGCCGTTTTGGTACAGATCCTTCGGGTCCCGGCGCCAGACATTTCCATTGCCGTCATGGAACCACGGCCCCGGCGTGTGCTTACTCATCATCCTTCTCCTGTTTCTTGTTGTGATGGGTGTTGTTCGGCTGGGATGCGGCCGGCGCGCTCATTTCGGCGATGTAGGCGGCGCGGTGGGCGGCCAGCTCTGCGATGCGCAGCGGCACGACGTAAACGGCAAGCGCGATCGTCAGCGTCCAGGCGATTCGTTCGGCGCGGCTCATGCGCCACCTACCGCGTCGGCCAGGGCGGCGCGCAGCTGGTCGGCCGGCTCGCCCTGCAGGAACAGCAGCGCGGTTTCAGCCGCGTTGGTCAGCCGGGCCATGCTGGCAACGGCGCGGCGGGCTTGCTGCAGGCTGGACGACAGCGCGAGGGAGTCCCCGGCATCGATAGCCATCTGCTCCACGTCGATCACATGCGCGTGCAGCGCGTCGATAACCCGGCTCATGCGGCACCCCGCAGCTGCAGCGAGGCTGCAATGGGCGTGTGGCGGTAGATCAGGCTCTGGACTGCCTCGTCCACTTCGCAGCGGCGGGCGTCCTGCAGTCGATCGATTTCGCGGGCGAGGTGTTCGGCAACCTCGCGGCGCAGGATGCGGCCGGCCTGTGCGTCATCGCCGGATGCCAGGGCGGCTGTTACTTCGGCCTCCCAGCTCATCGGGTTTTCGCCCAGTGCCTCGCCGACAAACGACGGCAGCGCGATCAGTGCCGGAATAGCGGCGGCGATGGCTTCATTGCGGCGCTCGGTGAGCGCTTCTTCCTGCCCGCAGGTGAAGCAGCCGCAGTTGGCGTGGTAGCTGTGCATGGCTCAGCCCTCCCCGGCGACGAGGGTCGCGGCGATTTCATCGATGGTGTTGAAAGCGGCCGCGGCATCGCGGGCCTGCTCGCCGCTGTCATAGATGCCTGAGCGGGTGCAAACATCGCCGTTCTTGGCAACAACCCACATGGCCTCGGCGATTTCGATTGCTTCGTACATGGCTCGTCTCCCTGCCCCTGTCGGCGGTGTGCCGGTGTCGTGGGGCGATGGAGCTAGTTAAACACAGCGTTTAATCGCAAGTCAACAGGGTGTTTAATATTTTTCTTCAACTTGCGATCCTGCACCGCACCACCGGCCCGGAAGATCTGTTCGCCGGGCACAAAAAAGCCCCGCAAGAGCGGGGCCTTCTTTACTGCTTCGCTGGGTTTCCAGTGGCCGTTACGGGTACGACGAACGGCGGCGCGGCTGGTTGTACGGGCTACCGGTCGGGTTGCTCGAGGACGGGCGGTACGGGTTCACGGTGCCGCGCTCATTGGTGTACGGGTTGCGGTTGCCTTGGGTGGAGTAGTTATCCAGCTTGGTGCTGTTGGGCGCGGAGCGGTAGTGGCCCTGCACGTAAGTTCCATCAGAGCGAGTGTGCCCCTGTACATAGGTCTGGGCAGAAGCAATACCGGAGACAGCCAGGGCAGCCAGAGCGGCTACCAAAAAGCGAACCTTCATGTTCATTCCTTGATTGGTGAAGATGGGCAGAGTGTTGCCCGGGGCTATCTTTGCATGTATCGGGCGTGAATTGTGACGTCTGTCACTAAGCTGGATGGGGCATGCTTGCAAACCGACTTTGGCTGCCATAAAAAACCCCGCCGGAGCGGGGTGTGTGGCGCTTACTTAGGCGGATCTGCCTGCGGCGTAGCTGGAGGCGCTGCCTGGCTGGCCGGCAACTGTATGACTATGGGCGCAGGCTGTTGCATTGAAGCCTGCGGCATCACCACCTGCTGTGGAGCTGTGGGCTTGGTTCTGAGGACAACAGTGGCGATGGTCGAGGCCGAGGCAAGGATGACGGCCGCGATCAGGCCGACCTGCCAGCGCGTTGCAGTGACCTGCTCCTTTGCATTGTCCGCCCTAACGCCAGCTATGCCGGAAGTTACGTCCGACTTGATGCCGGAAAGTGCGGTTAGAACATCCCCCTTGAATGCGCCCAGCTCGCCCAGGAACTTGGCGTTATCCAAGCGCATTTCAGCAATGGCGGACGCAACCCGAGCTTCCGAGGCAGCAATAGCTGCATTCATTTCGTGGCGTGTGACATCGCTCATGACCACATGATCGTCGCATAGGGGCTCTGGCGCAACAGGCGGAGGGGGCTGCACATGCTCGCGCCAGGACCCGAGAGGGCCTTGATGGGCCATAGGGAGGATGTCTGGCCGTGAAACAGACATTCACTCACCCCCTTCTGAGCCTTCCGCATCGGGCATAGGGTTCGACTCAATCCATTCTTTGATTGGTGCGTAGTCATGAATTCTCATATACGCGCACTTCTTACAAATCATGGGGAGCACAGGCCGGCCAAACGGCAGAAGTTGGGCTGAATAATTTGGAGACATGGGATCTAGAAATGGAGCCCCAAGGCCAAGGGCATTCGTGGCGAATACCAACTCGGGCTTGTCCTTCAGTCTGGAAAACTGAAGCGTCCACTCAGAAGAGCTGCAAACTGGGCAGAGGCGGGCTGCATTTGCCGCATCGAAAAACCTCATGACATCATCAAATTTGATGTGCTTGTAATCCATATTACTCACGCTCCGGAACCAAAGTTCCTGCTCAGTTGAACCGATCAAAGCTATTCCGCAGCCTCAAAGCCGCCGCAGCCCCATCCCAATAAGCGCCTTGCCGCACACGACCAGGTCATCAGTGGCGATCCGCCACTCCCTGAAATCCGGGTTGCTGCTGACCACATAGATGCCGTCCACGCGCTTCTGCAGCATCTTGATCTGCGCCTCGCCGTCTACGCTGATCAGGTAGTAGTCGTCGCCGTCGAACCAGGTCACGCTGGTGTCGATCATCACCACGTCGCCGTCCTCGATCTTCGGGCGCATCGACGGGCCACGGCCGGTGATCAACCGCATTCGCCCAGGCGCAGGCAAAAAGCCCAGTTTCTTGCGGATTTCCCACTCAGCAACGTCAACCGTGCGGATCACCTCCGGGTAGTCACTGTTGGCCACGCCAGCCCCCATGCCTGCCGCTCCTTCGTACAGATCGAATCGAAGGTAGCCGGGCGGCGTCTCAGTGGGTGCGACCGCCCGTGTGGAGACAAACATCGGAGCGTCGCCGTCAAGTATCCACGTGGAGCTTATGCCGAGCTCCTGCTGAGCCTTGCTCGCGCCGGAGGCGGAAACGCCGGTAGGGCGTGACTCCCAGTTCTTGACGGTTTGGGGGGACTGACTGAGCGCTCGCGCTAGCGCTGACTGGCCCCGGATGGCGGGGTTCAGCTGTGCGGCAGCGAGGTAGAGGCGCGTCATTGATGGGTGCATATCGGCCATGTCCAATTGTGGGGCGACTAAACACGGCGTTGTTACACGCCACGTTGACTTCATCATTAAACGTGGTGTTTAATTGTTGGCATGAACAAGCCAACCGACCAGATGCATGAGGATTCCGAGCTGATCGAAAAGCTCGGCGGACCAGCCAATGTTGCCCGACGCCTGGGCTTCGATATGCCAGGCGGAACGCAGCGGGTACAGAACTGGAAGTACCGGGGGATACCACCACTCATTCGAGTGACCCGCCCCGACGTATTCGGCCCGGCGCCGAAGCAGCGCAGGAGCCGCGCCGCATGACCACCAACCGGGGGAACGGACGCTACGCCGCACAGGGTGATAGCGCGGTGAGCAAAAAACCGCACCCGTGGCGGCAATGGAACCCAGGGCAATTCGCCCGCAACGACAACCGCACGCAGATGCCGAGCGCCAGTTCTCGGCTCATCGGCGTGCCCCATGGCTGCAGGCCGAGCAGGGGGGAGTGATGAGCCATCCAGCCCGCAGTACCGACCCACAGACCAGCCACGACGCCGCCCGGCACATCGTTGCCAGCGGCGCCCAGGCGCTGCAGCAGGAACAGGCCCGCGACGCGGTGTCCTGCCACCCCGGCCTGACCAGCAGCGAGCTGGCCCGCGCCTCCGGTTTCGACCGCTACATGCTGGCCCGCCGGCTGCCGGAGCTGTGCGACAGCGATCGCGTGGTGCGAGGCGATGCCCGCCGCTGCAGCATTTCCGGCCGCAGTGCGGCGACCTGGTGGCCGGTGCAGGCATGAACTACTTCAACCTGCACATTGGCGATTACGTTGCCGCCACGGCGCACCTTTCGCTGCTGGAAGACGCTATCTACGGCCGCCTGCTGCGCCGCTACTACATGCAGGAGTCGGCGCTGCCGGAAGAGGTCGCCAAGGTTGCGCGCCTGGCCGGTGCCCGAAGCCCAGAAGAAGTGGAGGCCGTCCAGGTGGTGCTGGAGGAGTTCTTCACCCTGGAAACGGACGGCTGGCACAACAAACGCGCCGATGCCGAGATCGCCGCATACCACGAGAAGGCCGAAGCGGCACGCGAGAACGGGCGCCGTGGCGGCAGACCGCGACGCACTTCCGAAACCCAGCAGAAACCCAACGAAACCCAGCCGGTTTCCTCTGGGTTTGAAAAAGAAACCCAGCAGAAAGCTAACCAAGAACCAATAACCAATAACCAAGAACCAAACAAAAGCAAGCACACGCCTTCGGGAAGTTCCCGCGGTGTGCAGGCGCAAAGCGACGCCGGGCGTGCGTGCCTGCTGATGCGGCAGGCCGGGTGTGTTTCGACAAACCCGAGCCACCCCGACCTACTGGCCGCGCTGGCCGAGGGCGTCACGCCGGAGGCGCTGGCCGACACCGTGGCCGAGGGCCTGGCCCGCTCGCCACCCGTTGGCCGCCCGTTTGCCTGGGCGATCAGTGCCGCCCGATCCCGCAACGCCGAAGGCCCATCAACCGTTGTCCCGATCTCCGGAGCCCGCAATGCAGCCCCTGTCCGCAGCACTTCGCTCAGCGCCGTCGAGCGCGTCCACCTCAACGCCCAGCGCATGCTCGACGCCGAGCAGCGGCGCGCCGAAGCCGACCCCGGCCCCGGCATCCTCGAAGGCCATTGCCACGCTGTGGGCGCGCATGACTGAGATCTACGGCCACCGCTGGGCCAGCAGCTACGGCGACGACCCTGCCAGCAGTGCAGGGCAAACCTGGGCCAAGGGCCTGGCCGGGATCAGCCCGCAGCAGCTGGCGGCCGGCATCGGCGCCTGCATCGCCAGCGCCCAGCCGTGGCCGCCGACGCTGCCGGAGTTCCGCCAGATGTGCCTGGGCATCCCGTCACTGGCCGCGGTGCGCGCCGAGCTGCAGCGGCAAGGCTCTCAGTTCAGTGCCTTCGCCCGGCTGGTGTGGCAGCAGATCGACGCCTACCGGTTCCGGCACGCGCCGGCCGAGAAGGCCGATCGGTTGATTGCCGAGGCCTACGCCGCGGCGAGCGAGTACGTCATGCGCGGCGGTGAGCTGCCGGCCGAACCGGTTGCTGCGCTGGAGCAGGCAGCCGAGCGCAATCCGGTGCCGGCCAGCCGCGAGCAGATGCTGGGCCACCTGGCCGGGATCAGTGAGCTGCTGGGAGGCCGGGCATGAACTTCCTGCAGGAATACCAGTCCGGGCGCTGGGCCCGTGAGGCCAATCGCGAGCTGAGCCGCTGCCCTTTCTACCAGATGGGCGACGAAGGGGCGAGCCAGCGCGATGCCTGGCGGCAGGGCTGGCACGACGCTGACAAGGAAATCAGGGGGAAGAAATGAAGCGCCTGTTCCGCGCCATGCGCGACAACCCGCGGTCCCGTGCCATTGCCGTGGCCGCCTATGAAGCGGCAATGGAGCAGATCGAGGCAGGCAACGATGTTGAAATCCTGCTGCGCGAGCCGGCCAGAACGCTGTGCGCAAATTCGGCCATGTGGGCCACGCTGGCCGATATCGCCCAGCAGGTCGATTGGCCGCACACCGATTCGGCTGGCCGGTGGGTGATTGGCAAGATGACGCCGGAGAGCTGGAAGGCCGTTTTGACCGCCGGCTTCGAGCAGGAAACCCGCATGGCCCAGGGCGTGGCCGGCGGCACCGTGATGCTCGGCGCACGAACCAGCCAATACAGCAAACGCCGCATGGGCGAGTTCATCGAGTTCGCGCACGCATTCGGGGCTGATCGCGGCGTGCGCTGGTCGGCGAAGGCGGCCGAGGAATTAGCCATGTGGGCGAAGCCGGGGAGGGCTGCGGCATGAAGGAGCGGCACATTCACACCGCCCGCGTCTACCTGCGCGAGGCCATCAGCCGGCGCGGCACGGCGTTTTCATGGACGCTGCTGCAGTGGGCCGGCAACGCTCGGCGACGGGCTGCCGCCTGCATTACGCCAGCCGCTGAGCCTGTCCAGCCGGATCTTGCTGGACCGCTGCAGCTCGACCTGTTCGGGGGTTCGGCATGACGATGCAGCTGTACGAGCTGGCGGATTACGGGGTGAAGTCATGAGCTTCGATTTCACGAAAGACCCGGCGGTCGTCAACGTCCCGCTGAGCAAGCGCGGGAATATCGACGCACAGATTGATCGCTACAAAGCCGAGCAGGAGAAAGCCAGGCGAGCGGCCGATGCGGCACACCGGGCAAATAAATCCCAGCTGATCGCTGAGGCTCGCCGCCGATTCGACGCCGCACCAGACAGCGCGTTTGCTGCGATGGCCGAGCGTCACGGAAAGACAGCAAAGCAAGTCCGCGCATCGCTCAAAAGCTACGTTCGGGCGCGGCCGCAGTGGATCATCGACCTGCTGGCGGGTGAGAAATGACCCCGGCCATGCGCGATTTCGCCCTGAGAGAAATCGGCTGCATCTGCTGCCTGCAGCGCGGCATCCGCAGCGAGTGCGAGAAGCATCACCTGCTGAGCACTGGCCGGCACGGCAACGGCCGCCGGCTGGGCGAGCGGCACACGGTCGGCCTGTGCAGCTACCACCACCAGGGCGCCAAGTCCGTCGGCACCGCGGCCGCTGAGCAGATGCGCGAGCAGTACGGGCCGAGCTATGCCGATGAGGCGCAGGCGTTTCGTGAGGAATTCGGCGACGACGAGGCGCTGCTGGAAATCCAGGACCGGGCCATTGCGGCCTGGGCAGATTCGACCATTGGGGGTGTGCGATGAGTGCGACACAGACGAGCGAGGGCCTGATTTCCCACCTCCAGCTGGTGACCGAGTGCGGCGTGATCCGCTGCCCGGTGAAGCTGCAGGTCGGCGCAGATGGGAGGATCAGCGGGCACGACAGCAGCCGGAACGCGGTTGACCCAGCTCCCATGCGGCGAGGTGGCCGGCTGGTGTACGCGCTCCCCGGCGGCGGCGAGGTGATGGCATGACCATCGAGGACGCGATCTACGCCGAACTCAAGGCCACGGCCAGCGATCTGCAGGCGAAGGCAGACAGGGCGCAATCGGAAGCGGCGCGTCTGCAGCGGCTGGCCGATCAGGCGCGGAAGCAGATGAAGAAGATGCGGAGGTCGGCCAGTGCTTGAGCTGATATTGCCCTGGCCCAGCAAAGACCTGTCGCCCAATGCCCGCGTGCACTGGTCCGTGCGCGGGCGTGCGGCGAAGAAAGCCCGCCAGCAGGCAGGTTTGGCCGCAGTAGCTGCCGGCTGGCAGGCCGTTCCGATGCCGGCAGGGCGGATCCATCTGCAGGTCGATTTCTACCCGCCGACCCGGATGCGGCCCGACGACGACAACATGCTGGCCCGGTTCAAGCCGGCGCGTGACGGCATTGCCGACGCCCTGGGCATCGATGACCGGCGGTTCGTGAGCCACCCCTATGTGCGCGACGAGGTGCGCAGGGGCGGGCAGGTGGTTGTGACGATCAAAAAGGGGGATACGGAATGATCGACGTGCGCGAACTGCGATGGGAGTGCGGCGATGGGTCAGCGCCGGGGGTGGCCGTGCCGGCGGTTGCCGGGCTCAGATCCACGACGATCACGAGCCGGGCTGCGATTGCAGCCGCACAGACACTTGGAGCTGATGTCTTTTTTGCGTTCGCCCTGATTGGGCCTGCCTACTGCTGCGCATACGGGCTTCATACATGGGAGGAATTCGGCTCACGCGAGCGCGGATGCCGACAGTGCGGATTGAGGGAGGTCAACCATGTCTGACGTGCGCGAACTGCTGGGCCGGCTGGGCCCAACCAATATCCGTTTTGACGTGGGCCGAGGTGGCGGCGTGGCTGAGCTGACGAATATCGACATCGCCGGGGCGCTGGGCATGGTGCCGGCCGGGCTGGGCAGGGAGGTGCTGGAGGCCGCGTGGTGCCCGGACGTGGCGGCCATGCGCCGGCACAAGCTCCGGGACGTGGTCGTTGGCCTGGTCGTGCCGGAGCTGCAGCGGCAGTCGCGCCGGCTGTGCGAGGCGCATCTCGACCTGCAGCTGGCCGAAGCCGCGCTTGCGTGGAGCAACTCGGCAACGGCCGAGCAGCGGCGGCACGTCGATCGGGCGCGGCAGGTGCTGGCGCAGGTTCGTGCCGAGACCTGGCCGACCAACACCGTGGAGCATCTGCCGGCGCTGGCCCGGGCCGCGGTGGATGAGATCCGGGAAGGGTTGGGCCGGTCTGATCATGCGACGGCGGTGGCCGTGAGGATCGACCCTTCCAACTACGCCAAGCTCTGGCGCCCGGTGTACCGGTGGCTATTGCAGCGAATGGTGGAAGCCGAGTCTGTAGCGGCCATGCAGTTGGCGGACGCAGTCAGGAAGGGGGTCGCCTGAGTATGGTTTTGCGCATACCAACTCTGGGGGGCTAAATTTGTACCATCGCGTGCGCACTGCGTCTGTCGCGCGCCAGCAGCTATCCGCTGCCGCTTCCCGCGATCCAGGGTTGACCCGCAGACGTGCGGCGATGCGAGCGGGTACGCAGCGGAAATCAATCGCCCCGGCACTGTCCGGGGCTTTTTCATGCCCGCTCCCAGCCCGGAGCAAGCATTGCGGCCAGCCGGCACGCGGGGCGGGCAGCTCCCTAATGAGGCCATATGACAGCACTCGCTCACGCCATGGCGCTCATCAGGCGCTGGGAGGGGTGCAGGCTCGTCGCGTACAAATGCCCGGCGGGCATCTGGACGATCGGCTGGGGTAGCACTGGCCCTGGGATCGCCGAGGGCGTGCGCTGGACGCAGGCTCAGGCCGATGAGCGTCTGGCGCGGGATGTCGAGAAATTCATGGTCGGCGTGCGGAAGTTGCTGCGCCGGCCGGTTACCGAGGCCCAGCTGGGCGCGATGACCTCGCTGGCCTACAACATCGGCATCGGCGCGTTCGGCAGCTCTACGCTGCTGCGGCTGTTCAACGCCGGTCAGACGGATCTGGCCGCTGCGCAGTTCGCTGTGTGGCGCCGGGCAGGCGGGAAAGTGCTGCAGGGCCTGGTCAACCGCAGGGCCGATGAGCGCAGGGTATTCGAGGGCGGCGCATGATTGACCCATCACAGACACCGCCGGGCCTGATCGGTTGGATCGCTGGCGCAGCCGCGGCAATCGGCGCGTGGTTCCACGGTCGTGGCGGCCGCAGGCGCGACGAGCAGGCGACCACGACGGAAAGCCGGCTTTACGAAACGGTCCGGCTGGAGCTGGACCGGCTGACTGAACAGGTCCGCGCGCTGGAGCGCCGCAGCGGTCGCATGCTGAACCACATTTACAGGCTGGAGGGGCTGATGCGCAGCAGTGGCATCGAGCCGCCGCCGTTTGACCCGGACGTGAGCAATCCCGGAGGCACGGACTGATGGTCACCAGGGCGCACATCCTCGCCGGCATCGCCCTGTTCCTCGCTGGCTTCCTTGCGGGCCGTGAGTGGCGCGACCGCTCTGCTGATCTGGCCGAGAGCCGGCAGCGGGTGTCCCAGCTCACCGGGCAGGTCGAGGCAGTGCAGGACGCCCGGCAGGCCGAGCGCGAACAGGGCCAGGCACTGGCCGAAATCGGAGCCAAGCATGAAGAAGACCGGGAAGCGGCCGAGGCCGTCCCTGCTGCTGTTGTGGCTGGCCTGCGCGCTGATGTCCTCCGGCTGCGCCAGCACTGGGCCGGCTGTGAGACCCGAGCATTGTCCGAAGCCGCCGCCGGCGCCGCCGAACGTGATGAGGCCGCCCGGCTACGAGAGCAGGGTGCGGCAGATCTTGTTCGAGTCGGCCGAGACGCAGACGACCAGGTCAGGGCCTGTCAGGCCGTGATCCGAGAATATGAGAGCCGCTGACATGCGCCAGCAAATCATGGCCCAAACGTTCCGGCGCTTCGATGTGCCGTGCGGCGTATACCTGCGCGACGATCAGGGGCCGCTGCCTGCGCCCGATGCCGAACTGCAGGTGGAGGCCGTCCCGTACCGGGGGCAGTCAGTTGCTGAGAGTTGGCCGGCGTCTCTGGATGATCGCGGCCGGCTGGAGTGGGTTGTCCCGGCTGGGTCGAAGCTGCAGCGCGGGCTGTATCAACTGAGGGTCAGGGGCGGTGATCGCCTGCTGGGCCTGGGGTTGTTGGAGGTTGTGTGACTGGCAGGCCGAGTAGCTACACGCAGAAGATGGCGGACGTGATCTGCGCAAGGCTTGCTGATGGCGAGAGCCTGCGGTCTATCTGCAGCGGTAAGGCGATGCCGTCGAAAACGACGGTCATGCGGTGGCTGGCGAGCAATGCCGCTTTCCGTGACCAATACGCCTGCGCGCGGGAGCAGCAGGCCGACACGCTGGTTGATGACATCGTGGCTATCGCTGACGAAGCTGCGGTGACCATCAAGCACGAGGGAGAGGACGTTTCGCTGGCGCTGGACGCCACGGCCGTCGCTCGCAATCGACTGCGCGTCGATGCCCGAAAATGGGTCGCTGCTCGCATGGCCCCGAAAAAATACGGCGACCGGATCGCGCAAGAGATCAGCGCGCCGGGTGGTGGGCCGGTGGAAGTCGTGACGAAGGTCGAGATCGTCGGCGTGGAGCCGAGCAGGGGAGATTGACGGATGGGCACCCTTCGCCTGGACATCCCGGCGAAGATGCTGCCTTTCTGGCAGCTGGAGCGCCGGCACAAGGTCGCGCGCGGCGGGCGCGGCTCGGGCAAGTCCTGGTCCATCGCCCGGCTGCTGGCCATCCGCGGCTATGCGCAGCCATTGCGCGTGCTTTGCGTGCGTGAGGTGCAGAAGTCGATCAAGGAATCCAGCCACCGTCTGCTGGCCGACACCATCCAGTCCATGGGTCTGGGCGGCTGGTATGACGTGCAGCAGCAGGTGATCAAAGGCCCGAACGGCACCGAGTTCGCGTTTGCTGGCCTGCAGGACCATACGGCTGACAGCCTGAAATCCTATGAGGGGTTCGACATCTGCTGGATCGAGGAGGCGCACACGGTAACGGAGCGATCCGCCCAGGTGCTGATCCCCACGATCCGCAAGCCCGGCTCGGAGCTGTGGTGGAGCTACAACCCGGAGCAGGACGAGGATTTTGTGCACCAGCTGGCCGGCCTCGATGACCCGGACACACTGGTCATCGACATCAACTGGCGCGACAACCCCTGGTTCCCGGATGAGCTGGAGAAAGAGCGGCTAAAGTTGCAGCGGCTGAATCCGGATCTGTACGCGCACGTCTGGGAGGGCAAGTGCCGAAGCGCTGCTGGCCTGATGTTCAAGCGCGACTGGTTCAAGCACTACGACGTTCTGCCGAGCCGGTTGAACCTCTACATCGCCAGCGATTACGCGGTCACGCCGGAGGGTGGTGACTGGACGGAACACGGCGTGTGGGGGCTGGCCGACAACGGCGACCTTTATGCGGTGGACTGGTGGTACGGGCAGACCGACCCGGCAGAGTGGATCGACAAGTGGATCGAGCTGATCGGCCAGCACCGTCCGCTGGTGGCGTTCGAGGAAAAGGGCGTGATCCTGCGGGCGGTTGACGGGGCGATCACGAAGCGCATGCGGGAGACGCAGACCTTCGTGCGTCGCGTGCCGCTCGCATCTGCCGGCAGCAAGGCCGAGCGCGCCCTGGGTTTCGCAGCCAGGGCCAGCGCCGGCACTGTGCACCTTCCGCGCACCGCGCCGTGGGCAATGCGCCTGCTGAATCAGCTGTGCGCCTTCAACGGCGAGGACGGCCGGCAGGATGACGCGGTGGACGTGTGCAGCCTGGTGGGCCGCGGCCTGGACGAAATGACCAACGCGGCGCGGCCAGAGACTGGGCGCAGCAAGACCCGTGACGACGACTACGACATCGACGCCGATCACGGCGCGGAGAGCTGGAAAACCGTATGACCGAGACCGAAAAGAAAGAGCCGGTGATCGGCCATGAGGCCCTGTGCGCGCAGTTCCGCGAGGCACAGGACACGAACCAGCAGGAGCGCGCCGACGCTGAGCGCGACCGCGACTATTACGACGGCAGGCAGCTGTCAGAGGCAGAGCTGGCCTCCCTGGCACAGCGCAAGCAGCCGCCAGTGGTGTTCAACCGCATCGGCCCGAAAATCGACGCCCTGCGCGGTCATGCGGACCGGATGCACGCTGATCCACGCGCCTATCCGCGCACGCCCAAGCATGAGCAGGAGGCCGAGAGCGTCACCGACGCCATCCGCTTCGTGTGCGATCAGTCCGATTTCCGGGCAATCCGCTCGGATGCATGTGACAACCTGCTGATCGAGGGCATCGGCGCGGCCACGGTGACTGTGCAGAACGCCGGGGACAAAGCGGAGGTGGTGATCACGCATGTACCGTGGGACCGGTTCTACTACGACCCGGCCAGTCGTCGCCAGGATTTCAGTGACGCCAACTACCTGGGCGTCGTGCTGTGGATGGATGAGGCCGAGGCGCTGGAGCGCTGGCCTGACCGGGATGCGGTGATCAGTGCTGCTTATGCGGCAGACACTGCCGGCGAGACTTTCGACGACAAGCCGAGGATGCTGTGGTCTGACCGCAGCCGCAAGCGAGTGCGCGTGTTGCAGCACCGGTTCAAGCACAAGGGCCAGTGGCACACGGCGATCGTGTGCGGCGGGGGCTTCCTGCGCGATCCGCAGGTTTCCCCCTACGTTGACGAGGACGGCGTGCCGCAGTGCGACCTGGTTGCGGTGTCGGCCTACGTTGACCGCGAGAACCGGCGCTACGGCTGTGTGCGGCGGATGATCAGCCCGCAGGACGAGATCAACAAGCGCCGCAGCAAGGCGCTGCACCTGCTGAGCACGACCACAATCATCACCGAGGAGGGCGCGGTCGAGAGCATTGAGCGAGCCCGGCGCGAGGTGAACCGCCCGGACGGCGTAGTGATGACGCGCCAGGGCATGCGGTTCGAGATTGATCGCAATGCCGACCTGGCGATGGGCCAGTTCAACCTACTGCAGGAGGCTAAGGCCGAGATCGACGCCAGCGGCGTGAATCCTGCGCTGCAGGGGGATCAGTCAGCGCCGTCTGGCCGTGCGCAGGAGATGATGCTGCAGTCAGGCCTGGCCGAAATGAGCCGGGTACTGGGCGGCCTGCGCAGCTGGACGTGGGACGTGTACCGCCAGGTCTGGTATCGCGTGCGGCAGTACTGGACCGACGAACGCTGGGTGCGCGTCACTGACGACGAGAAGAACCTGCGCTGGGTGGGCATCAACAAGCCGGTACGTCAGTGGGAGCTGATGGTGCAGCAGGCCGAGGAAGCCGGGCAGCCGATCCCGCCGGAGCAGCTGCAGCAGATGCAGGCTGACCCGATGCTGCAGCAGGTGGTGCATGTCCAGAACGAACTGGCCGAGCTGGACGTTGACCTGATCCTCGAAGATGGCCCGGACAGCATCACGATTCAGAGTGAGCAGTTTGAGCAGCTGGTCCAGCTCAAGCAGGCCGACCCGTCCAGCATCCCGACGCGGGCGATCATCGAGGCGTCGAGCATCCGCAACAAGCAGCAGGTTCTGGAGCATCTGGACCAGGGCGGCATTCCACCGCAGATCCAGCAGCAGATGCAGCAGATGCAGCAGGCGCTGCAGGAGGCCGAGCAGAAGCTGGCTGGTAACGACATCAAGCAGGCCGAACTGCAGGTCAAGCAGGGCGAATTGCAGCTGGACGCCCAGCGCCTGGAGCTGGAGCGGTTCCGGGCAGAAACCGAACGAATGCGGCTCTTGCAGCCGCCGATGAATCCCGCACTGACCCCGCCACCCGGCGGGGTTTTTGTTGGGCAGAGGTGAGCGGACGAGCGCGCTACGGCTCGATCGTGACGACGGCGAACGGTCGATAGGAGTGATGAAACATGGCAGATCAGGAACGCGATTTTCTCGATGACATGGCTGATGCCAGTGCGGCTGCAGCAACCCCGGAGGCCGCCGAGCTGACGGAAGCGCAACCCGCACCGGAACCCGCCGCAACGGTCGAACAGCCGGAAACACCGGCCCCCGAGGCGCCGACGGCCCCGGAAGTCAAAGAGGACAAGACCGTGCCGCTGCCGGCGCTGCTGGCCGAGCGTGAGAAACGCCAGGCTCTGGAGCGCCAACTGGCGGAATTGAAGCAGCAGCCTCAGCAGCCGGTGCCCGAGTTCTTCGAGGCACCGGAACAGCACCTCCAGATCGTCGAGCAGCGCGCCGCACAGCGCCTGCATGCCGCGCTGGAGGAGCAAGCCAAGGCGGTATACCCCGACTACGACGACATGGCCGCAAAGGCCCTCGAGGCCGCACAGGGCAACCCGCTTCTGGCCCAGCAGGTGATGTCGGCAGCCAATCCGGCCCTTGCGCTGTACCAGCTCGGCAAGAAAACCGCTGAGCTGGCGCAGATGCAGGACCCGGAGGCGTACCGCGCAAAGGTCGAGGCCGAAGTCCGCGCCAAGATCGAGGCCGAGTTCGCCGCCAAGGCTGCCGAGAAGGCGAGAGCCGCCGCCGCAGTCCCGCCAGACCTTTCACAGGTTCGCAACGCCGCCGGGCAATTCAGCCCGAACGCGCCGAGCCCCGTCGATGAACTTTTCCCGAGGTAACAAACAATGGCTGACACGACCGTAAGCACCGCAGTGCGCGCAAAGCAGTGGGACGATGGCTTCTTCAAGGAGTACGTCCGGGGTAACGCCTACAAGCGCTACATGGGCCAGAACGAGAGCTCGATCTTCCAGGTCAAGACCGACCTGGCGAAGAAGAAGGGCGACGCGATCACCATCAATTTGGTGGGCGCCCTGAGCGATTCGGCGCCCAACGATGGCAGTACCACCCTGGTTGGCAATGAAAAGGCCCTCCCGAACGAAGGCCACCAGATCAAGGTTGACGTGGTTCGCGATGCGACCGTGGTCAACGTGATGGAAGAGCAGGCCAGCCCGTTCGACATCCGCGACGCCGGCAAGTCGGCGCTCAAGGTGCTGGCCACCCGCCACCTGCGCAACGCCATCACCACGGCCCTTGGCAGCATCAACGGCGTGGCGTATGCCACTGCAAGCGCAGCCCAGAAGAACGCATGGACCGCCGCCAACTCCGACCGCGTGCTTTTCGGCCACCTGGCCAGCAACTACAACGCGACCCACGCCACCGCGCTGAACGCGATCACCGCCGCCGAGACCCTGGACCGCGCCACGGTATCCAAGCTGAAGGCCATTGCTCGCTCGGCCAAGGCTGCCAACGGCGAGGGCATCACCCCGCACATCTACGGCGAGGACCACGAGACCTACGTGCTGTTTGTCGGCACCCGAGCCTTCCGTGATTTGAAGCTGGACATGGCAAGTGTGCTGGCCGAGGCCGAGAAGCGCGGCAAGGAGAATCCGCTGTTCACCGGCGGCAACTCGCTGTGGTGGGATGACGTGATCATCCGCGAGGTTCCGAGCATCGGCGCGTTCAACAACACCGCCGCCAGCCCGATCCCGGTGGAACCGATGTACCTGTGCGGTGCGCAGGCCGTGGGCATTGCATGGGCGATGACCACCAAGACCACCCTGCGCAAGGAAGACGACTACGGTTTCAAGCACGGCGTTGGCTTCATGGAGATCCGTGGCGTCGAGAAGCTGCAGTGGAAGGAAGGCGATGCAGCGGCCAAGGATTGGGCTGTGGTGACCGGTTACGTCTCGGCTCCGGCCGCGGCCTGACTGCAGTAGCAGTACCCAAAGGGGCCGGCCATGTGCTGGCCCCTTCCTATTTCATGGAGCAACGATGGCCACGTATCGCCGCGATGAATTGATCCGCCGCGCATTGCGCATGCTGGACGTGGTGAGCGCCACCGAGGCTCCCGAGGCGGAAGATGCCGCAGACGCTGAGCAGTACCTGCAATCGATGCTGGAGACGCTGCACGGCGACGGCCTGATTCCGTTCGACTTGGACGGCGACGAAATCCCCGCTCCGTTCCTGATCCCGCTGGCCCAGAAGCTGGCGCACGCCATGGTGGCCGAATATGGCGTGTTCGGCCCGCGTGAGGCCAACCTCGCACTGTGGGCCGCAGATGCGCAGCGCACGCTGTACCGTCTCAATGCCAAGCCCTACGCGGGCAGCACCCTGCCGGCTGAGTACTTCTGATGCGCCAGCAACCCATCAACCTGATCGGCGGCTTCTACGCCGACGAAAGCCGGCATTGGTCGGTGCAGGACACCTGCAACTGGTTGCCGGTGGTGGCCGAGCAGGCTGGCACGCTGACGCCGGCCAAGCTGGCCACGCCTCCGGGCCTGCGTCCATACCAGCAGATCGGAACCGGCCCGATCCGTGGCATGCACGACTGCGAGGGACAGCGGTTCGTTGTCTCCGGCCGCACGCTGTACCGGATCACGAATACCGGCGTTGGTATCCCGCTGGGCACGATCCCCGGTGTTGGCCGCGTGTCGATCAGTCACAACCAGTTCGGCGGCGGCAACCAGGTGCTGGTGTGCAACGGCGCACCGGGCGGAGGCTACGTCTACGACACCCGCGCGCAGACGTTCGAGCGCATCACCGATCCGGGGTTTCCGGGCTCGCTGCAGACGGCCTACATCGACAGCTATCTGCTGGGCGTCGAGCCTGCCGGCCGGTTCTGGTTCCATTCGAATCTGGCCGACGCGACCGACTACAACACGCTGGACCGGTACGAGGCCGAGGCCGCGCCGGATCGGATCGTCGGCTTGGCCGTGTCGCAGTTCGAAGTGATCGTTTTCGGCGAGCGCACGGCCGAGTTTTACGGCAATGCCGGCGGCGCAACGGGCACCTTCCAGTCAAAGCGGGCCGTCATCGACCGCGGCTGCGCTTCCCGGAACACCATCTGCAACCTGGACAACAGCGTCTTCTGGCTGGGCGATGACGGCATCGTCTACCGGCTGGAAGGCTACGCTGCCCGGCGCGTGTCCACCGTGCCGCTTGAGCGCGCACTGGCCGGCCTGCGCTGGCAGGACGCCTTCGCCTTCGCTTGGGAAGACCGCGGCCACAAATGCTACTACCTGACCTTCCCGGACGGGCAGACGTGGGGCTATGACGTGGTGTGCGGCCTGTGGCATCGCCGCGAGTCCTATGGCCTGTCCCGCTGGCGGCTCAATGATGCCGTGCGCTGGGGTAATGCCTGGTTCGGTGGCGACTTCCAAAACGGCCGCATCTGGCAGCTGGACTGGGATTACCAGGCCGAGGGCGACCAGCCCATGGTGTCCGAGCGCACCAGCCCGGTGATGGCCGACAACCAGAGCGCGTTCATTGCGGCCAGTGTCGAGTTGATCATGGGAGTCGGCCAGCAGCCGGCGGTGATCAGTGGCGAGTTCCCGGAGCAGCCGAATGGGCCGACGATCACCGGCAGCGCGCCGACAGGCAGTGCAGGATGGCCATATCCTGGGTACAGCTACAACGTTACTGCTGGAGACGCCCCTGTCGGGTCGGTGAGGATCACCGATGGCCGTCTGCCAAATGGGTTGAGCTGGGATAACGGCGTGATCGAAAGTGGCGATCCGCTTGAATCAGGCGACTTCCCTATTGCAGTGCGCGCCACGGATGGCAATGGCCTGTGGGCAGAGATCAGGGACATTGTCAGGATCTCCCCCGTTCTGTACGTCCTTGCAAGCAGTGCCGTTGAGGGGTTGTGGATCTCGCGCGATTTGATCGAGTGGTCGAGCATGTACCCGCTTGTCCCAAGTGCAGGAAATTCAGTTAGTTCGGTTCACTCTGTTCCTGGCGGCCTGATCCTTGATGTTGTCTCTCGCGGCCAAGGTGACGTTCAGAAGATCGTTCGCACGGAGGCGCCGCCATGGGGTGCATATGTACCCGTTACGGCGACAACTGTAGTGGAGTCGAAGACCGGGCTTTTGCCAGACCACTTCTGCATCAGCGGCAGCGTTGTGGTGGCTTGGGATAGCGCTGGCGCATACGGGAGCTACCACCTGAGCAGCGACGGCGGGGAAACGTTTGATGAAATTGCCACGCCACTCGGCCGCATACCCTGTGGTATGGCGCGCATGAACTCAGGTCGATGGATAGCCCACTTCCAGTCCGGCCCTTCTCAAAATCTATATTACAGCGACGAGGACTCGCCTACAGCGTGGACGCCAGTTGCAGCGTCAGGCGGGAACTTTGCTACGCAAAACGGCGTGGCTGCTGGGGAATACGGCTACATGGTGGACAGCATCCGGCGCGTGTGGCGAACCGAAGATGGTGAATCCTGGTCGCAGGTTGGCATCATTTCCCCGGCAAACCCTGCTAGTCCGCAGCTGAAGGTGCTGAGCAACGGCAATGTTCTTGCATACGGTCAGAACGGGTACGGAACGGTGGCGCTCAGTGTGGACAACGGCGTGACATGGCAATCTGTCGCAATCAGCGGGGCTGACAACATGATCGAAGTCAGCGAGGCGGCAGGGCGCGTAGTCGGATCAAGCGGAGCAAGCAAGTTCTGGGTCTCTGATGACTTTGGTCAGTCGTGGGATGAGTACGCCCCGCCGTTCAGCGGGTACGGCAATGCCGCGAGCATCACGATCCTGGAGCTGCAGCATGACTGACCACTACATCGAGGTGGCCGTCTCCAAGGATGGCGGCCACACCTGGTCGAACTGGCGTCGCCGGTCGCTGGGTGCGGTCGGCCAGTACGAACAGCGCATCCGCCTGCTGCGCCTGGGCCGCTACCGCCATGCCGTCATGAAAATCCGCGTGTCCAGCCCGGTCAAGCGCGACCTTCTGGGCGGCGTGGCCGCTATCGAGCCTACGGAGGGCTGATGCTCATCATCGATGACGCAATCCCGGATGCCGCAGGGCTCCGGGCCGAAGCCCTGCGCGCGCCGTACATCGACTGGCCCGGCTATGACGGCCAGGTCTACAAGCGGGTGGCGCTGGTGAATGTGCCAGGCCTGCAGGCTGCCATCGAGGCAGCGATGGGGCCTGTGGACATGCTCGGCATGGGCTATCGGCTCAACTACGGCGGCGAGCTGCCAAACCAGGCCGTGCATTCGGATCTGGGCTGGGGCACGCACGCCGCGGTGCTGTACCTGAGCGATGGCCCCGGCGGCACCGCGCTGTGGCGGCACAAGGCCACCGGCACCGAGCGCATCGACGCCGGGCAGGCGGATCTACTTGAGCGCGTCGGCAGTGACTGGGACGACGCCAGCGCCTGGGATCAGGTCGGCCTGGCAGAAATGAAACTGGGCCGGCTGGTGATCTATGAGTCAGCCCTGTTCCACAGCCGGTGGCCGTTCGCGGCATTCGGCACTGACCCCGAATCCGGCCGGCTCATCGCCGTGGCCTTCTTTTCCCTGAGGGGCTGATGACCATCATCCGCAATGCAACGCTGGCCGACGTGCCGGCGATCGTGCGCATGTCCGCGCAGTTCTACCCGACAACGCATTACGCCGACTGGGTGGCGATGGACGAGGACAGCGTGGCAGACCTGGCCACCGGCCTGATCGCCGACCACGTTTTCCTCGTGGCCGAGCGCGACGGCCAGCTGGTCGGCATGGCCGGCGTGATGCTGTGCCCGTTCCTGTTCAACCGCAACCAGCTGTTCGCGGTGGAGATCGTCTGGTGGGTTGCCCCGGAGGTGCGCGGCACCAGCATTGCCCACCGCCTGCTGCGCGCCATCGAGCAGCCATGCCGCGATGCCGGCGCCAACCGCATCCAGATGGTGCACATGCCAAACAGCCCGCCCCAGGCTGCCGCGCTGTATGAGCGCAGCGGATATCTGGAATCTGAAATCAGCTACACGAAGGACATCTGACATGGCAGCAGTAACGGCAGCAGTGGCGGTGGGTGCCGGCATGGCGTATTCCGCCAACCGGCAGGGCGCAGCAGCAAAGAAGGCCGGCAACGCGAAGGCAAATGCCGCGCAGGCAACCATCGATCAAAATCAGGCGATGTACGACCAGGGCATGGAACTGGCCCAGCCGTACTACGATGCCGGCGGCAGCGCGCTGGCGCAGATGCAGGCGCTCAACAGCGGCGACTTTTCCAGCTTCAACGAATCGCCGGATTTCCAGTTTGCCCGCGACCAGGGCCTGCAAAGCCTGGACCGCAGCGCGGCGGCCCGTGGCGGCCTCTATTCCGGCGGCGCCGATGCCGACCGCATGGCGTTTGCCAGCGGGCTGGCCAGCCAGAACTACGGCAACTACTACGGCCGGCTGGCCAACCTTGCCCAGATGGGGCAGAACCAGTCCCAGTACATGGGCAATCTCGGCCAGAACTTCGGCAACCAGTACGCCAACGCCATGGGCATCAAGGGCGATGCCAAGGCTATGGCAGCATCGGCCACGGCCGGCGCACAGGCCGGCTACGGCAACGCGCTGGCATCTGCCGCCGGGACATACATGGGCATGGGCGGTGGCGGCGGGAGCATGGGCGGAATGAACAACCTCACAGGCATGTTCCAGGGTGCCACCAACCGCAAATCCGGCTACGGGGGCTGATCTGTGAACTTCCAGCAAAACTTCATGAACTCGCTGACTGGCGGGCTGCAGTTCGGCCAGCAGCTCAAGGCGCAGCGCGACACCACGCAGATCAACCGGCTGGCCGGGCAGGCCTATGGCGCAGAGCCTGAGCAGCGCGAATCTCTGCTTGCGCAGATGCAGCAGGTGAACCCGACGATGGCTGCCGAGCAGGAAAAGGCGCTTGGCATGACCGACGAGCGCCGCCAGAAGGGGCTCATCAACGCCGCGCGCATCCTGGTCAACACCCCCGAGCAGTTCCGCGCCGGGCAGTACGCCCGCATGGTTCCGGGCCTGTCGCGGTACGGCCTGAGCGACCTGCCGCCCGAGTACAACGCCGAAACCAGCGGGCTGATCATGGAAACGGCGCAGGGGCTGGTGCGGGCAGCTGGAGGCGGCGACAGTGAGCAGTTCACGCTCGGCCCTGGCTCCAAGCGTTTCGATGCATCGGGCAACGTGATTGCCGAGGTCCCGTTTGCCCCGGCCAGCGGGACCCTTGTTGATGTCCCGGACGGCATGGGCGGAACGATGAAGATGGTGTGGGACCCGCGCACGCGGCAGCTGGGCGATCTGCCGCAGGTAGGCGGCTCAGGTCGTACCTATGAAGACGGCTCACCGACAATCCTGAGCAGCGGCAGGGCACCTGATGGGACGCAGTTCCAGTTCGACCCTGGCATGCCCGCGTGGGCTCAACAGGCTGCACTGGCGGATGTCGCAAGTGGCGGCACGCTTACCGAGGTTGCCTTGCCGGATCGCGATGCGCCTCCGCAGCAGGGCGCGCGCCCCGGCCGTATCGGGTACAACCCCCCAAAGCAGCAGGAACAGTACGCAACCCTGTCTGCCGGCGAGGTCGCTGCACTCGGGCTCCCCGAGGGCACTGTTGCGCAGCGCAGCCCCACAGGTCAGGTGCAGGTGGTTTCCAGGCCAAGCGCTACTGCAGCAGGCGGGCAGGTCATCGACAACGGCGATGGCACGACCACCTACATCCCGCCGGGGAAGATCAGCGAAGGCGAGCGCAATGCAAGCGGCTTCTACCAGCGCATGATCGCGGCCAATGCCGAGATGCAGCAGCTTGAGCAGTCTGGTTATGACCCGACCAACCGGCGCGATTACTACACCGCCGGCGGTGAGTTTCTGAACCCACTGGCCAGCCCGGAGGGTCAGCGCTACAGACAGGCCCAGGACAACTGGCTGCGTGCAAACCTGCGCAAGGAGTCCGGCGCTGCGATTGGCGTGGATGAGATGGACCAGGAGCGGAAGAATTACTTCCCAATCCCCGGAGACACCCCAGAGGTCATCGCGCAGAAGATGCGCAACAGGAAAACTACCGAGCGGGCAATGAGGGCAGCAGCGGGGGCAGGTCTGCCGCCCGTAGGCCAAGATCCTGCACCGGCCGGGCCAGCAGCTCAGGCTGGGCAGCAACGCCCCGTCATGGTCAACAGCCCGGCCGAATACAACGCACTGCCGGCCGGCGCCCTCTACACCGCCCCGGATGGTTCCACCCGGAGGAAGAAGTGATGCAGAACCCGTGGGATGCCGACGAGGTTGTGGCGCCGCCGCCGGCGATGGCCGGCCAGGCCCCGCAGAAGGGTTTCACCAGCTGGAGCACCGTGCCCTGGGAGCAGGACGAGATCATCGCCGGCCCGCAGGATGAGCAGGTTTCCGGCAATGGCGAGATGGGCGGCACCGGCGTCCTCGAAATCGACATTGTGGGCGGCACGCCGGAGAGCGAGGCGGCGCAAGGCAGCATGCGTGCGCCGTTGCCGGTGCGGGTGGGGGATGAGGCAAAGTCGCTGTTCCGGGCCGACTCCGATATCGCACTGAGCGGCGGGCAGAAGCTCATCGCTGCGGCCAAGGATATGTTCGGCAGCCAGAAGGGCGTGGCCGAGTATGCGGCCGAGAAGCTGGGCGGCCGGGTTGTGCGCACAAGCGACGGCGGCTATGGCGTGATCAGCCAGGACGGCAAGGAATACCGGGTCAACGACGAAGGGCTGGATTCGGCGGACATCGGTAATGTGGCCGGCAACATTGCCGCAGCCTTCGTCCCTGCATCATGGGCCGGCAGGATTGCCCAGGCGCGCAATGTTGGCCTCGGCGGACGCGCGGTGCTGCAGGGCGGCGTCGCTGGTGCGCAGGATGCCGCCATGAATGCGGCGGTGAGCGGTGGCGACGTGGACATTGGCCGGGCGGCAATCAGCGCGGCCGGCGGCGGGCTGGGCGAGGTTGCCGGCACCGGCTTGTCGGCTGCCGGCAGCAAGCTGGGCCAGCTGGCGCGCGCGCGCTCTGGCCAGAACCGGCAGTCGGCACTGGCCACCCTGGCTGATGCGGGCATCCAGCAGCCGCCGCCGACCATGCTGGCACAGATGGCCCAGCAGGCCGAGCAGATCCGGCTCGGCGCCGACCCGCGCACCGCGCTGGGCAATGCCGAGTTCGGCTTCCAGTACACGCAGGGCCAGCGCCTTACCGATGCCGCGCAGAAGCACGCCCAGCTCAGCCGGGAGGAAGTGCTGCGGCAGTCGCCCGGCGGCGCTGCAGTGTTCGATGGTTTGCAGCGCAACAACCTGGCACGCCTGTCCGAAGCGGTGGACGGCATCGGCGGCCGGCTTGGCGGGCAGCCCATGGCCAGCCCCGGCGAGCTGGTACAGGGCAGCGCAGGCCGGCTGCGGCAGCAAGCCGATGAGCTGAAAGCGCAGGTGGACGACGCCTATGCCAACGTGCGCGGAGCCGACACCGTGGCCGTCAGCCGCGACACCGTGAGCGCAGTGCCGGCCCGGCTGCAGGGTGCAGTACGCGATTTCGACATCAACCCAGCAACCACACCTGGCGCCTACCGCGCGCTGGAGCAGGTGCGGCTGGCCACCGGCAGCATCCTCGGCAATCAGAACGTGCGCGGCGTGACCCTGCGGGCGCTGGAAACACAGCGGCGCATCATCGGCAATGCCGTTGGTGGCGCATCCAATCCGGCAGACCGGGCCGCACTGATGGCCATTCGCCGCGAGTTCGACGGCTGGATGGATGAGGCCATCGACACTGCCCTGGTGACCGGCGCCCCGGCCGCACTGGCCCAGCTCAAGCAGGCCCGCGCATTGCGTGCCGAGTTCGGCCGCCGGTTCGAGGGCGGAAAGGATGCGGACAGGTTCATCACTGGCATGCTCGACGGCAGCCGCACGCCGGAAGAGCTGATGAACATCGCGCTGGGCGCATCGCAGGTCAGCAAGTCGGCCGGCGCACGCTTCATCGCCAGGCTGCGCACTGCGGCCAACGATGACCCGGCCGTGATGGGCGGCCTGCGCGCGGCTCACTTCGCCCGGCTCACGCGCGGCAACAACGGCGAGACCCTGACGCCTGGCCAGATCGTGCGCAACATTCGGGCCACCGAGTACAACAACGCCAGCGTGGCCAAGGCGCTGTACACCGATGCCGAGTGGGCAGAGATCCGCCGGCTGGCCAATGCGCTTGAGCCGATGGTGGCCAAGGGCGACTTTGCGCGCACCAGCGGCACGGCCGAGCGCCTGCAGCGCATGCTGTTCCAGCGCATCGGCGGCAGCCTGCCGTTCGTTGGCGAGACGGTGCAGGCGGTTGGTGGCGTGCGCGACTCGATCCGGGCAGGCAGGGCCGTCAACGGGCAGATGGTGCCGTATAACGGCGCAAACCCTGCGCTGCCGGCTGCAACCGAAGCAGCCCTACAGGAGCGAGTAGGGGATTAAAGTTCCGGCGGGAGCTGGCCAGATTTCGCATAGGATCTGGCCAGCCTGTATCCAGCTACGAAGCCAAGCAAGCCGGCAGCTACAAGCGCGAATCCCCACCAGCCGAAGAGGCCGATCGGCACCATCAGGATGATGGCGGCGATTAGGCTGGTGATCGTGTACCCCACCTTGTCCTCAAACAGCCAGATCACCAGCCGGCGCCAGCGGGAGAGGTGGGCGAGGGATTCGTAGTCGGCCATGGTCAGCTGCAGGGGAAGGCAAGGGTGAGGGCGTGACGGAAGGCGAGCGCCCTGTCTACATGGTGCATTTCCGGTGTTTCATCAGCCCACTTCAAGAACACCAGTATTCGCTGGCCGAGATCAACAGACGGCGGGGTGCAGTAAGGCGGATCCCTGTGCAGCTCACCATCGGCAAGCGCATAGCCAAAGCACATGGCAGCGGCCAGCTCTTGGTTTGCGCTAAGCCGTGCGCCGGCGCCAGAAAGCCGTACAGGCAGGCAGGCGCGGGCAAGGGCGCCGGCAGTAGGGTTGCTGAACTCATCAATCTCTGATGCTGTCGCAACAGACACCGCGCCCACGAAAAGCATGATGGCAGCCAAAAGTATGGCCGCCGGCTTGCTGAGGTCGTACTTGGGCTTGGTCATTCCACACCTCTCATTGATATCCGTTTCCCCAAAGGCCCCGATTTCCGGGGCCTTCTTTTTACAGGAACTGCCGTGACTACTGAATGGAAGGGCGCTCAACTACGAGGGCTGGAACAGGCCCCTCAACAGCGTACAGCCCGAAAGCTGCTGCAGCTGCCATGTCACCCTGCAGGACGGCTGTGGGAATTGGCGACTCTAGAAGTGCCTCAGCCCCAGACGGGTCATTCGACAGCCACTGCACACCCAGTGAGTCCACGCGAATGGCGACAGCTGGCATCAGCACTGTGTCGTCTGGCGTTGGCATCCAGCTGGGCACAAGCCAAATCTCGTCTCCGTTCTGCACTGCATCTTGCGTGTAAATAGTGCCGCTGTCACTGGTCCCCACCAGTACGCGGATCCATTTTGCTGCCATTTCCTTTCCCCTTGGTATCGCCCGTCAATGGGCAGGCCGAGGATAGGGCAGAAACCGGCGACAGGCTGCGGGATGCGCAGACCAGGGTTTCGGTACACGTATACAAGAAAAGGCAAAAGCCCCGGCGCTGGCAGGCGATCCGGGGCTTTCTTCATCAACCCCTTGTAGCACCAAGGAGAGACGATTGACAGATCATAGCAAGTTGATTCGGGAGATTCATTCAATGGCCAACAAGCTCAGCGCGCCGCGCTTCTATTCGCTCGTGGGTGTCGCCGCCCTGTTCGGCATTGGTTACCTCGTCCGGGCCTTCACCGGCTGACATCGCACAACCCGACGCCACCAACGGCCCGCATCTGCGGGCTTTGTCATTTCTGGAGCCCCGAATGAGTTACAGGTTTTACAACCCCGCCCCGGTGCTGCACGACCTGCTGGGCATCGAGCCGTGCGCCGGTGGCAGCCTTGCGTTCTTTGATCGCGGCACCACCACGCCGCGCCTGACCTGGGCCGATGCCGAGCAGCAGGTGCCCAACCCCAACCCGGTGCCGCTGGACAGCTCCGGCCGGGTGAACAACAACGTCTGGCTGGACGGCGGCTATACCGTGGTGCTCAAGGACGCCGCCGGCCAGACCGTCTGGACCCGCGACGTGGACAGCGGCAGCGGTGCCGGCCAGGCCATCCCGACGCTGATCACCGGCCAGTTCCTGACCAATGACGGCAGCAATCTTGCTTGGGCGCCGGTGCTGGAGCTTCCGGACCCGACCGGGGCCGAGGGCCACCAGCTCGAAGTGGTCAGCGGCATCCCGGCATGGGCGCCGAAACCGCCGCCGTTTGTGCCGCCGGAGCCTGATTGGGATGTGGGCGCAAAAACGCTGGTCCTGGGCGGCTTCGCAATCCAGACCGGCAATGCCACCATCCCGGCCAGCTCCAACTACATCAGCAGCGTGGGCATCACGTTCGAGAAGCCGTTCACTGAGCTGTTCTACGTCGGCCCGGCCGCCGGCATCGTGTCGGTCGGCAGCTTCGGTGCCGGTGTCACCCTGTCCGTCACCGGCTACACCCCCGGCATGGCCTCCAGCGGCTGCACCATCAATGCCAACTGCACCGACGACGGCGGCGACGGCCGCGCCATTGCCAGCCCGGTGCCGGTGGCATGGGTGGCGATCGGCAAGGTGGCTGCATGAGCCTGATGCCGAGGCCAACCGCGCCGATGGTCGGGCCTGGCGGTGTGCCCACGCGGGAGTGGCTGGACTACCTGCGCGGGCTGGCCGGCAGTGGCGACATGGCCGGCATCGTCAAGGCCATCGAAAAGCTGCAGCAGCAGGTGGCGGAGATCGAGCGCACGCCGGCAGTGGCCGGTGACGTGCAGGGCATCGGCGCCATCCGGTCACTCGGCCTGCTCTCCGATGGCCTCGTGCGCCTGGACCTGCGCGAGCTGGAGGACGCCGGCGGCGGCGAGCTGCTCAAGATCCTGCGCGACGGCTACGGCCGCGTGACCGGCACCAGTTCGGCAGAAGCGCCGCAGGACGGCAAGCAATACGCGCGCAAGGATGGCGGCTGGGCCGAGGTGCAAAGCGGCGGTGGCGGAGTGCTGCCGATGGTCAACGGAGAAACGCCGCCATTGCTGATGTACGGCGGCAACCAGCTCATTTACGCACGGGTGGAGTGATGGCATACAGCGGAAACATTGTCGAATACCTCGGTTGCGGCATTGCTGCAGACCGGCCGGCCAGCCTCAACCTGACGCCTGGCGCGCTCGGCATTTACCACGCCAGCGACACCGACGACCTTTCCCTGTGGGTGCTTGGGGCGTGGCAGTCGCGCGGGTCTGGCGGAGGCATCCCTGACGCGCCGAGCGACGGCAATACCTACGGGCGCAAGAACTCAGCCTGGGAGCAGCTGGCAGCCGGCGGCGACGTAACCGGCCCGGCCGGCGCAGTTTCTGACCGCCTGGCCGTGTTCGACGGAGCCACCGGCAAGCTGCTCAAGGACGGCGGCCTGACCGTCGCCGACCTGTACTTCGACACCATCAGCGCACCAGCGATCAGCGCCGGCACCGTCACGCTCAACTGCAACGGCGGCCGGGTGCGAAACTTCACCATCGCCATGACCGCAAACGCCACGCTGGCCGTTTCGAACCTCGCCGCGTCCGGGCGCGTGACCGAGTTCGAGTGCCAGATCACTCAGGACGCAACCGGCGCGCGAACGCTCACCCTTCCGGCGTCATTCCGGCCGCTGGGCGGCAGTGACACCGCGATTGCCGCAGCCGCAGGTGCCAAGACTGTTCTGTCGGCCAAGACATTCGACGCCGGCACGACGTGGGTCTACGCAATGCAGGAGGTGGTCTGATGCTGCGGCGGGTGATGATGGCGGGAAATGCCGCCGGTGGCGGAGACCCGTATTGGGCTGATGTGGTTGCCCTGTTGAACATGCCCGGCGCGAACGGGAGCACCGCGTTCCCGGACGAAAAAGGTTTGTGCACCTGGTCCGCGGCGGGGAACGTTCGCGTGGATACGTCGCGAGGGTTCAATGTCGCCGAGTTTGATGGCTCTGACGACTATATCCGAGAGGCATCCGGATCCCTTCCTGTTCCACTACGCATCGGCAGCGGAGATTTTACTGTTGACTTCATTGTCAAGACCAACGGCACATCGACCTACGCAGTGTGCGGAAACCTTGATGACAACAACGGCTCCGGCAGCTGGTGGGTAATCCTCAACTCGGCGTACCTCGGACTGCACACTGTGCAGTTCGGAAGCGCGGGGGGGACGATGCGCTTTGGTGCCGCTCCGCTGGATACGACTGCAGAACACCACATCGAAATATCGCGCAGCGGCAATTCTACCCGCTGTTTCGTTGATGGCGTGCAGCTCGGGGCTACCCAGTCGCTCGGCAGCTTCACCGGATCATTCTCCAGCGCTTTCCTGATCGGCTGTGCTTTCCACACTTTCTCTGGCTATGTGTACGACCTCAACGGCTACATCCGCGCACTGCGGGTGACAAAAGCTGCGCGGCACACAGCAAACTTCACCCCGCCGGCAGCGCCATTCCCTACATCGTAGATGCGCAGTATCTGATGTGCCGAGACGCCGCATGGGGGCAAGATGCTCCTGCGCTCACCGGCCTTCGGCCCAGGTCAAACCCAGCGCGACTGCCGCAGTCAGCAACCCGGATACGGGGCGTGAGCGTTACCGCCTGGGTTGCATTTGCTCCGTAAAACTCAAATCTTTGCGCCAGCAGAATCAACCACTTGCGGAAGTTCCTCCGTAAATCACAAAAGGCATAAGGCGCTGAAAATCAAACTAAAAGCGCCTGACTTTTAATCTTTTGGTCGATGGTTCGAATCCATCACGGCCCACCATACGCATCAAGGCTTCGGAGCAATCCGGAGCCTTTTTGTTTGCTCCGCAAAACCAATCCTCTCCGCAATTTCAATGCGGACGGCTAACTTGCTTGCTCCGGCTGTTCCGCACGGAGTGCTCGGTCATCGTCACCGATGCTTGCCCCGGCTGCATCTGCGCCTGGCGGATATCCTGCGCGCTTTATCGCACTGGGCCTGGCCAGGTTGCCGGCGCACACGTCGCTGCTCCCCGGTGCTGACCATGCCCTGTCAGCCCGCGCACCGGCCCTGGCCCAGTCATCGCGCAAGCTGTCCGGGTTTGGCCAGCGCCTGCCATCGTCTGCAACGCGCAGCTGCCCTTGCTTTGGCAGCTGTATTGCCGGCTTGTGCCATCGCGGTTGTACAGCCTTGATCGCTGTGGGTTAGCCTTGCCTGCGCGTCATCAACGCAGCATGGTTCAACAGGGAGGGGGTGATGGACGAGGAGGCAGCCATGGGTGCAGTGGAGTCCCCGCCGTTGGTCACCCAGCTCTTGCATGCCTGGCAGCAAGGGGATCTGCAGGCCCGGGATCAGGCGGTGGAGGCGATGTATGCCGAACTGTTGGCCCTGGCCCGCAGCCGTTACGGACGCCACGGCGGGGGCACGATGCAGCCGGTGGTGCTGGTCAATGAATCGTTGTTGCGTTTGATCGCCAGCAGCCCGGATTACCGCGATCGTGGCCATTTTGTTGCGGTGGCCATGTTGAAAATGCGCTCGGTACTGGTTGATTACCTGCGCGCGCGTTCGACCCGCAAGCGCGGCTCGGAACACCCCGAGCAGGTCACCCTGGCCCTGGTTGCCGACCAAACGCCGGTTGATGATGCGCTGGCCGAGGTGTTGACCCTGCACCAGGGGCTGGACCGGCTGGCAGCCGTGGACAGGCGTGTGGCCAGCGTGCTGGAGCTGAGCTATTTTGCCGGCATGAACCGGCAGGAGATCGCCGTGCTGCTGGATGTTTCCGTGCCGACGGTGGACCGTGACCTGCGTTTTGGCCGTGCCTGGTTGAACGAATTCATGGCCTGAGCCTGCCGGGGCTGACGCGCCCGGGCGGCGATTCAGCCCTGTTCGAGGATCAGTTCGATGATGCGCTGGCCATAACGGCTGAGCTTGCTGCCGCCGATGCCACCAACCCGGCCCAGTTCGGCAACGCTGGTGGGGCGTTGTTCGGCAATGCTGCGCAGGGTCGAGTCATGCAGGATCACATACGCCGGCACCCCTTGTTCCTGTGCCAGCTCACGGCGCAGGCCGCGCAGGGCATTGAACAGCGGCAGGTCCGCCGGCAGTACCGACAACCCGGTGCGCTGCTCCTGGCGCGTGCGCAGCGGGCGGGCCTCACTGTCACGGCGCATCAGCACCGGTTGCTGTCCGCTGAGCACCGCCCGGCTGGCCGGCGTCAGCTGCAGGCCACCATGGTTGGCCGGCTCCACGGCAAGCAGGCTGGCGGCAGTGAGCTGGCGGAAAACACTGCGCCAGCTGCGCTCATCCAGATCGCTGCCGATGCCGAAGGTGGACAGCCGGTCATGCCCGGCAGCACTGACCTTTTCGGTGGCCTTGCCGCGCAGGATGTCGATCAGATGGCCCGCGCCATAGCGCTGCCCGGAACGATAGACGCAGGACAGCGCCTTCTGTGCGGCCACGGTGGCATCCCAGCTGACCGGTGGGCTGAGGCAGTTGTCGCAGTTGCCGCAAGGTTGCGGGTAGTTCTCGCCAAAGCCGGCCAGCAGCACCTGGCGTCGACACTGCATCGACTCGCAGTAGCCCAGCAGGTGGTCCAGTTTGGCGCGTTCGAGCTGCTTGCGTTCTTCCGGCGCTTCGCCCTGCTCGATCATCTGCTTGAGCAGCACCACATCGCCCAGGCCGTAGCACAGCCAGGCTTCGGAAGGCTCGCCATCACGGCCGGCGCGGCCGGTTTCCTGGTAGTAGCCTTCCATCGACTTGGGCAGGTCGATATGGGCAACGAAGCGCACGTCCGGCTTGTCGATGCCCATGCCGAAGGCGATGGTGGCGCACATCACGATGCCGTCCTCGTGCAGGAACCGGCGCTGGTTGGCCGCCCGCACCTCGGCCGGCAGCCCGGCGTGGTAGGGCAGGGCCTTGAAGCCCTTCTCGGCCAGGAACGCGGCCGTTTCCTCGACCTTGCGCCGTGACAGGCAGTAGACGATGCCGGCCTGGCCGTGATGCCCGCGCAGGAAATCCTGCAGCTGGGCCCGGGCATTGTCCTTGAGCACCACGTTGTAGCGGATGTTGGGGCGGTCGAAGGAGGAGACGAACCAGCGCGCCTGTTCCAGTTGCAGGCGCTCGGCAATCTCGCGCTGGGTCGGCGGATCGGCGGTGGCGGTCAGCGCGATGCGCGGCACATCGGGCCAGCGCTCGTGCAGCACGGTGAGCTGGCGGTATTCCGGGCGGAAGTCATGCCCCCATTGCGAGACGCAGTGGGCCTCGTCAATGGCAAACAGGCTGATCCGGCTGCGTTGCAGCAGCGACAGAAAGCGGCCGGTAAGCAGGCGCTCCGGGGCCACGTACAGCATGTCCAGCTCGCCGGCCAGCAGTGCCTGTTCGATGCGCGCGGCATCGCCAGCCTCCAGCGTGGAGTTGAGGTACTCGGCGCGTACGCCGAGCTGGCGCAGCGCCTCGACCTGGTCCTGCATCAGCGCAATCAGCGGCGAGATGATGATGCCGGTGCCCTCGCGCACCAGCGCCGGCACCTGGTAACACAGCGACTTGCCGCCGCCGGTCGGCATCAACACCAGTGCGTCGTGGCCATCGGCCAGGTGGTTGACGATCTCGCCTTGCTGGCCGCGGAAGCTGGCATGGCCAAAGACGTCGCGTAAAACGCTCAAACAGGGATCTTGCATCGGGCAAGAATACCCGTTGCCTGCTGACTGCGGGCGGTAATCAGGCGGCGCAGGGCAGTCAGCCCGCCTTGGCGGCCACGCCCGCGTGGTGGCGGGCGTGGCCGTGTGCCGGCGTCGGGGGCTTACTGCAGCAGCGAGCGCAGCATCCAGGCATATTTTTCATGGATCTGCAGGCGCTGGGTCAGCAGGTCCTCGGACGGGGCATCGTCGGCGTCATCGGCAATGTCCAGCACCCGGCGTGCGGTGCGGCAGACCGCCTCGTTGCCGGCAACCAGGTCGGCGACCATCGTCCGCCAATCGCTGGCGTCCTGGAGCGGGGTTTCTTCGATCGACGCCAGGGCGACGAACTCGCGGTACGAACCCGGTGCCTTGAAGCCCAGTGCACGGATGCGCTCGGCGATTCCATCCAGCGCATTCCACTGTTCGGTGTACTGGTCCATGAACATCGCATGCAGCGAATTGAACATCGAGCCGGTAACGTTCCAGTGGTAGTTGTGGGTCTTCAGGTACAGGGTGTAGGAATCGGCGAGGAAGTGCGCCAGACCATCGGCAATCTTCTGGCGGTCACCGCGGGTGATGCCGATGTTGACTTGCGCCGCTTCCGGCGCCGGCGTGCTGCCCGGCTTGGCTGCTGCCGCTGCCGGCTTCTTGCCGGTGTTGTCTTTTTCCAGCTTTTCGGCAGGCTTGTCGGCTTTCTTTTCAGTCTTTTGCGGCTTGCTCTTGGCCATGAGGCCCTCCTGGTCAGGTGGATGCGTTCACAATAGGCGTTCCGGACGCGAACGTGTCATGAAAGCTGTCAGCGTTGTTGATCAATGAATGCTAGTGATAAACCAATGAGGACGCACCCGGGTGCGCGGCGGGCGGCCATCGACACGGCGATGAGCCGTGATCGTGGGCGCTTGCTCGGGCTATGGTCGCGCTGGCAGGCTGCGCTGGGCAAGGGGCAGGGCGTGGCCCAGGCCCAAGCCGCCTTCGAGCAGGCCCTGGCCGACTCCCAGGTTCAGCAGGCGGCGCGTGCTGCCTGCTCCCCGGCCATCAGCCTGGACCCAGCCCTGCCGATCGCCCGTGAGGGCGAGGCCATCATCGAGCTGATCCGCAACCATCAGGTCGTGGTGATTGCCGGTGAGACCGGTTCGGGCAAGACCACCCAGCTGCCCAAGCTGTGCCTGGCGGCCGGGCGCGGCAATGCCGGCATGATCGGCTGCACCCAGCCGCGCCGCATTGCCGCCCGTGCGGTGGCCACGCGGGTGGCGCAGGAGTTGAACAGCGAGCTGGGCAGCGTGGTCGGCTACCAGGTGCGCTTCACCGACAAGGTCTCCGATGCCTCGCGCATCAAGTTCATGACCGACGGCATCCTGCTGGCCGAGATCGCCTCTGACCGCTGGCTCAGCCGTTACGACACCATCATCGTCGACGAGGCGCACGAGCGCAGCCTCAACATCGATTTTTTGCTCGGCTACCTGAAGACCCTGCTGCACAAACGCCCGGACCTGAAGCTGATCGTGACCTCGGCCACGATCGATACCGGCCGTTTTTCAGCCCACTTCGGCGATGCGCCGGTGGTCAGCGTGGAAGGGCGCACCTTCCCGGTGGAAGTGCGTTACCGCCCGCTGGAAGGGCAGGGCGAGAACACCGGCGAGCGCACCGTGGGCGAAGGCATCGTGGCGGCGGTGGATGAGATCACCAGCCACGAGCCGCGCGGCGACATCCTGGTGTTCCTGCCCGGTGAGCGCGAGATCCGCGATACCCATCAGCTGCTGGAAAAGCGCAAGTACCGGGGCACCGAGGTGCTGCCGCTGTATGCGCGGCTGTCGGTGGCCGACCAGGACCGGGTGTTCAATCCCAAGGGCGGGCGGCGCATCGTGCTGGCCACCAACGTGGCCGAGACCTCGCTCACCGTGCCGGGCATCCGCTATGTGATCGACCCGGGCCAGGCGCGGATCAAGCGCTACAGCCCACGGCAGAAGCTGGACCGCCTGCACATCGAGGACATCTCCCAGGCCAGCGCCAACCAGCGCAAGGGCCGTTGCGGCCGCGTCGCCGAGGGTGTGTGCGTGCGCCTGTACGCCGAGGCCGACTTCCAGGCCCGGCCCGAGTTCACCGATCCGGAAATCCGTCGTTCCTCGATGGCCGGGGTGATCCTGCGCATGCTGCAGCTGGGGCTGGGCCGGATCGAGGATTTCCCGTTCCTGGAAGCACCGGACGAGCGCGCCATTGCCGATGGCTGGCAGCAGCTGGTGGAGCTGGGCGCGGTGGACGAGCAGCGCCGGCTCACCCCGATCGGCAAGCAGATGGCGCGGCTGCCGGTGGACGTGAAGCTGGCACGGATGCTGGTGGCCGCGCACACGCACGACTGCCTGGCGCCGATGATCGCCATTGCCGCCTTCCTCGGTATCCAGGACCCGCGCGAGCGCCCGCCCGAGGCCCGCGAAGCCGCCGACAACGCCCATGCCCAGTTTGCCGACGGGCGTTCGGAGTTCGTCGGCATCCTGCGTCTGTGGGACGCCTACCGCCAGGCCCACGAGGACCTGACCCAGGGCAAGCTGCGCGACTGGTGTGGCCGGAATTTCCTGTCCTTCCTGCGCATGCGCGAATGGCGCGAGCTGCACCGCCAGCTGCGCCTGCTCTGCGCCGAGCTGGGCTGGGATGCCGATGCCGGCAAGGGCGCCGAAACCGCGCTGCTGGCCGTGCCCGCCAAACCGGTCAACCCGGCCAATGACGCGCAGGCCTCGATCAAGGCGCGGCGTGGCGAGCAGCATCGTGCCAACCGTCTGGCCCGCGAGGGCAAGGCCGCGCCGGCTCCGGCACAGGCCAAGGTGGCTGCTGCGGCCCCGGTGCCGGCCCGTGAGGCGGTACCGGACAAGGTCATTGCCGCGGCCTACCAGGCCCTGCACCGGGCACTGATTGCCGGCCTGCCGACCCAGGTGGGCCACCGCACCGAGAAGGGCGATTACCAGGCGCCGCGCCAGCGCCGCTTCCAGCTGTTCCCCGGCTCGGCGCTGGCCAAGCGACCGCCGCCGTGGGTGCTCACCGCCACCTTGCTCGACACCCAGAAGGTCTGGGGCCTGAGCAATGCGGCGATCGAGCCGGACTGGGTGATTGCCGAGGTGCCGCACCTGCTGGCGCGCAAGCATTTCGACCCGCACTGGTCGCGTTCGCGTGGCCAGGTGGTGGCCAGCGAGCAGATCAGCCTGTTCGGCCTGGTGCTGGCACCGAAGAAGCCGGTGAACTACGGGCCGATCGACCCGGTCGGTGCGCACGATATTTTTGTCCGTCAGGCGCTGGTACCGGGTGAGATCACCACCCGTGCCGGCTTTGTCGCCGACAACCTGAAGACGCTGGAACGGGCACAGGAGGAGGAGGCCAAGCTGCGTCGCGCCGGCATCGTCGCTGACGAGGACTGGCAGGCACGCTGGTACCTGGACCGGGTGCCGGGGCAGATCCATTCCGCTGCCCAGCTTGATACCTGGTTCAAGGGGCTGGAGGCGGACAAGCGCCGTGGCCTGCACTGGTCGCTGACCGACCTGTTGCCCGGTGAGGGCAGCCAGGCCGACCTGTACCCGAAATACCTGCCGCTGGGCGATGCCCGCCTGCCGCTGCATTACCGTTTCGAGCCGGGCACCGAGGATGATGGGGTGACCCTGGAGGTGCCCCTGCACCTGCTCGGTGCACTGGATGCGGCGCGGCTGTCGTGGCTGGCGCCGGGCTTTGTGGCCGAAAAAGCCGCCGCACTGATCCGCTCCCTGCCCAAGGCGATGCGTCGCAATTATGTGCCGGCACCGGATTTTGCCCGCGCCTTCTTCGAGGCCTTCCCGCAGCCCAGTGCCGATGACATCGGCGGCGAGCTGGCACGTTTCCTGTCCAGAACCACCGGTGCCACGCTGGCGGCGACGGATTTCGAGCCGGACAGCATCGATGCCCACCTGCGTATGAACCTGCGGCTGCGCGATGAGCAGGGCAGGGTATTGGCACAGGGGCGCGATCTGGATGGCCTGCGTGCACGTTTCGGCGAGCAGGCCGGGCAGGCCTTTGCGGTACGCGCCGGACGTGCGCTGGTGGTCGAGGGCCTGCTGGATTTTCCGCCAGGACCGATTCCTGTGCAGGTGCCCGGTGAGGCCGGGGTACCGGCGTTCCCGGCCCTGGTCGACACGCTGGATTCGGCCGCGGTACGCATTTTTGCCGACCGCCAGCAGGCCGCTGGCGAACATCCGCGCGGCGTGCGTCGGCTGCTGGAAATCGGCCTGGCCGACAAGATCAAGCAGGCGCGCAAGCAGCTGCCGGTCAGCCCCAAGACCGGGCTGCTGTATGCGGCCATCGAAACCCAGGAGCGGTTGCGTGGCGACCTGGTCGATGCCGCCCTGAATGCGGTGCTGGCCGAGGGCCTGGAACAGATCCGTGATCCGGAAAGCTTCCAGGCGCGCAAGGCCCAGGCCGGCAAGGCCCTGTTTGGCGAGGCGATGGCCCGGCTGCAGCTGGCCGAGACGATCCTGGAGCTGGCCGGCAAGATCAAGCCGCAGCTGGAGGCGCCGCTGATGGGTTGGGCCAAGGGCAACCTGGATGACCTGCGCAGCCAGCTGGCCGGGTTGATCCATCCCGGTTTCCTGCGCGATACCCCGGCCGATGCGCTGGCCCAGTTTCCGCGTTACCTCAAGGCGATGCTGCTACGGGCCGAGCGCGCCAAGCGCGATCCGGTCAAGGACCAGGCGCGCATGCTGGAGTTGACCCCGTTTGCCGATGCCCTGGCGCAGGCCGCAGCGGCCGGGCGCGGCGCCGATCCACAGTGGCAGGCGCTGCGCTGGGAACTGGAGGAGCTGCGGGTGCAGACCTTCGCCCAGGAACTGGGCGTGCGCGGCAGCGTATCGGCCAAGAAGCTGGCCCAGCGGGTAGCGGCGCTGCAGCGTTGAGGCGGCAGCGTTGCTCAGGTATCGGCCTGGCCGGTTGACGGCGGTGCCGGCTGCTCGGGGGCAGGCTCGCGCAGGCAGTCACTGCGCGCCTGGTCGACCTGGCGCTTGGCGCTGGCGTTCTCGTCGCGGATCTGCTGCTGCAGCTGGATGATGCGCGGGCGGTTGTTGGCTGTGCTGCCCAGCAGTTCGATCTGCTGCTGCCAGCCGGCGACGCGGTCATTGGAGGCGGCATAGATGCTTGCCTGCGCCTGTTGCAGGCATTGACGGTCAAGCTGCAGATTGCTGCCTGCCAGCTGCCCGCTACGCAGCACATGCGGGCGCGCGTCGCCAGCGCATGGTGACTGTGAGTACACCGTTTCGCCGGATTTGCCACTGCACTTGTAGACCTGTGCCTGGGCAAAAACGGGAAGGCTGAGTACAACCAGAAGAGCAATTCGCATCATTGACGGCCGAACCTGTCCAGAGTGGGCGCACACTGCCACGCGCTGCGCGATCAGACAATCACGCAGGCGCAGCACAGGATGATTATTTGACCCGGCGCACCTTTGCGCGGGTGTTGTACCCATCGACCTGCAGGTGCCACACCCCCATCAGCCCCGGGGTGATGCGGACGTGGCGATCATTGCCGCGGGCACCGTTGAGCTGCGCATCGTCGGTCTGTTCCCAGACCTGGCCATTGTCCAGGTGGTACTGGCGCCTCTTGGCAAAGCCACTGAACTGTCCCGGCAGTACCGCCACGATTGGCTCATCCGAGCCAAAGCTGAGAAAGCCGCGGTTGCGCACAATCACTTCCTGGCGCCCGGCTTCCATTGCCTGCTCGCGCACCTGTTCGGTGGCTTGGCTGACCCGGCCCTGCAGCCAGGCATTGAGCGCGGCCAGTTCGGCCGGGCTGAGCTTGTCCAGGCCGGCGGCGCGGAACTGTTCCGGGCTCATCTGCTGCTGCAGGTCAGCTTCGTTGCTGCGCTGTGCCAGCGCATGGCCGGGGTACAGCGCCAGCGCGAGCAGTGAAAAACAAAACAGGCGGGGTAAAGCCTTCATCGGACATTGTTCCCTGTGTCAGTTGCCCCTAGTGTAGGGGCATCGATGGCAGGTACAGGGCTGTGAACGAGATTTTGCCAACAGGGCTGGAGGCGCTGCTGCAGCGTCCGGCATTTCGTGTATTGGGTGAGCCACTGCGTCGGCAGTTGCTGGCGCTGTGGGAGCCGGGTACGGACGCCGCACCGGCCACGATGCGGATGGACTGGAGCGCGCTGGCGCAAATGGGCGATGCCTTGGCGCGCCTGAACGCCGAAGAACCGGTGGTGCTGGCGGCGTTGCTTGCCGATTTGCCCGGCCTGCGTGCACGCCGGGCCGAACTGGGGCTGCCGGCGCCGATGCTGGCGGTGGTGGACGGGCTGCTGGACAGCCAGGATGCCGCCGACCAGGTCTGGGCGCTGCATGCCGGGCGCGAGGCCGGACGCAATGGCGAGGGCCTGCGCCGGCTGCTGCTGGCCATCATCCGCGACCTGCGCGTGGTGCCGATCCTGCTGGCACGCCAGCTGGCCCTGCTGCACGCCGCGCCGCTGCACAGCGAGGCCGAGCGCCGTGCACTGGCCCAGCTCACCCGTGACATCCACGGCCCGCTGGCCAACCGGCTGGGCATCTGGCAGCTGAAATGGGAACTGGAGGACATGGCCTTCCGTTTCCTGGAGCCGCAGACCTACCACCACATCGCCCGCCAGGTCGACGAGACCCGGCTGGCGCGCGAGCACTATGTCGAGGATGTGCGCCGCCAGCTCAGTGCCGGCCTGGCCGAGCACGGGATCAAGGCCACGGTCAGCGGCCGGCCGAAACACATCTACAGCATCTGGCGCAAGATGCAGAAAAAGCGCCTGTCCTTTGACCAGCTCTATGACCTGCGTGCGGTGCGGGTGATGGTTGATGACGTGGCCAGCTGCTATGCGGCGCTGGGCGTGGTGCATGCGCTGTGGGTGCCGGTGCCCAGCGAGTTCGATGACTACATCGCCCGGCCCAAGGCCAATGACTACCGTTCGCTGCACACCGCGGTGATCGGCCCGGAAGGGCGCACCATCGAGGTGCAGATCCGCACCCACCAGATGCATGCCCAGGCCGAGCTCGGCGTGGCCGCGCACTGGAAGTACAAGGAAGGCGGCAAGGGCGGGGAGAGTGCGTTCGAACGCAAGATCACCTGGATGCGCCAGCTGCTGGAGCAGGCCGGCGAGGGCAGTGGTGACGAGCTGGCCGGCGCGCTGGATGCCGAGCTGCTCGAGGACCGGGTGTATGCGCTCAGCCCCAAGGGCGAGGTGATGGACCTGCCGGCCGGGGCCACGCCGCTGGATTTTGCCTATCACGTGCACACCATGGTCGGGCACCGCTGCCGCGGGGCCAAGGTCAACGGCCGCATCGTGCCGCTGACCTACCACCTGCGCAGCGGCGACCGGGTCGAGATCATGACCGGCAAGGAGCCGGACCCACGGCGTGACTGGCTGCTGCCCACTGCCGGCTACCTGGCCAGCAACCGTTCGCGCGAGAAGGTGCGCGGCTGGTTCCACAAGCTGGACCGCGCCCGCAACATCGAGGCCGGGCGCGAGCTGCTGGACAAGGAACTGCGCCGGCTGGGGCTGATGTCGGCCGACCTGGGCAAGGTGCTGGCCCGTTTCCGCGCCGAGAACGTGGATGAGCTGCTGATCCAGCTGGCGCTGGGCGATATCGGCCCGAATGCGGTCAGTCGCGCCCTGCTGGAGGCCGACAAGCCAGTGGAGCCGGTTGCTGCCAATGTGCCGCGGGTGACGGCCAGGCCGGTCCCGGCCGATACCCGTGGCTTCACCATTGACGGGGTCGGCAACCTGCTGGTGCAGCTGGGCCGCTGCTGCCGGCCGGTGGCTGGCGAGCCGATTGCCGGCTACCTGACCCTCAGTCGCGGGGTCACCGTGCACCGTGCCGACTGCAGTGCGTTTGCGCGGCTGTCGGCACTGCATCCGGAGCGGGTGATGCCGGTGGAGTGGGGGCGTGCCGGCGGCGGCTACGAGGCCGACATCCAGGTGCTGGCGGTGGACCGGCGCTGGCTGCTCAAGGACATCACCAACCTGATCGCCCAGGCCGATGCCTATGTGCTGGCGATCAACTCGGACAACGTGCGCGACTCCGGCCGCGCGGTGCTGCGCCTGCGCCTGAAGGTGGCCGATTACGGCCAGCTCTCCAACCTGCTGGGCAAGATCGACGCCCTGCCCGGGGTGGATGAGGTGCGGCGGGTGGGGTGAGAATGTTGTTGTCGGCTCAGGCCGGCAGGAACACCTCGGCCACCGTGCTGCGTGCGGCCTCGAGCGAGAAATGACGCTGGATGTTGTCCAGTCCCGCCATGGCTAGCCGTTGCCACAACACAGGATCACTGTAAAGGCGAACCACTGCATCGGCAAAGTCGGTGGCTGCGTCGGCAATGAGCACGTCATGGCCATCACGCAGATGCATGCCTTCGGCAGCACAGCCGGTAGCCACCACGGGTTGGCCGTGGGCCATGCTCAGGTTGACCTTGCCCTTGACCCCGGCGCCGAAGCGCAGGGGAGCCAGGCCAATGCGGCAGCCATCCATGTACGGGTCGATGTCGGCCACGTAGCCATGCAGGCGTACCCCGGGCAGGCTGCTGGCCAGTGCCTGCAGCTCCTGTGGGGGGTGCTGGCCGATGATGTGCAGCACCACCTGTGGCAATGCCGCGTGGATCAGCGGGAACACCTCACGCAGCAGCCAGCCGACGCCATCGACATTGGGCGGGTGGCCGAAGCCACCGACGAACACCAGGTCGCAGCGCTGATCAAAACCAGGGCAGTGATCGTGGGTTTTGTGCAGGTTGGAAATCAGCGCGGTTTTGACCTGCGGCGCATCCTGTTGCAGCTGCGCTTGTTCGGCAGCACTGACCAAGACCGTGATATCGGCCTGCGTCATCACCTCCAGCTCCCGCTTGCGGGTACGTGCCGCTTCGGCGCGCAGCGCCGGATCACCGGCCACCTCGGCCCCGCGGGCCTCACGCAGGTAATGCAGGTCGACGGTATCGAAGACCACCCGTGCCTGCGGGGCGTATTTGCCCACCAGAGGCAGGCTGGCCTGGGCCAGGTGGTGCCGGACCAGCATCACCGTGCAGAAACGTGGGCCGTGTTCGCCCAGCCAGCGGCTCAGGCCGCCCAGTGTGGCCGCCGGCCAGGTTTCGACGCCGTCCCTGCGCAGACGCGCAGCACCGACATCCCCGGCCGCAGTGGAGGTGGCCACAATCACCACATGCGCGCCGTGCTCGCGCAGCAGCTGGATCAGGTAGGTCTGGCGCAGCGAGGCAGAATCCCGATCAGGCTGTGGCAGGGTTTCATCGATGATCAACACCTGCCGCTGTTGGTGGTGCAGCAGGGCCGGTGATGGCACGCTGCCGGGTGCCGGATGATGTGCCAGCTGCGTGGCCCAGCGTTTGGCGAACGTCTGCTGGTTGCGCAGCTGATGGGCCTTCAGCCCACTGCGCACATCGGTGCCGTGGCTGGTGCCCTCGTCATGCACCACCTGGCTGGCGGGTTGTACCAGCACGCGAAGGCCCCGCTCGCGTACGCGCATGGCCAGGTCGGCATCCTCGTAATAGGCCGGGCAGTAACGCGTATCCAGGCCGCCAAGCGCATTCCAGAGCTGGCGCGTGAGCATGACCGCCGCTCCCGAGCAGTAATGGCTGTCGCGCAGCGCACTGTAGCGCGGATCGCCAGGTGATTCGAAACGGCCGTAGCTCCATGCGCTGCCATCACTGAACAGCACCGCACCTGACTCCTGCAGGCGACCGTCCGGGTACAACAGCTGGCTGCCGACCAGCCCTGCGTCTGGGGTGTTCTGCAGCGTTTCCAGCAGGGCATCCAGCCAGCCAGGTTGAGGAATGGTGTCGTTGTTGAGCAACACCACATAGTCGCCCTTACTGCGGCTGACGCCGTCATTGCAGGCATGGATGAAACCGCCGTTGCGGTCGCGCACCTCATAGCGTAGGCCATGGATCTGCGGTAACCAAAGGGCGGTTTCATCGCTGCTGCCGTCATCAATGACGATGACTTCGCAGCGGGTAGCAGGCGGATGGGCGGCCAGCGCCCGCAAACACGCCAGCGTATGGGCGGCATGGTTGTAAACCGGAATGACAATGCTGACCACTGGCTGTGTGCTGGTGGCCAGGCTGAACGCCGAGAATGGGGATGCTGCCGGCAGGAAGAGCTCGGGCCGAGCGGTTCTGGACGGAGGGAGCGCATGCACCAGGACCCGCGACAGGGTGGCGCGCCAACCGCGGGTGCGCAGGCTGGCAACGGCCCGGTGCGCCAAGCCGAGTAGACGGCGAAGCCAATAACGGGCATCGGCCAATGAGGTGGGCATCAATATTTGACTCCAGTAGCTGTACAGGGTGGTCACAAACGCTAGGCAGGTGTGCTACCTGCGCTAGACTCGCCCGGAACAGCCCATTCTCGCATTCTCGTGTCCCCACGTAACCCAAGCACTTCCAAACGCTCTTCGCCACCTGCGCCTGTACTGCGCGGGCGCCTGCTCACCGTGACATTGGCTTTGCTGGCCTTGGCACTGGGGTTCCTGATCCCGTACGTGGTGCACCTGAACAACCAGGTCAGCGAACGCTTCGGCCAGCTGCGCTGGCAGGTGCCGACCCGGGTGTATGCGCGGCCGCTGGTGCTGGCACCGGGGGTGGCGATGGATGCGGCCACCCTGCGCGTGGAGCTGGCGGCGGCCGGCTACATCGATGACGGCAAGGGCCAGGCGGTGTCGACCTACCTGCGCGATGGCAACCGTTTTGTGATTTCCAGCCGGGGCTACATCGATGTCGACGGCCGGGTGCCGGCACAACGCATCGAAGTGCGCCTGTCCGGTTCGCAGGTCAGCCGGGTGGCGGCGGTTGGGGGCGATACGTTGCGCGCGGCGCGGCTGGACCCGGCACGTATTGCGACCCTGTACGGCTCCAAGCAGGAAGAACGCCGGCTGGTGCGGCTGGAAGAAGTGCCCGACCTGCTGGTGACCGGCCTGCAGGCGGTGGAGGACCGCGATTTCAGCCGCCACCACGGCATCGATCTCAGCGGCATCATCCGTGCGCTCTGGGTGACGGTGCGCTCGGGCGGGCAGACCCGTCAGGGTGCCTCGACCCTGACCCAGCAGCTGGCCCGTTCCGGCCTGCTCGGCATCGGCAAGGAGCGCACGCTGCGGCGCAAGTTCAACGAAATCCTGTACGCGATCATCATGGAGGTGCGCTATGACAAACGCACCATCCTCGAGGCCTACCTGAACCAGGTCTACCTGGGCCAGCGCGGCAGCCAGGCCATCCATGGCATGGGCTCGGGCGCGGAGTTCTGGTTCGGCCGGCGCGTGGACGGGCTGTCCACCGAGCAGATCGCGCTGCTGATCGGCCTGGTCAAGGGGCCCTCGTATTACGACCCGCGGCGGCAGCCGGAGCGTGCGCTGGACCGGCGCAATTTCGTGCTCGGCAAGCTGCTGGAAAATGGCCTGATCGACCAGGCCGAACATGACCGCGCCAAGGCCGCACCGCTGGGTGTCCCCGACCAGCCCGGGCTGGTCGCGGCCAACCGTTTCCCCGGCTATATCGACCTGGTCCGCCGTCAGCTCGGCAAGGACTACCCGGAAAGCGCATTGCAGGGCGCCGGGCTGAGCGTGTTCACCGGGATGTCGCCCTCGGCCCAGGCGTATGCCGAAGGCGCGGTCGCGCATACCATCAAGACCCTGGAAAACCGCCGTCGTCCCGAGCTGCAGACCGGGCTGGTGCTGACCGATGTGCACAGCGGCGATGTGCTGGCCGTGGTCGGCTCGCGTGACCCGGGCGAGCATGGTTTCAACCGCGCCGTCGAGGCGCAGCGCCCGGTCGGCTCGCTGCTCAAGCCGTTTGTCTACATGCTGGGCCTGGCCAGGCCCAACCAGTGGTCGCTGGCTACCTATGTCGATGATTCGCCGGTCACCGTGCAGTTGTCGCGCGGACGGCAGTGGAAGCCGGGCAATTCCGATGGCCGCAGCCATGGCAGCGTGCGCATGATCGATGCGCTGGCAAACTCCTACAACCAGGCCACAGTGCGCATCGGCATGGATGCCGGTCCGGAGCGGCTGGCGCAGTTGATCAACGTGCTGGCAGGGATCAAGGCCGAGGGCAACCCGGCGCTGATCCTGGGCTCGACCGATCAAAGCCCGTATGCGATGGCCCAGCTGTATCAATTCCTCGCTTCCGGTGGCCAGATCCAGCCGCTGCATGCGGTGCGCGGGGTGGTGGCCGCCGATGGCACCCTGCTCAAGCGCTATGACAACACCCCGGCACCGGCGCAGGATGGCGACCGGGTGGCGGCCAACCTGGTCACCGTGGCCCTGCAGCAGGTGGTCAGCGCCGGTACTGCACGCGGCCTGCTGGCCGATGGCCTGGGCCGGCTGGATGCGGCCGGCAAGACCGGTACTTCCAATGATGGCCGCGACAGCTGGTATGCCGGCTACACCGGCGACCACCTGGCCGTGGTCTGGATGGGCAATGACCAGAACGAGCCGACCGGCCTGTATGGCGCCAGCGGTGCGATGCGGGTCTGGTCGGGCATTTTCAAGAAGCTGCCCAGCTCGCGTCTGACTGTCTCCAACCAGGGCCTGGAATGGGCCTGGCTGGCCGATGGCCGCAACGAGGCCACCGATGAGGGCTGCCCCGGTGCCCGACGGCTGCCGTTCGTTGCCGGTTTTGCCCCGGCCTATGTGCCCTGCGCACCGGTCGAGCCGGAAGTGATCACCGAGCCGGAGCAGGGCGGGGGCTGGCGTAGCTGGTTCGGGCTGCCGCCGCGTGCAGCCGAATCTCCCCAGACCGAGCCGGAGCAGCCATGAGCCGGCAATTCCCATCGCCCCCGGCCCTGCTCGTGGCTGCGCTGCTGGCCTTGGCCGGTTGCCGCAGCACCAGCGCGCCGCCGCCGGTATTTGTGGACCCGGTGAGCCCGGCGCAGCGCCTGGCCCAGGTGGAGGCGCTGGCCAGCAGTGTGGATGACGAGCTCAGTGTGCAGCCGCTGCGCGATCCGCAGGTGGAGGACCTGCGTGAGCAGGCGCGCGATGCCCGCGGTCAGGGCGACCTGGCCCAGGCCATCAGCGCGCTGGAGCATGCCTTGAGCCTGCTCGACAGCGACCCGGCGCTGCTGCAGGAGCGTGCCGAGCTGGCACTGCTGGCCGCCGATCCGCACCAGGCCGAACAGTACGCACGCCGCGCGCTGGACCTGGGCTCGCGTACCGGGCCGCTGTGCCGCCGGCACTGGGCCACCATCTGGCAGGCCCGTCAGGCGCGCGAGGAGGCCATCAATGCCGATTCGGCCCATGCCCAGATCGAAGGCTGCACGGTGCCGCCGATCCAGCGGTTTTAAGGCAGCGCCCGGTGTCCTGGCTGGAAATGCAGACGGCCGCGGCGCTGGCGCCGGGCGGGGCACTGTCGAGCATGCTCGACGGTTTTTCCCCGCGTCCGGCGCAGCAGCAGCTGGCCGCTGCCATCGCCAGTGCAATCGAACAACTTGATGTCCTGCTGGCCGAGGCCGGTACCGGTACCGGCAAGACCTTTGCCTACTTGGTGCCGGTGCTGCTGTCGGGCAAGCGCACGATCATCTCCACCGGCACCCGCGCGCTGCAGGACCAGCTGTTCCACCGTGACCTGCCGCGGCTGCAGCAGGCACTGGGCGTGCGTCTGCGCAGTGCGTTGTTGAAGGGGCGCGCCAACTACCTGTGCCGTTACCGTACCGGGCAGGCATTGACCGCGCCGCAATCACCGCAACAGCTGCAGCAGCTGGCACAGGTGGCCAGCTGGGCAGGGCGCAGCCAGGACGGCGACATCAGCGGTCTGAGCTGGCTGGGCGAGGATTCGCCGCTGCTGCCGCAGATCACCTCCACCCAGGACAACTGCCTGGGCCACGACTGTCCGTTCTGGGGTGACTGCTTTGTCGTGCAGGCGCGGCAACGCGCACAGGCCGCCGACCTGGTCGTGGTCAATCACCATCTGCTGCTGGCCGACCTGGCCCTCAAGCAGGAGGGCTTTGGCGAAATCCTGCCCGGTGCACAGGCCTTTGTCATCGACGAGGCGCACCAGCTGCCGGAGTTGGCGGCGAATTTTTTTGGCCACAGCTTCGGTTCGCGGCAGCTGCTGGAGCTGGCGCTGGACAGCGAGCGCGAGGCTGGCCAGGTTGCCGCGGCCGGCAGTGTGGTGGCCGGGCCGGCGGCACAGCTGGCCCAGGACCTGCACCAGTTGCGCCAGGCGATGGCGGTATTGCCGGTGCGCGGTACCCAGTGGGCGGCGATGCTGCAGCCCGGGGTGGCCGATGGATTCGAGCAGCTGGAGGACAGCCTGGAGCGTCTGCTCCAGGCCCTGGCCGGGGTACGCGATACCTCGGCCGGACTGCTGGCCTGCCATGCACGCGCGCAGCTGGCCCGGCGCCTGCTGCAGCAGTGGCTCGATGCCGCCGCCGAGCCGGGATGGTTCGATGGCGACGACGCGGTTGCTGCGCAGGCAGCGTCCGACAGCCCAGCGCAGGTGCGCTGGTATGAACTCACCGCGCGGGGGATGCGTTGCCAGATCACGCCTATGGATGTTTCCGGCCCGCTGCGTGAACACCGCAAGGCCACCAACGCGGCGTGGATTTTCACCTCGGCCACGCTGACCGTGGGCGGTGGGTTTGAGCACATCGCCGCGCGCCTTGGTTTGGATGACCCGGCGACATTGAGCCTGCCCAGCCCGTTTGACTGGCAGCAGCAGGCACTGTGCTACCTGCCGCCCGGCTTGCCGGATCCGGCTGCGGCCAGCTTCGGCGCCGCCCAGCTGGCTGCGATCCGGCCGGTGTTGCAGGCTTCCGGCGGCCGCGCCTTTTTGTTGTTTGCCTCGCACCGCGCGCTGCGCGAGGCGGCGCAGGCACTGGCCGATGCGCAGTGGCCGCTGTTCGTGCAGGGCAGTGCGCCGCGTGCGGTGTTGCTGCAGCGTTTCCGTGACGCCGGCAATGGCGTGCTGCTGGGCACCGCCAGTTTCCGTGAGGGCGTGGATGTGGTCGGCGATGCGCTCAGCGTGGTGGTGATCGACAAGCTGCCCTTCGCCGCCCCGGATGACCCGGTGTTCGCCGCGCGGCTGGAGGCCATCGAGCGTGCCGGCGGCAACCCGTTCCGTGACGAGCAGCTGCCGCAGGCAGTGATCGCGCTCAAGCAGGGTGTGGGCCGCCTGCTGCGCAGCGAAATCGACCGTGGGGTGCTGGTGCTGTGCGACCGCCGGCTGCAGGCGCGCAGCTATGGCAAGGTGTTTTTCCGTTCCCTGCCGGCGCTGCGCTGCACTCAGCAGCTGGCCGATGTGCAGGCCTTTTTCGGCCAGCGCCCCGGCATGGATGCGCCGGGTGCGCCAGCGGCGCACACTGATGACCTGTTTGATGAGTAGAAACAATGAAACTGCTAGCCATTGAAACCGCCACCGAAGCCTGTTCGGTGGCAGTCCATGTCGACGGCACGGTGATTGAGCGCTTTGAAATCGCCCCGCGCCGGCATGCCGAATTGACCCTGCCCTGGGCCGGACAGCTGCTGGCCGAGGCCGGGATCTCCCGCCGCCAGCTCGATGCCGTGGCCATCAGTCGTGGCCCCGGTGCGTTCACCGGTGTGCGCCTGGCCATTGCCATTGCCCAGGGCATTGCCCTGGCCATTGATCGTCCGCTGCTGGCGGTCTCCACCCTGCAGGCGCTGGCGTTGCGTGCGCCGGTGGGCCAGCAGCAGGTGCTGGCGGCCATTGATGCGCGCATGGGCGAGGTCTACGCCGGGCGCTTTGCCTGTGCTGATGGCCAGTGGCAGGCCATCGATGCCGAGCAGGTCATGCCGCCGCAGGCACTGGTGCTGGAAGGCCGGGGCTGGTTTGGTGTGGGCACCGGCTTTGCCGCCCTCGATGGGGCCCTGGTGCAGGCCGCTGGCGCCGCGCTGGCCGGTGTTGATGCCGGTGCCTTGCCGCATGCGGCCGATGTCGCCAGTCTGGCCGTGGCTGCATTTGCGCGCGGCGAGGCGATCGCCCCGGAACGGGTCGAGCCGGCCTACCTGCGCAACAACGTGGCCTTGACCATTGCCGAGCAGCAGGCGCTGCGGGAGGCCCGCGCATGACCGCGCGTGCTTCGGCACGGGCCCGCTTCCGCGGCTGCCTGCTCGGCCTGGCGGTAGGCGATGCCCTGGGTACCACGCTGGAATTCAAGCCCCCCGGCAGCTTTGAGCCGATCACCGACATGGTTGGTGGCGGGCCGTTCAACCTGCAGCCCGGGCAGTGGACCGATGACACCGCGATGGCGCTGTGCCTGGCCACCAGCCTGGTCGAGCGTGGCGGCTTTGACCCGCATGACCAGATGCAGCGCTACCTGCGCTGGTACCGCGAGGGCTACCTGAGCAGTACCGGCCACTGCTTCGATATCGGCAATACGGTGCGCGATGCCCTGGAGCGTTTCGAGCGCACCGGCGAGCCGATGGCCGGCAGTACCCAGGCGCACACGGCCGGCAATGGCGGGCTGATGCGGCTGGCGCCGGTGGCCATGGCCTGGGCGCTGCAGGCTCCGGAAACCAGCCACTTCGCCGCCGAGGCCACCCGCACCACCCACGGCGCCGAGGAGGCACAGGATGCCAGTCGGCTGTTTGCCACCCAGCTGCGGCATGCGCTCAATGGTGAGGACAAGCACCTGATCCTGGTCGGTCACCGGGCCCGGGTCAGTGCGCCGGCCATTGTCGATATCGCCCGCGGCGATGTCGCCGCCTGGCAGGCGCAGGGCATCCGTGGCAGCGGTTACGTGGTCGAGTCGCTGCGTGCGGCGCTGTGGTGCTTTGCCACCACCGACAGCTTCGAGCAGGCGGTGCTGGCGGCGGCCAACCTTGGCGATGACGCCGACACCACCGCGGCGATCTGTGGCCAGCTGGCCGGTGCCTACTACGGGGTACAGGCGATTCCGGAAGCCTGGCGCCAGCGCATCGTCCAGGCCGAACTGATCAACCAGCTCAGCGACCAGCTCTACCAGCAGGCACTGCTGGGCTGAGCCTGCCCGCGCGGCGTCGGCTCAGCGGTCGACGTCGCGCAGGGTGCCGCCGGGCAGGAAGCTCCAGGTCCGGGTGACCTGCAGGATATCCACGCCATCGCCGGCCTCGGGCAGCGGCGGGAACGGCTGGGCCAGCTGCACGATGCGCAGCGCGGCATCATCAAGCAGCGGCGTGCCCGAGCTGCGCAGCACGCGCGCACTTTCCAGCGAGCCATCGCGGCGGACGCCGACGGTGATCACCACCTGTCCGCCCAACCGCTGCTGGCGTGCCTGGTCGGGGTAGTTCAGGTTGCCTACCCGCTCGGCACGGTCCACCCAGGCGCGCAGGTAGTTGGCGTAGGCGTATTCGCGGGTGGAGGCGGAGACAAACTTGCGGGTCGGGCGCTTGGCGTATTGCTCCGAGCGCAGGTGGACCTCGGCCGCCAGGCGGGCCATCTCGGCATCGCGCTGCTCGCGCGCATTCAAGGCCGCATCCGGGCGCGGCTGTTCCGGCGGTGTCCTTGCCTGTGCTGCAGGGTGTGGCTGCTCGCTGTTGTGGCTGCTGATCACCCGTGCCTGCGGCGGTGGCTGCTCGGCGGCACTGCGCGCCTGCTGCGGCAGTGGCGCGACACCTTCGCGGCTGCGCGGCACAAAGCCGGCCTGGGGCTCGCGCGGGCGTTGCGCGGCCTCATCCTCACCGCCGCCGACCTGGTTGGCCTGGGCCAGGAAATCGGCCTGCTTCGGGGTCAGCGGGGTGCTGGTCTGGCTGAAGATGACATCCAGCGTCGGTACCAGCGCGGCCGGATCACTGACAGTGAAACCAATACCGACCAGCAGCATCGCGTGCAGCAGCAGGGACAGGGTCAGGGTGGCGCCCAGGCGGCCCGACTCGGGTGCGCGCGCAGGCAGGACGGAAACCGCAGGGCTCATTGTTTCAGGTCGGCTTCGATGGCATCGAACAACTGGCCGGCAATGTTCAGGCCGAACTGGGCATCCAGCTCCCGCGCACAGGTCGGGCTGGTGACGTTGACTTCGGTCAGGTAGTCGCCGATCACGTCAAGGCCGACAAAGCGCATGCCGCGGCGCTTCATCTCCGGGCCGACCTGGGCGGCGATCCAGCGGTCACGCTCGCTCAGCGGCCGTCCCTCGCCACGTCCACCGGCGGCCAGGTTGCCGCGGAACTCATCGCCCTGCGGGATGCGGGCCAGGCAGTAGTCCACCGGCACCCCGTCCACCAGCAGGATGCGCTTGTCGCCGGCGCTGATGTCCGGGATGAAGCGCTGGGCCAGGGCCAGCTGGCGGCCACCATCGGTCAGGGTTTCCAGAATTACATTCAGATTCGGGTCGCCGTTGCCGGAACGGAAGATCGAGCGACCGCCCATCCCGTCCAGCGGCTTGAGTACGGCCTGGCCGTGTTCGAGCACGAAGGCCTTCAGCGCCGCCGCATCGCGGCTGACCAGGGTCGGCGGGCAGCATTGCGGGAACAGCAGCGCGGCGAGCTTTTCGTTGTAGTCGCGCAGTCCCTGTGGATTGTTGACCACGCAGGCGCCGGCGGCCTGCGCCAGCGAAAGCACCTGGGTGTCGTAGAGGAACTGGGCATCAAACGGCGGATCCTTGCGCATCAGCACCACCTGGCCCGGACCAAAGCGAGTGCTGGACCAGTCACCGAGCTGGTACCACTGGGACGGGTTGTCGGCCACCTGCAGCGGCGCGGTCGTGGCCAGGGCCGTACCGTCGGCAATGGCCAGGCCACCGGGACGGACGTAATGCAGGCGATGTCCGCGCCGCTGTGCTTCCAGCAGCATGGCAAAAGTGGTGTCTTTGGCGATCTTGATCGTCTCGATCGGATCCATCACCACGATCACATCCAAGGTCATGTTCAAACGCCTGCATCGATAAGCCGGGCTACATGGTAGCGAGTTGCTTGCCGATTGCGTGGACCTGCCCCATGAAGGACGGGGAAATGGCAGAATGGACGGGCAATCGCTGCGCAGATAACTGTGATGGGCGTCTCATCCGATGCTCCGGCAGCATCACCAAATGGTCGTTGCTTGACAGTTGCCGGCAGGATTGGGATATACATGCGCTTTCGCAATGGCGTTGCGCATTGGCTTACCACGCCATGCATGGGGAAAACTCAATGGCTGAAAACATGGCCGCGGGCGGGGAGCTCGCGGGGCTTAAAGTCATGGTCATCGATGATTCGAAGACCATTCGACGCACGGCGGAAACACTGCTCAAGCGCGAGGGTTGTGAAGTGGTAACCGCCACGGACGGTTTCGAGGCCCTGGCCAAGATCGCCGATCAACAGCCGCAGATCATTTTCGTGGACATCATGATGCCGCGTCTGGATGGCTATCAGACCTGCACGCTGATCAAGAGCAATCCGCGCTTCAAGGCCACGCCGGTGATCATGCTGTCCTCCAAGGATGGCCTGTTTGACAAGGCGCGCGGTCGAATTGTCGGGTCGGAGCAGTACCTGACCAAGCCATTCACCCGCGATGAGCTGCTCGGGGCAATCCGCACCTACGTAAACACCTGACCAAGGGGGGGCAGGTACATGGCAACGATTCTGTTGATCGACGACTCGCCGACTGACCGGGCGGTTTTCACACAGTGGCTGGAGCGCGCCGGGCATCAGGTGCTGGCGGCCGACAATGCCGAAGATGGCTTGAAGCTGGCGCGCGAGCATCATCCGTGCCTGGTGCTGATGGACGTCGTGCTGCCGGGCATGAGCGGCTTCCAGGCAACCCGTGCGCTGGCCCGCGACGAGGCGACCCGGCAGATTCCGGTGCTGATCGTTTCCACCAAGAACATGGAAACGGACAAGGCCTGGGGCTTGCGCCAGGGCGCCGTGGATTACATCGTCAAACCGCCACGCGAAGAAGATCTGATCGCGCGCATCAACCAGCTGGTGAACTGATGCGTTCGCCCTTCGATATTCTGGAAGCGTATGAGCAGCGCAGCCTGCAGCATGCGGTGCAGCTGCCCGGGCGTGAGTTCGCCGCGGAGCTGTGGCGCGGGGTCGGCTACCGGATCGGCAACCGCCGCCTGGTGTCTGATTTCCGCGAGGTGGTGGAAATCGTGCCGATGCCGCAGGTCACCGTGGTGCCGGGGGCGCAGCCCTGGTTGCTGGGCGTAGGCAACCTGCGCGGCAACCTGTTCCCGGTGATTGACCTGAAATATTTCCTGGAAGGCCAGTTCACCAGCTTGAGTGAAGGCCAGCGCGTGCTGATCGTGCGCCAGGCCGGCGGTGACGTCGCCCTGACCATCGATGAACTCTACGGCCAGCGCAGCTTCACCCCCGAGCAGGCGGTGGAGCCGGGCAGGCTGGCGCAAGACCGCTACCGCTATTTCGTCGATCGTGCCTATCGCGACGATGGTCATGACTGGGGCGTTTTCTCGCTCTCCCTGCTTTCGCGCACTCCTGAATTCCGCCACGCTGCCGCCTGACCGGCGGCGGGTCTGTGTGCTTAAAAATCGCTGACTTGAGGTCTGACCTGATGAGTAATGCGTCTGACACCACCACTTCGAGCAAGCTCGGTAACCTGGGCGCCAACTTCTGGCTTGGCCTGTTGCTGTTGTCGATGCTGGTCTTCGGTGCCAATACCGGTGTGGCCACCTGGCAGAGCGGCCGTCTGGCCGGTGGCCAGGACGGGGCTGCCGACCTGCAGGTGCTTTCCCAGCGCCTGGCCATCCAGGGCCGTGAAGCGGTGGCCGGCAATGCGCCGGCTTTCAATGAATTCAAAGACACCCGCGCGGCGATCGAAACCACGGTCAACGGCCTGCAGGGACGCTTTGGTGAAGAGGCCGGTGTGGCCGCGCCGCTGCGCGAACTGACCAATACCTGGAATCCGATGGCCGAACGTGCCGGCCAGATCGTCCAGTCCGAGCCGGCAGTGCTGGCCCTGGCCGGCCATGCCGACAATTTCGTGGCCTCGGTTCCGGCGCTGCAGGCTGAACTGAACGAGGTGGTCCGCGCGATGACCGCTTCCGGCGCCCAGGCCAGCCAGATCTACAACGCGCTGCAGCAGGTGGTGGTGGCCGGCACGATGGCCCGCCGCGTGACCGAAATGCGTGCCGGTGGCCCGGGTGCGCGTGCTGCCGGTGATGCGATGGCTCGCGACATGGTGGTGTTCAGCCAGATGCTCGATGGCCTGCGCAACGGCAATGCCGAATTGAACGTGGCGGCAGTGCGCAGCCCGTCGGCGCTGGCCGCGCTGGAAAAGTCCGCCGAGGTCTGGCAGGGCATGAAGAAGGACGCCGACGCGATGCTGGCCTCCTCGCGCAACCTGTTCGCCGCCCAGGCCGCTTCGGCCGCGCTGGCTGCCGACTCGGACAAGATGCTGGCTGACAGCCGCGCGCTGATGCAGAGCTTCTCTGCCTTCGGTTCGGTGCGCGACAAGCGCATTTTCCCCAACTTCTGGTGGTCGGTGATCTTCGGCGGCCTGTCGCTGGTGTCGATCATCGGCTTCTTCTACACCACCGTGCGCAGCCGCTCGCGTGAGCAGGACCTGCGTTACCAGGCCCAGGTGGAATTCAACAGCCGCAACCAGCAGGCGATCATGCGGCTGCTGGATGAAATCAGCTCGCTCGGTGAGGGTGACCTGACCGTCAAGGCCTCGGTGACCGAGGACATGACCGGCGCCATCGCCGACGCAATCAACTACGCGGTCGATGAGATGCGTCACATGGTGACCACCATCAACTCCACCGCCGGAAAGGTGGCCGAGGCAACCGAATCCAGCCGCAGTACCGCACTGCAGCTGGCCGACGCGGCCGGTCACCAGGCCGACCAGATCAACTCCGCCTCCGAGCGTATTGCCGAAGTGGCAACCTCGATCGAGCAGGTGTCGCGCAACTCGGCCGAGTCGGCCGAAGTGGCACAGCGTTCGGTGGTGATCGCCGCCGAAGGTGCCGGTGTGGTGCGCGAGACCATCCAGGGCATGGACCAGATCCGTGACCAGATCCAGGAAACCTCCAAGCGCATCAAGCGCCTGGGTGAGTCCTCGCAGGAAATCGGCTCGATCGTGGAACTGATCAACGACATTTCCGAGCAAACCAACATCCTGGCATTGAACGCTGCCGTGCAGGCGGCCAGCGCCGGTGAGGCCGGTCGCGGCTTTGCGGTGGTGGCCGACGAAGTGCAGCGCCTGGCAGAACGCACCTCCGGTGCAACCCGCCGGATCGAAGGCCTGGTGCAGGCCATTCAGGCCGATACCAACGAAGCGGTCTCCTCGATGGAGCAGACCACCGCCGAAGTGGTCTCCGGTGCCCGTCTGGCCGAGGACGCCGGTACCGCGCTGACCGAAATCGAGCGCGTGTCCAACGCCTTGAACACCCTGATCAAGAACATCTCGGTGGCCGCACAGCAGCAGTCGGCAGCGGCAACGGACATCACCCAGACCATGGGTGTGATCCGTCAGATCACCAGCCAGACCTCGACCGGCGCCAGCCATACCGCCGAATCGATCGGTCACCTGGCCCAGCTGGCTGCGGACCTGCGTCGCTCTGTGGCCGACTTCAAGCTGCCGGCATGAGTCGGGCTCTGGCCGTTGCATCAGGGAAACGAAGAATGAGCCGTAGCCGTATTGTTTTCAACCTGCCCATGGCTGCCACTGCGCCGGGCATCACATTGCCGATGGAGCACCGCCATGAGTACGCGTGAGGCGATGAGTCATGCTGCCCTGGGGTGGGTCAAGCCGGAGCTTGACCAGACGCTGCTGCAGATGCGCCAGCAGATCCAGGACTATGTGGAAGAGCCTGACAACGGCCAGCCGATGCTGCAGGCCGCGGCCTGGTTGCATCAGGTCCAGGGCACCCTGCGCATGGTCGAGCTGTATGCGCCGGCACTGGTGGCCGAAGAGCTCGAGCTGCTTGCCCACGCGGTGCACCAGGGCGCGGTAGCCGATACCGAAGAAGCCTGTGCGGTGCTGATGCGCGGCACGGTGCTGCTGCCGGATTACCTGGAGCGCCTGCAGGACGGCCACCGCGACATTCCGATCGTGCTGCTGCCGCTGCTCAATGAAATCCGTGCCGCACGCGGCGCGGACGTGCTCAACGAAAGCGTTCTGCTGGCCTTTGGCCCGGAAGCCTCCGATATCAGCGCCGAGGAGCTGGAGCATGCGCGCGGTTCGCTGGCCGGACGCAACCGCGAGCTGTTGTCCACCGTCGGCGGCGTGGTCAAGGAAGAGCTGCTGCGCATCAAGGATGCGCTGGACCTGCACCTGCGCACAGGCGCACCGTCCTCGGCCCTGCAGGCCCAGGTCAACCAGCTCGGTGCGGTGGCCGATACCCTGGCGATGATGGGGCTCGATGGCGCACGCGAGCTGGTGCTCGGTCAGCGCAAGGCCCTGGTCGAGGTGGTCGAAAAACAATCCAACATCGATGAAGACCTGTTGCTGGAGATTGCCGGCGCACTGCTGTACGTCGATGCCTCGCTGGACGAGCAGGTGGCCAGCCTCGGCTCGTTGGGGCGGCGTGAGGAAGACCCCGCGGCGCTGGAGACCCAGCGCACGGTGGAGGTTCTGGCCGCCGAGGCGATCACCAATTTTGCCCATGCGCGCGAGCATTTTGTCGCCTTCATCGAGACCAACTGGGATCACTCCCGGCTGGCCGATGTGCCGCGTCTGCTCGGTGATGTTGCCGGTGCGCTGCGCATCCTGGAAATGGACGAGCCGGCGCAGTACGTCACCGGCGTCCAGCGCTACATCCAGACCGAACTGATTGGCCGGCTGCGGGTTCCCAGTGGCCGCCAGCTCGATACCCTGGCCGATGCAATGGCCTCGCTGGAGTATTTCCTGGAAGGCGTGCGTGAGCGCCGCCCGGGTGGTGCCGAAATTCTTGAAATCAGCCGCAGTTCGCTGCAGGCGCTGCGCTATTGGCCGCTGCCCGAGATGCAGGACGCCACGGTGCCAGCGTCGTCGCTGGCGCCGGAGGCTGTGGTTGCGCCCGCACTGGACAGTGGGCTGGCTGCCGACACCGGGCTGCAAGCCGTTGCCGCAGGCGACGCCCAACTGCCTGCCGAAGCAGAAACTGAAGCCGAAGCCGAAGCCGAAGCCGAAGCCGAAGCCGAAGCCGATATGCCGCGTGCCGCTGCTGCGCCGGACCAGGACAGCGTGGTCGTGTCCGCTTCAGCGTTGCCGCCGGCGGACGACTATCCGTATGTATTTGCCGCATCCAACCAGCTGCCGCCCAACAGCCACAGCCCGTTTGATCCGGTCAATGCCGAACGCGAAGAATTTGACGTTGTAACCGAGCAGCCGCTCGCCATCCTGCCGCTGGAACTGGAGGCCACCGCCGATGCGCTGTCCCCGCCATTGACCGGTCAGGCCCAGTTCCAGCACTTTGATCCGTTGCTGGCCGAGCATGCTGCAGCGCCGCTTTCCGAACCGGTGGCGATCGCGCCGCTGGATGGCGCATTGCTGGTCGATGACCTGCAGGCACTGGAGCCGGGCGATGAACCGCCGGCATACAGTGGCCGTGGCCAGGCGGTAGAGGACGAACTGCGTACGGCCGTGTTGCCGACCGTTGCCGACAGTGGAAGTGTCCAGACCGAGGTATCCCTGGATGCCGGTGCCAGCGTGATCATCCCGCAGGCCCTGGACTGGAATGCCGAAGAAGCGGCGTTTTTCTCCTCGCTCGATGACAGTGCGCTGGCCCTTCCTGCTGCCGGGGTGGCCACAGCCCCGCCGGCAGAGGCGGCCGCGCCCGCTGTGCCAGCTGTGCCCAACCAGGATGGTTTCCAGGACAACGGCCAGCTGGTGGACGCCGATACCCTGGAAATCCGCGAGGTGTTCCTGGAGGAGTTCGACGAGGAACTGGCCAACCTGCGCTCGATGCTGCCGGCATGGTCGGCAAACCCGGGGCAGGCGGAACTGCTGCTGCCGGTGCGACGGATCTTCCATACCCTCAAGGGCAGTGGCCGCCTGGTCGGTGCACGCACCCTGGGTGAGTTCAGCTGGGCCATCGAAAGCATGCTCAACCGCGTGCGCGACGGCCTGCGTCCGGCCAGCCCGGCCGTGGTGGCGATGGTCACCTTGGCCGTGGAGGAAGTGCTGCCGCAGCTGTATGCCGCGCTGCAGGCTGGCAGTATCGTCACTGCAGACCTGATGGCGATCCAGGGGGTTGCCGATCGCATCGCCGCTGGCGAGGAAATCCATTACATCCCGGCTGCGCGCCCGCAGGCGGCCAGCGCCGATACCGCCGATACCGTCGAAACGGCCGCCGTGCCGGAGCCGGAGTCCGAGCCGCTGCTGACCGTGGTGGAAGGCACGCCGGCGCAGGTCGACAGCGTGCTGCTGGATATCCTGCAGGCCGAGGTCACCACCCATCTGGCCACCCTGCACGCCTGGCTGGCAGCCTGCGAGCGGCAGCCGCAGCCGGTGGATGAGTCCCTGCTGCGCGCCGTGCACACCATGAGTGGCGCCTTTGCCATGACCGAGGTGCCGGAAATCACCGCGGTAACCGGGCCGGGTGAATCCCTGGTCAAGCGCCTGCTGGCCACGGCCGAGGCGCCGTCGCTGGCGGCCATTGCCGCGCTTTCCGGTGCCGCGCAAGCCATTTCGCAGACCCTGCAGGCGCTGCAGGCCGAGCATCCGTTGATTCCCCGCTTCAGCGCACTGAGTGCGCAGCTGCAGGCCCAGGTGGATCTGTTGCCTGAAGCGCGCAATCCGCTGATCGGCAGTGACGAGGGCTGGGAAAGCGAGCAGGTGCCGCCCGGCATGCCGGATCTGCCGGCCGAGCCGCTTGCCGATACGTTGGTGGTTGACCACTCCGCCAGCCTGGTGGTCGGCGACATGAGTGCGTATATCGATGACAGCGGGCTGCAACTGCCCGATTTCAGTGCCATTGATGCCATGGTCAATGCAGCGGGGCAGGAGTTGCTGGCCTCGGCCCAGGCGCCGGAACTGGCCTCGGGCACGTTCGATGCCGCCGAACCGGTGCTGGCGCACGAACTGGCAGACGTCGGGCTGGAACCGGTGGAAGACACTGCGGTCAGCGAAGCGTCGCTGGTCGACGCCGTGGCCGAGCCGGAAGTGCCGGCTGGCGTG
>NZ_LDJH01000020.1 GCF_001431525.1 Stenotrophomonas koreensis
TATATGGTTCCTTCAGGGGGCTTGTGCCCCGGGAGATCTCATCTTGAGGCGCGCTTCCCGCTTAGATGCTTTCAGCGGTTATCGCTTCCGAACATAGCTACCCGGCAATGCCACTGGCGTGACAACCGGAACACCAGAGGTTCGTCCACTCCGGTCCTCTCGTACTAGGAGCAGCCCCTCTCAAATCTCCAACGCCCATGGCAGATAGGGACCGAACTGTCTCACGACGTTCTGAACCCAGCTCGCGTACCACTTTAAATGGCGAACAGCCATACCCTTGGGACCGACTACAGCCCCAGGATGTGATGAGCCGACATCGAGGTGCCAAACACCGCCGTCGATATGAACTCTTGGGCGGTATCAGCCTGTTATCCCCGGAGTACCTTTTATCCGTTGAGCGATGGCCCTTCCATACAGAACCACCGGATCACTAAGTCCTAGTTTCCTACCTGCTTGATCCGTCGATCTTGCAGTCAAGCACGCTTATGCCTTTGCACACAGTGCGCGATGTCCGACCGCGCTGAGCGTACCTTCGAGCTCCTCCGTTACTCTTTAGGAGGAGACCGCCCCAGTCAAACTACCCACCATACACGGTCCTGGATCCGGATAACGGACCTCAGTTAGAACGTCAAGCACGACAGGGTGGTATTTCAAGGATGGCTCCACTGCAGCTGGCGCCACAGTTTCATAGCCTCCCACCTATCCTACACAGACGAACTCAACGTTCAGTGTAAAGCTATAGTAAAGGTTCACGGGGTCTTTCCGTCTTGCCACGGGAACGCTGCATCTTCACAGCGATTTCAATTTCACTGAGTCTCGGGTGGAGACAGCGCCGCTGTCGTTACGCCATTCGTGCAGGTCGGAACTTACCCGACAAGGAATTTCGCTACCTTAGGACCGTTATAGTTACGGCCGCCGTTTACTGGGGCTTCGATCAAGAGCTTCGCCTTGCGGCTGACCCCATCAATTAACCTTCCAGCACCGGGCAGGCGTCACACCCTATACGTCCACTTTCGTGTTTGCAGAGTGCTGTGTTTTTGATAAACAGTCGCAGCGGCCTGGTCACTTCGACCACCACCAGCTTATACCCGCATGGGCCACCGGTCGTGGTGCACCTTCTCCCGAAGTTACGGTGCCATGTTGCCTAGTTCCTTCACCCGAGTTCTCTCAAGCGCCTGAGAATTCTCATCCTACCCACCTGTGTCGGTTTACGGTACGGTCTGCGTAAGCTGAAGCTTAGGAGCTTTTCCTGGAAGCGTGGTATCAGTGACTTCGTCTAATGACTCGTCTCGGTGCTCGGTCTTGAAGGATCCCGGATTTGCCAAAGATCCAAACCTACCGCCTTTCCCCAGGACAACCAACGCCTGGTACACCTAACCTTCTCCGTCCCTCCATCGCACTTACGCGAGGTGCAGGAATATTAACCTGCTTCCCATCGACTACGCATTTCTGCCTCGCCTTAGGGGCCGACTCACCCTGCGCCGATTAACGTTGCGCAAGGAAACCTTGGGCTTTCGGCGTGCGGGTTTTTCACCCGCATTATCGTTACTCATGTCAGCATTCGCACTTCCGATACCTCCAGCAGACTTCTCAATCCACCTTCAACGGCTTACGGAACGCTCCTCTACCGCGCATCACAAAGTGATGCACCCCAAGCTTCGGTTCAGTGCTTTAGCCCCGTTAAATCTTCCCCGCAGACCGACTCGACCAGTGAGCTATTACGCTTTCTTTAAAGGGTGGCTGCTTCTAAGCCAACCTCCTGGCTGTCTGTGCCTTTCCACATGGTTTTCCACTTAGCACTGAATTTGGGACCTTAGCTGTGGGTCTGGGTTGTTTCCCTTTTCACGACGGACGTTAGCACCCGCCGTGTGTCTCCCATACAGTCCGTCTCGGTATTCGGAGTTTGCAATGGTTTGGTAAGTCGCGATGACCCCCTAGCCATAACAGTGCTCTACCCCCGAGAGGATACATATGAGGCGCTACCTAAATAGCTTTCGAGGAGAACCAGCTATCTCCGGGTTCGATTAGCTTTTCACTCCTAATCACACCTCATCCCCTACCTTTGCAACGGGAGTGGGTTCGGGCCTCCAGTGCGTGTTACCGCACCTTCACCCTGGGCATGACTAGATCACCCGGTTTCGGGTCTACTGCCCGCGACTATGCGCCCTTATCAGACTCGGTTTCCCTTCGCCTCCCCTATACGGTTAAGCTTGCCACGAACAGTAAGTCGCTGACCCATTATACAAAAGGTACGCAGTCACTCTTTCGAGCTCCTACTGCTTGTACGCACACGGTTTCAGGATCTATTTCACTCCCCTCTCCGGGGTTCTTTTCGCCTTTCCCTCACGGTACTGGTTCACTATCGGTCGGTCAGTAGTATTTAGCCTTGGAGGATGGTCCCCCCATATTCAGACAGGGTTTCACGTGCCCCGCCCTACTCGATTTCACTGATAAGGCCTTTTCGAATACCGGGCTATCACCGTCTATGGCCAACCTTTCCAGGTTGTTCTTCTAAAACCAAACCAGCTTAAGGGCTGTTCCCCGTTCGCTCGTCGCTACTCAGGGAATCTCGGTTGATTTCTTTTCCTCCGGTTACTTAGATATTTCAGTTCACCGGGTTCGCTTCCAGCAGCTATGTATTCACTGCAGGATACCGCTCAAAGCGGTGGGTTTCCCCATTCGGACATTACGGGATCAATGCTTGTTGCCAGCTCCCCCGCACTTTTCGCAGGCTGCCACGTCCTTCATCGCCTCTGACCGCCAAGGCATCCACCGTGTGCGCTTATTCGCTTGACCATATAACCGCAAGTTGCCTTGGGCTACATTTGATCCAGGGGTACAAAGCCTGGATACGAACATAACGACTCAATTAATAAAGAGACTTACGTCTCTCGCCTTAGCCTCACGACACGTCAAGATTGGACATCTCAAACGCTCGCTACGTCACAAGTTTTAAAAGAACAGATACCAGCCACAGTGCTGATGTCTATTGAATTCTTTGTATGCGCCTAATCATTCAGAGTGGTGGGTCTGGGAGGACTCGAACCACCGACCTCACCCTTATCAGGGGTGCGCTCTAACCACCTGAGCTACAGACCCAATGTTCTGTCACAGCTTAGTGGTGGAGCCTGTCGGGATCGAACCGACGACCCCCTGCTTGCAAAGCAGGTGCTCTCCCAGCTGAGCTAAGGCCCCATAAACAGGGACAACTTACGAAGCCTGTTGGCTTCGTATCTCTGAATGCAGGTTGCTTGTGAGGATGTCTGCAAGGCTGTTGCTGCCTTGCTCAAAAGGAGGTGATCCAGCCGCACCTTCCGATACGGCTACCTTGTTACGACTTCACCCCAGTCATCGGCCACACCGTGGCAAGCGCCCTCCCGAAGGTTAAGCTACCTGCTTCTGGTGCAACAAACTCCCATGGTGTGACGGGCGGTGTGTACAAGGCCCGGGAACGTATTCACCGCAGCAGTGCTGATCTGCGATTACTAGCGATTCCGACTTCATGGAGTCGAGTTGCAGACTCCAATCCGGACTGAGATGGGGTTTCTGGGATTGGCTTACTCTCGCGAGTTTGCAGCCCTCTGTCCCCACCATTGTAGTACGTGTGTAGCCCTGGCCGTAAGGGCCATGATGACTTGACGTCATCCCCACCTTCCTCCGGTTTGTCACCGGCGGTCTCCTTAGAGTTCCCACCATTACGTGCTGGCAACTAAGGACAAGGGTTGCGCTCGTTGCGGGACTTAACCCAACATCTCACGACACGAGCTGACGACAGCCATGCAGCACCTGTGTCTGAGTTCCCGAAGGCACCAATCCATCTCTGGAAAGTTCTCAGCATGTCAAGGCCAGGTAAGGTTCTTCGCGTTGCATCGAATTAAACCACATACTCCACCGCTTGTGCGGGCCCCCGTCAATTCCTTTGAGTTTCAGTCTTGCGACCGTACTCCCCAGGCGGCGAACTTAACGCGTTAGCTTCGATACTGCGTGCCAAAGTGCACCCAACATCCAGTTCGCATCGTTTAGGGCGTGGACTACCAGGGTATCTAATCCTGTTTGCTCCCCACGCTTTCGTGCCTCAGTGTCAGTGTTGGCCCAGGTAGCTGCCTTCGCCATGGATGTTCCTCCTGATATCTACGCATTTCACTGCTACACCAGGAATTCCGCTACCCTCTACCACACTCTAGTCGCCCAGTTTCCATCGCAGTTCCCAGGTTGAGCCCAGGGCTTTCACGACAGACTTAAACAACCACCTACGCACGCTTTACGCCCAGTAATTCCGAGTAACGCTTGCACCCTTCGTATTACCGCGGCTGCTGGCACGAAGTTAGCCGGTGCTTATTCTTTGGGTACCGTCAGAACAACCGGGTATTAGCCGGCTGCTTTTCTTTCCCAACAAAAGGGCTTTACAACCCGAAGGCCTTCTTCACCCACGCGGTATGGCTGGATCAGGCTTGCGCCCATTGTCCAATATTCCCCACTGCTGCCTCCCGTAGGAGTCTGGACCGTGTCTCAGTTCCAGTGTGGCTGATCATCCTCTCAGACCAGCTACCGATCGTCGCCTTGGTGGGCCATTACCCCGCCAACTAGCTAATCGGACATCGGCTCATTCAATCGCGCAAGGCCCGAAGGTCCCCTGCTTTCACCCGTAGGTCGTATGCGGTATTAGCGTAAGTTTCCCTACGTTATCCCCCACGAAAGAGTAGATTCCGATGCATTCCTCACCCGTCCGCCACTCGTCACCCAAGGAGCAAGCTCCTCTGTGCTACCGTTCGACTTGCATGTGTTAGGCCTACCGCCAGCGTTCACTCTGAGCCAGGATCAAACTCTTCACTTAAAACTACATGTCCGAGGACAAATATTTTTGCAGTAGAAGCTGACCTGGCAACGTATCGCTTGCTTTAAAACAATTAATATGTTGCTTGATCGGCTATCTACAAGATGGACAGTCATCCAACCTGCAGACACCCTCACAAGAAACCTGCGCATACTTTCAAAGAACTTCGGATGTTGGCCTCAGCGCCGAATCCGTTTCGCGGTGACTTTCGTCGTAGCGAGCCGCCCATTATAGCGGTCTTTTTGCTTCCGTCAACACCTTTTTGAAGGGGTTGGCATCTGCTGCTTTGACGTAGCTACGAGAGCTTTCACCGAAGCGAGCCGCACATTTTGACAGGATTTTCATCTTTGTCAACACCTGGTGCCGGTGATCCAAGGATCGGGCTTGCCAGGTCGT
>NZ_LDJH01000021.1 GCF_001431525.1 Stenotrophomonas koreensis
TGTCGACGTCAGTCTTGTGATGTGTATCTTGAGCACTATCTTATTGGTTTGTAATGATATGGGGATCTCCGAGGTCAACCCACTCCATATCTTCGGCAGCGTCAGATGTGACCCCCGCCCTGCCCGTGCTCGATGCTGCCCAGGCCCGGGTGCTCGGCTGCCTGGTGGAAAAGCAGGCCACCACCCCGGATGTCTACCCGCTCACCGTCAATGCCGCGCTCAGCGCCGCCAACCAGAAGACCGCGCGCGAACCGCTGATGGCGCTGGAACAGGGCGTGGTTCACCGCGCCCTGCGCGAGCTGGAAAGCCTGGGCCTGGCCCGGCAGCAGTTCTCCAGCCGCGCCGAACGCTACGAGCACCGGCTGGACAGCACCTTCAACCTGACCCGCCAACAGACCGCCCTGCTGGCGCTGTTGCTGCTGCGTGGGCCGCAGACCGTGGGCGAGTTGTTCGCACGCAGCGAGCGCCTGCACCGCTTTGCCGATGCCGAGGAAGTACGCCACCAGCTTGAACGCCTGTGCACCCGCGAACCGGCCCTGGCCCTGCAGCTGCCGCGCGGCCCCGGCCAGCGCGAGGACCGCTACGTGCACCTGCTCTGCGGCCCGGTCGATGTGCAGGCGCTGGCCGCCGCCGCCCGCAGCACGGCCCCGGTGGTGATCGGCAGCGACAACAGCGCGCTGGAAGCCCGCGTGGCCGAGCTCGAAGCCCAGCTGGCGCAGCTGCAGCAGCAGCTGGAGGAAATCCACGTCCGCCTCGGCTGATGCCGGCAACGGCCGCTGACCGCAGCGAGGAAACACAGCAACCGCGCCCTTGCCCGGCGCGGTTTTTTGTTGCCGACATGCGCTCCGTCGCCGGCTGACGCCGGCAGCGGACAGCCGCGCCACCCTTGGCACCCGCCCTCAGTCGGGACTGCCGGTGGTCTTGCTGAACCCCATGCCCACGCTGGCCGGCGCGGTCAGCTGGAAGCCGAACTGCTGGTACAGGCGATGGGCCTGGCCATCGGCCAGCAGGCTGACATAGCCCGATGCCGGCACCTCGCGTGCAATGAAACCGGCGGTCTCGGCCATGATGGCCTTGCCGGCGCCGGGCTCAGTCGTCAAACAACGCCTGGATCGCCGCCAGGCCGGCCTTGGCGCGTTCCTGCTTGTGCGCGGCATCGGCGACCGGGTCGGCGCCGTCGCGCTGCATTTCCGCTGCCGGAATTTCGTCGAAGAAGCGGCTGGGCTTGAGCCGGATGTGTTCGCCGAACTTGCGCGTCAACTTGGAGTAGGTCATCCACAGCTGGATCTTGGCGCGGGTGATGCCCACGTACAGCAGGCGGCGTTCCTCCTCCAGGTTGCCCTCGTCCAGGCTGACCTGGTGCGGCAGCACGCCGTCCTCGCAGCCGACGATGAACACGTACGGGAACTCCAGGCCCTTGGAGGCATGCAGGGTCATCATCCGCACCGCATTGCCGCCATCGTCCTTGTCATTGCGCGAGAGCAGCGCCAGCTGCGCGGCGAGGTCGGCGGCGCTGGCCCCGCGCGGACCGCGCTCGAACCACTGCGCCAGTTCTTCCAGGTTGGCGGCACGGCGCTGGTAGCCGGCCTCGTCCTTGGCCTGGTGGCGCAGCTCGGTGAGCAGGCCGCAGTCCTTGACCAGGCGACGGATCAGGTCGGCCGAGGACAGCTCGCGCATGTCATGCCGCAGCGCGCGCACGATGTCGGTGAACTTGCTCAGGCTGTTGGCCGCACGCGGGGTGAGCTGGGCCAGTGCGCCCATGCTTTCGGCCGCCTGCGCCATCGGCATGTCCTTTTCGGCGGCCAGCTCGGCCAGCTTGGCCAGGGTGCCGGCGCCGACATCGCGCTTGGGCGACTGCACTGCGCGCATGAAGGCGGTGTCGTCATCCGGGTTCACCAGCAGGCGCAGCCAGGCCAGGGTGTCCTTGACCTCCTGCCGCTCCAGAAACACCGTGCCGCCGGTCAGGTGGTACGGCACCCCGACCAGCTGCAGCGCCTTTTCCAGCGGCCGGCTCTGGAAGTTGCCACGGAACAGGATGCAGAAATCGCTCCACGGGATGCCGCGGCTGTTGCCCAGGAACTGGATCTCGGCGGCGACCTTCTCGGCCTCGTGCTCGGAATTGCGGCACTCCCATACGCGGATGCGCTCGCCATCGGCCTGGTCGGACCACAGCGTCTTCAGGTGTTCGTGCGGGTTGTGCGCGATCAGCGCATTGGCCGCGCGCAGCACGCGGTTGGAGCAGCGGTAGTTCTGCTCCAGCTTGATCACCTGCAGGTTGGGGTATTCCACCCCCATGTTGTGCAGGTTCTCCGGGTTGGCCCCGCGCCAGGCGTAGATGGACTGGTCGTCATCACCGACGCAGGTGAAGTTGCCGGCCGGGCCGGCCAGCTGCTTGAGCAGGCGGTACTGGGCATCGTTGGTGTCCTGGCATTCGTCCACCAGCAGGTAGCCGATGCGCTCGCGCCAGGCCAGGGCGATGTCCGGGTTTTCCTCCAGCACCTGGACCGGCAGGCGGATCAGGTCGTCAAAATCCACCGCGTTGAAGGCGGTCAGGCGCGCCTGGTACAGGCCATAGACCAGGGCCGCGTTGATCTCACGGTTGCTGCGCGCCGCGGCCATCGCCTGCTCCGGCGACAAGCCCGCATTCTTGGCCCGCGAGATCAGGTTCAGCACATCATCGACGTCATCGGGCTTGGCGTTGGCCCCGCCGCACAGGTCCTTGATCTGCGCCTTGGCGTCATCGGCATCGAAGATCGAAAAACCGCGCTTCAGTCCGACCGCCGCATGCTCGATCTGCAGGAATTTCAGCCCCAGCGCATGGAAGGTGCAGATGGTGACCTCGTTGGCCACCTCGCCACGCAGGCGCTTGCCCACGCGTTCGCGCATTTCCTTGGCCGACTTGTTGGTGAAGGTGATGGCCGCCACCCGCCGCGCGCTGTAGCGCCCGGTTTCAATCAGGTAGGCAATCTTCTCCACGATCACACGGGTCTTGCCGCTGCCGGCACCGGCCAGCACCAGCAACGGCCCCTGGGCATGGAGCACGGCAGCACGCTGGGGAGGATTGAGCTTGTCGAGCATGGACACCCTTGTCGTGACAACTGTCATGGCGATTAACTGAGGGCTGTCATTTTACAAACCTGCAAGCCGCTCTTTACCCTGTTCACCCTTTCACCCAGGCTGTCACGATGCGCCGTTTAGTTTTGTTGCTTTGCCTTGCCTTGCCACTGTCGCCTGCACTGGCATCTGGCCCGTCGGCCAGTCTGGCAGATCAGCGAGTCATGGCCGTCCCGGGCTTCCTGGACCATCACCCCGACCTGCGCTACCGCAAGTGGGCGGTGGATGCGCTGCATCGCCATGAAGTCAGCACCGCGATGGACTATTTCCGCCAGTCTGCCCGCTATGCCGACAAGCCCGCGCAAGGGTATCTGGCCGAAATGTACTGGCATGGCGTGGAAATGCCGGCCGATCGTGCCCTGGCCCACGCCTGGATGACGGTGGCCGCCGAACGCGGCTACCCGATGTTCGTGGAAATGCGCGAGCGTTTCGCCGCCGGCCTGAGTGCCGAACAGCGGCAGCGCTCGCAGCGCATTCAGGCCGACCTGTTTGCTGAATACGGCGATGCGGTGGCCAAGCCGCGCATGGCCGAGGTACTGCGCCGGGCCAAGCTGGAACTGACCGGCAGCCGCACCGGCTCGCAGGTCAGCAACATGGACATCCAGTACGAGTCCGGCGGTATGTCGCGCACCATCAAGGGCGCGGAATACTACGCGCCCAAATACTGGGACCCGGTGGAATACCACCGCTGGCAGGATGCCACCTGGGAAAAGGTGCCGGTGGGCACGGTCGATGTCGGCCTGCCGCAGAACCTGCCGGCCTCCTCGCTGGAACCGGTGCTGCCGCCGACCCAGCCGCCGGTGCCCCCCGCCCACCCGTAAACAAAACAGTGAGAGCCGTGCGGCAGGAGGTAAAATCCCTGCCCATGGCCAAGCTCTACTTCTACTACTCGGCGATGAACGCCGGCAAATCCACCACCCTGCTGCAGAGCGCGCACAACTACCGCGAACGTGGCATGCGGGTGGCCATCCTCACTCCGCGTCTGGATGACCGTGCCGGTGCCGGGGTGGTGGCTTCGCGCATCGGCCTGCGCAGCGATGCGGTGGCCTTCCAGCACGAGACCGACCTTGAACAGTTGATCGAGCGCGACATTGCCGCGCTGGGCAAGCTCAGCTGCGTGCTGGTGGACGAGGCGCAGTTCCTCTCCCGCTCCCAGGTCTGGCAGCTGAGCGAGGTGGTCGACAAGCTGCGCATCCCGGTGCTGTGCTACGGCCTGCGTACCGATTTCCGCGGCGAGCTGTTCGAGGGCAGCCAGTACCTGCTGGCCTGGGCCGACGAGATGCAGGAGATCAAGACCATCTGCCACTCCGGCAAGAAGGCCATCATGAACGTGCGTGTGGACGAACAGGGCCACGCCGTCCAGGACGGGCCACAGGTGGAGATCGGCGGCAACGAGCGCTACGTCTCGGTATCTCGCGCCGAGTTCAAGAAGGTCACCCAGGGCCAGGGCCGAATCGAACCGATGCAGGACGTTTTGCCGCTGTAATCCCTGAGCCCGCACCGTGCTCAGGCCGGCGGTGCCGTCGCGCGGGTGGTGGCGCCCAGCCCCCACCGCCCCAGTCGCGTATGGCGGTGCAGCAGGTGGGTCAGCAGTGCGGTGAGGGCCCCGAACAACATGGCCGCCGCACCGACAGACGGCTCCAGCATGGCCACCAGCAACGAGGGCAGCACGGCCACCAGCAACACGCTCCACCAGCGCGCATACCCGTTGCCGGCCAGCAGTGCGTACAGCGGCGCCCCGATCAGCAAGGCCACCGGTGCCCCCGCGATGACGACCAGCCAGGCCGCCACCAGTACGATCAAGCTCCCGGCCTGGACACCGAAATGTTGCCATTCGCTGCCCAGCACCGCCGCCGAGCCCAGCAGGCTGGCAAGCGGCAGAGCGATGGCTACTGCCACAAGACTGCTCGGATACAGACGCCATTTCGAAAGCATGTCCAACACCTCCGGGCCAGTTCAACGCTGGCAGTGGCCGCACCAGACGCTGGCGCGCTGGCCGATCATTGCATGCTTGAGCGCGCGCCCGCAACCCGGGCAGGGTTCGCCTTCGCGTCCGTACACCAGCAGCTCCTGCTCGAAGTAACCCGGCAGGCCGTCCGGGCTGATGAAATCGCGCAGGGTGGTGCCGCCGCGCTCGATCGAGTAGGCCAGCACGTCCTTGATGTGCCCGGCCAGGCGCAGATAGCGCGCCCGCGAGATGCCCCCCGCCGGGCGCAACGGGCTGATGCCGGCCAGGTACAGGCTTTCGGCCGCGTAGATGTTGCCCACCCCGACCACCACCGCCTGGTCCATCACAAACGCCTTCACCGCCGTCTTGCGGCCACGGCTGCGTTCAAACAGGTAGTCGCCGTCGAAGGTGTCGGTCAGCGGCTCCGGACCCAGCCCGGCCAGCAGCTCGTGGGTGGTGCCGGCCGGCTGCCAGAGCACCGCACCGAAGCGGCGCGGGTCGTTCAGGCGCAGCACGTGACCGTTGTCCAGGCAGATGTCCACATGGTCGTGGGTGCGCAACGGGGTGTCGCCAGGCAGCACGCGCAGGCTGCCGCTCATGCCCAGGTGGATGATCACGCTGCCGCTGGGCACATCGATCAGCAGGTACTTGGCCCGGCGGCGCACCGCCAGCACCGGCTGGCCGACCAGCAGTTCGTGCAGGTCGGCGGGAATGGGCCAGCGCAGGTTGGCGCGGCGGGCGATCACCCCATGGATGCGGCGACCGGTGAGGTGCGGGGCCAGGCCACGGCGGGTGGTTTCGACTTCGGGCAATTCAGGCATGGCGGCGATTGTAGTGCGCTGGGTGGCGCAGGCTCAGCGCGGTGGCGCGGCCAGTTCACGCGCACTCAAGAAACCATCGCCATCGGCATCCTGGCGGGCAAAACGCTGGGCGATCTGTGCCTGATGCGCCGCCAGGGTGATCGGCCTGCCGCGCCCACCCGGCAGCTCGGCGGCACTGAGCAGACCATCGCCATCGCGGTCCATCCGGGTAAAGCCATAGCCCATCCAGGCCTGGTATTCGGCCAGGCTGATGCGGCCATCGCCATCGCTGTCCATGCGCTGCAGATAGCCACCGGTGGTTTCCACCGCCGCTTGCGCGCCGGCGTCGCTGTCCTGCGCCTGCAGCCACCACGGCCAGGCCAGCAGGCACAGCAGGCCAAGTCGGGCCGGGGTGTTGCCCTTGCGGCAGGCCATCGATGGGATCGTGCGCACAAAAATAACCCTTGCCCGGTCACAGAGGGAGACATCTTCGTTGCTATCGCGCCACACTGCACCTGTCATGCGTTGCCACGCTGACGGTTTTGTTTTTGTCTGGAATTGCGCATGAGCCCCTCTGCTTCCACCACCGCAAGCGTGCCGTTGATCGAGCTCGATCAGGCCCATGTCATCCGCGGCCAGGTGCGCGTGCTGCATGGCCTGAGCCTGGCCATCGCCCAGGGCCAGCACACCGCCCTGCTCGGCCCCAATGGCTGCGGCAAATCCTCCTTCATCAAGCTGATCACCCGCGAGCTGTACCCGCTGGCACGCGCCGACGGCCAACCGCCGGTCCAGGTGCTGGGCCAGAGCCGTTGGCAGGTGGACCGCTTGCGCAACCAGCTGGGCATCGTCAGCGGTGACCTGGAACACAGCCTGGCCGACCAGCACGGCCTGAATGCGCTGGATGCGGTGATTTCCGGCTTCTTTGCCAGCCACGTGGTTCCCGGCCACCAGAAAATCAGCCCGGACATGCGCCAGCGCGCGCTGGCCGCACTGGCCCAGGTCGGTGCGCAGGCACTGGCCGAGCGGCCGTATGCCGAGCTCTCGGCCGGGCAGCAGCGGCGGGTGCTGATCGCACGCGCGCTGGTCAACCAGCCACAGGCGCTGTTGCTGGATGAGCCCTCCACCGGGCTGGATGTGGTGGCCCGCCAGCAGCTGCTCGATGCCCTGTCGCAGCTGGCCCGGCAGGGCATCACCCTGATCTTGGTGACCCACCACATCGAAGAGGTGATCCCGGAAATCGAGCGGGTGCTGCTGATGCGCGGCGGCCACATCGTCGCCGATGGCCCGCGCGCGCAGGTGCTGCAGGACGGGCCGTTGTCCACCGCGTTTGATGCTCCGCTGCACCTGTACCAGCATGCCGGCCGGCTGCAGGTACAGGTACTGCCGCTGTCGGCCTGAGCCTGGCTTCCAGCCCCGGCGTGATCCGGAAAAACAGCGGGCCGGTGCCCACCAGCACTGAAAAAAACGGAGCCGGGGTCACCGGCTCCGTCCTGTCCCGCGGGTGCTGTGGCTGGGTCAGAAGCGCAGCGCGCGGGCGCGACGCTCGATCGGCGCCATCCGGCTCTGGTCGTGCAGCTCGACCTCGCGCAACTCGTACGGTGCGCCATACCCGGCCGGCAACGCGACACCGGCAAAGGACAGCCGCAGCTGGCCGGCACCGGCGGCGTTGAACCAGGCCGCGCTGTGGCCCTGGGCCACCGGACGCAGCTGGCCATCACTGCCGGTGGCAAACAGGGTGGCACGCACCTCGTACCGCCCCGGCGCACCGACCTGCAGCGGGAAGCGCAGGTCGGCCAGGTTGGCGGCACGGATGCTGCCGGCGATGCGCGCGGTCGGCCGCGCCACCGCGAACGCCAGCCGGGTATCGCGGGCGATCCCGGCCTGCTCGGTGAACAGCTGCAGCTCCCACAGGCCCGGTGCACTACTCCCCTCGCCGGGAAGGTTGACCAGCGCCTCCAGCCCGCCGTCACGGCGCGCCCGCAGCGGCACCTCCCAGTTGCGCCCGTCCGGGGCCACCAGCAGGCCCTGGCCGGCCACCGGGGCCCGCAGCAGGCGGGAGGCCAGCGCGGCCGGCGCGGTCTGCGCACCATCCATGTCCAGCTGTACCGCCAACCGGCCACCGCTCAGGGCCACGCTGCGGTCGCTGCGCGCACGCAGCACCACCGGGCTGTCCGGTTCGAGCACCTGCATCACGTAGCGGCCCTGGGCTCCCTCGGCCTGGACACGGTGCCGGCCGGGGGCGCCGCCTTCCAGCTTGAGCAGGGTGCTGCCGGCGGCCACCGGCATGCCGGCCTGCTGCAGCTGCGCACTGTCAAACGCACGCCGGGCCTGGACCCGGTTGCCGGCATCACGCACCTGCAGGGCCTGGACCGGCAGCGCACGCGCCCCGGGGGCCGGGCTGAGCTGGATCACCGCCCCGGGCGCGGACAGCTCCACCTCCACCCCGCGCTGCAGTTCGGCCGCCTCCACCGTGCGCCAGAAGCTGCGGCTTTCCATCACCTCCGGTGCGGCGGACAACACCGGCTCAGCCGGGTCCAGCGCCCAGGCAAACTGCACCGGCTCACGTTCAAATTGCCCAGGCGGCAGCGGCGCGGCGACCACGCCATCGGCAATCCGGTCAGCCACGGCGGGAACCGGCAAGGTCTTTTCAAACACGCCTGCCGTTGCTGCCCAGGCACCACTGCTGGCACCGGCCAGGGCCAGCGCGATCATCAATCGGGTCTTCATCGCTTGGCTCCTCACAGGTTCACGTCGGCACGCAGGATGGTGTCCAGGTTGAAGCAGTTGCGCCGGCTCTGGCCATGGCTCAACGGCTCACCGTCGCGGGTGCGGTTGATGTCGCGGAACCACACCGTGCCGGCCGCCGACTGACTGGTGCAGTTGAGGAAGCCGTCGGAGCAGGAGGCCAGCCAGTTCTGGGTGGCTTCCAGGCCCACATTGGAGGCATAGCCACCGCAATAGCTGTCGTTGTCGAACGGCGAGGACTCCACGTCGGTGCCCACCACCGCGCGGAACGGCTTGGGCAGGGCCGGACGGCCACTGGTGCCATACAGGTTGTTGGCGTTGTAGGTGGCCATCCAGCTGACCTGCTGCATGCGCACCGCATCGCTCTTGTAGCCCAGCAGCCAACCCAGCGCCTGCTCGAAGGTGTTGCCGTTCATCACCGCATCGGCCAGCGGCGTACCGGCCGAGGACGGGGCCAGGGCATTGACCTTGCGGGTCTTGGCAATGATGTTCGGGTAGCGGCTGTCCCAGGTCGGGTTGGACAGGATCCAGCGCATCACATTGCCGCCGTTGGAGTGGGTGATCACCGTCATCGAGGTGATGCCACGGGCATTGATGAAGTTGGTCAGCTGGGTGGCCAGGCAACCAGCCGCCTCGCTGGTCCACATGTACTTTTCAAAATCGCAGTTGATCACCACGTAGTTGGCGCTGTTGGGCAGCCCGGCGCGCACGGTGTTGACGATCGCCGGCTCCCAGTAATTGTTCAGCGCGTCGGTCTGCTTGCCGGTGCCGTGCACGAAGGCCACCCCGCGGTTGGCCTGTGCCTGCGGTACCGCCAGCAGCAGCCCCATTCCCAGCAGCCCGGCATACGCCAGGCGTTGCATCGCAATTGCCATATCCCCTCCCTTGATGGATCGGTCTGGCCGGGCCACCGTACTCCCCTACCGCAGCCGCCCGGGCACGGCGCGGCCGTGCGAGCTGATTCTGTGTCCATTACGCATTGTGAATTCGTGCATGGATCACAGTCCGATGCTCGCCCGCGCCACGGCCAGCGCCCGGAAATGACGAAGGGCGCGGTTGCCCGCGCCCTTCGTGGATGCCCGATCAGACCCGGGAGGGCTCAGAAGCGGGTCTTGAACTCGACGCCCAACAGCCGCGGCTCATTGATGAAGCCGGTGCGGTTGTTGAAGTCGATCGCGCCGGTGGCACGGATCTGGTTGGTGATGTTGCGGCCGTACAGGGCCAGGTCGTAGTCCCCCTGGTTCCAGCTGTAGCCCACGCGCAGGCCGCCTTCGGTCAGCGACTTGCCGGAGAACTCCTTGGACTCGTACAGGAAGAAATTCACGTCACTGCGGTAGGCCCAGTCGGTGAACACATAGAACTCACCGGCATCGCCCACCGGGGTGGACCAGCGCGCGGTCAGGTTGTGGGTCCACTTCGGTGCCTGCGGCAGGCTGTTGCCGTTGATCAGCACCTTGCCGTTGGCATCGACCGGGTTGGTCACGGTGCAGGACATGCACGGTGCCACGCTCAGGTCGGCGTCCTTGATCTCGGTGTGGTTGTAACCGCTGCCCAGGGTGACCAGCAGGTTGTCGGTCAGCCAGGCCTGGATGTCCACTTCAAAGCCCTTGCCGGTGCTCTTTTCGGCATTGAGCAGGATGTTGGCGTTGCCGGTGGCGCCGCCCACGGCGGTCAGCTGCTGGTCCTTGACCTCGTAGTGGAAGACGCTGGCATTGACGCGGGCGCGGTTGTCCCACAGGTCGGCCTTCATGCCCAGCTCGAAGGACAGCACGGTTTCCGGGCTGGCCACGGTCTTTTCGTTGAAGGCGCCGGCCGACTGGATCGAGCTGCCACGGAAGCCGGTGGCCACACGGCCGTAGACATTGACGTCGTCATTGACCGCATAGGTGGCCGAAGCGTCCCAGTTGACCTTCTTGTCCTTGGTCGAGGCGCTCAGGAACGGGTCCACTGCATCGCCATTGGCATAGGCCAGCTGCTGGGCAGCCAGCAGGCCGGCCAGGTCGCACTTGGCCGACAGCACGCACGGCGAGAAACCGGTGTTCCAGTAGTCCTTGACCACCAGGTCCTTCTCGTCAACGGTGTAGCGCAGGCCGGCGCGCAGCTCCAGCTTGTCGCTGGCCTGGTAGTTGATGCCGCCGAACACCGCCCAGGCGTCATTGGCCTGGTTGATGCGCTGGAAGCCATCCTGCACCGAGCCATTGGTGGTGTCGTAGCTGACGCTGTCCACGTCATAGTCTTCGTTGAAGTAGAAGACGCCGGCCTGCCAGTTCAGCGGGCCGCCGTACTGCGACTCGATGCGGAACTCCTGGGTGAACTGCGAGTGGTGCGGAATGCCGTCGGCGGTTTCCGAGGCAAACGGCACGTCAGCGGTGTAGAACTCGTTGGTGCCGTCGATGTCGCCGACGCTGAAGGTTTCCAGGGTCTCGAAACCGGTGATCGAGTGCAGGCGGTAGCTGCCCAGGTCCCAGACCAGGCGGGCGTTGGCACCCTGGCTTTCCAGTTCGGAGTGGTTCTGGCCGTCGATGGCGATGCGGTTCTCGTCAAAGCCTTCGACGAAGTCGTTGGTGCCCGGCTTGAAGATGTTGCCGCGGAACAGGCGTGCGGTGCCGTTGAGGCGGCGGGCGTGGGCGCCGAGCAGGGCCTGGAAGTCCTCGCCTTCATAGAGGAACTGCACGCGGGCGGCCGATTCGTCATAGCCTTCCAGGCCATCGTTCGGGCCGGTACCGGTGTTTTCCACCCAGTCGTCGCGACGCTGGTACAGCATCGAGGCGCGTGCCGACCAACGCTCGCTCAGCGCGCCGCCGACGGCGCCTTCCACGTTCCACAGGTTGTCGCTGCCGTAGCCGACCTTGCCGTAGCCTTCGAACTCCTGCGACGGGCGCACCGAGTCGAACTTGACCACGCCGGCCGGGGTGTTGCGGCCGAACAGCGAGCCCAGCGGGCCACGCAGGACTTCGACCTGCTGGATGTCAAACAGCGGGAAGCCCTTCAGGATCGGGTTTTCCTGCACGATGTCGTCGTACACCAGCGACACGGGCTGGGAGGTGTTCATGCGGAAATCGGTGTTGCCGTAGCCGCGGATGTAGAAGCGCGGGAAGGCACGGCCGAAGGACGATTCGATGTTCAGGCTCGGCACGCGGCCGGACAGGAAACGGATGTCGGTGCCGCCGGAGACCAGTGCGTCCAGCTTCTCGCCGCTGACGGTGCTGATGGAGACCGGCACGTCCTGGATGTTCTCGCTCTTGCGCGCGGCGGTGACGCTGATGGTGTCCAGCGTGGCCGCCTGCTGCGCGGCATTGTCCTGGGCCAGGGCCATGGCCGGCATCAGGGCCGCCAGCGCGGCGACGAGGGGACGCACGACCGGGGTGCGGACGTGGGCGGAGCGGGACGACATGGACATGTCAGTAACCTTCGGGTTGTGGACGACACCGGCCTTCGGTGCCTTACAGGGCGAAATTGTTGCAGCACAGCACAGCACCGCACCCGCAACGCGCGCGCATTCATTTTCCCTTTGCGGCGCACATTTCCGCAGCGCTCGCCGGCCCTTCTACACTGGGCCTTTCCGCCAACGGACCCCGCCCGCATGAGCACCTGGTACTTCCATATTCCCGGCCAGGCCGACCGCCTCGGCCCGTTTGATGACGCCACCGCCCGCCAGCACGCTGCCCAGTACCCGCAGGCCCAGGTGTGGCGTGCCGGCATGACCGGCTGGACACCGGTGGCGCAGGTCGCCGAACTGGCCAGCGCCGGTGGCCCGCCAGCCCTGCCCGGCATGCCGCCGCTGCCGGCCACCGCGCCCAGCGGCACCCACCACGCCGCTGCCGGCCGCCGCAACGACGACATCGACTTCGCCATCCACGGCCAGGAAATGCAGTTCGTGGAAATCGAGCTGGACCCCGGCGAGAGCGCGATTGCCGAAGCCGGCGCGTTGATGTTCAAGGACGCCTCGGTGCAGATGGACACCGTGTTCGGCGACGGCCGCCACGAAGGCGCCGGTGGCGGCTTCATGGACAAGCTGCTGAGCGCCGGCAAGCGTGTGATCACCGGTGAAAGCCTGTTTGCCACCCTCTACACCCATACCGGCACGGGCAAGGCACGGGTGGCCTTTGCCGCGCCCTACCCGGGCACGGTGATCCCGATGAAGCTGGACCAGCTCGGCGGCACCCTGATCTGCCAGAAGGACAGCTTCCTGGCCGGCGCCCGCGGCGTGCAGGTAGGGGTGCATTTCCAGCGCAAGGTGATGACCGGCCTGTTCGGCGGCGAAGGCTTCATCATGCAGAAGCTGGAAGGCGATGGCTGGGTGTTCGTGCATGCCGGCGGCTGCGTGGTCGAGCGCGAGTTGCGTGCCGGCGAGCGCCTGGATGTGGATACCGGCTGCGTGGTGGCCTACACCGCCGGCGTGGACATGGACGTCAAGCGCGTGCCTGGGATCAAGAGCATGATCTTCGGCGGCGAAGGAGTGTTCCTGGCCACCCTGACCGGCCCGGGCAAGGTGTGGCTGCAGTCGCTGCCGTTCTCGCGCCTGGCTGGCCGGGTGTTCGCTGCCGCTCCGCAGGGCGGTGGCCAGGACCGTGGCGAAGGCTCGGTGCTCGGTGGTCTGGGCCGCCTGCTGGACGGTGACAACCGCTTCTGAGCCCACCCCTCAATGCAGCGCTGCGGCGGCCTTGCCGCCGTAGCGTTTGTTGAGCACGCGCCCGATCACCACCGCCACCAGCACCGGTGCCAGCCAGGGGAACAGTTCGATCAGCGTGGCCGGCACCACGGTATGGGCCTGCAACCAGCGCCAGAACGGCCGCATGCCGATGCCCAGAAACGCCACGTGGGTGGCAATGCCGGCGCCGAGCATGGACTGGTAATGCTGGCGCAGCGCCCAGTTGGCATGCACCGGTCCGCGCCGTGCAAACCGCCACATGCGGGTACTGGCCCACAGGCCGATCAATGAAAACGTGATCATCAACGGCTGGCCGTTGAGCAGCCCGCCCACCAGTACGCCAAGGGCCAGCAGCGCCAGCGGCCACAACGTCAGTGACCAGCCCGGCCGCGCCACCAGCACGCGCCAGTCCCGCCTGTCGGTGACCGCCCGCCAGGCCATCCACACCCCGTTGGCGGTCAGCGCCATCAGGTAGGCCAGAAACAGGGCAGACAGCGGCCGCTGGCGGTACAGCGCAAACTCCAGGGTGATCGGCAGCGAGGTGATAACGATCACCGCCATCGCCACCAGGAACACCTTGCCTGCCGCTCGGTGCTGCGCCGCCCCTTTGCGCAGCAGCGCCGCGCACCAGAAGCTGGCCAGGGCCAGCACGC
>NZ_LDJH01000022.1 GCF_001431525.1 Stenotrophomonas koreensis
TCGACATTACAACCGCCTATGAGCTTGAGATCAAGGTCCACTGTACTAATGCCGAAGTCGTCTACGACCTGTTCCATGTCGTGGCCAAGTACGGCCGCGAAGTGATCGACTGGGTGCGCGTGGATCAGGCCAATCCACTTCGCCAGGACAAGCCCGCGCGCCGGGTGATCAAGTCCAGACGCTTGCTGCTGCTGCGCAATCGCCGCAACCTTGAACACCCACAGCGGGTGCGACTGGACGAGCTGCTGCAGGCCAACCAACCGCTACTGACCACCTATCTGATGCGTGACGAGCTCAAACGGCTGTGGTTCTACCGCCATCCATCCTGGGCCAGGAAGGCCTGGGATCACTGGCTGGAACAAGCCCAAGGCAGCGGCATTGCGGCCCTGGAGCACTTCGCGCACAAGCTCAAGGCTTACCTGCACGGAATCCTGTCCCGCTGCCGGCACCGGCTCAACACCAGCATCGTGGAAGGCATCAACAACACCATCAAGGTCATCAAACGCCGCGCCTACGGGTACCGCGATCAGGAATATTTCTTCTTGAAAATCCGCGCAGCCTTCCCCGGTATCCTGCGATGAACCAAACAAAAAGCCCCGCTTGCGCGGGGCTTTTTGTCACATCAAGTCATACCGATGCCCGCAGACAGGGTGTTACTTGACGTCGCGGACCGGCGAGCCGGTGTAGACCTGACGCGGACGGCCGATCTTCATTTCCGGATCGACCTGCTGCTCCAGCCAATGCGAGACCCAGCCGGAGGTACGGCCCAGCGCGAACATCACGGTGAACAGTTCGGTCGGAATGTTCAGGGCCTTGTAGATGATGCCGCTGTAGAAGTCGACGTTCGGGTACAGCTTGCGGGCAACGAAGTACTCATCGTTCAGCGCAGCCTGTTCCAGCTTGACGGCAACGTCGAGCAGCGGGTCCTGGATGCCCAGCTGGCCCAGCACCTTCTTGGTCATCTCGCCAATGACCTTGGCGCGCGGATCGAAGTTCTTGTAGACGCGGTGACCGAAGCCCATCAGGCGGAAGCCGGAGGTCTTGTCCTTGGCCTTGAGCACGGCCGACTCGACGTTGTCGGCGCTGCCGATTTCTTCCAGCATCTTCAGCACGGCTTCGTTGGCACCGCCGTGGGCCGGACCCCACAGCGCGGTGACGCCAGCGGCAACCGAAGCGTACGGGTTGGCACCGGTCGAACCGACCAGACGCACGGTCGAAGTCGAGGCGTTCTGCTCGTGGTCGGCGTGCAGGATGAACAGCAGATCCAGCGCCTTGACCACGTCCGGGTTGATCTCGTACTGGCCATCAGCCGACTCGAAGGTCTGCTTCAGGAAGCGGGCAACGTAACCCAGCGACAGGTCCGGGGTGTTGGCCGGCAGGCCCTTGCCATGGCGGTAGATCAGCGCCGACAGGGTCGGAACCTTGGCGATCAGACGGATGGCAGCCTGGCGGCGCTGGCCTTCGTCAGCCAGGTCCAGGCTGTTGTGGTACTTGGCCGACAGCTGCGCGATCGCGGCAGCCAGGATCGCCATCGGATGGGCGTCCTTGTCGAAGGAGGCGATCAGTGCATTGATCGAGGCATCAACGCCGGCTTCGGCGGTCAGCTCGGCCTCGAAAGCAGCCAGCTGCTCGGCGGTCGGCAGGTCACCGTTGATCAGCGCATAGGCCACTTCGGTGTAGGTCGACTTTTCCGACAGCTGCTCGATCGGGTAGCCGCGGTACAGCAGCACGCCATTGTCACCGTCGATATAGGTGATGGCGGACTTGCAGCTGGCGGTAGCGGTGTAACCGGAGTCGTAGGTGAAAAGACCGGTTTCCTTGGTCAGCTTCGAAATTTCGACGCAATCGTTGCCAAGGGTCGGCTTGATGACAGGCAAAACAACCGACTTGTCGCCGGCGTTGAGCGTGACCTGATCGATATCGGACACGGGGTCGCTCCTTTGATAGGAAGTCGCCGCCCTCGACGCGGGGGTGGGGCAGCATCGGAAAAATTGGTCCGCCGACATCAGGTCTGCGGATCACGGCATTATCGCACAGCCGGTTCGGACGGGTACGGCGGCAGGTACGTCTGTGACTAAAGACGTAGCGCCCTGCTTCAGCGCAGGTTGCCGATACAGCCAGGCAATCACTGCGATCAATTGCGGCAATGCCGGGCCCGAACCGCCAGAAACAACAACGGCCGCATCAGCGGCCGTTGCAGCGTCGCAGGCGACGTTCGCCGAATCAGCGAGCGTAACGCTTCTGGAACTTGTCGATACGACCGCTGGTGTCGATGACCTTGTGCTTGCCCGTGTAGAACGGGTGCGAAGCCGAGGAAATTTCGACCTTGATCAGCGGATATTCTTCGCCGTCTTCCCACTTGATGGTTTCTTTCGAACCCATGGTGGAACGGGTCAGGATCTTGAAGTCAGAGGTGACGTCGTGGAACACGACGGCGCGGTAATTCGGATGGATATCGGCCTTCATGGGCTCGCACCTTGTAAAAAAGAGGGCTGCTGGGCAAGAGCGGCATTATAGCGCCGACTCACCATGACAGCAAGCCAGCGCATTGCGCAGGTTCAGTTCAGGCCGAGTGCCTGACGCACCCGTGCCTCGAAACGCTGCTGATCATACCCGATCAACAGCCGGGCGTTGTCGGCGCGACCGGTTTGCCGGTTCCAGTCGATGATGGTGGCACCGCGGGTATGGACCCCGGCCATTTCCACCAGCAACGGGCGCGCTTCCACCCGGGTGGCCGCTTCCGGCTCCAGCGCCCAGGCCATGGCCAATGCATCAGCGGCAAACCAGCGCTCGCCACGGCCATCTTCCGACCACAGCCGGGTCTTGCGCGAAATGAGCTCGTAAAACCGCGCGCTGTCGGTATCGGCGGCAAGCCACTGCTCGACGTCACGGTGCAGCAGGCCATGGGCCAGGGTAGCTTCCCAGTCGGCCACTTCGACCTGGGCAAACGCACTGAAGACGATATGCGCCGCTTCCGGATCCACCGCGATATTGAACTCGGCCGCAGCCGTGATGTTGCCGTGCGCGGTGAATGCACCGCCCATCACCAGCACCCGCTTGATCCGCGACGGCAGGCTCGGATCCAGCTTCAGCGCCAACGCCACATTGGTCAGCGGCCCCAGCGCAACCAGGAACAGCTTGCCGGCATGTTCGTGCGACAGGCGGATGATCGCCAGCGCGGCATGCTCGGCACTGGCCGCCTGTGCTGCCGGAGGCAGGTCCACATCACCAAAGCCATCGATGCCATGCACATGAGCGGCATCCTCGGCCGGATGCACCAGCGGCTCGGCCGCACCGGCAAACACCGGAACCTCCGGACGCCCGGCCACCTCGCACAGTTTCAGCGCATTGCGCACCGTGTGCTGCAAACCGACATTGCCCGCGGCCACGGTCAGACCCACCACGTCATGGCGCGGGTCGGCAAAGGCCATCAACAAGGCCAGTGCATCGTCCACACCCGGGTCGGTATCAATCAGCAACGGAATCTTTTCAGTCATGATGCTTTCGCTTTAATCGGCACGGGAGTCTGCCACCGGCCTGCCGCCAACGCAAAGTCCGGCCATCAGGCAGCGGCGTAGCGCACCGCCGAGCCGATCCAGCGACTGATCACCCGGTCGGCCAGCGCCGGATGCTCGGCCAACAGACGCTCGGCCAGCGCATGCACGGCCGGCAACAGATGGGCGTCACGCGCCAGATCGGCAATCCGGAACATCGCCACGCCGGTCTGCCGGGTGCCCAGCAACTCGCCCGGGCCACGCAGCTCCAGGTCCTTTTCGGCAATCACAAAGCCATCGTTGGTCTGCCGCATGGTGGCCAGCCGCTCCTTGGCCATCATCGACAACGGCCCCTGGTAGAGCAGCACGCAGCTGGAGGCCGTACTGCCACGCCCGACCCGGCCGCGCAGCTGGTGCAGCTGGGCCAACCCGAGGCGCTCGGCATTCTCGATCACCATCAGCGAGGCATTGGGCACATCCACGCCGACCTCGATCACCGTGGTGGCCACCAGCAGCTGGGTCTGCCCGGCCTTGAACGCGGCCATCGCGGCCTGCTTGTCGGCCGCCTTCATCCGCCCGTGCACCAGCGCCACCCGCAGCTCGGGCAGGCTCGCTGCCAGCGCGGAATGGATGGACTCGGCGGCACTGGCTTCCAGTTCGTCGTTTTCCTCGATCAGGGTACACACCCAGTAGGCCTGGCGACCCTGCGCACAGGCGCTGCGGATGCGCTCGATCAACTCCTGGCGGCGCTCGTTGCTGAGCACCACCGTCTGCACCGGGGTGCGCCCGGGGGGCAGCTCGTCAATCGCCGAGACATCCAGGTCGGCGTATTCACTCATTGCCAGCGTGCGCGGGATCGGGGTGGCCGTCATCACCAGCTGGTGCGGCACGCTGCCCGGACGCGCGCCCTTGTCACGCAGGGCAAGACGTTGATGCACGCCGAAGCGGTGCTGCTCATCGACGATGGCCAGGGCCAGGTCATGGAAGACCACCGCATCCTGCATCAGTGCATGGGTACCGACCACCACCTGGGCCGAGCCATCGGCAATGGCCGCCAGGCTGGCTGCCCGCGCCTTGCCGGTGACCTTGCCGGCCAGCCAGCAGACAGTGATGCCCAGAGGCTCCAGCCAGCCACGCAGGTTGGCCAGGTGCTGCTCGGCCAGCAGCTCGGTCGGCGCGGCCAGCGCCACCTGGTAGCCGGCCTCCACCGCCAGCATCGCCGCCAGCGCGGCGACCACGGTCTTGCCCGAACCGACATCGCCCTGCACCAGGCGCAGCATCGGCTGCGGCTTGGCCAGGTCGGCACGGATCTGGGCAAACACCCGCTGCTGCGCGGCAGTCAACACAAACGGCAGCTGCGCCAGCAGGCGCGCCACGCCGTCGCCCTGCCCAGCCAGGGCCGGAGCCTGCTGCCGCTGCAGGGCAATGCGCTGGCGGCGCAGGCTCAGGTGATGGGCCAGCAGTTCCTCGATGGCCAGACGGGCGATCGCCGGATGGCGGCCGGCAGCCAGTGCCGCCAGATCGGCCGCCGCGTGCGGTCGATGCACGGTCAGCAGGGCCTGGCGCAGCGATGGCAGGCCCAGCTGCGCCAGCCATTGCGGCGGCACCAGATCCAGCTGCTCTTCCGGTGGCAGACGATCCAGCGCCTGCCCGACCAGCTTGCGGATGGTGGCCGGCCCTACCCCTTCCACCAGCGGATAGACCGGATCCAGGGTCTGGCCCAGCGCCGGATCCTCACCAACGGTCAGTACCCGGTAGCTGGGATGGACGATCTCCAGCCCGGTCGGGCCGGGCCTGGCGGTACCGAAGGCCCGCACGCGCACGCCGTGGGCAAACTGCGCCACCTGCGCGGCACGGAAATGGAAAAAACGCAGCACCAGCGGGCCACCGGTGTCATCCTCGATGGCCACCTTCAGTACCGGCCGGCCACGGAAACCACGCTCCACCGCCACCACCTGCCCTTCCACCTGGGCCGCCATGCCGCTGCGCAGCTGCGCCAGCGGGGTGATGTGGGTGCGGTCCTCGTAGCTGCGCGGCAGGTGCAGCCACAGGTCCTGCAGGGTGGCCAGCCCGCGCTCGGCAAGCTTGAGCGCAACCGCCGGGCCGACACCGGACAGCGCCGTCAACGGCGACTGCCCGGCCACTGCCAGGGCCGGTGCAGGAACCCGTTTGCGGTTCACGGCGGCGCGGTTACTCGAGCACCATCGTCGCTTCGACCTCGAACAGCACGCCCTTGGGCAGGCCGGAGACCTCGATCGTCGAACGGGCCGGGTACGGCGCGCTGAAGTATTCCTGCATCACCGCATTGACCTGGGCGAACTGGCCCAGGTCGGTCAGGAACAGGCCGCAGCGCACGATCTGCTCCAGCGAGCCACCGGCGGCCTCGGCCACCGCCTTGAGGTTGTCAAACGCGCGCCGGGCCTGCGCGGTGATATCGCCTTCGACGACGTTGCCGGTGGCCGGATCCAGCGGAATCTGGCCGGAGAAATACACCACGTTGCCGACCCGCACCGCCTGCGAATACGGGCCAATGGCAGCAGGTGCGTGCTCGGTGTTGATGATCTGGCGGCTCATGGGGCACTCCGGTTACGAAAAGGAAGCGGCATTGTAGCCAATGCCGACACCGATCCCATGCGCCACCGGCAGTGCTACCGCTGGCTACAGCCGGCGTACCGACTGCACCACGCTCAAGCGCCGCAACCGGCGCATGACTTCGGCCAGATGGGTGCGGTCACTGACCTGGATGTTGAAGCACAGCACCGCGGCATTGACGTCGCGGTCCAGGTAGTCGACCCGGTCGATATTGGATTTGCTCTGCGCAATCGAAGCGGCCAGCTGGGCCAGCACCCCGGTGCCGTTTTCCACCGCCACCACCAGCGCGGTGTCGTAATCACCGACCACGCTGGTATCCCAGCCGATCGGCACCCAGCGGTCCGGGGTCTTGCGCAGTTCGACCAGGTTCGGGCAATCCATGCGGTGGACCACGATGCCCTTGCCGGCGGTGTGGTAGCCCATGATCTCGTCGCCCGGGATCGGCTGGCAGCAGTTGGCAAAGCTCACCACGCCGCGCTCGCTGCCGCTGATCAGGATCTTTTCCTGGCTGCGCAGGCTGGCCGGCCCGCGCAGGTCGGCATGGGCCAGCAATGCCTGGGCCGCCTGGAACGGCATCCAGTTGCCCAGCGCGACATCGGCCAGGAAGGCCTCCAGCCGTGGGTAGCGGTGTTCGGCCAGGAAGGCGTCCATGCGCCCCTTGGGCAGGCGCTCGATCGAGCTGTCCATCGCCTCCAGGGTACGGTCAAGCATGCGGTGGCCCAGCTGCACCGCATCCTCGTGCTCGAGCTGCTTGAGCTGGTGACGGATCGCGGTACGCGCCTTGGACGAAACCACGAACTCCAGCCACTGCGGCTTGGGCGTGGCCGAACGGGCGGTGATGATCTCCACCGTCTGCCCGCTGCTCAGGCGGGTACGCAACGGCACCAGCTTCTTGTCCACCCGGCAGGCCACCGCCTTGTTGCCGACATCGGTATGCACGGCATAGGCGAAATCCAGCGCGGTGGCATTGCGCGGCAGCGCCAGGATCTTGCCCTTCGGGGTGAACAGGTAGACCTCGTCCGGGAACAGGTCGACCTTGACGTTGTCCAGGAATTCCAGCGACGAACCGGCGGCACGCTGCGACTCGACCAGGTCACTGATCCAGGCATGGGCACGGCTCTGGGCACTGTTGGGGCCCTCGCCGCCGAACTTGTAGGTCCAGTGCGCAGCAATCCCGCGCTCGGCCACCAGGTCCATTTCCTCGGTACGGATCTGCACCTCGATCGGCGAGCCGTAGGGGCCGAACAGCACCGTATGCAATGACTGGTAGCCGTTGGCCTTGGGGATGGCGATGAAGTCGCGGAAGCGCCCGTCCAGCGGCTTGAACGCGGCATGCACCGCGCCCAGGGCGTGGTAGCAGGTCGGCACGTCGCGCACGACCAGGCGGAAGCCGAACACATCCATGACCTGGTCGAAGGATTTGTTCTCCTGGTTCATCTTGTTGTAGATGCTCCAGGGAGTCTTGATCCGGCTGATCAGCCGGTGCTCGATGCCCTCGCGCGCCAACCGCTGGCTCAGCTGCACCTCGACCTGGGCCATCGCCTCGCGGCGCACCACCGGCTGGGACAGGATGTGCTTTTCCAGGATCGCGTGGCGCCACGGGTACAGCGCCTTGAAGCCGTGGTTCTGCAGCTCGCTCTTGACCAGGTTCATGCCCAGGCGCTGGGCGATCGGCGCATAGATTTCCAGGGTTTCCAGCGCGATGCGCTGCCGCGCCTCGGTGCTCTGCGCACCCAGCGTACGCATGTTGTGCAGGCGGTCAGCCAGCTTGATCATGATCACGCGCAGGTCGCGCGACATCGCCAGCAGCATCTTGCGGAAGCTCTCCGCCGCCGCCTCCTGGCGGTCACGGAACTTGAGCTTGTCCAGCTTGGTCACGCCCTCGACGATGTCGGCAACCGCCTCCCCGAACTGGGCGGCCAGCTGCTCGCGGGTCAGCGGCGTGTCTTCGATGGTGTCGTGCAGGATCGCCGCCACCAGCGCTTCCACATCCAGTCCCAGCTCGGCCAGCACCCCGGCCACGGCCACCGGATGGGTGATGTAGGGCTCGCCGGACTTGCGGGTCTGACCGGCATGCGCCGCTGCCCCTACCTCCCATGCCCGCCGCACCACCTGCAGATGTTCAGGCGACAGATACCCCGCACTGCGCTCGAGCTGCAGCACGTAGTCGGGAACGGCGCCATTGTGGTCGGCAACGGGCGAAATGGCGGGAGCTGGATTCATGACAGAAGACTATGTCAGCACGCGTACGACGGCAAACCGGGGCGCAAACAAAACAACGGCCCGCACAGGCGGGCCGTTGTACGGCAATCACGAGGGCGACCGGATCTCAGTCGTCGCTCTTGCTCATGTCCTCTTCGGCCACCAGCTCGGCGGCGGCCAGCTCCAGCGCTTCGCGCTCGGCGCGTTCGCGCTCGGCCTTCTCGACTTCGTCGATCAGCGCGTTGTCGATCTTGCGCGCAGCAATCTCGCGCAGCGCCAGCACCGTCGGCTTGTCGTCGCTTTCGCTGTTGTCCAGCGTCGCCTGCACGCCGTTGGCCAACTGGCGGGCGCGCTTGGAGGCCATCATGACCAGCTCGAAACGGTTGTTAACAACTTCCAGACAATCTTCTACGGTAATGCGGGCCATGCGAGCTCCCGGCAGCCGAGGTGGCCGCACTCTTTGGTCAGGGATAAGGCGGCGATTGTACGCCGGCCGGCGTTGAATACGCAATCAGGCCGAGAACCGCCTCTTAAGAATCAGCAGGTTAGATCAATCCTGCAGCAGGGCAGCGGTCAAGGCGGCATGCCGCTGCTGCTGCACCTGGCAACGCAGCCGGCTGGCCCGGAAAATCGACCCCATCTCTTCCACCGCGGTGTCGAAATCCTCGTTGACGATGACGTAGTCGAACTCGGCAAAGTGCGACATTTCCTCACGCGCGGCAGCCATCCGCTGGGCGATTACCGCCTCGCTGTCCTGACCGCGCTTGCGCATCCGGTCTTCCAGCGCCTGACGCGACGGCGGCAGGATGAACACACTGACCGCACCGGGCACCTTGGCGCGGACCTGCTGTGCGCCCTGCCAGTCGATTTCCAGCAGCACGTCCTTGCCGGCGGCCAGCTGCGGCTCCACCGACTGCCTCGCAGTGCCCTTCCAGTCGCCATGCACCAGCGCGTGCTCGAAGAAATCACCGGCGGCGATCATCGCTTCGAACTCGGCAGCCGACACAAAATGGTAGTGCTTGCCGTTGACCTCGCCCGGACGCATCGCGCGTGAGGTAAAGGAGATGGACAGGCTGATCTGCGGATCACGCGCCAGGGTGGCATTGACCAGCGAGCTTTTACCGGCACCGGAGGGTGCGGCGACGATATAGAGAGTTCCGCGCATGGGAAAGAGTATCGATGAGGTGGAAAGAGCGTGCGACCGGGGCGGCCTCACTCGATGTTTTGCACTTGTTCGCGGATCTGGTCGATCAATACCTTCAGCTCGACGGCAGCATTGGAGGTGCGGCTGTCGACCGACTTTGACCCGGTGGTATTGGCTTCGCGGTTGAATTCCTGCAGCAGGAAATCCAGCCGCCGGCCCACCGGCTCACGCGATCGCAGCACCCGTCGGATTTCAGTGATATGGCTGGCCAGGCGGTCCAGCTCCTCATCCACATCCAGCTTCTGCAGCCACAGCACCAGTTCGGCTTCAGCCCGCCCCGGATCGACCGGATGCGGCAGGTCGGCCAGGCGTGCCGCCAGCTTGGCGCGCTGGCCTTCACGGATGGCCGGGATCAGCTCGCGCACCTGTCCGGCGATGCGTTCAATGCCATCGACACGCTCGGCAATTGCGGCGGCCAGCTTTTCGCCTTCCCGCTCACGCGCGGCGATGAAGCCATCGAGCACCTCATCCAGCAGCGCCAGCGCCTGCGTCTGCAGGGCCAGCGGATCCACCGCCTCGCCCCTGACCACGCCCGGGTACTGCAGCAGTTCGGTCAGGCTCACCGTCATCGCCGGGAAACGCTCACGCAGCTGGCCGGCCAGATCACCCAGCTGCTCGACCAGGGCGTGGTTGATCGCCAGCGCGGTGCTGCCTTCCGGCGCACGCAGGCGCAGCACCGCATCGATCTTGCCGCGGTTCAAGCGGACACTGATGCGCTCGCGCAACGCCGCTTCGGCCGCGCGCAGGTCGTCGGGCAGGCGCAGGCCGATTTCCAGGAAACGGTGGTTCACCGAGCGCAGTTCACACGACAGCGTGCCCCATGCGGTGCTGCGCTCGCCGCCGGCCCAGGCGGTCATGCTACGGATCATGGCCAGGTCCCCATGTCTTCAAAGGGCAGATGGTACCCTAGCCGGCCGCGCAGACCGCCACCTGGTGCTGTCTGCGCTCCTGTTTTGGCCAGATTCCGGTAACCCCATGACCAGCTTTTCCCGCCCCTCCGGCCGCGATGCCTCCCAGCTGCGCGACGTGCGCATCGAGCGCGCCTTCACTTGCCACGCCGAAGGTTCGGTCCTGGTCAGCTTCGGCAACACCCGGGTGCTGTGCACCGCCAGTGTCGACAACAAGGTGCCGGGGTTCCTGCGCGGCAAGGGCGAAGGCTGGGTGACGGCCGAGTACGGCATGCTGCCGCGCGCCACCCACACCCGCACCGACCGTGAAGCAGCGCGTGGCAAGCAGGGCGGACGCACACTGGAGATCCAGCGCCTGATCGGCCGCAGCCTGCGCGCCTGCGTGGACCGCAATGCGCTGGGCGAACGCACCATCACCCTGGACTGCGACGTGCTGCAGGCCGATGGCGGTACCCGCACCGCGGCCATCACCGGCGCCTATGTCGCCCTGGTCGATGCGGTCAACACCCTGCTGGCCAAGCGCGAGATCAAGCGCAACCCGATCATCGGCGCGGTGGCGGCGGTGTCGGTGGGCGTCTACCGCGGGGTTCCGGTGCTGGACCTGGATTACGCAGAGGACAGCGACTGCGACACCGACATGAACGTGGTGATGAACGATGGCGGCGGTTTCATCGAACTGCAGGGCACCGCCGAGGGCCATGCGTTCCGGCGCGACGAGCTCGATGCGCTGCTGGTCCTGGCCGAGCAGGGCATCGGCGAGCTGCTCGCCGCCCAGCAGGCGGCGCTGGCCGCATGAGCCAGCAACTGGCCCTGACCACCCTGCTGGTGGACGACTACGACCGCGCCATCGCCTGGTACACCACGGTGCTGGGCTTCGAGCTGCGTGCCGACACCGCCCTCGGTGCCGGCAAGCGCTGGGTCGTGGTGGCGCCGGTGGGCAGCCAGGCCGGCCTGGTGCTGACCCTGGCCAGCACGGTCAACCAGCAATCGCGGATCGGCGACCAGACCGGTGGCCGGGTGGGCTTTTTCCTGCACACCGATGACTTTGCCCGCGACCATGCGGCGATGACCGCCCGTGGCGTGCGCTTTACCGAAGCACCGCGGCAGGAGCCGCACGGCACGGTGGCGATCTTCACCGACCTGTACGGCAACACCTGGGACCTGCTGGAACCTGCACCATGAAACAACTCGTCCTGGCCAGCGGCAATGCCGGCAAACTGGCCGAATTCAATCGTCTGCTGGCCCCGACCGGGATCGAAGTGGTTTCCCAGGCCAGCCTGGGCGTGGATGACGCCGAGGAAACCGGGCTGAGCTTTGTCGAAAACGCCCTGCTCAAGGCCCGCCATGCGTCCCGGCTCACCGGCCTGCCCGCGCTGGCAGACGACTCCGGGCTGTGCGTGGACGCCCTGGGCGGCGCGCCGGGGCTGTATTCGGCCCGCTATGCCGGCAGCCACGGCGACCATACGGCCAACATTGCCAAGCTGCTGGCCGAGCTGGACGGGCTGCCCATCGAGCAGCGCGCTGCCCACTTCCACTGCACCCTGGTGGTGGTCCGGCATCCCGGGGACCCGGATCCGCTGATCGCCCAGGGCCGCTGGCATGGGCAGATCCTGACCGCCACCCGCGGTGCGGGCGGCTTTGGCTATGACCCGGTCTTCGGCGATCCGGCCAGCGGCCTGTCGGCTGCCGAGCTCAGCCCGGAGGCGAAAAACGCCGTCAGCCACCGCGGCCTGGCGCTGGCCCGGCTGATCCCGGCACTGCCGGCCTTTCTCGGGGCCTGAGCCAAGATGGCCAGCCTGATTCCACCGCCGCTTTCGCTGTACATCCACCTGCCCTGGTGCGTGCGCAAGTGCCCGTACTGCGACTTCAACTCGCATGCCGGCAAGGGCGCACTGCCGTTTGATGCCTATATCGATGCGCTGATCGCCGACCTGGACCAGGACCTGCCACTGGTCTGGGGCCGGGTGGTCAACAGCGTGTTCTTCGGCGGCGGCACCCCGAGCCTGTTTCCGCCCGACGCCATCGCCCGCATCCTGGATGCGGCCAGCGCGCGTTTGCGCTTTGCCCCCAGTGCCGAAGTGACCCTGGAAACCAACCCGGGCACCGCCGAGCACGGCCGTTTTGATGGCTATCTCAAAGCCGGGGTGAACCGGCTGAGCTTTGGCATCCAGAGTTTCAACGATGCGGCGCTGGAAAAACTCGGCCGCATCCACGACAGCGCCCAGGCCGAAACAGCAGTCAAGCTGGCCCAGGATGCCGGCTTTGACAACATCAACCTGGACCTGATGTACGCCCTGCCCGGCCAGGACCTGGCCGCGGCCGAGCATGACCTTGAGCGCGCCTTTGCGCTGCAGCCGGCCCACATCAGCCACTACCAGCTCACGCTGGAACCGAACACCATTTTCTTTGCCCGCCCGCCGAAGGGCATTCCGGATGAAGATGCGGCCTGGGACATCCAGGAACACTGCCAGGCGCTGCTGGCGCAGGCCGGCTACGCCCAGTACGAGGTCAGCGCCTATGCCCGGCCCGGCCGCCAGTGCGCGCACAACCTCAACTACTGGCGCTTTGGCGACTACCTGGGCATCGGCGCCGGTGCCCACGGCAAGATCAGCTCCGGGGCGCAGCAGCAGATCCTGCGCCGCTGGAAGGTCAAGCACCCACAGACTTTCATGGATACTGCCGGCACCCCGGCCAGCATCGGCGGCGATGACATCATCACCCCCGAGCGCCTGCCGTTTGAGTACATGCTCAACCTGCTGCGCCTGCACGAAGGCTTCAGTGAGCGGGATTTTTCCGCACGCACCGGGCTGGACGCAGCAGTGCTGGCCCCGGCATTGGCAACGGCCAGCACGCGTGGCTGGTTGAGCGGCAACGATGGGCACTGGCAGCCGACCGAACTGGGCCGGCGCTTTACCAATGACGTGATCGAGCTGTTTCTGGCCTGAGCGCAGCGCTGGCGGTAGCGGCGGCGGTGGCGGCCCTGCCCGCTGGCATCTGCCGCCACTGGCAGCGCGCGGCTCAGACGTTTAAAGTTTGCCATTCAGGGGAACGCAGGATGCACACCATGGCCGGTTCACAGCGAACACTGCCCACGCCGGATGTACCCACAATGTTGCCTGCCAAGGTTCTCGCCCTGCTTGATGAGCTGCAGCAGCTCGCCCAGGGCATTCTGCTTACCCCGCTCACCCTGACCATCGTCGAGCTGGAACGCGACCTGATGCGGCATGCCGATGTCTCCCGCAACAGCCAGCTGCAGATGGACCTGCTCAGCCAGGCCCGGCATGTGATGCCGATGGGCGAGGCATTTGCCCGTCATTACCTGGCAGTCTGCCGGCAGGCGCTGTGCAGCCTGCACGAACCGGCCGCCAACCACACTGCCTCGAGCAAGCCGCTGGCTGGCGAGCTGTCGCTGGTGCAGGACATCCAGATTGATCGCGACATCTTGCTGAGCGATCTGGCCCGCCGCGAGGCCCCACGCCACGCCACCGCACTGCATGTGCTGTCCCAGCGCATGGCCGTGCTCGCCGGCCGCCCGGCCTACGATATCGAGCAGGTTCCGCTGTCCCCGCACTGGCTGTGCCGGCGCCTGCCGCAGGCCAGCGAGTCGCTGGAGCTCAGCGAAGAAGCCTCGCTGGTGCTGTACAAGGCCTTCGGCCGGATGGTGCTGGAACGCCAGGCCGAACTGCTGGAACGCGCCAACAGCCTGCTGGCCAGCCATGGCGTGTTGCCGGGATTGGTCTACCAGCCCTTCCTGCCCCGGCCGGCCGGCCGCAGGCGCGGCAGCGCGCCGTCGCCGGCCAGCAGCGATGCTACGGCCCGCACTCCCGCCGAGCGCAGCGAGCAGCGCCGCACCCGCCCGGCCGGCCCGGAGCGGCCACTGACCCAATGGCAAGGACAAAGCACCGGCAACTCCTGGCGTGAAAGCCTGCAGGAAGTGGCCAGCGAGTCGGCGGCGATGGCCATGCAGCCCGGACAGGCCCTCAATGCAGCGGTCAGCGATGAGGATCTGGCCGACCTGCAGCAGATGCTCAGCGCCGCCCGCCAGGCCTACGGCGGCCATCTGCCGACCACCACGGCAGGCATCGGCGCCAGCAGCGGCTCCGCCGCACCGGCAGATCCCGCCGCCGAACCGGCCATCCCGGCGGCCAGCACCGGCAGCAGCCCGGGCTTGAGCAGCCCGGTGATCAGCAACCTGCTGGCCCGGCTGCAGGGGCTGACCGGCGACCGGCCGGCCAGTGCCACCCGCTCCATCGACGATATCCGCAACGCCCTGCTGGCCCAGGCGCGCGCCGAACATGGCCCGCAGGCGCAGCTCTCGCCGCGCGACAACGACACCATGGATCTGCTTGGCCTGCTCTACCGGCAGATCCAGGCACATATGCGCAGCGACACCAGCGCCAACGAATTGCTGGCGCAACTGCAGCTGCCGCTCGTACGCGCGGCGATTTCCGACCCCGGCTTCTTCGTCCGCGACGAGCACCCCGCGCGCGAGCTGCTCAACGCCGTGGCCGAATCCGGCGCGCTGTGGCTGGGCAGCGAGGATATCGACCCGGTGCTGGTGCAGAAGCTGGGCCAGACCGTGCAGAAGGTGGTCAGCGAATACGACGGCGACGAGCAGGTCTTCGCCGCGGCCACCGAGGAAATCCAGAACCACTACCGCACCGCGGTCCACAAGGCCGAACTGTCCGAGCGCCGCTTCATCGAGGCCGCCCGCGGCAAGGAACGGCTGGAAACGGCCCGTCGGCTGGCCGAAAAAACCATTGAAGCGGCCTGCAGCACGGCCCCGGCACCGCCGCGCTTTGTGCAGAACCTGATGCGCCAGGCGTGGAACGATGTGCTGATGCTCACCCTGCTGCGCCAGGGTGAGCAGTCGCCCGAATGGAACGAGCAGATCGCGGCCACCGAACGCATCGTCGCCCTCACCACCCAGCCGGCCGGCAGCCAGGCCGACAGCCAGTTCGGCCGGCAACTTGAACAGGCCCTGGGCCAGGTCGGCTACCACGCCGATGAGGCCGGCGCGATTGCCCGCCGCCTGTCCACCCCCGGCGGCGAGGACGACACCACCTCGCGCACCGAGCTGACCGCCAAGCTGCAGGCACGCACGCGCCTGGGCGAACAGGGCGGGCGTAACGAAGACCTCGCCCAGCAGCCCCCCCTGCCGCCACGCAGCATCGGCGAGGAGTCGTGCTACCAGCAGCTGCGCGGCCTGCCCTTCGGCACCTGGTTTGATTTCCACATCAACCAGCAGGGCGATACCCGGCGCCTGCGCATGTCCTGGTTCAGCCAGCTCACCGACAACGCCCTGTTCGTCAACGCCCGTGGGCAGAAGGTGGCCGAACACACCATGGACAGCCTGGCCCGGCTGATGGCCCAGGGCCAACTGCGGGTGGTCAATGAAAGCCAGGGCCGGCTGATCGACCGTGCCTGGCAGGCGACCCTGCGCACCCTGCGCTCACTGGCCGGCCGCGGCGGCAACAAGGAATCGGCATGATCGAAGATACCCGGCGCGCCCCGCGCAGAGCCGTCCCCGAGCACGTCCCGGTCACCGACCGCATGCGCGAGCAGGTCATCGGCCGGCTCGGCAACGTCTCTGAAAGCGGCATGCTGATCCTTTCCGATGCCGAGCTGGTGGACGATGCGCTGTACCAGCTCAGCTTCCCGGTGCCCGACCGACATGGCCGCGAGGTCGCCATCGAGGTAGGCGTGCACCTGCTGTGGCGCGAACCGGCCCATGCACCGGGGCAGTACTGGGCAGGCTTCCGGTTCCTGACCCTGAGCGCCACCCATCGCGAGGCACTGCGGCAGTGGATCAGCACCGGGCAGACCAGCTGAGGCAACCACAACCGGGAGGTCCGGTGCACAATCACAGGCTGTCGTTCCTGGATGTAAGCCCATGCACCTGCCCGATCCCGCCCCGCTGTATGCCGACCACCTCCGCACCCTGACCGCGCGCGCCGATACCGCGCTGACGCGTGCCGGACGGGACCACCTGGTCATTCCATCCGGCCGCCTGCACTACCAGGTGTTTGATGACCGCGACTATCCGTTTGCGGTCAACCCGCATTTCAAGCACTGGCTGCCGCTGACCCGGGTCCCGGACAGCTGGATCGTCTACACCCCGGGCAAGCGCCCGCAGCTGATCTTCAACCAACCGCGCGATTACTGGCACGTGGTGCCGGCCGCTCCCAGCGGCTGGTGGGTCGAGCATTTCGACATCCACATCATCCGCGAGCCGGAGCAGGCCCTGGCCCTGCTGCCGGCCGATCCAGCCCGCTGCGCGGTGCTGGGCGAGGCCAACAGCACCCTGGGCGGTTTTGCTCCGGACAACCCCGCCGCGGTCATCGACCACCTGCACTGGCACCGCTCGTTCAAGACGCCGTATGAAATTGCATTGATGCGTCATGCGCAGGTGCCGGCGGTGCGTGCCCATCGCGCCGCCGAAGCGGCCTTCCGCGCCGGGGCCAGTGAGTTCGAGATCCACATGACCTACTGCGCGGCCGCGCAGCAGGATGCCAACGAGCTGCCCTACGGCAACATCATCGCGCTCAACGAAAACGGCGCGGTGCTGCACTACACCGAGCTGGACAAGCAGCGCCCGGCCAACCCGCGCAGCTTCCTGATCGACGCCGGTGCCTCGGCCTGGGGCTATGCGGCCGACATCACCCGCACCTACGCCGCCGACGGGCATGCGGAGTTCCAGGCGCTGATCGCTGCGGTCGATGCGGCCCAGCAGCAGCTGTGTGCACAGGTCACCGCCGGCTTCGACTACCGCCAGCTGCACCTGGACGCCCACCTGGCACTGGCCGGGATCCTCAAGGACTTCGACATCATCAACGTCAGTGCCGAGGCGGCGCTGGCCACCGGGGTCAGCAATGCCTTCTTCCCGCATGGCATCGGCCACCCGATCGGCGCCCAGGTGCATGACGTGGCCGGCTTTGCGCAAGGTGAGCATGGCGGTTTCATCGAACGGCCGGCCGGCCAGCCCTACCTGCGCATGACCCGCGTGCTGCAGCCGGGCATGGTGGTGACCATCGAGCCGGGCCTGTACTTCATCGACATGCTGCTGGAAGACCTGCGCGCTGCCGGCCAGGCCGATGCCGTGAACTGGGATCGCGTGGCCTTCTTCAAGCCCTACGGCGGCATCCGCATCGAGGACGAAGTGCTGTGCACAGCCGACCAGGCCGACAACCTGACCCGGCCGATCTTCGCCGAAAGCAAGGAGTGAGTGGAGAGGAGTGAGGAGTGAGAGAAAGCGTGGCCGGGTGTCGGTACTGTCCTGGCTGCTTCTTGCTGTCGATTGTGCTGATGTGACAGAGGGCGCCAGTGGGCGCCCTTTGTCATGCCAGGCAGGCAGCAGAAACAAGCCGACCGGGCCCCTCCCGCGTTACTCGTTACTCGTTCCTCGCCTCTCTCCTCGCCTCGGCGATGAAGCCCTCCACCGCCTCGGCACTGCGCTCCAGTGCCCCGGTCAGGTTCTCGTGCCCGGCCTCGGTGATCAGCAGGTTGTCCTCGGTGCGGATGCCGATGCCGCGCCAGCGCGCGTCCACGCCCTTGTCGTCGGGCCGGATGTACAGGCCCGGCTCGATCGTGAACACCATGCCCGGCTCGAGCAGACGGCTCTGCTCCTCGATCCGGTAACTGCCGACATCGTGCACATCCAGGCCCAGCCAATGGCCACTCTTGTGCGGATAGAAACGGCGGTAACTGCCGCTGGCCAGGACCTCGGCATGGGTGCCTTCCAGCAGCCCCAGCGACAGCAGGCCATCGACCAGCACCTCCACCGCGGCCGCATGCAGCGCATCCCATGGCGTACCCGGCCGGGCCAGGGCAATGGCCGCGGCCTGCGCCCGTTCGACCAAGTCATACAGCTGACGCTGCTCGGGCGAGAAACGGCCATTGACCGGGAAGGTGCGGGTGATGTCGGCGGCATAGCCACGGTATTCGGCACCGGCATCGATCAAGACCAGTTCGCCATCGGCGGCAACCGCATTGTTGGCCACATAGTGCAGCACACAGGCATTGCTGCCGGCGCCGACAATCGAGCCATACGCCGGCCAGCCGTCATTGGCGCGGAACACGCGCTCGATCTCCGCCTGCAGCACATACTCGGCCATGCCCGGACGGACCATTGCCATCGCCGCACGATGGGCCTGCACACTGAGCCGGGCGGCGTGGCGCATCAGCGTAATTTCCGCATCGCTTTTGAACAGCCGCTGCTCATGCAGCAAGCTGCCCAGTTCGACCAGCTCATGCGGCGGTCGGGCCCCATGGCGTACCTGTGCCCGGACCTGGTTGATCCAGCCCATCAGCTGGCGGTCAAACTGCGCATCACAGCCAAACGGGTAGTACACCCGCGACCTCCCTTCCAGCAGGCCGGGCAGGATCTCGTCGATGTCCTCGATCGGATAGGCATCGTCGGCGCCATACAGCGAGACCACCCCGGCAGTGCCGGCACGCGGGCCGTCCCACATCTCGCGCTCGGCATCGCGCTCACGGCAGAACACGATCACCTCGCCATGCCGGCGCCCGGGCAGCATCACCAGCACCGCCTGCGGCTCGCCAAAACCCAGCAGGTAATGGAAGTTTGAATCCTGCCGGTACGGGTAATGGGTGTCATGGCTGCGCACCCGCTCCGGCGCGGCCGGCAGCACGATGATGCCATCACTGCCCACCGCGTCCATCAGCTGGCGACGGCGACTCCGGTATTCACCGGCACTGATGCCGGTCAGTACACGCAGGGACATCCGCCACCTCAGTTCAGGCTTTTGCGATGGCGCACGGCCATCACACAGTCACCGTGCAGCAGCAGCACCGCCACGCGCACGAACTCCTCGATCTCGGCCAGCGCATCCTCGTCTTCATCACCGGCCTCGAATTCCTCGCTGTTGGAGGCGGCCAGGCGCGCCATGTCCTCCAGCGCCTCCTGCCCTTCCTCGCTCAGGCTCGGCCGGGTGCCACTGGCCAGGCCAAAGCCACCAAGGAAACCGCGGCACCAGTCAAACAACGCACCGGTGCGCTCCAGCACGCTGGCACTGGCCGGGCTGAGCAGCAGTTCAAAGGCAAAATCACGATCTTCCAGCTGCGCGGCCGTTACCGCGCGCAGGCGGTCCAGCGCACTGCCCGCTTCGGGCGCGCCCAGCGCGGGGTCGGCCAGTACCGCAGCCAGCCAGTCGTTGCGATCAACACCACCGGCGGCCAGCCAACCGCACAGCCCGCCATGCAGTTCGGCCGGGGTACTGGCCAGGTCCAGGGCCGCAGCCTGCTGGGAAACGGCGGTGAAATCGGGAAGTTCGTTCATTGCATTGCCTATGGGTAGGGATCAGGCGCCACAGCCTCCGGCTGCAGCCATGGCTGCCAGTGTACTGGGGCCAATGCCTGTGGTGCTTGACCGGCCGGCGCCTGCCTGCCTATCGTGCGCCCATGCCTGCCTTTGATCCCGTTGCCGAACTGCAGTCCCTGGCCTTGCGGGTCCAGACCCTGGTTGAGCGCAACACCCGTCTGGGTGAGGAGAACCGCAGCCTGCGCATTGCCCAGGAACAACTGATGGTCGAACGCGCCCAGCTGCTGGCCAAGAACGAAATGGCCCGTTCGCGGGTGGAAGCCATGATCAGCCGGCTGCGTTCGCTGGAACAGAACACATGAGCGCAAGCAGCACACCGGTCACCATCCGCATCCTGGACCGTGATTACACCGTTGGCGTCGATCCGGCCGAACGCGACGGCCTGGAAGCAGCCGCGCGCACCCTGGATGCGCGCATGCGCGAGATCCGCGGCGGCAACCGCACCGCCTCGGTGGACCGGGTGGCCGTGCTCACCGCCTTGAACCTGGCACACGAGCTGCTGCTGCTGCGCAAGCAGGTCAGCCAGCAGGAAAGTGACCTGCAACGGACCCTGGCCGAATTGAACCGGCGCCTGGATCACGCACTGGACCAGGCACCATAGACCACGCGTTTGCCTAACGCATGCACAACGCAGCCACCTGGTTGAACCTGCATTGGCCGACCAACGGCTGCCCAGCGTGCACGGTGACCGGTATACTGCAGATGCGTTCTCTGCCGTGCCCGACAGCATGTGCAAACATATCGCCTTGTCCCTTAAGAACGACACCGGGGACGCGCCGGCACCGGGTGTGCATGTCCGCCTCCGAGCGGAAAGCCCGATGGGGCCTCAGCGTCTCCACTTGAACCTCGGGTTCAGGGTCGTTTCGCATGCATCGACACAGCGGAGAACTTTTTCAACGGCACCTTCAAGGTGCCGTTTCTTTTTCCGCTGCCAGCGCAGCGCGTTCACCCAGCGCCCGCGCCGCGCTGGCGATAACGCCCGGGCACAGCGACAATCATCGCCCCCATCCGATGGCCAGGCCATGTCCGAGGACCGTAAAACCCTGCGTGCGCAGCTGCGCCAGGCGCGCCGTGCACTGGATGCACCGACCCGGCTGGCCGCCGCCGAAACCCTGGCCGGGCAACTGCTGCAGCTGCCGTTTGCACCCGCCCGGGGGCTGGTGGCCGGCTACTGGGCCGGCGATGGCGAAATCGCCCTGCACCGCTGGCAGACCCAGCTGCCGCCCGGGGTGACCTACTGCCTGCCGTTGCTGGCCGGCGACAGCCTGCGCTTTGCGCCCTGGCGCCCCGGGCAGGCACTGACCCACAACCGCTACGGCATTCCCGAACCGGACATTGCACTGGCTGATGCGCTGCCGGCACAGGCAATGGCACTGGTGGTGACCCCGCTGGTGGGCTTTGACCGCCACTGCCAGCGGCTGGGAATGGGGGGCGGCTGGTATGATCGCAGCTTCGCTTTCCGCCTCCAGCACGCTGCGCCGCCGTGGCTGGTCGGTGCCGCCTTTGATTGCCAGCAGGTTGCCGCCCTGGCTGCTGCCGACTGGGATGTGCGGCTGGATGCGGTCTGCACTCCCTCCACTACCCATCTGGCAACACGCACCCCATGAGTTCCCGCACCCGCTACTGGCTGATGAAGTCCGAACCGGACGTGTTTTCCATCGACGACCTGCAGCGCGTCGGCACCGAGCCGTGGAACGGCGTACGCAATTACCAGGCACGCAACTTCATGCGCGATGGCATGCGCGTCGGTGACGGCATCCTGTTCTATCACTCCAATGCCAAGGTGCCCGGCATCGTCGGCATTGCCCGGGTGGCCAGTGAGGCTTATCCGGATGAGACCCAGTTCGATCCGGACTCGGAATACTTCGACCCCAAGGCCAGCCGCGAGAACCCGCGCTGGATGCTGGTGGACGTGGCCTTCGAGCGCAAGCTGGGTGATGTGATCGCGCTGGAGCAGATCAAGCAGCATGCCGATGCGTTGGGCGAGGGCTTCCCGCTGACCTCCCGCGGCAACCGGCTGTCGGTGTTCCCGGTCACCGCCGCGCAGTGGGACTATCTGCTCGCACTGGAAAAATGATTCCCGCCGCCCGGCCGGCAAGCACCGCCGGGCCTTACTGCTTTCCAACCTTATTACGGGGTGATGCAATGTCCGAAGCCAAACGTCTGGCCGCCGAGAAGGCGCTGGAATACGTCCAACGCGACATGATCGTCGGGGTCGGCACCGGTTCAACCGTGGCGTATTTCATCGATGGCCTGGCCAAGCTGCCGTTCCCGATCAAGGCTGCGGTGTCCAGTTCCGAGCAGAGCACCGCTCAGCTGAAAAAGCACGGCATCGAAGTGATCGAGCTCAACCATGCCGGCACCCTGGAGCTGTATGTCGACGGCGCCGACGAGTGCGACGGCAACAAGAATCTGATCAAGGGCGGTGGCGCGGCGCTGACCCGCGAAAAGATCATCGCCGAGGCCTCCCGGCAGTTCGTCTGCATCATCGACCCGTCCAAGCAGGTGCCGGTACTGGGCACGTTCCCGTTGCCGGTGGAGGTGATCCCGATGGCACGCTCGCTGGTGGCCCGGCAGATCCTGGAGCGCACCGGCGGCCAGCCGGTCTGGCGGATGGGCACCACCACCGACAACGGCAACCAGATCCTGGATGTGCACAACCTGGTCATCACCGACCCGGTGGCACTGGAGCGCGAGCTCAACCAGATCCCCGGCGTGGTCTGCGTGGGCCTGTTCGCGCGGCGCAAGGCCGATGTGGTGATCGTCGGCGGCACCCCGCCGCAGGTGCTGTAAGCGCCAGCCCGGCGGCCCGTCTCCGTTGCTGAGACGGGCTGCGCGCACAGTCAGCCGCGCCCTCCCGCTGCGCTGACTGTGGCTGCCATGACCCTGCGTTACCTGTTCGTCGACTTCAATTCCTACTTCGCCTCGGTCGAGCAGCTCGATGAACCGGCCCTGCGCGGGCGCCCGGTCGCGGTGATCCCGGTGGCCAGTGAAGGCACCTGCTGCATTGCTGCCAGCTACCAGGCCAAGGCTTTCGGGGTAAAGACCGGCACCGGGGTGCGGGAGGCGCGCCAGCGCTGTCCCGATATCGTGTTCAGGCTGGCCCGTCCCGAGCGCTACATCGCCCTGCACCATGAGCTGATGGCGCTGATCGGCCAGTGCATTCCGCATGAAACGCCGGCTTCCATTGACGAGGTGGCCTGCCCGCTGCTGCTCAATGAACGCTCCGAAGCCGCCGCGCGCCGGATTGCCGGGCAGATCAAGGACGCCCTGCGCCAGCGCTATGGCAGCGCGCTGACCTGCTCGATCGGCATCGCGCCCAACCGCTTCCTGGCCAAGACCGCCGCCGACATGCACAAGCCCGACGGCCTGACCGTGCTGCAGCAGCACGACCTGCCGCAGGCGCTGCATCCACTGTCATTGAACGAGCTGTGTGGCATCGGCCCGTCGATGCACCGGCGCCTGCTTGCCGCCGGGATCGACACCACCGCACAGCTGTGCGCGGCCAGCCCGCGCCAGCTCAAGGCGATCTGGGGCGGCATCGGCGGCGAGCGCTTCTGGGCCGACCTGCACGGGGTGGACAGCCCGCTCAGGCACAGCACCACCCGCTCGATCGGGCATTCGCATGTGCTTGGCCCTGAGCTGCGCTGCCTGGCCGGCGCACGCGCAGTGGCCGGCAAATTGTTGGCCAAGGCAGCGATGCGCCTGCGCCGTGGTGGCTGGAAGGCCACCCAGCTGCAGCTGACGGTGCGCCTGCTCGGCCGCGAGCAGGGCCTGCAGGCGCAATGCCGGTTTGCCGCCATCGATGACAGCCAGCAGCTGCTGCACCTGCTCTGGCAATTGCTCGCGCCCTTGCCCGACAGGCTCGGCAAGGCCGATTGCCCGGTGGCGATCGCGGTGGTCCTCAGTGGCCTGGAGGCTGCCGGCATGCACGCTGATGAGCTGTTCGACGACCCGCAGCAACGGCGGCGGCGCTCCCTCAACCAGGTGCTGGATGCGGTCAACCAGCGCTACGGCAACAACACGCTGTATTTCGGCGCCTTGCAGGCGGCCATCGCCACCGGTGCCGCGCCGCTGCGGATCCCCTTCCAGGTGATCCCCGATGTCAGCACCCAGGGAGAGGCCCGGCCGCTCCCGCGGCGGCGGGCGGATGGCCGCTGCAGCACCCCTGCCCGGGCCGGGTCCCTGCGCCGCCTTGACGGATAAGCGACGCTTGCCCGATGGTGTCCCCCATCCGTTTGACGAGCCGACCCGATGAAAGCTGCCCTGCTCTCCAGCCTGCTGCTGGCCCTGCTCTCCACCGTGCTGCCGGCCTGTGCCAGCAATACATCGTTGCCATGGGTCGAACTGGCCGGACAGCGCTATGAGGTCGAGCTGGCCACCGATGACCACAGCCGCGCGCAGGGCCTGATGTACCGCACCCAGCTGCCCGCCGGACGCGGCATGCTGTTCATCCATGAGCGCCAGGACTGGCAGGCGTACTGGATGAAAAATACCAAGATCGCGCTGGACATCCTGTATTTCGACAACGACCTGCGCCTGGTCAGCCAGCAGCGCAATGTGCCGCCCTGCCCACCGGCCAGCCAGTGCCCGGCCTATCCCAGCGAAGGCCCGGCGCGTTATGTGCTTGAACTCAATGCCGGCCATGCCCAGCGTCTACACCTGCAAAACGGTAGCCGGCTGATACTGGGGCCCGGCATTCCCACTGCGGATTAACAGCGTAATGAGCCTGTCACTGCCTGACTGGAGCACATTGGCCGATACCGATGATGCGCAATGGCCGCTGCTGGCCGCCGTGCTGCGGGTCGCTGCCGATGAATATCCCGGGCTGGATGTGCAGGCCTGCGCGGCGCAGCTGCAGGCCCATGCCGATGCCCTGGCCACCGAAGTGGCCAGCATCGGCTCATTGCCATTGAAGATGGCGGCAATCAACCGCTACCTGTTCCAGGAACAGGGCTATGGCCCGGCCGATGATTACTACGCCGCCGACAACAACCACCTGCAACAGGTACTGGCCAGGCGTCGTGGCAACCCGATCGCGCTGGCGATCGTGCAGATGGAAGTGGCCAACCGGCTGGGGCTGGCGGTACATGGCATCGCCTTCCCCGGCCATTTCCTCACCGCACTGGACCTGGGCGATAACGCGCTGCTGGCGATGGACCCCTACCACGGCGGGCATCCCCTGGGGCTGGAGCAGATTGAAAAGCTCGCCGCCCAGCACCTGGGCGGCCAGGCACTGGAAGCAGAACTGCTGGTGCGCCTGCTGATGCCCTCGCCGGTACGCGGGATCGTGCTGCGCCTGCTGCGCAACCTGCAGCGCAGCTGGGACCTGCAGGGGCAATGGGACAAGGTGGCACGCTGCGCCGACCGCCAGCTGCTGCTGGCGCCGGACAACACCGCGGCGCTGCGCGATCGCGGCCTGGCCTATATGCAGCTGGGGCACCTGGCCGCCGCCCGGCATGACCTGGACACCTACCTGCAGCGGGAACCGCAGGCACCGGACAGCGAAAAAATCAGCCAACTGCTGCGCAATGCGCCGGTTTTCAGCGGACGCATGCATTAGCACGCAGTCTCAGTCGAGCACGAACATCTCAAAATCCTGCTTGCCCATGCCGCAGTCCGGGCAGCACCAGTCCGCCGGCACATCGGCCCAGCGCGTGCCCGGCGCGATGCCCTCTTCGGGCAGGCCATCGGCCTCGTTGTAGATGAAGCCACAGACCAGACACATCCAGCGCTGCAACGGCGCCAGGTTCAATGCAGACATCAGATAACCACCGTTGGCGGGCAATGGGCGATCATTATTGCCTTCCCGCCGCACAGCTCAAGCAATGACCCCTACTTCCGTGATGTCCGGCGTGTACCTGATCACCCCGGACCAGAACGACAGCCAGGCCCTGCTGGCCGCCACCGAGCCACTGCTGGCCGCCGGGGTCGCGCTGCTGCAGTACCGCAACAAGCGCGCCGATGCCGCCCTGCGCCTGGCCCAGGCCACCGCACTGCAGGCACTGTGCACCCGCCATCAGGTGCCGCTGCTGATCAATGACGAGCTGGAACTGGCCGTGGCCGTCGGCGCGGCCGGCGTGCACCTGGGCGAGGATGACGGCGACATCGCCGCCGCCCGTGCGGCCCTGGGCCCGGAAGCGATCATCGGTGCCTCCTGCTACAACGAGCCGGCGCTGGCCGAGCGTGCGGTTGCGGCTGGCGCCAGTTATATCGCCTGGGGCGCGTTCTACCCGTCCACCACCAAACCACTGGCCCGCCGCGCCGACCCACAGCTGCTGCGCGACGGCCACCGCTTCGGCGTGCCGCAGGTGGCCATCGGCGGCCTGACCCCGGACAATGCCGGGGCCTTGGTCGCTGCCGGTGCCGACCTGCTGGCGGTGATCAGCGGCATCTACGCCGCACCTGACCCGGTTGCCGCCCTGCGCGCCTATCAAGCCTGCTTCAAGGAAGCCCAACGATGAACCACAGCCAATCCTCCGCCCTGTTCGCCCGTGCCCAGACGCTGCTGCCGGGGGGTGTCAACTCACCGGTGCGCGCGTTCAAGTCGGTCGGCGGTGAGCCGTTCTTCGTCGCCCGTGCCGATGGTGCGTACCTGCACGATGTCGATGGCAATGCCTACATCGACTACGTCGGCTCCTGGGGCCCGATGATCGTCGGCCACAACCACCCGAAGGTGCGCGCAGCGGTGGCGGCGGCGATCGACAACGGCCTGTCCTTCGGCGCGCCGTGCCCGGCCGAGGTGACCATGGCCGAGACCATCACCGCGCTGGTGCCGTCCTGCGAGATGGTGCGCATGGTCAACTCCGGCACCGAGGCCACGCTGTCGGCAATCCGCCTGGCCCGTGGCGCCACCGGCCGCAGCAAGATCGTCAAGTTCGAAGGCTGCTACCACGGCCATGGCGATTCGTTCCTGGTCAAGGCCGGCAGCGGCATGCTGACCCTGGGCGTGCCGACCTCGCCGGGCGTGCCGGCCGGCCTGTCCGAGCTGACCCTGACCCTGCCCTACAACGATTTTGACGCCGCCACCGCGCTGTTTGCGCAGCAGGGCAGCGAGATTGCCGGGCTGATCATCGAGCCGGTGGTCGGCAATGCCAACTGCATCCCGCCGCGTGACGGCTACCTGCAGCACCTGCGTGCGCTGTGCAGCCAGTACGGCGCGCTGCTGATCTTTGACGAAGTGATGACCGGCTTCCGTGTCGCCCTGGGCGGCGCGCAGGCGCACTACGGCATCACCCCGGACCTGACCACCTTCGGCAAGATCATCGGCGGCGGCATGCCGGTGGGCGCCTATGGCGGCCGGGCCGAGCTGATGAACCAGATCGCTCCGGCCGGCCCGGTCTACCAGGCCGGCACCCTGTCCGGCAACCCGGTGGCCATGGCCGCCGGCCTGGCGATGCTGGAGCTGGTCAGCGAGCCGGGCTTCCACGAGCGCCTGTCGGCCACCACCGCACGCCTGTGCGCCGGTCTGGAAGCCGCCGCGGCGCAGGCCGGGGTGGCGGTGACCACCAACCAGGTCGGGGCGATGTTCGGCCTGTTCTTCACCAACGAGAAGGTGGAAACCTATGCCCAGGCCACCGCCTGTGACGTGGCCGCGTTCAACCGCTTCTTCCACGCCATGCTTCAGCGCGGGGTGTTCCTGGCCCCGTCGGCCTACGAGGCCGGTTTTGTGTCCGCCGCGCACACCGACGAGGTGATCGAGGCGACCCTGGCCGCCGCGCGCGAGGCGTTCAAGGTGGTCGCTGCCGGCTGATCGCTGCCTGCCCGCTGCGGCAACGCAAAAGGCCGGCAATGCCGGCCTTTTGTCTGTCTGCATGCTGATGCGATCAACCGAAGGTCAGCTTGCCCTTCATCATTCCCCAGTGCCCAGGGAAGGAGCAGAAGAAGGTGTAGTCACCGCCCTTGCTCAGCTTGCTGGTGGCAAAGCGCACCCGGGTGGTGGCCCCGCCACCGATCATCGGCGTGGCCGCAATCACCCGCGCATCGTTTTTGGGCAGATGGTTGTCGGCCAGGCTGGCGCGCATGCCGGCCTGCGCCACCGCGGTGAAATCCTTGGTTTCGGTCAGTACCCAGTTGTGGCCCATCACCGCCACCGGACGGGTACCGGTATGACGCAGGGTCAGTTCGACCTGGGTGCAGTCGCCAGGCACATTCAAACTGGCCGTGGAGAACTGCATGCGGTCATTGCTGTCGATGCTCAGCGCACAAGTGCGTGCGTAGGCAGACGGCGCCAGGGCCAGGGCGGCAAGTGCCAGCAGGGAAGAAAGCAGTTTCAAGAAACACTCCTTGCAACAGGGAACAGGCATTCTAGACAGCGCATCCAAGACAACCACTGATTGCACGCAATGCGTTAATACCTGCGACACTTTTGCCGATGACTGCACCGCTCATCCGCCCTGCCCTGCTGCTGCTGGACTTCGATGATGTCCTTGCCGATTTCAACCCGCGCGCACGCAACCAGGCACTGGCCCATAGCCTGTCGCTGGATGCCGACAGCATTGCCAGCGCGCTGGCTGCCCTGGGCCGCGACGCGGTCACCGGCAGTGACCCACAGCAACTGGACACCGTGCTGCAGCGTCTGCAACAGCGGCTGGACTGCGCGATCAGCACCGGGCAATGGCATGCCGCCCGCATGGCCGCCACCACGGTGCGCCGCGATTGCCGCCAGCTGCTGCTGGGCATTGCCCCGGTCTGCCCGCTGGCGATCCTGAGCAACAATCCGGCAGCGCTGGCTGCCCCGATTGCCATGGCCCTGGACCTGCCCGGGCTGGACAGCACACGCGTGCTCACCGCCGGCCAATTGGGCCTGCACAAGCCCGACCCGGCCTGCTTCACCGCGGCCACCGCACAACTGGGAGCCGATCCGGCACGCACGTTGTTCATCGACAACCTGTTCACCAATGTCCGTGGCGCCCGCAGTGCCGGCCTGATGGCCGACACCGCCCACCACGCGCAATCCTTGCGACGGGTACTCAAGCGCCATCACCTGCTGCGCTGATCTGGCCTGGAGGCAACAAAAAACCGCCGGTTTGCCGGCGGTTTCCTGCTATCTGCCATCTGCTGGCAATACGCGGCTCAGCGCGCGGCCATGTAGGCAGCAATCGCCGCACGCACCCGCTTGAGGCCTTCGGCCAGTTCTTCGTCGGTGATGTTCAACGCTGGCACAAAGCGCAGCACGCTGGTGCCGGCCTGCAGGATCAGCACCTGCTGCTCGGCCGCCAGGTTCTGCAGTGCCCCGATATCGGCCACGAATTCGGGCTTGAGCTGTGCACCGATCATCAGGCCCATGCCGCGCACCTCGGCAAATACCCCGAACTCGGTGCCGATGGCTTCAAGACCGGCCTTCAGTGCCGCCGACTGACGGGCGACATTGGCGGTGATTTCCGGACTGGACAGCTTGGCCAGCGCGGCACGTGCCACGGCAGTGGCCAGCGGGTTGCCGCCGAAGGTGGTGCCGTGCGAGCCCACGCCCATGGCGCTGGCCACCTTCGGCCCGGCCAGCATCGCGCCGATCGGGAAACCACAGCCCAAGGCCTTGGCCAGGGTCACGATGTCCGGGGTCACGCCCCAGTGCCAGTGCGCAAACAACTGGCCGCTGCGGCCCATGCCGACCTGGATCTCGTCCAGCACCAGCAGCGCATCGTGCGCGTCGCACAGCTCACGCGCACGGCGCATGAACGCCTCGCTGGCCGGCACCACACCGCCCTCGCCCTGCACCGGTTCGAACATCACCGCGGCCACGTCGCCGGCAGCCATGGCTTGTTCCAGCTGGGCCACGTCATTGAAGTCGATGTAGCGGAAGCCACCGGGCAACGGCTCGTAACCGGCCTGGTACTTGGGCTGGGCGGTGGCGGTCACCGTACCCAGGGTACGGCCGTGGAAGCTGCCACGGCAGGTGATGATGGTGCGCTTGTGCGCATCGCGGCCGGCATTGGCCGCCCACTTGCGCACCAGCTTGATCGCCACCTCGTTGGCCTCGGCGCCGGAATTGCAGAAGAACAGCCGCTGCGCAAACTTCGAGGCGGTCACCAGCTCCTCGGCCAGGCGCAGCGCCGGCTCGGTGTAGAACACGTTGGAGACGTGCCACAGCTTGTCGGCCTGGGCCAGCAGCGCGGCCTTGAGGTCGGCATCGTTGTGGCCCAGCGAGCACACCGCGATGCCGGCAGCCAGGTCAATGAACTCCCGCCCTTCCACATCCCAGACGCGCGCGCCCTGCCCACGCTCGAGCACCAGCTGGCGCGGTGCATACACCGGCAGGTAGTAGGCGGACTTGGACAACAGCGCGTCAGTAGCAGCATTCATGGCGGTAACGGGGCCGATGGGAAAGTGTCATTGTCCCCCATTCCCCGCCCTGCGGCACAATGCCGGCCATGAAACTTTTCTCCACCCCACAGCTGAACCCGGCCAGTGACAGCGGCTGGCGCAAGCGCTGGTTCGACATCATCCACCGCCATGACACCCCGGCCTCGCGCCGTTTCGACATTGCGCTGGTGCTGGCCATCCTGGCCAGCGTGCTGGTGATCATGCTCGACAGCGTGCAGGCGATCCATGCCCGCTTTTCCGGCTGGCTGTATGGCGTGGAATGGTTCTTCACCGTGCTGTTCACTGCCGAGTACGTGCTGCGCCTGAAGGTGGTGCGCCGGCCGCTGCGCTATGCGGTCAGCGTCTGGGGAATCATCGACCTGCTGTCGATCCTGCCGGCCTACCTGTCGTTGTTCATTCCCGGCGCACAGGCGCTGCTGGCGGTGCGCATCCTGCGCGTGCTGCGGCTGTTCCGCATCCTCAAGCTGACCCGCTACGTCGATGAAGGCGGCGTGCTGATCGGTGCGCTGTGGCGCAGCCGGCGCAAGATCATCCTGTTCCTGTTTACCGTGTTGACCATCACCGTGGTCGCCGGTGCGCTGATGTACGTGATCGAAGGCCCCGAGCACGGTTTCCACTCCATCCCCGGCAGCATGTACTGGGCGATCGTGACCATGGCCACGGTCGGCTATGGCGACATGGTGCCGCACACGTCCATCGGCCGCTTCATCACCTCGGTGCTGATCCTGATCGGCTACTCGATCCTGGCCGTGCCCACCGGCATCTACACCGCCGAACTGGCCGGCGACATCATCCGCCAGCAGGCCGGCAACAGGCGCCGTGACGATCGCGGCTGCATCATCTGCGGCCACGAAGGCCACGAGTACGAAGCCAGCCACTGCAACCGTTGTGGCCACGCGCTGCCGCAGCACTTCTCCCATTGATCCGGGAGCGTGGGCGGCCAGCTCACTGGCGCGGGCCGCGGCCTTCGTTGTCCTCCCAGCGCAGCAGCTTGCGGGTGATGAAGCGGTACACCGGCTTGCCGGTGGCAAACCACAGCTCGCGCACCCAGGAGCGACGCCGCAGCAGGCGCTTTTCCACCGGGGTCAGGGCCTGCGGGCAATAGGTGCGTTTGTGCTTGAGCAGGTGGCGCAGGTCCTCACGGGCCAGCAGCCGCAGCCAGCGCGAGCGCGGGTGGCCGACCACCGCCAGCTGGAAGTCGATCAGACCGGGGCTGCCATCGGCCAGCACCAGCCAGTTGGCCTCCTTGGCCAGGTCGTTGTGGGCGATGCCACGTCGGTGCAGCTGCTGCAGCAGCCTGCGTGCCTGCTGGAAATACGCCACATCGCCCCGCGGCGGCGCCTTGAACATCGCCGCCCCGTGCATGAAGCTGCGCTCCAGATGGGTGCCGTCCCAGGCCAGCAGGCGCGGCGTGGCCGGCATGTCGCCCAACGCGGACAGCGCGCGTGCCTCGCGCCGTGCCAGCCACCAGGCCGGCAGCCGCAACCACCCTGGGGTCACGCTCAAATCGCGGCGGATGAAACACTGCTGCCCCTGTTGCACCAACAGGATGCAGCCAAAACTGTCCGCCTTCAGTGCGGTGATGGTTGGTTTACTGGACATGGCCTGCAGTGTAGACAGCGCTCATCGCTGAATGGGAAGGTGGGAAAATACAGGCAAGCTTGCCCGGCGCCGATATAATTTTTCGATGAATGCTTCCTGGATCGATGGGCTGCTGGCGTGGATCGCGGCCAACCCTGCACTGGCCGGCGTGGTCGTCTTCGCCATCGCGTTTTGCGATTCGGTCATTGTGCTGGGCGCGATCGTGCCGGCGCTGCCGCTGCTGATTGCCGTTGGCGTGCTGATCGGCCTGGGGGAGCTGTCCGGACCCTACACCGTGCTGTGCGCGACCCTCGGCGCGCTGGCCGGTGATGGCCTGAGCTACTGGATCGGCCGCCGCTGGGGCGACCGCCTGCGTGCGGTCTGGCCGTTCTCCAAGCATCCGCAACTGCTGGAACGCGGCGAGCTGATGTTCCGCCGCAACGCGTTCAAATCGATCCTGATCGCGCGCTATGTCGGCGCCATCCGCCCGTTTGTGCCGGCGGTGGCCGGCATGGCCAACATGCCGCTGAAAAGCTACCTGCGCGCCAGCGTCATCGCCGCCGTCTCCTGGGCGGTGCTGTTCCTGCTGCCGGGCTGGATCCTGGGCCAGGCCTACGAGGCGGTCGCCGCGGTAGCCGGCCGCCTGCTGATGGTGCTGGCGGCGCTGGCCACCGTGCTCGGCCTGGCCTGGGCGCTGGTGCTGTACACCTACCGCTGGTCGGCAGAGCGGCTGGATGGCTGGCTGGCCACCCTGCTGGCCTGGTCCGGGCGGCACCCGTTGCTGGGCCAGTTCACCGTCGGTGTGCTTGATCCGCAGCGGCGCGAGGCGGTGCCGCTGGCCGTGCTGGCAGTGATGCTGCTGGCGCTGGGCTGGGGCGGCTTTGCCCTGCTGATGACCGTGGTTTCGCACGGCGAACCCCTGCAGCTGGACCTGGCCGTGCATCAGGCCATGCTCTCGCTGCGCAATCCGCTGGCCGACTACCCGATGACCACCCTGGCCTCGCTGGGTGACTGGCAGGTGCTGCTGCCGGCCATCGCGCTGGGAATGGGTTACCTGGCCTGGCGGCGGCGCTGGATGGCGGTGGTGCACTGGCTGCTGGCGCTGGCCTTTGGCCTGGCCCTGACCGAACTGCTCACCGCCACCGTGGACATGGTGCGCCCGGCCGAGGCCAGCAGTGGCTTCGGTTTCCCGTCCGTTGCGGTGACCATGACCACGATCACCTTCGGCTTCTTTGCCGTACTGATCGGCCGCGAGCTGCCCGGACGCAACCGGGTCTGGCCGTACCTGCTGTCCGGGGCGATTGTCGCCACGATTGGCTTTGCCCGCCTGTATCTGGGCGCGCACTGGCTCAGCGACATCCTCGGCGGCATGCTGTTCGGCCTGTTCTGGCTGCTGGTGCTGGGGATCGCCTATCGTCGGCGCTTCAACCGGGGGTTCTGGATCACCCCGGTGTGCTGGCTGTTTTACGGCGGTTTTTTCGCCGCCGCGCTGTTCTACGCCCCGCGCAACCTGGAGGCCAAGCTGGGCAAGTTCGAACCGGCCAGCCCGCCGGCCCAGCAGGTTCCGCTCAGTGCCTGGCAGCAGGACGGATGGCGCCGGATGCCCGCGGTGCGCAATGAATTTGATGATGACCAGCGCTGGCCGCTGGATGTGCAGCTGGCCGGTGACCTGGAGCAGATCCGCCAGCAGCTGCAGGCCGATGGCTGGCATGCCCAGCCGCAGGCCGGCTGGGAACAGGCACTGCACATGCTCGACAGCGACAGTGCGGCCAGCCAGGTGCCGGTGCTGCCGGCCACCCTGGATACCCGGGTCGAATCGCTGCTGATGCTCAAGCCCAGCGGTGCCGACCAGCTGTATGCCCTGCGCCTGTGGCGCTCGGATGTGGTGTTGCAACCCGGGGCGCAACCGCTGTGGCTGGGCACCGCCCAGACCCTGCATTTCCAGCGACATTGGGGCCTGGTGGGGCTGTGGCGCCCGGTACCGGGGCCGGTGCCGGCCATCCGCGCCGTCGAGCAGGCACTGCATTCGCTGCAGCCAGCCATTGAAAATCACCCGGAAAGCGGCGTGCCGGTGCTGCGCGCCCAGCTGCTGCCGGAACCTGCCTCAGCCCCGCTGCGGTAAGCGCAGCTGCGGCAGCAGCGGGGTCAATCCGGAATCCAGCCCAGCAGCAGGCTGAGCCGCTGATGGACATCATCCTGCTGCAGCAGTTGCAGCCGCTGCCCCTCTTCCAGCGGCAACAGCTCGGCCAACCGCCAGCCAACCCACGCGGCCTGCTCGAACAATTCCTTGCCGGCCTTGGCATACGGGCCACCGACCTGCTCGATGATGCGCTCAAGCAGCAGCGACAACAGCGCATGCTCCGGCCGCACCTCATCGTCACTGTCCGGCGGGCACCACTGCACCTGGCCGATCACCAGGCCGTTGTCACTGACCTGGACCTGTTCGACCTGGAAGCGGCGTGCGCCGCGCAGCCGCAGCAACAACATGCCATCGGCGCCGGTGTCGAAATCCTCGATCCTGGCCTCTACCCCCCAGCCGGCCGGCATCGCCGGCGCACCGACCTCCTCGCCATCCAGGATCAGGCAGATGCCGAAGGTGCTGTTGGTACGGCTGCAGTGACGCAGCAGGTCCAGGTAACGGGGTTCGAAGATACGCAGGGTGATTCCGGCGCCAGGCAACAGGTTCCCGTGCAAAGGGAACAGCGGTAACGCAGTCTGTGAGGTAACCATGGCTAGAACATCAGCGGTTGCATGTGCGTGCCAGCATAGCGCCGGCACGCACCTGACGCAGCACCCAGGCCAGCGCCGGGCTTAACCGCACCCACCCTGCAGACGCGCCAGCAACCGGCGTGGTGCGTTGTCAAAACCACCATTGGACATGAACACGACGTGGTCGCCGGCAGTGACCTGCCCGGCCAGCACGTCCAGCAGCTGTTCGCTGTCGGCCACCGCACGGGCCTGGCCACGCACCTGGCTGATCACCGCGGCCGCATCCCAGGCCAGCTCCGGACGGTGCAGGAACACCACCGCATCGGCCAGCTGCAGCGACGGCGCCAGCGCGGCCGCATGTGCGCCCAGGCGCATCGAGTTGCTGCGCGGCTCCATCGCCACCACGATCCGCGCATCGCCCACCCGCGCGCGCAGCCCCGCCAGCGTGGTGGCGATGGCGGTGGGATGGTGGGCAAAGTCGTCATAGACAGTGATGCCATCGACCTTGCCGACCACCTCCAGGCGCCGCTTGATACCGCCAAAGCCTGCCAGTTCAGGCATTACCGTGGCCGGGTCGATACCGACGGCGTGCACCGCGGCCAACGCCGCCAGCGCATTGAGGACATTGTGGTTGCCCAGCAGCGACCAGTGCACCTGGCCCAGGCACTGCTGGTTGTGGAACACCGCAAAGGCGCTGCCGTCAGCGGCCAGCAGTTGTGCCTGCCACTCCACCCCGGGCTGGAAACCAAAGCGTTCCACCGGCGTCCAGCAGCCCATCTCCAGCACCCGGGCCAGGTTGGCATCGGCGGCATTGACGATCAGCCGGCCATTGCCCGGAACAGTCCGCACCAGGTGATGGAACTGGCGTTCGATGGCGGCCAGATCCGGGAAAATATCGGCGTGGTCATATTCCAGGTTGTTGAGGATGGCCACCCGCGGGCGGTAATGTACGAATTTGCTGCGCTTGTCGAAAAACGCGGTGTCGTACTCATCGGCCTCGACCACGAAGGCCGGGCCTGTGCCCAGCCGTGCCGAGACGCCAAAATCGGGCACCACCCCGCCAATCAGAAAGCCCGGATCCTGCCCGGCACGGTCCAGCAGATAGGCCAGCAGCGAGGTGGTCGTGGTCTTGCCATGGGTACCGGCCACGGCAATCGTGGTGCGTCCGGGCAACACGTTCTGCGCCAGCCACTGCGCCCCGGAGGTGTAATCCAGCGCCTGGTCCAGCACGTGTTCAACGGCCGGATTGCCGCGCGACAGGGCGTTGCCGACCACCACGCTGGCACAGTCCGGGCCGATGTTTTCAGGCAGGTAGCCGTGGCGCAGTGCAATGCCCAGCTGCTCCAGCTGGGTGGACATCGGCGGATAGACCGCCTGGTCACTGCCCTCCACGCTGTAGCCCAGTTCGCGTGCCAACGCAGCCACGCCGCCCATGAATGTTCCGGCAATGCCGAGGATATGGATCGTGCTCATCAGCGCATTGTCACCGATTGCCCAGGCCAAGGGCAGGTGTCAGGCAAACCCTGACAACCGATGAGCCAAATACCGATAGGTGCTGCCGCTGGTGCCATCGATACTGTTCCACGGCCAGCCCGGCCGATCTTCATGACGCCCCTCCCCTGGGCACATCCCCGATGAAGACCGGCCCCGGCTCTGAGCAAGCCAGCTGGCTGCTGATACGCGGCACTGCAACGTCTCCCCACGTTACTGCTGCCGTGTTGTGCACAAAAAACCCCCGCTGCAAGGCGGGGGTTTTATTTATCCAGGCACGGCCGGCTTACTTGCCCAGCGCAGCCAGAATGCGCGCGAACACCTCATCCAGGGTACCCACGCCATCGACCTTGGCCAGCGCACCGCGGCTTTCGTAGAAGCCGATCACCGGGGCGGTGGAATCGCTGTAGACCTGCAGGCGCTTGCGTACCGATTCGGGGTTGTCGTCTTCACGACCTTCAGCCTTGGCACGGCCGGCGATCCGCTCGACCAGCAGCTCGTTGGCCACATCCAGCTGGACCACCGCCTGCAACGGCTGGCCGATCGACGCCAGCAGGGCTTCCAGTGCATTGGCCTGGGCCACATTGCGCGGGTAGCCATCAAGGATGAAGCCGTTGGCCACGTCCTCGCGCGACAGCCGCGAACGGATCATCCCCAGCAGGATCTCGTCAGAGACCAGTTCACCGCGGGCCATCACTTCCTTGGCCTGCAGACCCAGTTCACTGCCGGCTGCCACTTCGGCGCGCAGCAGGTCGCCGGTGGAGATATGGGGAATCTGCAGTTCATCCTTCAGGCGGGCAGCCTGGGTGCCTTTGCCAGAACCGGGCGGGCCCAACAGAACCAAACGCATATGCGCACTCCATAAACAGGGGGAGGGAAAAGATACGGCGCGCGCGGCCATCAGACCAGCGTTACAACCAACACCGCAAGGCGGCCAGTCTAGCGCATGACCCTGTTGCGGCGCTTGCCCAGGCTACCGGCATGTCCCGGCAGCGGCAGCACTTTCAGCCACAGCGGCCCTGCAGCTGCCAGTAGGCGCGCCACTGCGGCAAACCGGCCAGGCGCTGCCGGGCCCACTGCTCGCGTGCCTGCTGCAGATAGATGCGCTCCCGTCCCTGGGCATCGCGCGGCCGGCTTGTGTCAGCCGGTTGGCGCCGCCACAGCCTCAGTTCCACCGCCAGACCAGGACAGGCCGCCGAGGGCACCATGATGCGCTCATCCAGCATCCAGCCCTGGCCGGGATCTTCGCCGCCCTGCTGCAACGGCAACAGGACCGCCCGCCGCCGGCAGTGCGTACTGCCTGCCACCGCCTGCAGCTGGTACGGCCGCTCCGGCTGGCCGGTAAACCGGCCCTGCAGGCGGGCGCAGGCCTCGGGAATCTGACGCAGCGTATGCCATACCCCGTCGGCCTGCGGACGCGACGGTGGACGTTGCCGCCCGGTATCGGGCGGGGCCGCCAGGGCCGGGGCCAGCAGCAGGGTACTGATCATCAGCAACGTCAGGCACGGGTTCACACGCATGGCATCACCGGGGAGTGGGACTGCCAGGCAGCTTTCACCGCAGCACCTGAACACCGCAGCAAGCACCATGCGATGCAACGCAGCAATGGCCAGCGTAGAATTGGCGGCCAATTTTATTCATCCCGATACTGGAGCCGCACATGGGCCTGGAGCTCGTCTCCCCCGGCAAGAACCCGCCGGAAGAAATCAACGTCATCATCGAGATCGCCAAGGACTCCGAGCCGGTCAAGTACGAAGTGGACAAGGATTCCAACGTCCTGTTCGTTGACCGCATCCTGTCCACCCCGATGCGCTATCCGGCCAACTACGGCTATGTCTCCAACACCGTGTGCGGTGACGGCGACCCGGCCGACGTGCTGGTGCTGCTGCCGTTCGGCCTGATCCCGGGTTCGGTGGTGCGTTGCCGTCCGGTCGGCGTGCTGAAGATGAGTGACGAGGCCGGCCAGGACGAGAAGCTGATCGCCGTGCCGGTGACCAAGATCTTCAAGGACTATGCCCACATCAATGACGTGGGCGACGTCGAGCAGGGCATCAAGGACCGCATCACCCATTTCTTTGAACACTACAAGGATCTGGAAAAGGGCAAGTGGGTCAAGGTCGAGGGCTGGGGCGATGCCGCCGAAGCCAAGCAGATCCTGGTCGAGGCCCTGGCGCGCTACCAGGCTGACGGCCAAGGCTGAACCGCACGCCAGCGCACGCTGATTCCAAGGTGCGCAGCATCACAAAACAGGGGGTTCGCCCAGCAGCGGATCTCCTGTTTTGGTTAGAGTTATGGGGTTAATGGCTGTATCTTGCGCAGCCGCAGGGGAAGAGCGTTCATATTCTGCTTGTAGGGGATGAAGCCGCACTGCCGGCCGAACTGTCCGAGTTCATCCATGCCTGGGGCGACGAGTGGGAAGTCACCCGCGTCAGCGATGGCAATTCTGCCGTCGCCGAACTGGCCAGCCATCCTATTGATGCCCTGATCGTGGCGCCCCATGTGGTCGGGCTGCCGCCGACGATGCTGCTGCTGCAGGCCCGCACGCTGCGGCCGGAAGCGATCCGGATTGCACTGGTGTCCGAGCACAACGCCGGCCGGCCGCCGTCGGCCCGCCTGATCGGCTTGGCCCACCGCTTCCTGCCCTCCCCGCTTGCTCCCGAAGCCCTGCTCGAGGCCCTGAGCAGCATTGAAGAACTGCGCGAGCTGCTGGACAACCCGCAGCTGCGCAATGCGATCGGGCGGATTGAAAAACTGCCCTCGCCACCGGGCCTGTACCTGAGCCTGACCGCCGCCCTGGAACAGGACAACGCCATCGACAATGGCCAGATTGCCGACCTGGTGGCCACCGATCCTGCGATCGCGGCCAAGGTGCTGCAGCTGTCCAATTCGGTATTCTTCAACAGCGGCCGCACCATCACCGACCTGCGCACCGCCGTGACCCGTCTGGGCCTGGCCACCCTGCGTGACCTGGTGCTGGCCAGCGAAGTGTTTTCCAGCAGCATCATCTCCGAGGAAAAGCGCGCCCAGCTGCAGCAACGCGCAATGATGTCCGCCCGACTGGCCTCACGCCTGCTGCCCAGCTCCAGTGCCGAGCTGGGTGCCACCGCCGCGCTGCTGGCCGATATCGGCCTGCTGCTGCCGGGGGTGGTCGAGCAGAACCAGAGCAGCGAACAGCACCAGACCCTGGGCCACGCCGATGCCGGTGCCTATCTGCTGGGCCTGTGGGGGCTGCCGATGCCGATCATCGAAGCGGTCGCCTTTCAACTTGAACCGGAGCGCAGCAACAGCCGCAACTTCTGGGTGACCGGGGCCGTGCACGTGGCCAACCGGCTCATCCGCAGGGAGCCGGTCAACCTGGACTACCTGCAAAAGACCGGCGCGCTGGACAAGCTGCCGCAATGGCAGCAACAGGCCGATCACCTGCTCGGACTGGCGGCCCAGCCGGCCTGATCCAGCACCGCCCCCTCCCGCTGAAAACCGCGCCACCGGCGCGGTTTTTTTATGCCGCCGACCGCACGGCAGGCCGGACCGGCGCCAGCAAAAAGGGTGGGCCTTGCGGCCCACCCTCCTTTACACCCGATGATCGGTTCGATCAGAAGCGCTGGGTGTACTTCATGTACAGGAAGCGACCGATATCAAACCCGCCGTAGTACGGGAAGTTCGAGTTCGGGGCCGAGAACATGATCGCACCGCGGTGGTTGAACACGTTGTTGGCACCCAGGGCGATGGTTGCGTTCCACGGTGCCTGGTAGCTGACCTGCAGGTCGTGGAAGGTGTTGGCACCCACCTTGCGCTGCGGTGCAGCCTCACCGTTGGCAAAACGGTCCGCATCGGTACACGGACGGTTGCGCACGCACGCTTCGGCCATCGAGGAGTAGTAGCGGGCGGTCCAGCTGGCGGCCCAGTCACCCAGGTTCCAGTTCACGCCCAGGTTGGAGCGCACGCGGAAGATGCCCGGGCTGCCGACGTAGCCGACCATGATGTCTTCACCGGCAGCATTCTGGCTGGACTGGTCATAGGTCGCCACGTAGGTGGTCTGCCAGTCGAAGCTGACATTGCCGTAGGCGGTTTCCGGCAGGCGGTACTTGACGCCCAGGTCGTAGCCTTCGGTTTCCATCTGGCCCAGGTTGGCCAGGCCGTAGAACATGGCATTGATATGGCCATCACCGGCACGGCTGACCGCACCACAACGCGAGGCATCACCCAGTACATAGCAGTCGCGCAGGATGCGGTCGACGCTGTCGGAGATGATCATGTCCTCGATCTTGTAGTTGAACCAGTCCAGGCTCACGTCCAGGCCCTGGACCCAGCGCGGGCTCCACACCAGACCCACGGTCTTGGAGGTGGAGGTTTCCGGCTTCAGTGCCGGGTTGGAACCGGTGATGAACTGGTCCGGGGTCTGGCACGGCCAGTCTTCGCAGGGCACCAGGCCCTGGCCGAGCTGGACGTAGTCCGGGGCCACGCCGGCGGCGGTGCAGGCCGCATTGCCGGCCACCGAGCCGGGCACGCCGACCGAGCACGGATCGGTGTAGGACTCGAAGCTGGCACCGGTGCCGCCGTAGAGGTTGTCGATCGACGGGGCGCGGAAGCCTTCGGCAAAGGTGCCGCGGACCAGCAGCTCGTCCATCGGGCGCCAGGTGAAGCCGATCTTGGAGTTGGTGGTGTCACCGAAGTTGCTGTAGTCCGAATAGCGCGAGGCCATGTTGACGGTCAGCTCCTTGGCGAACGGCAGGTCCGCCAGCACCGGCACGTTCAGCTCCAGGTAGACCTCATCCAGGCTGTAGTCGCCGGAGGTGGTGGTGCTGGCCAGGCCGGTGTACAGGCCCGACTGCGAGAAGGCATCGGGAATGAACTTGCCTTCTTCCTTGCGGTGCTCCACGCCCACGGCAAAACCGAGGTCGCCGGCCGGCAGGGTCATGATCGAGCCGGACAGGTCAGCGGTGAAGCTGGTGGTCTTGGTCACACCAGTATCGTTGTAGATCGGGAACAGGAAGTCCTGCACGGCCTTGTCAGCCAGCGAACCGGCACCGGCCACGCCGTAGGGCAGCAGCGGGTTCCAGGCATAGCAGCCGGCGATCGGGCTGGCGGCGGTGCCGCAACGGGCCACGCCATTGGCATCGATGAACGAGGTGCCCAGGGCCTGCTCGGAGGCCAGCAGCGACATGTCGCCACGTGCCGACTTGGCGATCTCGTTGCGGTTCCACATCGCCCCGACGTTCCAGTCGAAGGTGCGGCCGGCAAAGTCGAAGTAGCCCGACAGGCTCGGCGCAAAGCGCAGGGTCTTGAGCTTGCTTTCGGTGGTACGCGGCATTTCCCACAGACGACGACGGAACTCCATGTCCTTGCCCAGGACATTGAAGGCGCTGTCGGCGGCCAGCGGGGTGCCAAAGGCCTCCGACTGGTACGGGTAACCGGCGATCTGCTGGTCGGTGGTGCGCTCGTTGTAGAGCACATCGGCATTGAAGCTGATGGCGTCGGTCACGTCGTAGTTGCCGTTGACATACAACGACTTACGCTCGATGCCGGTGGACACCATCATCTGCTCGTTGGAGTTGGCGTTGTCCGCGGCGGTGTGCAGACGGTAGTCGGCACGGTTGGACGGATCACCACCTTCGCTCAGGGTGTACCAGAGCACATCGCTCGGGTTGACGTAGCCCGGCTCACCAGCCTTTGCGGTCGGGTGCAGGCACGGATCACAGAACGAGCCGTTCTGGCTGATCGGGCTGAAGCCGGCGCCCGGGTAGTCCGGGCCGGCGCTGCCGGAGCGGGAGTACCAGCGGTCACCGGCAAACACCGGCTCCTGCTTGGAATACTCGGCCGACAGGGTGACGCCACCGCGCTCGCCCTCGGCACCCAGGGTGAACGAATACTGGGTGGTGTCGCCGTCGCCTTCGCCGTACTGGCCGACATAGACCTGGGCCTCGGCGCCGTCAAAGCGCTTGCGGGTGATCACGTTGACCACGCCGGCGATGGCATCGGAACCGTAGATGGCCGAAGCGCCGTCCTTGAGGATCTCGATGCGCTCGATGGCCGACATCGGGATCTGGCTCAGGTCCTGGTAGCCGCCGGTGGTGGCGCCCAAGCGCTTGCCGTTCATCAGCACCAGGGTGCGGTTGGCACCCAGGTTGCGCAGGTCGATGTAGTAACCACCGACGTTCTCGCCCGAGGCCAGCGCATCGGAGCGCGAGATCGCCGGCGAACCGGCCGAGGTCAGGTTCTGCAGCACGTCGGCGACGGAGACAAAACCCTGCTTTTCCAGCGCTTCGCGGGTCATGGTCAGGATCGGCTGCTGGGTTTCCATGTCAGCCCCGCGGATGCGCGAACCGGTGACTTCCAGGCGATCCAGGGTGGTGGCACCGGCAGCGGCGCTGTCTTGCGCGCTGGCCAGCGAGGGTACCAGTGCCATGGCGATACCGGCCGGCAGCAGGCCCAGCCGGATCGCAGAATTACGCAACTTCATGTTTCTCTCCAAGTCGTAAAGGGCGCTCAATGAACGCCGCCCTGCACATTACGATCAGGAGAACGCGGCAACTTTGCGCCAGGCACCAGCTGGCTTTGCCGAATCAGCCAGCAAGCTTTCCCGATAGCGCGATGCCGACGTGCCGAATCTGGCCCGGAAGGCACGGGCGAAACTGCAGCAGTTGTCAAAGCCGCTGGCCGAGGCCACCTCGCCAATCATCATGTCGGTCTCGCGCAGCAGCAGCGCCGCACGCTCCAGGCGCAGGCGCGCCGACAACGACTGCGGGCTTTCCTCGTACAGCGACTGGAAAGTCTTGGACAGGTACCAGGAGGAGAAGTTGGTCAGCTCGGCCAGTTCGCCGATGCGCACCACCCGGTGGCTGTTGCCTTCCAGGTACATCCGCGCGCGCTGCATGCGCCCGAACACCTGGCGCTTGCGCAGCCGTGAACGCCCCGGGCAACGCTGCACCACCTCGCCCAGTTCGCTTTGCAGCGAGGCCAGATGCAGCAGCACCGGCCGCATGGCCAGCGCCGAACCATCGCTGTCGGCGAGCTTGCGCCACAGCCGCAGGGCGACCCGGGCCTCGCTGCGGTTGATCGTGCCGCGGCCGGCATACACCGCACAGTCGGCCAGCTGGCTCAACGCGCGCAGCGCATCGGCATCCAGGCACAGGCCAATGGCCAGGCCCTCGCGACCACATTGGATCATCGGCCGGGACTCCTTCTCAAAGGCAATCCACTGCCCGGCGTGCAGGCGGAACTTGCCTTCCTTGGACTCGATCCAGGAGCTGCCGCGCAGCTGCATCCACACCGTCATCGCATGCGCGCTGGCCTGCACGGTCCCCAGCCGCGAGGCGCCGATGCAGACAGGCGCCTGGCCATCCTCCGCCAGCTTGTCCGGATTGAGCACTTGGCCGCGATCGGCCCAGATGATTTTTCGCATGAGATCACCGCATTTACAAAAACTTGGCGTTCGTTTTGCCAAGTTCGTGCAGCAGTGTCAGGAAAGTCCTACGAAGGGCCGCCGAGGTCTTTCCGAAATTCATGCCGAAAGACTTACGAAAGCAAATTTACCTACAGAATCAATCGCTTGGAGAAATACTCAAGCTGAGCCTCAGCTGTATCGAACAACGGCATCAGGCCGATATCCCCGCCCTCGCGTTCAGCCACGGCCATCAACAACGCACCATCTTCAGCGCTGCTGAAGCCACCGAAGCTGGCAGCCAGCCGGCGGTCCAGGCAACGCAGGTCCTGGCCACTGTCACGCTGCTGCGGTTGGGGGTTCAGCAGCCGCAGCGCGTTGCGGCAGTGCGCTGCGATCTGGCTGTACCAGATGCTGCCATCGGCAGAGACCTCCCAGCTGCGGTAGCGCCAGCGCGTGGGCCAATGGGTGTTCACCACTGCGGTCTGGCCGCTGGCGGTATCCCAGGCAAACAGACCGGGACGGTCAAAACGGGTGAACAGCACCCGCCCACGGCTGCGGTCCCAACGCAACTGGCTGACGCCATCCAGACGGGCCAGTTCCTGCCATGGCGTGCGGTCACGGTCAAACAGCCGCAGCCGGCCGCGGTCATCGGCACGTTCCAGTACCAGCAACTGGTTGGCGCTGTCGGTATAGGCAGCCTGCAGGATTTGCGAAGACACCGGTACCGGCAGCGGCACCGCCGTACCGGCGCCGGAAAGCTCGTACAGCACGCTGCGCTGCGCCTGGTCCTGACCGATCAACAAGGCGTGCTGGCCCTGCCGGTCCCAGACCGCCTGCTGCCTGACATCGGGCTGCACACCGACCACCAGACGCAGCGCACCGCGGCCATCGCCACGTCCCTGCCAGACCGCCGGGACGCCACTGCGGTCGGAAAACAGCAACAGCTGCTGGCCATCGGCCGACAGGGCCGGTGCCAGTTCGCGGCCGACACTGGGATAGATCCGCTGCGGCGGCTGGTCGCGGCCATACCGCAGCAGTCCGGTTTGCGCGCGCCGCTGCATGAAGGCCAGCATCGGCACCTGGCGTGCGGCAGCCGGCAGCTGCGCATCCTCCACACCGAGGTCGCGCCAGACACCGGGCTGCCGGGTGTCCAGCTGCTGCAGCCGGGCCTCCATCCCGATCCGACGACCGACCACGATATGGCGGCTGTCACTGAGCCAGCTCAGCCCGCGGATCTGCATCAAGCCCGGGTCCAGTGGCTGCAGTGCACCGCCCCCGGCCGGCATCATGTACAGCCGTCCCAGCTGCGGATTGCGCGCAAACACCAGCCAGCGCCCATCCGGCGAGATGCGCGGGTTGTAATCCAGGTCACCGGGCTGGCGCGGATAGTCCAGCGGCTGCCAACGGCGCTCGGCGATATGGAACAACGCAATCCCCGCCCGCCCGGGCTGGGCGGAAAAACTGCCGATGACCAGCGTGCGGCCATCGGCGCTGAAATCAAAACTGAGCAGTTCTGCCGGCGAGCAGTCCAGCAGCTCCACCGGTGGCTGCTGGCCATCGGCGGCGGCCAGCATCAACTGGCAACGGCCATCGGCATGAAAGCGCGCGAACGCAATCTGGCTGCCATCCGGCGACCAGCTGGGCAGGCGGTCATGCGCCTGCAGCGGGGTGTCGCTCAGGGCATGCAGCGGACTGTTGGCCAAGCGCTTGCGCACGAAGATCTGCGAGCGCTCCTGCTGGCTGTTGACCGCGGTATAGGCCAGCTGGTCGCCCGCTGGCGACAGCGCGGGGTGGGTTTCGGTTTCCAGGCTGGAGGTCAACAGCCGGTACGGGCGTACCGGCAGCGGGTTGCTGGAGGCCGCCTGGGCCTGGCTGCGCTGCTGCCACAACAGCCACGACAGCATTGCGATCGCCAGCACCAGCGCCACCGCCAGCGCAATCAACAACCAACGCCGCAGCACCCGCCGACGCCGGCGCGGCGGCTCCGCGCTGAAGCCGGCTTCGGTCGGACGCAGACCCGGCTCCGGGGCGTCTGGCGTGGCCGGCAAGGACATAACCGCAACCGGCACCAGCAGCCGATAACCGCTGCGCGCAATGGTTTCGATATAGGGCTCACTGCCATCGGCAGCGGCAAAAGCCTTGCGCAGCTGGGTCACGGCCTGGGTCAGCACGTCATCGGTCGGTGCCGAATCGGGCCAGACACCGGCCAGCAGGCTCTCGCGTGTCACCACTTGCCCGCCGGCTACTGCCAGCAGCCGCAATACCGCCATTGCCTTGGGGGTTACCCGGCGAACCCGCGGCGAGGAAGGCCCGGTAATCTCACGCGACGCCGTTTCGACACGGCAGCGGCCAACCTGCAGCACTATGGCAGTGGCCACTGCCGATAGCGCAGAAGTCATTGCCCAGCACTCCACGTCAATCGCCAGGATCGACCGGTAGCGGGCAACGGACACAGGCTGGCGCAAGCGCCAGAGGCAGCAAACAGCATCGGCATGTACAGCAAAGGGTTTTCAGCCGCAGGAGGATAGCCTAGGCATTGTTAATCGCAGCCGACAACGGCCGCGGTGACGGCAGGCAAATCTCTCTCTCGCCGACGCATTCCAATAACCCGAAACATCCTGCATTCGCGCCGCATGGCGCGCTTTTTTTGCCTGTGCATCCGGGCACCCGCTGCCACCTGTGTGGCCGGCCCACGCTTACACGACGGTGGCCTGGATGCAGCGGGCCAGAACCGCGGTGTCAGGGTCGGGCAACACCCCCAGTTCCTTCTCCAGCTGCTGGGCCAGGCTCTGGTAACTGGCCAGGGCGAGCTCGGCCTGGCCCAGCGCGCAGTACAGCTGCATGCGCTGCCGGTGCAGGCGTTCATCCCAGGGATCGACCTGGATCTGGCAGCGCACACATTCCAGCGCCAGCCGCCAGTCGTGGCCGCGCTCGGCCACCGCCCGCAGGCGCTCCAGCGCCCGCCGCCACAACTGCCGGTACCAGCGCCGCTGCCCAGCCAGCCACTGGTCAAACGCCGGACAGCCATCGACATCCCAGTCCGCCAGCAGCTCATCGCAGTGCAGCAGCCAATCCATCGCAGGCAGCTGCGCGCTGTGCTCGCCGATGGCCACCGCCTCGATGATCTGCAGGTCCACCTGCGCCTGGCCCCAGGTCAACTGCAGCTGGACATGCGTGCGGTCGATCTGCAGCACCTCCGGGCCCAGGATCGGCAGCAGCCTGCGGCGTAAATCGCACAGTACCTGACGCAGGTTGGTCAGCCCGGCGCTGGCAGGCAGGTCGGGCCAGAACAGCTCTGCCAGGTCACTGCGCCGATGCCGGCGGCAGCTTTCCACCGCCAGATAGCTCAACAGCCCGCTGCCCTTGCGATACAGCAGCCTTGGCCTGGCCGCAGCGGCTACTCCCTCCTGGGTGACCAGGCCCAGTAACGGCGTTACACCAGCCGAAGGCTGCCAGAGTCGATCCAATCCGGTCGGCCATTGTTCAAGACTGCTCATTGCATTGCCCTGGTTCCGAAGCGGGGCCACTCCCCACTGGACTACCGGCAAACAGCCGCAATTCCTATCACGCTGGCCGAGGCTGATTGGCCGGACCATACGGGCATCGTGCACCTGCCACAGCGGGCTTTCATGCGCAAAACCGGGGAAAACCATTGGTTTCAGATTCAACCAGATGGCCGTTACCGCTGTAACGATCACGCTGCCACAACGCCTGGCCGGCAACCGGCTGCTAGCGGGTCAACAGCGGGCACAGCATCGCTTGACAGGGCAACAAAGCCCATGGTTCTCTCGACCCATGCTGCAACGCCACATTCCCCTGCCGACCCCTGCATCAGTGACCACCGCGGTCGCTCAGCTGGTGGTGCTCCTACTTATTACCGGACCTACAGGTGCGGGGCTTTCTGACGCGTAGACACCCAACGTCAGGATCAAGTCAAAAACCCCGCCCCGCTCCCGGTGCGGGGTTTTTCATTTCCAGCCTTTCTTTCAGTTGAAACCATGAGCCAGCCCACCATGACCACCGCCGCCAAACCTCAGCAGCCCGCTGGCGCTGGCAGCGCGCCTGTGGCCTGCGCCTGCGCTTCCCGCAATGCCCCCGACACAGCCGCTGCGTAATCCACGCCGCGGCTGTTTTTTTGACTCCAGCAAGGACCCAAGCACGATGAGCAGCAACGACAAGCCCCAGATCAAGATCACCGTGGTCGGCTACGGCAGCCAGGGCCGCGCCCATGCGCTGAACCTGCGTGATTCCGGCTTCGATGTCACCGTGGGCCTGCGCCCGGGTGGCCCGACCGAGGCGAAGGCCCAGGCCGATGGCTTCACCGTCAAGCCCGTGGCCGAGGCAGTGGCCGATGCCGACCTGGTCGCGGTACTGACCCCGGACATGGTGCAGAAGAAGCTCTACAACGACGTGCTGGCGCCGAACCTGAAGCAGGGGGCCTGCCTGCTGTTCGCCCACGGCCTGAACGTGCACTTCGGCATGATCACCCCGCGCGAGGACCTGGACGTGGTGCTGGTCGCGCCCAAGGGCCCGGGCGCGCTGGTGCGTCGCGAGTATGAAATCGGCCGCGGCGTGCCGTGCATCTATGCCGTGCACCAGGACAAGAGCGGCCAGGCCGAGCAGCTGGCCCTGGCCTACGCCGGCGGGCTGGGCGGCGCACGCGCCAACATCATCAAGACCACGTTCAAGGAAGAGACCGAGACCGACCTGTTCGGCGAGCAGGCGGTGCTGTGCGGCGGTGCCTCGGCACTGGTGCAGGCCGGTTTCGAAACCCTGGTCGAGGCTGGCTACCAGCCGGAAATCGCCTATTACGAAGTGCTGCACGAGCTGAAGCTGATCGTGGACCTGTTCTACGAAGGTGGCATCACCCGGATGCTGGAGTTCATCTCCGAAACCGCGCAGTACGGCGATTTCGTCTCCGGCCCGCGGGTGATCGACGCCTCGGTCAAGGCGCGGATGAAGGACGTGCTGACCGATATCCAGAACGGCACCTTCACCCGCAACTGGCAGGCCGAATACGACGCTGGCCTGCCCAACTACAAGCAGTGGCAGCAGGCCGACAAGGATCACCCGATCGAGAAGGTCGGCCGCGAGCTGCGCGCCAAGATGGTCTGGCTGCAATCCCAGAACGCGTAACCGGCGCGGTCCCCCACCCGCTTCAGGCAAAGGTCACACATGAACACCCAAGCACCAAGCACGCCGCGCAATGGCGCGCGCTGGTTGACCCAGGCCCTGGAGGCCGAAGGCGTGGATACGCTGTTCGGCTATCCGGGCGGCACGATCATGCCCTTCTACGATGCCCTGGTGGATTCCTCGCTCAAGCACATCCTGGTACGCCATGAACAGGGTGCCGCGCTGGCTGCCAATGGCTATGCGCGGGCCAGCGGCCGGGTCGGTGTCTGTGTGGCCACCTCCGGGCCGGGGGCCTCGAACCTGGTCACCGGCATCGCCGATGCGATGCTCGACTCGGTGCCGATGGTGTGCATCACCGGCCAGGTACCCACGCCGCTGCTGGGCACCGATGCCTTCCAGGAGCTGGACGTGTTCGGCATGACCCTGCCGATCGTCAAGCATTCCTGGCTGGTGCGCAGTGTCGACGAGTTGCCGGCGGTGGTGGCCGCAGCCTTCAGGATCGCCCGCGAAGGCCGTCCCGGCCCGGTGCTGATCGACATGCCCAAGAACGTGCAGCTGGCCGATGCCAGCCACCTGCCGGCGCATGTACCGGCCAGCGTGCCACCGGTGCCGGCACCGTGCCCGCAGCAGCTGGAACAGGCCATCGCCGCCATTGCCAGCGCGGAAAAACCGGTGGTGTATGCCGGTGGCGGGGTGGGCCTGGGCAAGGCGGTGGACGCGTTCCGCCAGTTCGTGGCCAACAGCAACATCCCCACCGTGCTGTCGCTGCGCGGGCTGGGTGCGCTGACCGCCAACGATCCCAACTACCTGGGCATGCTCGGCATGCACGGCACCCGCGCGGCCAACATGGCGGTGCAGGAGTCGGACCTGCTGATCGTGGTCGGTGCCCGTTTCGATGACCGCGCCACCGGCAAGCTGGTCGAGTTCGCCCCGTTTGCACGGGTGATCCACATCGATGCCGATGCCTACGAGATCTCCAAGCTGCGCACCGCCGATATCGCCGTGCCCGGCAACATCGCCGAGGCGCTGCAGGCACTGCAGTCGGTGCGCACGGACTGTGCACCGTGGCGGGCCCGCTGCATCGGCAACCGCGAACGCTTCCCGGCACGCTATGACGCCCCCGGCAACAGCATCTACGCCCCGTCGCTGCTCAAGCGCCTGAGCGAGCTGGCCCCGGCCGATGCGGTGATTGCCTGCGATGTCGGCCAGCACCAGATGTGGGTGGCCCAGCACTGCCGCTTCAACCACCCGGCCAACCACCTGACCTCCGGCGCGCTGGGCACGATGGGCTTCGGCCTGCCGGCAGCGATGGGTGCGCAGTTTGCCTGCCCCGAGCGCACGGTGATCCTGGTCAATGGCGATGGCGGCTTCATGATGAACGTGCAGGAGCTGACCACCATCGCCCGCTGCAAGCTGCCGGTGAAGATCATCCTGCTCGACAACGCCTGCCTGGGGATGGTGCGCCAGTGGCAGGAGCTGTTCCATGCCGAGCGCTACAGCGAGATCGACCTGTCCGACAACCCGGATTTCGCCGCGCTGGCCCGCGTGTTCGGCATCCCGGCCAGCCGCATCGATGACCGCAGCCAGGTCGAACAGGCCCTGGCCGAACTGCTGGCCAGCGACGGCCCGGCCCTGCTGCATGTGGCCATCGATGCGCGTGCCAATGTCTGGCCGCTGGTGCCGCCGAACACCGCCAATTCCCACATGCTCGATGCCAACCCGGCCCACCGCGCACAGGAGACCGTCAATGCAATTCCGGCTTGAGCTGCAGATCAGTGCTGCCGAGGGCGCCATTGTGCGTGTACTGGGCATGATCGAGCGGCGCGGCTTCACGGCCCATGCCATCCACGCCGAGCGCAACGGCGATGGCAGCTGGCAGCTGCAGATGCTGGTGGATGGCCAGCGCCCGGGGCATACCCTGGCGCTGCAGCTGGGCAAGGTCTACGACTGTCTGGCCGTGGCGGTGACCGCGCAGGCCGAGGTGGCCGGAGCACCGGTGGCATGATGGTTTGCCCCGCCCCTGCCGTTACCGGCCGGGCCCACCCACGGGCAGCACGGCAGCGCCGGCCCGCAGCGGCCGCACGCCATGCGTGAGCAGCGCGCACCGCTGGCACCGGACGGCGTGGAAAGCCGCGTCAGCGTGGCCGATGTGCTGGCCGCCAAGGCGCGGCTGCGCCGCTACCTGCCCGATACCCCGCTGCATTACGCCGAGCGTTTCGGGGTCTGGTTGAAGCTGGAAAACCTGCAGCGCACCGGCTCCTACAAGGTTCGCGGCGCGCTCAATGCGCTGCTGGCAGGGATCGAACGCGGCGATGAGCGCCCGGTGATCTGCGCCTCGGCCGGCAACCATGCCCAGGGCCTGGCATGGGCGGCCTGGCGGCTGGGCGTGACCGCGATCGCGGTGATGCCGACCGCCGCGCCGGCGACCAAGGTGGCCGGGGTCAAGCACTGGGGTGGCACCGTGCGCCTGCATGGCAACAGTTATGACGAGGCCTATGCCTTTGCGTTGAACCTGGCCCAGGAAAACGGCTGGCGCTTCCTGTCCGCCTTTGATGATCCGGACGTGATCGCCGGCCAGGGCACCGTCGGCCTGGAACTGGCCCCGCACGCGCCGGATGTGGTGATCGTGCCGATCGGCGGCGGCGGGCTGGCCTCCGGGGTCGCGCTGGCGCTCAAATCCCAGGGCGTGCGCGTGGTCGGGGCCCAGGTCGAGGGCGTGGATTCGATGGTCCGTGCCATCGCCGGTGACACCCGTGCCATCGACCCGGTGCCAACCCTGGCCGACGGCGTCAAGGTCAAGATTCCCGGCTTCATCACCCGCCGGCTGTGCGCCAGCCTGCTCGATGACGTGGTCATCGTGCGCGAGGCCGAGCTGCGCGAGACCCTGGTGCGGCTGGCGCTGGAAGAACACCTGATTGCCGAAGGTGCCGGCGCCCTGGCCCTGGCCGCCGGCCGCCGCGTGGCCGGCAAGCGCAAATGCGCGGTGGTCTCCGGCGGCAACATCGATGCCAGCGTCCTGGCTGGCCTGCTTTCCGACATCCGCCCGCGTCCGCCGCGAAAACCGCGCCGGCGCACCAGCGAACGACTACGCAGCGGCCCCCAGGGCCGCAACAGCTCCAGCAATTTTCCGCATACTTCCTTTATTGCCACCGCCGGCGAGGAGACACCCAGGTGACCACCGACCGAATTCGAATTTTTGACACCACCCTGCGCGACGGCGAGCAATCCCCCGGCTGCAGCATGAGCCCGCAACAGAAGCTGGTGATGGCCCGTGCCCTGACCGAACTGGGCGTGGACATCATCGAAACCGGCTTTGCCGCCAGCTCGCAGTCCGACCGCGAAGCGCTGGCGCTGATTGCCGCCGAGCTGAAGACCCCGGTCCTGGCGACGCTGTCGCGCTGCCTGCCCGGCGACATCGAAACCTCGGTCAAGGCACTGGAAACGGCCGCCCGGCCGCGCCTGCACGTGTTCCTGTCCACCAGCCCGCTGCACCGCGAACACAAGCTGCGGATGAGCAAGGAACAGATCCTGGAATCGGTGCACACGCATGTCCGCCTGGCGCGCAGCTACATCGACGACATCGAGTTCTCCGCCGAGGATGCCACCCGTACCGAGCTGGACTTCCTGACCGAGGTCGCCCAGGTCGCCATCGCTGCCGGCGCCACCACGATCAACCTGCCGGACACCGTCGGTTTCACCACGCCGGAAGAGATCCGCAACATGTTTGCCCACGTCATTGCCAACGCCGCCGGCAGCGACAAGGTGATCTTCTCGGCCCATTGCCACAATGACCTGGGCCTGGCGGTAGCCAATTCGCTGGCCGCCATCGAAGGCGGTGCGCGCCAGGTCGAAGGCTCGATCAACGGCATCGGCGAGCGCGCCGGCAACTGCGCCATCGAGGAAATCGTGATGGCATTGAAGGTGCGCAACGCCTTCTACGGCCATGACACCGGCATTGATACCCGCCGCATCGTGGCCACCTCGCAGCTGCTGCAGCGCCTGGTCGGCATGCCGGTCCAGCGCAACAAGGCCATTGTCGGTGCCAATGCGTTCGCCCACGAATCGGGCATCCACCAGCACGGCATGCTGCGCAACCGCAACACCTACGAGATCATGCGCCCGGAAGATGTGGGCTGGGAATCCTCGCAGATGGTGCTGGGCCGCCACAGCGGCCGCGCTGCGGTCGAAGCCCGCCTGCGGGCGCTGGGTTACTGGCTGGAAGAAGAAGAGCTGGCGCTGGTGTTCGAGCAGTTCAAGGCCCTGTGCGAGCAGCAGCGCGTGGTCACCGATATCGACCTGCAGACGCTGATGCACGGCGCCCCGGTGCAGGACGGCTACCGCCTGGCCTCGATGACCATCTCCGATGTCGGCCAGCGCGCCAATGCGCTGGTCGAGCTGTCCGACCCGGAAGGCAACCGGGTCTGTGAGACCGCCAGCGGCGATGGCCCGGTCGATGCGCTGTTCGCCGCGCTGTCGGCCGCTACCGGTGTGGCCCTGAGCCTGGACAGCTACCACGTGCACAGCGTCGGCATCGGCGCCGATGCCCGCGGCGAGGCCAACCTGAGCGTGCGCCACGAAGGCGAGGCCTATGAGGGCACCGGCACCAGCCGCGATGTGATCGAAGCCAGCGCGCTGGCCTGGCTGGACGTGGCCAACCGCCTGCTGCGCCAGCGCCAGGGCAGCCGGCAAGCGGAGACATCCAACGCCTGAGTACGGCCGGGGCCGGCTCCCCGCTGGTCCCGGCAGCGCTGCCTGAAGTATTTAACCCACACTGTGCCGCCGCCCTGCCCGGACGGCGCCAGGACGCAAGATGGAAGGCCCCCATGCACCATTCAACTCCCGATGCGTTCCTTGCCCATATCGCCCGCCGTGACCCGCTGCAGCCGGAATTCCTGCAGGCGGTCAAGGAGGTCATCCACAGCCTTTGGCCGTTTCTGCAGCGCAACCCGAAATACCGGGAGCAAGCCCTGCTCGAACGGCTGGTCGAACCGGAGCGGGTGATCCAGTTCCGCGTGGCCTGGGTCGATGATGCCGGGCGGGCGCAGGTCAACCGCGCCTGGCGCGTGCAGCACAGCTCGGCCATCGGTCCGTTCAAGGGCGGCATGCGCTTCCATCCGTCGGTGAACCTGTCGATCCTGAAGTTCCTGGCCTTCGAGCAGACCTTCAAGAACGCACTGACCACGCTGCCGATGGGCGGCGGCAAGGGCGGCTCGGATTTCGACCCCAAGGGCCGCAGCGATGGCGAGGTGATGCGCTTCTGCCAGGCACTGATGCTGGAGCTGCACCGCCATCTGGGGGCCGATACCGACGTGCCGGCCGGCGACATCGGCGTGGGTGCGCGCGAGGTCGGCTTCATGGCCGGCATGATGAAAAAGCTCAGCAACAATGCCGCCTGCGTGTTCACCGGCAAGGGCCTGGCCTACGGCGGCAGCCTGATGCGCCCGGAAGCCACCGGCTACGGCACGGTCTACTTCGTCGAGCAGATGCTGCACCACGCCCGCCGCGAGACCCAGGGCGCACGGGTGCTGGTTTCCGGCTCCGGCAATGTGGCCCAGTACGCGGCGCTGAAGGCCGCCGACCTCGGCGCACGGGTGCTGACCTTCTCCGATTCGGGCGGCACCCTGTACGCCCGCGACGGCTTCGATGAGTCGGGCATGGCCGAGGTGATGGCGCTGAAGAACGAGCGTCGCGGCCGTCTGGCCGAGCTGGCCGGTGACCGCCGCTTCGAGTACCTGGCCGGCAAGCGCCCCTGGCACATCCCGGCCGAGATCGCCCTGCCCTGCGCCACCCAGAACGAGCTGGACGAGGACGATGCCCGCACCCTGGTCCACAACGGCGTGCTGTGCGTGGCCGAGGGCGCCAACATGCCTTCGACGCTGGAAGCGGTGGACGTGTTCCATCACGCCGGCATCCTGTACGCGCCGGGCAAGGCCTCCAATGCCGGCGGCGTGGCCACCTCGGGGCTGGAGATGAGCCAGAACGCGCTGCGCCTGTCCTGGCGCCATGCCGACGTCGATGAGCGCCTGCACGTGATCATGCGCGAGATCCACGCCAACTGCGTGCAGCACGGCAAGCGTGCCGATGGCAGCGTCAACTATGTCGATGGCGCCAATATCGCCGGCTTCGTCAAGGTCGCCGACGCGATGCTGGCCCAGGGCCTGTACTGATCACCGCCCAGGTCATGCGTACCCCGGCCGGATTCCTCCGGTCGGGCGCAGCGATTACCCTGTCGCCCCTCCCCCTCGCGCCCGACGGCAATGTCCAAGCTCCGCCTGTTGCTGCTCCTGCTGCCGCTGTTTGCGCTGTATGCCGCGATGGAGGCCTACTCGTGGACCAGCCGGACCGCACTGGCGCAGGAACTGGATGTCTCGCTCGGCCCGTGGGGCAGCTGGCTGCTGCCCTGGCTGGATCGGCTGAGCCCGGACATCAGCCAGGGCGTCGGCGCCTACTTCCATGCCCGCAACCAGTGGGGCTGGTCCTGGCCGGCGGCCGTGGTCTATGGCTTTCCCGGCGTGCTGCTTGCCATCCCGATGTTCGCCGCCGGTCTTAGCCTGATCCTGTGGGGCTGGGTCAACGAACGCTTCGCCCCGAAGCAGCCACCAACAGCGCATGACGCGCGCAACGCTGCTCCCCCACCTGGCAGCAAGCACCCGGACGATGACCTGCCGCACTGAGCGGCAGGCCGCCGTCGCCATCGCGCTTACGGCTTGATCGCGATCTTCAGCACGCCATCGCGCTGGTTGGCGAACAGGTCGTAGGCCTCGACGATGTCGTCGAGCTTGCGCTGGTGGGTAACCAGCACGCCCAGGTCCAGGCGGTTGCCCTGGATCACGTTCATCAGCCGGCGCATGCGCTCCTTGCCGCCCGGGCACAGCGCGGTGCGGATGGTGTGGTCGCCCAGGCCAGCGGCAAACGCCGACAGCGGGATCGCCAGGTCTTCCGAATACACGCCCAGGCTGGACAGCGTGCCGCCGGGCTTGAGCACCTTCATCGCCTGGCCGAAGGTCATCTGCGTGCCCAGCGCCTCGATCGCGCTGTCCGCGCCCTTGCCGCCGGTGAGCTTGTGCACCTCGGAAACCACATCGACATTGCGGAAGTTCAGCGTGACATCGGCGCCCATCTTCCTGGCAATGGCCAGGCGCTGGTCGTTGCCGTCCACCGCGATGATGGTGGTGGCACCAAGCAGGCGCGCACCGGCGGTGGCACACAGGCCGATCGGCCCCTGCGCGAACACCACCACGGTGTCACCGATCTTGATGTTGGCGTTCTCCGCGCCCTTGAAGCCGGTGGACATGATGTCCGGGCACATCAGCACCTGCTCGTCGGTGAGCCCGTCGGGAATCGGGGCCAGGTTGGCCTGGGCGTCGGGCACCAGCACGTACTCGGCCTGGGTGCCATCAATCAGGTTGCCGAAGCGCCAGCCGGCGGTGGCCTTGTAGCCATGGCAGGCGCAGCGGTCACCGTCCAGGTAGCTACCGTCCTGGCTGGCAAAACCATCCTGGGCGGCGTAGCTGTTGAAGTTCGGGCAGATCGCACCGGCAATCACGCGCTGGCCCTCGCGATAACCACGCACCGCGCTGCCGAGCTTCTCGATCACCCCCACCGGCTCATGGCCGATGGTCAGGCCCTTGGCAACCGGGTACTCCCCCTTGAGGATGTGCACGTCGGTACCGCAGATGGTGGTGGTGGTGATGCGGATCAGCGCATCGTTGGGGCCGACATCGGGAATGGGCTTGTCGACCAGCTCGATACGACCCTTCTCGACAAAAACAGCAGCTCTCATCATGGCCATGCGGTTTCTCCGGTAACGGCGGTTGGTCGGGCCATCCTACTCCGCTATCAAGACAGCGCCATGCGCCGGATCAATTGCTGCGCCGGGCCCGGCCCTGAATGCAGCGCAGGCAAACCATCGCGGGCCATTCATTGACCCTTTCTTCACCGCAACCGGCCCGCATGCGCCGCGCAAGGCCCATGCCGGCTGTTGATCCGCCGCGCGCCCGCGCTGTTCGCGCAGCAGGGCCACGCACTGCGCTAGCGGCAACTCGGCCGGTTTACAGCACCATCGCTGCGACCCAGCCGAACACCAGCAACGGCAGGTTGTAGTGCAGGAAGGTCGGCACCACCGAATCCCAGATGTGGTGGTGCTGGCCATCCACATTCAGCCCCGAGGTCGGGCCCAGGGTCGAGTCAGAGGCCGGCGAACCGGCATCACCCAGCGCACCGGCAGTGCCGACGATGCACACCGTGGCCATCGGGCTGAAACCCAGCGCCACGCACAGCGGCACGAAGATCGCCGCGATGATCGGCACGGTGGAGAACGAGGAGCCGATGCCCATGGTCACCAGCAGGCCGACCAGCAGCATCAGCATCACACCGACGCCGCGGCTGTTGCCGATCCATTGCGCCGAGGCATCCACCAGCGACTGCACCTGGCCGGTGGCGGTCATCACCTCGGCAAAGCCCTGGGCGGAAATCATGATGAAGCCGATCATCGCCATCATCTTCATGCCCTCGGTGAACAGGTCATCGGCCTCGCGCCAGCGCACCACCCCGCTCACCGTGAACACGACAAAGCCCAGCAGCGCGCCGATGATCATCGAATCCAGCCACAACTGGGTGGCAAAGGCCACCGCCACCGCCAGCCCGGCCACGGCCAGCGTGCGCGGGTTGTAGGCGGTGCGGGTGCTCTCGGCCTTGCCGACCCGTGCCAGGTCGTAGACGCGCGGCTTGCGGTAGCTGATGAAAACCGCAATCAGCAGGCCCACCAGCATGCCGATGGCCGGGATCAGCATCGCCTTGGTCACGTTGACGCCACTGACATCCACCCCGGCCTTGGCCACGTTGGCCAGCAGGATGTTGTTCAAGAAAATGTTGCCAAAGCCCACCGGCAGGAACATGTACGGCGTGATCAGGCCGAAGGTGATCACGCAGGCGATCAACCGGCGGTCGATCTGCAGCGTGGTCAGCACATACAGCAGCGGTGGCACCAGCAGTGGGATGAAGGCGATATGGATCGGCAGGATGTTCTGCGAGGACACCGCCACCAGTGCCAGCAGGCCGATCAGCAGCCACTTCACCGAGGACGCGCCCTTTTCGCTCTGCTGCCGGCCGACCAACGCCAGCGCCTTGTCCGACAGCGCATGGGCCAGGCCGGACTTGCCGATCGCCACCGCAAACGCACCCAGCAGCGCGTAGGACAGCGCCACCGTCGCACCGGCCCCCAACCCCTTGTTGAAGGCCGCCAGCGTGGCCTCCATGCCCAGCCCGCCGATCAGGCCGCCGGCCAGCGCACCGATGATCAGCGCCACCACCACATGGATCCGGCACAGGCTCAGCACCAGCATGATGCCCACCGCCGCAAGGACTGCGTTCATTGGAATTCCGTCATCAAAAAAGGCCGCCACGCGGCCTGCCGGAACCCACATTGCCGCAGCGCAACAGGGCTGTCAAAGCCGGCGTCCTACCGGCCAGGACAGCCCCATTCCAGCATCAGAAATCGGCCGTGCTGCGCAGATAGACATGCAGCGTATGGGCATGGGCGTAGTCGCGCATGCGCTGCCGGTGGTGCTCGACAAAAGCGGCCGGGTTCATCGCCGCCTGCATCCGCTCCGCCTCGCCCGCAGCCGTGACCCGCGAACGGATGAAAGCCTCGAACGCATCGATGCAGCCGGCATGCGCCGCAATCGCCACCTCGGTGGCGGTAGCGCGCTGGCTGGTCACCGCCCCGGCATAACGCCGCGCGTAATCGGCCTGGCAATCCAGCACCGCGCGCGCCTGCGGATCATCGCCGTACAGCGGATCGACAGCCACATCGGCCAACGCCCATGGCGCACTCGCCACCAGGGCAACACCCAACATCCAGTGCTTCAACAGCATGATCCTCTCCTTGGTTGAACGAACCGAAAGGTAACAGCCTTTGTCGATGCAGGTCATGGGTCGTTCTGGCTGCAGCGGTCACTGCCCTGGGCGCAGCAGGCAAAGCCACTCCCATCATGATTGCCGTTGCCGTTGCCGTTGCCGTTGCCGTTGCCGTTGCCGTTGCCGTTGCCGTTGCCGTTGCCGTTGCCGTTGCCGTTGCCGTTGCCGTTGAGCTTTCGCTTTCCTGCCCGAGCCGTAAAGCGTGCCGAGCATCGCAGCGGGCCGGGGATAAAGGTGCGGGACGTTTGGGAGAGGACAGG
>NZ_LDJH01000023.1 GCF_001431525.1 Stenotrophomonas koreensis
CCCGGTTCAAAACCCACTTCGGGGCTGTCCTCCTGTCCAGGTAGATAACGAAGCCGTTGCCGCTTGGCCACGACTGGATGAGATAGCGGTCTGGGTGTCGTTTGGGCATTGGGCGATTCCTTACGGTCAATCCAGTCAAAGACCGACCCGGTAGCCACTACTTCTGGAACAACCGGGCGGGGTGGTTTCTGATCATCGGCGTTGTCCTGGACAACTTCCGGCAGTGCATCAAGGGCAAGCCTGACACCCTCATGGCCGGCAGTCTCAGCAGCGTGGATCAGGTCATAACGGGCATCAACCTTGATGACCTTTCGCCAGTCATCAGGGGTCAGTGGGATGCGATCCGTAACACGGGTAGCTTCCTCCTGGGCAATGTCCTCGTCTGTCTTTTCATCGAGGCCAACGGCGTCTTTCAGGCCACGCGACCAGACAAGCTGGCGTGATCCTTTGATCGCGGTGACGTACTCCATGAACAAGGCGGACGTGGAAACTTCTACCGCAAGCTTGAACGGATGGGAGCCAGAAGCCCGGCCCTGTTTGCTGCTTCCCTTGGTCATTTCATGGGACAGGCCCCACTTGTTCTGGTCGTCCATCTTGGCCAGATACGAAGCTGCACCTTCATCGCCGTCACGCACGTCCACAGCGTGTGCCAGGAATGCCCATTCGTCGTCCCTGTCAGGCTGGAAAAGGCCGACTTTCTTGCACGCCTTGAGCCAAAGCTCAGCCAGCACCATGCGCATCCGGAGAGGATCGGCAGACGGGCTGACAATCAGCAGCTCGTGGGTGTGAGGGTGCCAACCGTTCTTGCCGTGGGTCACTTCAAGGGTACGGATACGACCAGCAAACCCCACATCGCCCATGAGTGCCATGTATTGCCGACGACCACGCATGTAGGTGATTGCCTGTTGCTGGAGCTTGAGCAGCAGGGCCAGCGGTTGGTCTACCCGGTGCGGGAAGGTGTAGGAGGCCATCACGAAGGCTTTCCCCTGCCCCTCCCCCCAAGCGATAGCCTGGGCAACTTCTTGCCGGCGACGCTCTTGGATCTTGGATGCACAAAGCGGGCAGGTGTGCACACTGCCGCAGATCTTCAGGCCTTTGTAGTGATAGCTGGGCTTACCTTCCGGGCGCACCAGGGAAACTTCTTGGCTGACCCGTACCCAGGTACATCCGATAGACCGATGGACGTTGGCCGGGAACTTGTCCGGGCTGTTCTTCACCGCGTCAGCGCGAAGCACGCGCTTGATAAGCCCATCAAGGCGGTAACGCTCCCGTGCATAGTCCTCCCGTGTCCGGGTGGTATGCTTGTCGGTGAGCTCTTTCCCAGTGCTCTTTGATCCAAACCCCTCGCAGGCTGCCACCTGTGGGGGGTTTTTATTTTCAGGGGGTCTTGGCACCGAAGCTCCCCTTTCTCGACCTCTTTCCCTTTGGAGCGCGAGACTCAATGGCTGCATCAAGCTCCAGTGAGGCTTGGGCCGATGCCATGACAGCTTCATTGGTGAAGTTCTGTATCAGGCGTTGAGCCTCTCGGGGCTGCTCATGAAGAAGCCGGATAGCCTTCAACGTTGTCTGAAGGGCCGGTGCCACCTGATCCATAAGCTCCGAAATGATCGATGACTTGGTCTGACCAGTCAGCTCATGGAGCTCATCGACCAGTTGCGAGACTTCATCAGAAAGCGCGACCTGGACTCTTTTGTTGCGGGTTGCCATATGTACCACCTCTGCCAAGGTTGTCCCACTCTAACAGATTTATGGCTTTTGGGTGGTGTGAGATTCCGTGTATGTACCAAGAGGGCGGCCACGGCCCAGCGATCACCACCCTTGCGGCCTATGACGGCACTGCGGGGGTGGCCGGCGTCTGCGTGCTCCTCCGTCGCACACACCCCGCCAGCCACCCGCGCAGAAGCGGTCACCGGGCGCGAGGGGGGGTTGTGGCTTGGGGGAAGGGGTACGCCCGCGCCGGGCACCACCGGCCACTCACTGCCACGGGAAAGGCGGTCACCGTGGGGCCACGGCCCCACACCCCATTCTGTAAACACTACGGACGGCGGTTGCCTATCCTGCAATCGTCCACGCTTTCTGGCATGCCAAAAAAACCCCGCCGCAGCGGGGTCAGTCTGGATTCTTGGGATGACCTGGTGGGTAGTAGCCCAGATCGTCAGCACATGGGGAGCAGACAACGCCGTGAACCGGGTGCCTGATGTACCAATCCCCCTTGGGAACCCACTCCTTACAGCCTGCAATGTCGCATC
>NZ_LDJH01000024.1 GCF_001431525.1 Stenotrophomonas koreensis
TGTGGCGCTGATGGGTGACTGCGGGGTCGGTGACAACTGGGAGGAGGCTCACCTAACAGGGACGCCGCCATCACCTGGCTGCGGGTGTAATGGTCGTCTTTCCCTAAATCGCTGAATAAGTGCTTAATTCAAACCCGGCTGGGCATTTCCCTTCACGGAATATCAAGGCACGCAGTGGTGTTATAGATCCCGACAGATGCAACGTCTGTCGCGGATCTCTCCCATCCCCTGGAGCAGATCTGGGAACGGGACCCCTCCCCAGGTTTCCGTTCCCCTGGCCCCGTCGACCCCCCCCTGGTCGGCGGGGCTTTTTATTTTCTTGCCCTTTGTCTTCGGCGGCGTTCCCGGTGGCGTTGGTCCGTGGACAGGGCCGTGCGCTGTGCTGCGCTCTACACCGCGATGGCCTTCCGCGCCGCCGCGGCGGACAGTACTGCAGAGGGCGTTACCGGCGCAATCGGCCGCTGATGAGAACGCCGCCTTGCGGCGGCGTGGATGGACAGGCCGGTGCCGGTGTCAGCCGAGCCAGTCGCGGGGCACCAGGTACTGCGCCAGCCGCGCCTCGTCGCTGCCGGCCTCGGGCTGGAAGCCATATTCCCAGCGCACCCGCGGCGGCAGGCTCATCAGGATGCTTTCACTGCGCCCGCCGCTCTGCAGCCCGAACAGGGTGCCGCGGTCGTACACCAGGTTGAATTCGACGTAGCGGCCGCGGCGGTAGAGCTGGAACTCGCGCTCGCGCTCACCATACGGGGTGTCCTTGCGGCGCTGGACAATCGGCAGATAGGCGTCCAGAAAGCCCTGGCCGACCGCCTGCAGGTAGGCAAAATCGGTCTCGAAATCGCCATGCAGGTCATCGAAGAACAGGCCGCCCACGCCACGGGTCTCGTTGCGGTGCTTCAGGAAGAAGTACTCGTCGCACCAGTGCTTGTGCTCGGCATAGCGGGTGGCGCCGAACGGGGCGCACAGGTCGGCAGCGACCTGGTGCCAGTGGCGCACGTCCTCGTCGAACGGATAGAACGGGGTCAGGTCAAAGCCGCCGCCAAACCAGGCGGCGACGGTCACCCCGTCGCGTTCGGCCTGGAAGTAGCGCACGTTGGCATGGGTGGTCGGCAGGTAGGGGTTGTGCGGGTGGAACACCAGCGACACCCCGCAGGCGCGCCATGTCGCTCCGGCCAGTTCGGGGCGATGGGCCGAGGCCGAGGGTGGCAGCCGGGTGCCGGCGACGTCGGAAAAACCGATCCCGGCCTGCTCGAACACCGCGCCATCGCGCAGGATGCGGGTGCGGCCGCCGCCGCCTTCGGCGCGCTGCCACAGGTCCTCGGCAAAGCGGGCCTGGCCGTCGGCGCTTTCGATGGCCGTGCAGATGCGGTCCTGCAGGCCGGTCAGGTAATCGCGTACGCGTTCAAATTCGTTCATGGGCGTCACTTTAGCCGATGCGCGCCGCTTGGCCAGCCGCCGGGTTTCAACGGCTGAACAGTGCGCGGATATCGGCGCGGTCAAACCGCCGGGCCAGCCAGACATGGATCGCCGACAGTGCCAGCAATGGCAGTCCGCTGCTGACCCAGAGCATGATCCGGGCATCGCGCAATTCGGTGATCAACTCGCTGGCATCACCGCTGTCGGCGATCTGCGCCAGCATCGGTGTCAGCAGGTCCATCAGCAGCCGGTCCAGCAGTGGCAGGGTGGCCAGGTTGAGGACGGCGGTCAGCAGCAACAGGGCGATGAAGCCGAGCCGGGCCCAGTTGTTCCCCCGCAGCATGCCCAGCGCAATCGCGATGCAGGGCAGGCAGGACAGCAGCTGCAGGGCGCTCAGTGCGCTGGCATGTGCCACCACCCAGCCCAGCAGGCCGCTGGTCATCAGCCCGTGGCTGGCCAGCCACTGCTGCGCGCCGTAGTGGTCCATGGCCAGCGCCGCGCCGAGCTGGCCGATACTCCACAATGCGGTGAGCACGCTCAGGCCAAGCAGCAGCCAGGCACAGACACGGTTCAACTGCGATGCTGGCGAAGCGGGGGGCAGGGTAGACATGGGGTTGGCGTGTTCCGGTCAGGGCTGGCCGAGCAGGGCGCGGGCGGCCGGCAGGATATGTTGGCGGCTCAGCGGTGCCAGCGGGAAATCGGCTGGCGGGTCGAGCGGGATCCACGCCAGTTCGGCAATCTCGGCGGCAGCCAGCGGCGTACCGCTGACCTGGACCAGGAAGGCTTCGCCGCTGACGGTGCAGCCGGCCTCGTTGACCGCCGGGGCCTGGAATTCACCCAGCCGGCGCGCGCTGGCAGCATCCAGCACCACGCCCAGTTCCTCGTCCAGCTCGCGCGCCAGCGTGGCCAGTGCATCCTCGCCCGGCGCGCGCTTGCCGCCGGGCTGGATGAAAGTGCTTGATCCGTGCTTGCGCACGACCAGCACCCGGCCATGGTCATCGAGGATGACCGCGGCCACCGTGAGGATCACGCGCGGCGTCGTGCTCACGGCTTCAGGGTCTGCCCGAACAGCCGGTGGATGCGGCGGTACTGGTCATACCAGGAGTCCGAGCGGGTGTAGCCGTGGCGCTCCAGCGGGTAGGCGGTCATGTTCCAGTGGTCCTTGCGCAGCTCGATCAGGCGCTGGCTCAGGTTGACCGAATCCTGGAAGAACACGTTGTCATCCATCATCCCGTGGCCGATGAACAGGTGGTCCTGCAAACCTTCGGCGTAATGAATTGGCGAGGAGGTGCGGTAGGCCTGCGGGTCGATGTCCGGGGTGTTGAGGATGTTGGAGGTGTAGGCGTGGTTGTACTGCATCCAGTCGCCGACCGGACGCAGCGCGGCACCGGCCTTGAACGTGCCGGGGCTGCGGAACAGCGCCATGAAGGTCAGGAAGCCGCCGTAGGAGCCACCGTAGATGCCGGCCCGTTCGCGGTCACCCTGTTTGTTCTCGACCACCCAGTCCAGGCCGTCCTGGTAATCCTCCAGCTCCGGGTGGCCCATGTTGCGGTAGATCGCGGTGCGCCAGTTGCGGCCATAGCCCTCGCTGGCACGGAAGTCCATGTCCAGCACGATGTAGCCTTCCTGCACCAGCAGGTTGTGGAACATCTGCTCGCGGAAATAGGTCGGGTAGCGGGCGTGCACGTTCTGCAGGTAGCCGGCGCCATGCACGAACATCACGATCGGGTACTGCCTGCCCGGCTCCAGCGTTTCCGGGCCGTAGTACTTGGCCCAGATGTGGCCGGCGCCGTGCTTGGACGGCACCTTGACCATCTGCGGCTGGACCCAGCTGCGCGCCTTGAATTCAGCGCTGCGGGTATCGGTGAGTTGGCGCGCCTGGCCACCAGCGGCCGGCACCACCGCCAGCTGCGCCGGGGTATAGCTGGCCGAGAAGCGCACCAGCACCTGGCTGCCGTCCGGTGACAGGCTGAAGTCCTCCACCCCGTCCAGTGCGGTCACCTCGCGTACCGCGCCACCGTCGACGGACACGTTGCAGACCTCGTAGTCACCCGGCCAGGCCTGGTTGCACAGGAAGTAGAAGCCGCTGCCGTCGTGGCTGAGCACCGGCATCGAGGCCTCCCACTGGCCGCTGGTCAGCGCCTTCGGGCGCGCGTTGCCGGCCTGGGTGTACAGGTGCGAGTAGCCGCTCTGCTCGGACAGCAGCCACAGCGTGCGGCCATCGCGCAACCAGCCGAAATCGTTGTAGTTCCAGTTGATCCAGGCCGGGTCGGTGAGGCGGTGGCGCGGGGCCAGGCGGTCGCTGCCGGGGCTGAAGGTGGCGATCCAGCGGTCCTTGTTGTCCACGCTGCGCAGCATCACCGCGGCCTGGCTGCCGTCGGCATTCCAGATCATTGATGGGCTGCCGAAACCGGCACCGACCTGTACGTCACGGTTGCCCTTCAGTGCTTCCTTGCCGGCGGCCTTGCGCAGCTCTGCCAGCGGATCGGTGGCGATCCCGGGCAGGGCGTCGAAGCTGACCGGGCTGACCTTGCCGCTGGCCAGCTCGACCTGCCACAGGCGGTGCGGGGCCGGGTCGTTGCGGCCGACCCGGGTACGCACGTTCTCGAATTCCTCGTAACCGGATTCGGTCACGTACAGCGGCATCCTGCCGCCCTGGCCGGCCTCGGCCTTCTTGCTGCGGGTGACCACCAGCAGGATATCGGCATCCGGGGAGAGCGCACTGTCGAGGATGACCACGTCTTCGCCCAGGTACACCGGTGCGGCCGGACGGGTCGGGTCGGCCGCACGCCAGGCCGCGGCCTGCTGCTTCAGCGCCTCGCGGTTGGCGCGGTCACGGCGCAGGGTTTCCAGCGTGGCCAGCTGCTGCTCGCGCAGGCTGTTGCTCACCGGGGCGGCGTCGGGGTCCTTCTCGCTGCGCAGCTGGGCCACCTGGCGCGTGCCGGCGGCCGGCGTCCAGTGGTACCAGGTGTGGTTGACGTGCCAGACCAGCCCGCCGTTGTGCGAGAAGGCCAGGCCACGTGCGTTGTCGTTGCCGTGGCTGATCTGCTGCAGCACCCCGGAGCGCAGGTCGCGCAGGAACACATTGCCGTCGCGGACGAACGCCAGCTGGGTGTTGTCGGCATTGTGGATGCGCTGGGCGGTGTCCAGGTCGCCACGCGCCGGGCCGTCGACCACGCTGGTCGTGCCACCGCTGCTGGTGATCTGGAAGGTATCGCGCACCGGGCTGCCGGCGCGCTTCTGGGTGTACTGGATGTGCCGGCTGTCCCAGGCCCACCAGGCCGACTCGACCGGGTTGCCGATCCAGTCCGGCTCGGCCATCGCCTGCTCCAGGGTGATCGGCGTCGGTGCCGCGTGGGCAGCGGTGCCCAGGGCCAGCAGCAGGGACAGGGACAGCAGTCGGGTCATGGTGGTTTCCGGCAAGTTGATCCGTTCAAGCCTACCAGCCCGTCCCATCGGCGGGCTGGGTCACAGGTCATGCCAGTACGGCGCCCATCCCGTGCATGCCCTCGATTTCCACCAGCAGCTCGCGGCGACAGACCTCGGCATGCAGTATCAGGCACGGGACGCCGGCCGGTAGCCGCTGTGCCAGCAAGGCGCCGACGGCCTCCAGGTCCTGGTGTTCACGCACATACACCTTCATCGGGCTGCCCGCATCAAGATGGGCGGGCAGGGTGCCGGTGTGCGCCCTGCCGGCCTGCAGCAGGCTGGCGATGTTGGCCAGCGTTTCCTGCAGCTGCTGGGCCGGTGAGCCCAGATGCAGCGAGGCGTGCCCGGTGATCGCGGCGGTGCCCGACAGCAACAGGGGCAGCTGGCAGCGCGGGTCGGGCAGCATCGCCCGGGCAAAACTCGGCGGTTGTGGACCGTATTGCCGAGGGTAATGGAAGGCGCTGATCTGGCGGGGATTTTCCAGCGGCTGGCCGGCATGCCCGCTGGCCAGCCAGTACACCTGCAGGCGGCGGACGCCATCATAGCGGCCGATACAGGTGGCGGCCGGAAGCCGACCTGTATCGACCTGTTCCAGCCCACGCACGCGGCCAACGCAGAAGCGCCGGTAGCGCTCGTCATCGCCGTCACCTTCGGTGATTGCGTCCAGATAATTCCACACCCGCAGCAGGTGCGGGGTGGCCGAGCCTGCCTGGTGCTGGCGCAACAGCCGGTAGGCCTGCTCTGCGGCTGCGGCAATATCGGTGCCTGCAGGTTCTTCCACTTCCACGCAGGCCAGTTCCAGCGCGCCATTGCGCATCCAGCGTACCGCACCGTTGTTCCCGGTCAGGGTGGTCGCGCCGCCACGCCAGACTTCCAGGCTGTCCGGGCCATGCGCGCGTAGCCCGACATTGATCACGCGGCCATCGGCGGCGGCATCGGCGGCGGCAAAACGGAACACCGCCAGGGTGGCCGGATCGGCCAGGGCTGCATCAAGCTGATCTACTGGCTGGTAGCGGACATGCAGTGCAGGCCGGCTGGCGGAAAACAGGGGAAGACTCATCAAGGATGGCTGGCATCGGTGCTGCTGGATCGCCATGATAGCGCCTTCATGATCGGCGCCCGTGCCGATGTGGCGCGCCTACGGGCACGTGTTGTGGGTCTCTTCCTGCTGGGGGTTGTGTGGTTCGATTTTCCGTTGAAGGCTGGGCAGCCTGGGCTCCGGGACTGGAGACCCGCCAGTCGTGGCTGGACTGGAGCCAGGCGCCCGCCCTGCCCGAAGGCGACCAGACCCCGCTACTGACGGAGATTCCAGCCATGCAGCGGCGGCGGATAGAGCGGCTGGGCAGGCTGGCGATCCAGGTGGCCTGCTGGTGTGAGCAGCCCGGCGAGGATGTACAGGTGCCGATGGTGTTTGCTTCGCGCCACGGCGATGTGATGCGTTCGATCGAGTTGCTGCAGGCGCTGGTCGCCGGTGAGCCGCTTTCGCCGACCGCATTCGGTTTGTCCGTACACAACGCGGTGGCTGCGTTGTATTCGATTGCACGCCGCAACCGCGCCAATTACCAGGCCATTGCCGCCGGCGAGGCTACCGTGGAAGCTGCCTTGGTGGAGGCCTGCGCCCTGCTTGCCGAGGGCGCGCCGGAAGTGCGCGTGGTGGTGTATGACTCGCAGCTGCCCGCCGTCTATGCTGGTTTCCGCCAGCAGCCGGACCCGTATTACGCCTGGTGCTGGCGGGTCACCCCGGCCCACGAGGATGACACCGCTGCCTGGCAGCTGGCATGGGAGCCGTCCACCACGGCGGCTGCACTGCCGGAACCGGCCAGCGCCAGCGACGCGCTGCCACATGGATTGGCACTGATGCGGTTCTTGCTGGCCCCTGCACCGGCGACGCTGGCTCTGCAGGATGGCCCGTTGTGCTGGCGCTGGACGCGGCATGGGTAAGCTGGCGCACTGGCTGGACCGTGCCTGGCGGTTGTTGGCCACGGCGCTGAGTTTTGCCGCGTTTGGCGTTGGCGGGGTGCTGCTCGGGCTGTGGCTGTCATTGCTGTGTCTGGTTGCCGGACGTGGCCAGCCGCGTCAGCGGCTGGCACGGCGCTGGGTACAGCGCAGCTTCGCCGCCCACCTGCGGTTGATGCAGGCGCTGGGTGTGATGAGCTGCGAGTTCCGTGGGGTGGAGCGGCTGCAGCGCGATGGTTTGCTGGTGCTGGCCAATCATCCCACCCTGATTGACGTGGTCTGCCTGATATCCCGCCTGCCCAATGCCGATTGCGTGGTCAAACGCGCGGTGGCCAGCAATGTTTTCATGCGCGGGCCGGTGGGTGCGGCCGGCTATGTCAGCAACGATCACGGCGCCGGACTGGTGGAGGACTGCATTGCGGCCATAGCTGCCGGCAGCAACCTGGTGATCTTCCCCGAGGGCACGCGTAGTGTCCCTGGACGTGCGCTGCAGCTGCAGCGCGGGGCGGCCAATATTGCCGTCCGCGGCCGCCTGGACATCACCCCGGTGCGCATCCGCTGTACGCCGCCGACGCTGAGCAAAGGCGAAAAATGGTATCGTGTGCCAGATCGGAAATTTCATGTTGTGGTTGAGGTCGGCGAGGATATTCCCATTGCCCCTTTCCTGCTGGATGAAGCGGCAGGCAGGAGTGAAGCACTTGCAGCCCGTCGTCTTACCGAGTACCTGACCCGTTACTTTCAACTTTCCGGAGATACTGCAAGTGGAAGCACTTGAGTATGAAATCAAGGAATTGATCATTTCATCGTTGTCGCTGGAGGACATCTCCGCCGACGAAATCGACAGCACCTCGCCACTGTTCGTTGAAGGGCTGGGCCTGGATTCGATCGATGCGCTTGAACTGGGTCTGGCATTGCAGAAGCGGTACGGGGTCAGCCTGTCGGCCGATTCGGAAGAAACCCGTCGTCATTTTTCCAGTGTGCGCGCTCTGTCGGAGTTTGTCGCATCCAGCCGGGCGTGATGCCACACATCGACATGACCAAGAACGAACTCTTCCAGCATATCGTGCGCATCCTCCAGGACAGCTTCGAAATCGAAGCCGGGCGGATTGCGCCGGAGGCGCGCCTGTATGAGGACCTGGACATCGACAGCATCGATGCGGTCGACCTGATCGTGCAGCTCAAGCCGCTGCTGGGCAGCAGCCTGAAGCCGGAAGCCTTCAAGACCGTGCGTACCGTGCAGGATGTGGTTGATGTCGTGCACGGCCTCCTCCCGAACCAGGCTACCACCTGATCCTGCTGCCGGGGGGGGCATCATGGCGCGTGCACGGGTCATGGCGCTTGGCGCCTTGTCGCTGGCTTATCCGTTGTTGGTCTACGGGGCGCTTGGGCGCTTTGAGCCACGCTGGCTGGCCGGCCTGCTGTTTGTCATTGCGCTGCTGCGCGCGCTGAGCGCCGGTCAGAAGCTGTGGTGGTTCGCCGCCGCCGGTGCCGGCGTGTTGGCACTGGTTGCCACGGTGTTCAACCAGGCCATGCCGCTGAAGCTGTACCCGGCGCTGGTCAACCTGGTCATGCTGATGGTTTTCGGGTTGAGCCTGCGTTTCCCGCCGACGGTGGTGGAACGGCTGGCACGCCTCCAGCAGCCGGACCTGCCGGCCGCTGGCGTGCGCTACACCCGGCGGGTCACCCAGGTCTGGTGCGCATTTTTCATTCTCAACGGTTCCCTGGCCACGGTGACGGCCGTCTGGGCCTCGGATCAGGTCTGGGTGCTCTACAACGGATTTCTGGCGTACGTGATGATTGCAGTGTTGTTCGCAGGCGAGTGGCTGGTCCGCCAGCGGGTCAAGGCAGGCCACGCCAATGGCTGACTGGATGGCACTGGATAGCCTGCTGACTTGTCCGCAGGCTGGCCGTCCGGTCGGGCTGGGCGCGCACGGCATGGTCGACCATGCCGCACTGCAGGCGCGCAGCTGTGCCTGGCAGGCAGCCTTTGCCGCCCGGCCAGGCAGGGACTGGGCGCTGTACGTCGAGGACACACTGGAATTTGCGGCCGCGCTGTACGGCGCCTGGCATGCCGGCAAACGGGTGGTGTTATGCGCTGACAACCTGCCCGGGACGCTGCAGCAGGTGGCTGCTTACGTGGATGGCCATGCCGGTGACCTGCCGTCGGGAGTCTCCGGGCTGGCGTGTGGGGCGGTGACCACGGCGGCACCGCAGGCACGCGATGTGCTTGACGAGCGCAGCTGCGAACTGGTGGTGTTCACTTCCGGCAGCACAGGCCAGCCGGCGGCGATCGTCAAACGGCTGGACCAGCTCGCACGCGAAGTGGAAGCACTGCAGCAGGCATTTGCTGGCCTGGTCGAAGGGGCACAGGTCCACGGCACGGTCTCGCACCAGCACATCTACGGGCTGCTGTTCCGCGTCCTGTGGCCGTTGGCCAGTGGCCGGCCGATCCTGCCGCGGCGTTTTTTCCATGAGGACCTGGTGGCCGGGCTGGCCCAAGGCCCGAGCATCCTGGTCGCCACGCCGGCCCATCTGAAGCGGTTGCCCGGCCAGCTGTCCTGGCAGAGCGTGCATGGCCAGGTGCGTGCGGTGTTTTCCTCCGGTGGGCCGTTGTCGGCCGAGGCCGCCGCGCTGGCGACCCGGCTGCTGGCGGTGCCACCGATCGAAGTGTTTGGCAGCAGTGAAACCGGTGGAATTGCCTGGCGGCAGAGTGGCGATGCCCAGGGGGCCTGGAGGCCCTTGCCCGGGGTGCAGTGGCGGCTCGATCAGGACTGTCTGTCGGTAAATTCGGCGCATCTGGCCGAGCCGGGCTGGTGGGCCACCCAGGATCGCGCGCGTGCCCTGGCCGATGGTAGTTTCCAGCTGCTTGGCCGGGCCGATCGTATCGTCAAGATTGAAGAACGCCGGGTTTCACTGGATGCACTGGAGCGCGGGCTGTGCCTGGCACCGGGTGTGGCCGAGGCCCGGGTGCTGGTGCTGCCCGGTGCCCGTGAGCAGCTGGCCGCAGCGGTGGTGCCGGTCGATCCGACCCTGCTGGATGCACCTGCCGAACAGCGCCGGGCGTTCCAGCAGTCACTGAACACGCATCTGGCCAGTCACCACGATGCGGTTACCCGGCCGCGCCGCTGGCGGCTGTGCGCGGCGCTGCCGCTCAATGCCCAGGGCAAGGTCACCCAGGCGGCATTGCAGGCGCTGTTCCAGCCCTTGCTGCCCGAACCACAGTGGCTGCAGCGTGGGCCGGAGCAGGCCCGGCTGCAACTGGTGCTGGATCCGGCATTGAAGGTGTTTGAAGGTCATTTTCCCCAGGCCGCCATCCTGCCCGGGGTGGCGCAGCTGGATTGGGCCATCCATTTCGCGCGGCAGTGTTTTGCGCTGCCGGCGCATTTCCAGCGTATGGAAACGGTGAAGTTCCAGCATGTCGCCCGCCCGGGGGATGTGCTGGATCTGGCCCTGGAGTTGAGCGTCGGTCCAGCCCATGGCGTGCTGACCTTTCGCTACACCTCTGCGGCCGGGGTGCATGCCAGTGGACGGGTAGTGTTTGCCGATGCCGCTTGAAGCTGCTACCGCCGCCGTCGACCACCGCCTGCTGGTGGTGATACCGGTCTACGACCACGAGCAGGCCATCGCCAAGGTGGTGGCGGGCGTGCAACAGGCCGCGGTGCCCTGCCTGCTGGTGGACGATGGCAGCCGCGTCTCCTGTGCCCGGGTGCTGCAGCAGCTGTCCCAGCAGCCGCAGGTGGGTCTGTTGCGGCTGGAGCACAACCAGGGCAAGGGTGGTGCAATGCTGGCCGGGTTTGCCCATGCGGCGGCCCTGGGCTACAGCCATGTGCTGCAGATCGATGCTGATGGCCAGCACGACACCGCTGATATTCCCGCCTTCATTGCCGCCTCGCAACAGCAGCCGGACGCCGTCATCTGCGGCATCCCGGCCTATGACCAGAGCGTGCCCAAGGCGCGGCTGTACGGCCGTTACGCCACCCACGTCTGGGTTTGGATCAACACCCTGTCGCTGCACCTGCGCGATTCGATGTGCGGCTTCCGGGTCTACCCGCTGGCACCGCTGCAGCAGCTGGTCGCCAGCGAACGGCTTGGGCGGCGGATGGACTTTGATACCGAAGTGCTGGTGCGGCTGTACTGGCGGCAGGTACCGGTGGAACACCGGCTCACGCGGGTGACCTATCCCGTTGACGGGGTGTCTCATTTTGATGTCTGGCGCGACAACCTGCGCATCAGTGCCATGCATGCCCGGCTGTTCCTGGGCATGCTGTGCCGACTGCCGCGTCTGCTCTGGCAACGCCGGCCCGGACGGCCGCGATGAATGCACCTGCCGCACCGCACTGGGCCCAGCTCGGTGAGTCCACCTCGGTGGCAGGGATCACCCTGCTGTGCTGGGTGTACCGCTGGTTCGGGCGCTGGCCGTTCCGCTTGTGTGTCGGTCCGGTGGTGCTGTGCCAGTGGCTGTTCAACCGGGTCGGACGCCGCGCCTCGCTGCAGTACCTGCAGCGGCTGCAGGCCCATACCGGCGTGCTCGGCCGTGCGCCGCACGCGGGCGACAGCCTGCGGCATTTCTTCTGGTTTGCCGAAACCCTGCTTGACAAGATCCTGGGCCTGGGTGGCCGCTATCCGGCAGCGGCGGTACAGCTGCAACGTGACCTGGTACTGGAGAAGATTGCCCGCCGCGAGGGCGGGGTGCTGCTGACCGCGCACATCGGCTGTCTGGAGCTGTGCCAGACCCTGGCCGAGCAGGTGCCGGGGTTCCAGATCACTGTCCTGGTGCACACCGCCCATGCCGAGCGCTTCAACCAGCTGTTGCGCCGGATGGGGCCACTGGCCTCGGTCGAGCTTGTCCAGGTCAGTGAGGTAGGACCTGCCACGGCGATGGTGCTGGGCCAGCGGGTGGCTGCCGGCGGCTTTGTCGCCATCGTCGGTGACCGCATCCCGGTGAGCGGGGGGCGTGTAGCCAGGGCCGAGTTCCTCGGCCACCACGCCGCCTTCCCGGTGGGTGGCTATGTGCTCGCCGCGGCCCTGGGCTGCCCGGTCTACACCATGTCCTGCCTGCACGAAGGTGCCGGCTACCGCGTGCGTTTTGAACATTTCAGCGACCGCATCGTGTTGCCGCGTGGCACACGTGAGCAGGCGCTGGCTGCGCAGGCGCAACGTTTTGCGTACTGGCTGGAACAGCAGGTCACCCAGTCCCCGTTGGACTGGTTCAACTTTTTCCCTTTCTGGGACCAGGACCCCGATGCACACCGAGCTGACTAACCCCTGCCATTTTGGCCAGACTGCGCTGACGATCGAAGACGTGGTGGATCTGGCACACCGCCGCAGGCAAGCCATGCTGTCCCCGGATCCGGCGTTTTCCCGCCGGATCCAGGCCGGTGCCGATTTTGTCGATGAGCTGCTCCGGCGCGAGGGGGTGATCTACGGGGTGACGACCGGCTACGGCGATTCGTGCGTGGTGAACATTCCGCCGTCCCTGGTGGTCGAACTGCCGCACCACCTGTTTACCTACCACGGCTGCGGCCTGGGCCGTTATCTGGATCCGGTGGAGACCCGATCGGTGCTGGCCGCGCGCCTGGCCTCGCTGGTGTGTGGCATGTCCGGGGTCAGCTGGGCCTTGCTGCAGGGCCTGGAAGCGCTGTTGCAGCATGACATCCTGCCGATGATCCCGGCCGAGGGTTCGGTCGGCGCCAGTGGCGACCTGACTCCGCTGTCGTACGTGGCGGCGGTGCTGTGCGGGCAGCGCGAGGTGTTCTACCAGCAGCGCGTCCAGCCTGCCGCCGAGGCGCTTGCCAGCGCCGGCATCCGCCCGCTGCGGCTGCGCCCCAAGGAGGGCCTGGCGATCATGAACGGCACCGCGGTGATGACCGGGCTGGCCTGCCTGGCCTGGAGCCGTGCCGATTACCTGTCGCGGCTGGCGACCCGGCTGACCGCGATCAACGTGCTGGCCAGCGATGGCAATGCCCATCACTTTGATGCCGCGCTGTTTGCCGCCAAGCCCCACCCGGGACAGACGCGCATTGCCACGCGCCTGCGCCAGGACCTGGACAGTGCGCAGCCGCCGCTCAACCCTGACCGCCTGCAGGACCGCTATTCGCTGCGTTGTGCCCCGCACGTGATCGGCGTGCTTGAAGATGCGCTGCCGTTCCTGCGCCAGCTGATCCAGACCGAGCTCAACAGTGCCAATGACAACCCGCTGGTGGACGTGGAGGGCGGACGCATCCTGCATGGCGGCCATTTCTATGGTGGGCATATCGCCTTGGCGATGGATACGCTGAAGAACACCGTGGCCAACCTGGCCGACCTGCTGGACCGGCAGTTGGCATTGCTGGTGGATGCCCGTTTCAACCATGGCCTGCCCTCGAACCTGTCCGCCGCGCAGGGCGAGCGGGCGCCGATCAATCATGGTCTGAAGGCGCTGCAGATCAGTGTGTCGGCATGGACCGCCGAGGCCCTGAAGCAGACCATGCCGGCTTCGGTGTTTTCCCGTTCCACCGAATGCCACAACCAGGACAAGGTGAGCATGGGCACGATCGCCGCGCGCGACTGCCTGCGCGTGATCGAACTGACCGAGCAGGTGGTGGCGGCGATGCTGATTGCCGCCCGCCAGGGCCTGGCGCTGCGTCAGCGCGTTGGCCTGCGCGCCGAGCTGCAGCCGGAGCTGGCGCAGATGTATGCCGATCTGTGCCAGCGCATTGCCCTGGTCGAGGAAGACCGGGCACTGGATGGCCAGCTGCGCAGCCTGCTGGTCGATATCCGCAACCAGCAGTGGGAACTGTATGGACAGCAATGAACTGAGCATCGAGGTGGAGCTGTCGCCACAGTTCCACGACTGTGACCCGATGCAGGTGGTATGGCACGGCAACTACTTCAAGTACCTGGAAGTGGCCCGCTGCGCGCTGCTGCAGCGGCATGACTACGACTACCCGCAGATGCAGCAGTCCGGCTATCTGTGGCCGGTGGTCGATGCACGGGTCAAGTACATCCGGCCGCTGCTGTACCAGCAGCGCCTGCGCGTGCGCGCCAGCATCGTGGAGTGGGAGAACCGGCTCAAGATCGATTACCAGATCCTGGATGCGGCCACTGGCCAGCGCCTGACCCGGGCCTGGACCATCCAGGTGGCGGTGGATGCGGCCAGCCACGAGCTGCAGTACGTCTGTCCGCCGGTGTTGTGGCAACGGCTGGGGGTGTCGCGATGAAATCCATGCTGCGCTGGCAGGCACTGGCCGTGCTGCTGCTGTGTGCCTGGCTGCTGCCGGTGGTGGCCGTGGCGGCGGATCCGGCGCCCACGCTGGATGCGATCACCGCGCGGCTGGCCAACCCGGTGGTACTGCGTGGGCAGTTCGAGCAATCCAAAACGGTGGTGGGTTTCCGCAACCCGCTGCGTTCGGAAGGCCGCTTCGTGGTCGCACGCGATCGCGGGGTGATCTGGCAGACCGACAAGCCATTTGCCTCCGAGCTGGTGGTCACAGCGGCCCAGATCCGCAGCCGCCAGCCCGATGGCAGCGTCCGGGTCGAGGTTGATGCCAGCCAGCAGCCGGCCATGCGTTCGGTCAATACGGTGCTGTTTGCACTGATCAGCGGTGACCTGCAGTCATTGCAGCGGTTGTTCCAGGTCACGCCGCTGACCATGGACGAGGAGGGCTGGCAGCTGCGCCTGACCCCGCGTTCGCGGATGCTGGCGCGCGCCTTCAGCAGCCTGACCCTGCACGGCGACCGGCATGTGCGGGTGGTGGAGATCGTCGAGGCCGGCGGTGACCGCACCCGGATCCAGTTCCGCCAGCTCAGCGAGCTGCCGGCGGCGTTGCGTGACGACGAGGCTGCCCGGTTTGACTGAGCTGTCGATGCCACCGATGCGGCGTTGGCGTTGGCTCTGGGGTGTACTGGCCTGGCTGTGGCTGGCCTGTCTGTTGGCACTGGGCTACAGCCAGTGGCGGATCTGGCAGGTACAGACGCCGGTGGATACCGACATCCTGGCGCTGCTGCCGCAGGCGGCCGAGGACCGCCTGCTCGCCGATGTGACCCGGCGCATTGCCGATGCCAATGCCCGCCAGGTGGTGGTGCTGCTGGGCAGCGCCGATCCAGCGCAGGTGACCGCTGCGGCCAGTGCCTTTGCCGGCCAGCTGGCTGCTGATGCCGAGGCCGGGCTGTTGCAGCCGCAGGCCAGCGCAGAGGGCTGGTTCGAGGCGGCACGCAGCCACTATGCACCCTACCGCGACCGCCTGCTCACCGATGCCCAGCGCAGCGAGCTGGAGCAGGCCGATCCGCAGCAGCTGGCGATGCAGGCGCTGGAGCGTTTGTACGGGCCGATGGGCGGGCTGCGCCTGACCGACTGGCAAGCCGATCCGCTCGGTTTGTGGCCGGCCTGGTGGCAGCAGCGGGCCGCGGGTGCCGGTATCGCCAGCAGCGAGGATGGCCTGCTGCAGGCCGATGGCCGGTTCTGGTCGGTGCTGCAGTTCCAGACCACCGACTCGGCCTTCAAGCTGGATGGTGAAGACCGCCTGGCCAGCCTGCTCGCGCGTGCCGGCCAGGCGGCCCACGCGCAGGCGGCCGACCTGGAACTGCTCCAGGCCGGGGTGCCGTTGCATGCCGAAGCGGCGGCGGTGCAGGCCAACAACGAAATCAACACCATCGGCTGGGGCTCATTGGCCGCCGTGCTGTTGCTGGTCTGGCTGGCCTTCGGTTCGCTGCGGCCGATCCTGCTGGTGGCCAGCTCCCTGCTGGTCGGCTGTGCGGTGGCGTTGGCGGTCACGGTGCTGGTGTTTGGCAAGATCCACGTGTTGACCCTGGTGTTCGGTGCCTCGCTGGTCGGCGTGGCCGAGGATTACGGTATCCACTGGTTTGCCTCGCGCCAGGCCCAGCCGGGGCAGTCGCGCTGGTCGTTGCTGCGGCAATTGCTGCCCGGGCTGTGGCTGGCCCTGGTGACCAGTGCGTTGGCCTACCTGGCGCTGGCGCTGGCGCCGTTCCCGGGCCTGCGGCAGATGGCCCTGTTCTCGGTGGTCGGGCTGAGCGCGGCATTCATCACCGTGATCGTCTGGTTCCCGTGGATTGATCGTGCGCAGCTGCGCGGCACCGGTTTCGCACGCTGGCTGGGCAGCAGCCTGGACCGGGTGCCGCGCCTGCCCAGCCGCCGGGCGGTGCTGCTGTTCTGCGTGCTGGTGGCGCTGGTGGCTGGCCCCGGGATGTTGCGCCTGCAGGCCGACGACAACCTGCGCAGCCTGCAGTCATCGCCGCCGCAGCTGGTGGCCGACCAGCGGCGGATCAGCCAGCTGCTGGCCCTGCCGAGCCCGGCGCAGTTCTACCTGGTGCAAGGCGACAGCACGGCACAGGTGCTGGAGCGCGAGCAGGCCCTGACCCGGCGGCTGCGCCAGCTGGCAGGGCAGGCGCGCATCGGAAGCTACCGGGCGGTGAGTGACTGGGTGCCCTCGCCGGCGCGGCAGCAGGCCGATGCAGCCTTGACCGCGCGGGTCGAAACCCAGGTGCTGGCGGCGGTATCGGCCGTGGCCGGTGAATCCCTGCAACGGCCAGGCTTTGCCAGTGATGCCCTGCAGCTGGAGGCAGTGCTGGCCACCCCGGTGGCGCAGCCGTTTGCCGCGTTGTGGCTGGGCCGCGTTGGCGCTGCCTACAGCAGTGTGGTGATGGTCGATGACGGTGGCCATCCGGATGCCCTGACGCAGCTGGAACAGGCGGCCGCTGGCCTGGCTGGTGTGCGCTGGATCGATCGCACCGCCGATTTTTCCGCGCTGCTGGCCCACTACCGCCAGCTGATGACGTGGTTGCTGCTGGTCGGTGCCGGCCTGGTGTTTGCGGTGCTGGGCTGGCGTTACCGTGGCCAGGCCTGGCGCGTATTTGCGCCGACCGCGCTGGCGGTGCTGCTGACCATTGGCCTGCTTGGCTGGCTGGGCCAGCCGCTGCAGCTGTTCAATGTGCTGGCGTTGATGCTGCTGATGGGCATGGGCATCGATTACGGCATTTTCCTGGTCGAGCATAACGGCGACCACAGCGCCTGGTTGGCGGTATGCGTCGGGGCCGCCAGTACCTGGCTGTCATTTGGCCTGCTCGGCCTGTCGGCGACGCCGGCACTGTCCGCCTTCGGCCTGACCCTGCTGCTGGGAATTGCCTTGGTGTGGATCATCTCGCCGCTGTTCCGGCCCGCGCCGGTGGAGGCCGGGCATGGCTGAGGCATTGCCCCATCCGCCGGGCACCGGCGTGATTTGCTCCCCTTGCTGTCCCGTCATCGGCCTGCGGTGCAGGCCCATGACATTGGTTGTCCCTCACGTTTCATCCGTGCTCGTTCCAGCAACTGACCTTTGGTAAGCAGAAGACACCATGACCTACACAGTGGAAAAAACCGAAGTCTTGATCATTGGTGCCGGCCCGGCCGGTTCCGTCGCTGCGGCGATGCTGCGCCAGCGTGGGCGCCAGGTGTTGATGCTGGAAAAGCAGGCGTTTCCGCGCTTTTCCATCGGCGAAAGCCTGTTGCCACAAAGCATGGAATACATCGAGGCAGCAGGCCTGCTGCAGGACGTGGTGCAGGCCGGCTTCCAGTACAAGAACGGGGCGGCCTTCGTCCATGGCGACAAGCGCACCGGCTTTGATTTCCGTGACAAGTTCTCCGCCGGCTGGGGCACGACCTACCAGGTGCAGCGCGCCAACTTCGATGACGTGCTGGCGCGTGGCGCCGAACGCATGGGCACCACGCTGCGCTTCGGCGATGAAGTCATTGCGGTGGAGCCGGGGGAGAACCCGGCCGTGCAGGTACGCCGTCCGGATGGCAGCGAGTACCGGATCGAAGCCAGCTTCATCCTCGATGCCAGTGGTTTTGCGCGCCTGCTGCCGCGCCTGCTGCAACTGGAATCGCCGTCCAATTTCCCGGTGCGTGGCGCGATTTTCTGCCATGTGCGCGACCACATCCCGGCCGATGCCGAGTTTGACCGCAACAAGATCCTGATCACCACCCATCCGCAGCACATCGATGTCTGGTACTGGACCATTCCCTTCTCCAATGGCTGCTGCTCGCTCGGCGTGGTGGCCGAGCCATCATTCTTCGAGCGCTACCCGGGCGAGGACCTGGACAAGCTCAAGGCCATCGTCGCCGAAGATCCCAACCTGTCCCGGCTGCTGGTCAATGCCGAATGGGCGGTGCTGCCGGTGCGCCGGATCACCGGCTACTCGGCCAATGTCAGCTCGTTGTGGGGTCCGGGCTATGCGCTGCTGGGCAACGCCGGTGAGTTCCTGGATCCGGTGTTCTCCTCGGGGGTGACCATTGCCTTCAAGTCGGCCCAGCTGGCAGCAGATTGCCTGGAAAAACGCTTTTCCGGGCAGGTCGTGGATTGGGAGGCGGAGTTCGCCATCCCGCTGCGCGCCGGGGTCAAGACCTTCCGCCGCTTTGTCGAAGCCTGGTATGCCGGTGGCTTCCAGAAGATCATCTACCACCAGCAGCAACAGCCCGAGGTCCGGCGGATGGTCTGCTCGATCCTGGCCGGCTATGCCTGGGACAGCAAGAACCCTTACGTCGATGACCCCAGCGGCCGTCGCCTGCGCGTGCTTGAGGAGTTGTGCAGCGCATGAGGTTGTTCCTGGCCCTGTGCCTGCTGCTGGCGGCAGGCGGCTGCGCCGGCAATGGCGCGCGCCCCGGCGCAGCGGTGGCCTTGCCGCCGTTGCGGCTGGCGCCGTCCAGCCTGCCTGCGCCGTTGGCACTGCAGCAGGCGCTGCAGTTCCGGCTCGGCAGTCACCAGCGTGAGATGGTGGCCCTGCTGGAGAGTGATGCTGACGCGGTACGCCTGGCCGTCCAGGCCATGGGCCAGACTGGCGTCCGCCTGTCCTGGGATGGACGGCAGCTGCAGCAGCAGCGTGCGCCCTGGTTGCCGTCCCAGGTGCGTGGCGAGCGGGTGCTGGACGATCTGCAGTTCGTGTACTGGCCGCAGGCCGCCATCGCCGCGGCCCTGCCAGCGGGCTGGCAATTGCAGGTGTCTGACGGCGGCCGCCAGCTGACCCATGCCGGCAGCACCTGGCTGGAAATGCGCCATCAGGCCGATGGCAGCGTGCTGCTGGAGAACCATGCCGAGGGTTATCAGCTGCTGATCCAGTCGCAGGTCCTGGAAGCGGGAGACGTGCCATGACTGATGTGCATCTGAATGATGTCGGCATTGTCTGTGCGTTGGGCTGTGGCCGGGAGCAAGTTGCTGCTGCGCTGTTTGCCGGGCATGCCGGCGGTCTGCAGTGGAATGAGCGGGTGCTGCCCGGGAAAAAGCTGATGCTCGGTGAAGTCGACCATCCGCTGCCCGCGCTGCAGCAGTGGCCGCTGGCCCTGCGCGGCCGCAACAATGCCCTGCTGCAGCTGGCCCTGACGCAGATCCAGCCGGCAGTGAACCAGGCCATCGCGCGCTATGGCGCCGGGCGGGTAGCGGTGGTCGTGGGCACCAGTACCTCGGGCATCGGCGAGGCCGAGCAGGCGTTGCAGGCGCGCGCCGACAGCGGGCACTGGCCGCCCGGCTTCACCTACGCCCAGCAGGAAATGGGGGCGCCGGCACAGTTCGTGCGCGCCAGCAGTGGCGCCGCTGGCCCGGCATGGACCTTGTCCACCGCGTGCTCGTCCAGTGCCAAGGCGCTGATGAGTGCTGCCCGGCTGTTGCAGATGGGGCTGGCCGATGCGGTGATTGCCGGTGGGGCCGACTCACTGTGCCGCTTTACCGTGGCCGGCTTTTCGGCCTTGGAGGCAGTCTCGGCCGAGCGCTGCAATCCGTTCTCGGTCAACCGCTGCGGCATCAACATCGGCGAGGGCGCGGGCCTGTTCCTTATGACCCGCGAGCTGGGGCCGGTGGTTCTGGCTGGCTGGGGTGAAACCTCCGATGCCCACCACATGTCGGCCCCGGATCCGACGGCCGCCGGCGCCATTGCGGCGATCGAGCAGGCACTTGCCCGTGCCGGCTGGGACGCAGGAACGGTGGATTACGTCAACCTGCACGGCACCGCGACCGGGCACAACGACGCCATGGAAAGCCTGGCGGTCCAGCAGGTGCTTGGCGGCCAGGTTGCAGTCAGCTCGACCAAACCACTGACCGGCCACACCCTGGGTGCGGCGGGTGCGATCGAGGCGGCTCTGTGCTGGATCAGCCTGGGCGAAAACCCGCAACAGCGGCTGCCGCCACAGTGGTGGGATGGCCAGGCCGACCCCGGGCTGCCCGCGTTGGCGTGGGTGGCACCGGGCCAGCGCAGTGAGGCACCGCTGCAGCGGGTATTGAGCAATTCCTTTGCCTTTGGCGGCAGCAACGCCGTCCTGGCCCTGGCACGGAGTACGCAGCCGGCATGAATTTCACCATTGACCAGGTGGTTCCCCATCAGCAGGGAATGTCCCTGCTTGACCGGGTATGTCACTGGGATGAGCAACACATCGTGGCTGAGCTGGTGGTGCCCGATGAGGGCCTGTTCGTCGGTAGCGACGGCGTGCCGGCCTGGGTCGGGATCGAATACATGGCCCAGGCCATCGCCGCCTGGGCCGGCTGCCGTGCGCGCAGCGCCGGCAACGCACCGGCCATTGGCTTTTTGCTCGGTACGCGGCGCTTTACCAGCAGCTGCACGCATTTTCCGTGCGGCAGTGTGCTGCAGGTACGGGCCAGCTGCGAACTGATGGCTGACAATGGCCTGGGCATGTTTGCCTGTCAGATCCTGATCGATGACCAGGTCTGTTGCCAGGCCAATGTTTCTGTTTTTGAACCAGCCGATGCGCTGGCATATCTGGAGAGTGGACAGGCATGACAGTTGAGAACAATGTGCTGGTTACCGGCGCAAGCCGGGGCATCGGACGTGCGGTGGCCTTGCGCCTGGCCGCCGATGGGTTTGACCTGGCCGTGCACTGCCGTAGCCGGGTGGAGGAAGCCGAGGCGGTGGCCGCGCAGGTGCGCGCGCTGGGCCGCCAGGCACGGGTGCTGTGCTTTGACCTGGGCGACCGCGAGGCGGCGCGCCTGGCGCTGGAGGCAGACATGCAGGCCCATGGCGCCTATTACGGCGTGGTCTGCAATGCCGGCATCGCCCGCGACGGTGCCTTTCCGGCCCTCAGCGAAGAAGAGTGGGACAGCGTGGTGCACACCAATCTGGACGGTTTCTACAACGTCCTGCACCCGGTGGTGATGCCGATGGTGCGCCGTCGCAAACCCGGCCGCATCGTCACCCTGTCCTCGGTCTCCGGCCTGGTCGGCAACCGTGGCCAGGTCAATTACAGCGCGGCCAAGGCCGGCATCATTGGTGCCACCAAGGCCCTGGCGCTGGAACTGGCCAGCCGCGCGATCACCGTCAACTGCGTTGCACCTGGCTTGATCGATACCGAGATGCTCAGCCCGGAAGTGCTGGAACATGCGCTCAAGCTGGTTCCGGCAGGCCGTGTCGGCCAGCCGGAGGAGGTGGCGGCAACGGTAGCGTTCCTGATGTCCGAGAGCGCGGGTTACATCACCCGTCAGGTGATTTCAGTCAATGGAGGCATGGTCTGATGGCTGCTGCAATGCGCCGTGTGGTGATTACCGGTGCCGCGGCGATCAGCCCGCTGGGCCATGACTGGGAACAGATCCAGCAGCGCCTGCGTGCGTGCCGCAATGCGGTGGTGTCGATGCCGGCATGGGATGTCTACGAAGGCCTCAACACCCGCCTGGCGGCCCCGGCGCTGGCCTATGAGTTGCCCGCGCACTACAACCGCAAGACCACGCGCTCGATGGGCAAGGTGGCGGTGATGTCGGTGCGCGCCAGCGAGATGGCACTGGAGCAGGCCGGGCTGCTTGGCCATCCGGTGCTGACCAGCGGCCGTACCGGGGTGGCCTACGGTTCCTCGGCCGGTAGCCACGAGGCCATCGGTGAATTCGGACGGATGCTGGCCGAGCATTCCACCGCCGGAATCAATGCAACCACCTACCTGAAAATGATGAGCCATACCGCGCCGGTGAACATCGGTGTGTTCTTCGGCCTGACCGGACGGGTCTACACCACCTCCAGTGCCTGTACTTCCGGTAGCCAGGGCGTGGGCTCGGCCTACGAGGCAATCCGCAGCGGTGCGCAGACGGTCATGATTGCCGGCGGTGCCGAACAGCTGGACGCCACCGCGGCGGCGGTGTTTGACACCCTGTTTGCCACCAGCGTGCGCAACCAGGCCCCGCAGCTCACCCCGAGCCCGTTCGATGCCGACCGCGATGGCCTGGTACTGGGCGAGGGGGCCTGCAGCCTGATCCTGGAAGATCTCGAGCACGCACAGGCACGCGGTGCCAGCATCCTGGCCGAAATCGTCGGCTACGGCACCAACAGCGATGGCCAGCACGTCACCCAGCCGAGCGCGGCAACCATGGCCGGGGCGATGCGGCTGGCGCTGCAGGATGCCGGGCTGCAGGCGGGCGACATCGGTTACATCAATGCCCATGGCACCGCCACCGAACATGGCGACATCGCCGAGACCACCGCCACCGAATCGGTGTTCGGCAGCGCGGTGCCGATCAGCTCACTGAAAAGCTATGTCGGCCATATGCTCGGGGCCTGCGGTGCCTTCGAGGCCTGGTTGTCGGTACAGATGATGCGCCAGGGCTGGTTTGCGCCGACGCTGAACCTGCAGACGGTCGACCCGCGCTGCGGCACGCTGGATTACATCACCGGCAGCGGCCGGGAGCTGCAGGTCGAGCATGTCATGAGCAACAACTTCGCCTTCGGCGGGATCAATACCTCGTTGATCTTCCGTCGTTGGTCTGCATGAGTTTCCATCAACCAAGGAGTGTTCCGATGCGTCGTATTGTTTTGTTTGCTGCTGCTGCGCTGCTGGCGGTGTCCACCTCGGCACAGGCACGCGATACCCGGCTGGAGCTGTCGTTGCAGGAACTGCTGTCTTCCCAGGAAGCGCGCGATGCCGGTATTGATGGCAGCGTGCGTTTCTACCTGGCTGGTCAGCCGGTACGCGTGGCCCAGCGGATGGGTGAGGATGTGACCAACAAAAAGACCAATGCGGCCAACAAGAGTGACGAGCAGGCCTGCCGCTGGGTGGCGCTGTCGGCACTGAAGGCGCTGCAGAGCGGGGCCCAGGCCCGCGGTGCCAATGCCGTGGTGGATATCGTCAGCTTCTACAAGCGCAACGAGTTCCGCAGCAGCACCAATTATGAATGCTATGCCGGCACCATCCTGGCTGGCGTCGCGCTGAAGGGTACCTACGCCCGCGTCAACTGATCGGTCGCAGCCTGCGCCGGCCTTGCCGGCGCAGGGTCTGTCCGGCGGCTGCTTCCCGGTCAAACATGAATGTGCAGCGCACTGCGCCGGTCGTTGCCTTGCGCTTTCACCTTGTGACGCTTTGCGACACAATCATTTTCCCTGATCAAGACTCCGCGTTCGCGCGGCAGCGCGAATGCACGCATACGTCTACAAGAGCCAGCGCAAGACCGAAACCTATATCTACCTTGCCAGGCGCGATGATTTCGAGGCGGTACCGGAAAGCGTCCGCGCCCCGCTTGCGCCGCTGAGTTTTGTCCTGAGCGTGGAGTTGACGCCGGAGCGGCGGCTGGCCCACGTCGATGCGCAGCAGGTGCGCGCCGCATTGAGCGAGCGCGGTTTCTTCCTGCAGTTGCCGCCGTCACCGGCCCAGGTGCTGGCCGCCCTGATCCAGCGCGATGATGGCTGAGCTGTCCCCCCGGCGTCCGGCGCTGCTGGCACTGCTGTGCGGCGCGTTGCTTACCCTGGCCAGCGGAGCCGGCGGGGTACTGGGCGTGGGCGCGCTGTGGCTGGCGCAGCCGGCCTTTGCGCTGGGCCTGCGCGGCTGGCGTGGCACCCCGCTGACCCCGGCGCTGCTGCGCCGGGAGCTGCCGCTGTTGCTGGGCATGTGGCTGGCGGGGCCGGCCCTGCTCGGCGTGCTGGGATACCTGCCGCTGCGTGCGTTGCTGGGTGGCGGCAGCCTCGGTTCGGCCCTGCTGTTCAGCGTTGCGTTGTCGGCGGTGGCCCTGCTGCTGTGGCGCAGCTGGCCGTTGTGGCAGGCCCTGGAAACCGAGGGCGGGCCGCTGGCGGCCCACCGTGGCCTGCTCGACAGCCTGCCCTGGTACAGCTGGCGCGGGCTGGGCGTGGGCATCAGCCTGCTGCTGCTGTGCGTGCTGGTACTGCTGCCGCTGTGGCCGGCCGCCCTGTCCACGCCGTGGCGATGGGGCCTGGCGGTTGCCAGTACCGCGCTGGCACCGCTGCTGCACGGGCTGGTGCAGGGCATCCGGGTGGGCCCGGCGGTGGCACCGTCGGCTGCTGCGCCAACGCCACTGGCCGAAGAACTGTTTGCCGAAGCGGCGTTGCCGCCGGCACCGCTGGAGCCGGTGGTGCCGGGCCAGCTGGGCATCGAGCTGTACGAGGCCGCGCGCGCCGGCCGGGTGGACCGGGCGCTGCAGCTGCTGGCCGCCGGTGCCGATGCCCACGCGCTGCCGCCGGCCGAAGGCCGTGATCAGCGTCAGCTGACGGTGCTGGCCGCGGTGCTGCCGGACCTGCGTCTGCTGCGCGCACTGATTGCTGCCGGGGTCGATCTGAACCAGCCGCATCGCGGCATGACCGCGTTGCTGGCCGCCACCCGCGACAGCTGGCACGGCCGTCCGGAAGCGGTGATGACCCTGCTGGCCAATGGCGCGGATGTGCGCATTGCCGATGCCGAGGGCAACACCCCGCTGCATTTTGCCGCGCGTACCGCCGATCCCGGGGTTGCCGCGCTGCTGCGCGATGCCGCCGCCGAGCTGGACGTGCTCAACAATGAGGGCTACAGCCCGCTGGCCATTGCCTGCCAGGCCGGCAACTGGCGACTGGCGCGCTTCCTGCTCGAGCGTGGTGCCAAGGCCGACCTGGAGCACGCGGTGCCGGCGCTGGTCGCTGCCGCGGCCGGTGAGGATGATGACCCGGCCGGGGTGCAGCTGCTGCTCAAGCACAAGGCGCGGGTGGATGCGCGTGACCGCAGCCGGCGCAGTGCGCTGCATCTGGCCGCTGCGGCCGGACATCTGGAGCTGATCCAGGTGCTGATGAATGCCGGAGCGAACCTGGAAGCACGCGACAACGCCGGGCGCACCCCGTTCCTGGAGGCCTGCGCTCATGCGCGCAGCGAGGCGGTACAGGCACTGCTGCCGTACCGCCCGGATCTGCACGCGGTCGATGGCAGCGGCTTGAACGGCCTGTGGCTGGCCAGCGCGGCCGAAGGCATCCAGGTCGGCTTGATCCAGCAGCTGCTCGCGCTGCAGCTTGATCCGGGCATTACCGATGCGCATGGCCGGCGGGCGGTGGACATGGCCGCGGCCGCCGGCCGCTGGGCGGTGGTGGCCGCGCTGGACCCGGGCTACGAGTTGCCGGCAGCGGTGAGCGAGCAGCTGAGCGCCAGCGAACCGGGCAGCCCGCCGGCGGGATTGCCGGACCGCCCGCCGCTGGAGCTGCTGCGCGAGGCGCTGGGCTTTGGCAACACCCGCGGCATGGATGCCTTGGCGCGGCTGTGCAGCCCGGCCGAGCTGGGCAGCCTGCTGCATGAGCCGGCCGTACTCGAACAGGTCGATTCGGTGCGCTGGCTGCTGGAGCACGCTGCCGACCTGCAGGTCAGCAATGGCGCCGGTGATATTCCCGGTTTTGTGCTGCTGGACATGGGCGCGCGCGGCCTGCCGGTGTTGCAGCTGCTCAGCGCGCGCGGGGTGTCGCTGGCCGGGCGTGGTGGCCTGGCACGCTGGCTGGTGGCCTGCCGGGGCCAGGAGCAGCAGGCGCCGGTGCTGGAAGCCTTCGCGCTGGAACAGCTGGACCGTGGCCTGGACAGTTACGGCAGCTCGCCAGCCGGTGACCCGCCGTTGTCGCTGGCCGTGCGTCTGGGCTGGCTGCAGCTGGCCGAACGCCTGCTGCAGCGTGGCGCCGACCGCGAGGCACGCGACAGCCGCAACCTGACTGCCCTGCACCTGGCCACCGCGCTGGGCCGCGAGAGCGCGATCAAGCTGCTGGTACGTTACGGTGCCAGCCCGCAGTCGCGTACCCCCGATGGCCAGACCCCGCTCGGCGTGGCTCTGGCCAAGGGCCGGCGCGACCTGGCCGACTGGCTGGACTGGCGGATCTGGCCGCTGCCGCGGCGGGCGCTGCGCCCGGCCGATGTACCGGCGGCGGCGATGGTCGGCGATGTCGATGCCGTGCGCCGCCTGGTCGACCTCGGCCTGCCGGTGGACGCACTCGATGCACAGGGCTGCACTGCGCTGCTGCGGGCCGCCGGGGGCGGCCATCTGCCGGTGGTGGACCTGCTGCTGGCCCGCGGCGCCGATGCCCGGCATGCCGCACACAGTGGCGCCACCCCGTTGAGCGCGGCGGTGAGCATGCGCCAGCTGGACATCGTGGCGGCGCTGCTGGATGCCGGCGCGCCGCTGGAGCAGCGCCTGCCCGGTGGGGTCAGCGTGCTGATGCTGGCCGCCGCGCTGGGCCTGCCCGATGTCGTCGCGCGCCTGCTGTCCGCCGGCGCCGACGAACAGGCGGTCGATGACAAGGGCCTGAGCGCGCTGCATTGCGCCGCCCAGTACGGCTTTACCGCGCGCGATCGTTCGCGCCTGCTGGCGCTGTATGACGGCCTGCTGCTGGCCGGGGCGCCGGTGGACCAGGTGGCGGCGATGGAGCTGACCCCGCTGCTGCTGCAGCTCGGTGCCGGGGCGACGGCGGGCACCGCCTGCGATGAACACGTGGTGCTGGCCGGGGTCGAGCGCCTGCTCGATGAAGGGGTCAGCATCGATGCCCGCGATGCGCGTGGCTTCGGCCCGCTGCACCTGGCCGCGATGCATGGCCTGCCGCTGCTGGTACAGCGTCTGCTGCGGGCCGGGGCCGACCCCGAGCTGCGCGATACCCTCGGCCGCACCCCGCGCGAGATCGCGATCATGCGCGGGTTTGTCGATATCGCCGGCGAATTCGAGCCTCCGGTGCCCGGGGTGACCTCGATGGCGCGGTTCCTGCGCGACAACGCCTGAGCGGCGGTCCGCCGGCCCGGCGGACCGCCCTGATGATTGATCAGACGCATGGGCCTGCAACGCGCTGGCGTGTACGCTCAGGGCGTTTTCAAGCAAGGCATCCCGGGATGAGCATCTATCACCTGCAAGCGGTCTTCCGTCCGCAATCGGTTGCGGTCATCGGCGGCAGCCCCCGTCCACGTTCGGCCGGGCGGGCGGTGGTGCGCAACCTGCGCGAAGGCGGCTTTGCCGGCCAGATCGGCTGGATCAATCCACGCCATCCGCATATCGACGGCATCGCCACCGTGCGCCGTCTGCGCGACCTGGGCTGGGTGCCCGAGCTGGTGGTGATCACCGCACCGGCACCGATCGTGCCGCAGCTGGTGGCCGAGGCAGCCGAGCTGGGGGTGGCCGCGGCGATCATCCTCACCGCCGGCCTGGGCCAGGGCCCGGGTTCGCTGGCGCAGCGGCTGCACAGCAGCGCGCGTGCGCACGGCCTGCGCATCCTCGGCCCGCATTGCCTGGGGGTGATTGCCCCGCATGCGCGCCTGAACGCTTCCATTGCCGCGCACACCCCGCAGGCCGGTGACCTGGCGCTGATTTCCGAATCCAGCGCGATTGCCGCGGCGCTGGTGGAGTGGGGGGTATCGCGTTCGGTCGGGTTCTCGGCGGTGGTTTCGCTGGGCGACAGCCTGGATGTCGATTTTGCCGACCTGCTGGATTACTTCGCCGCCGATTACCGCACCCGCGCGATCCTGCTGTATGTGGAAAACATCAGCGATGCGCGCAAGTTCATGTCCGCCGCGCGCGCGGCGGCGCGTGCCAAACCGGTGGTGCTGGTCAAATCCGGACGCAGCCGCGGCGGCACAGCCGCGCGCAGCGATGACACCCATGTGCAGTCGCTGGCCAGCAGCGATGCGATCTACACCGCCGCGTTCAACCGCGCCGGCCTGCTGCGGGTCGGCGCGTTGGACGAGCTGTTCACCGCCGCCGAGACCCTGGGCCGGCTCGGTGGCACCTTTCCCGGCCGGCGCCTGGCCATTGTCAGCAACGGCAGCGGCGTCGGCCGCCTGGCCGCCGACCGCCTGGCCATGCTCAAGGGCCAGCTGGCCGCGCTGTCACCGGCGACCCAGCAGGCACTGGCCCAGCTGCTGCCCGATGGCGCCCCGCATGCCAACCCGGTGGACCTGGTGGTCGATGCCGATGGTGAGCGCTATGCCCGTGCGATCGAGGCGCTGCTGGCCGACCCCGGCAACGATGCCCTGCTGGTGATCAACGTGCCCACCGCCTTCACCTCTTCGGTGGAGGCGGCACGGGCGATGACCCGCACGGTGGCGGCCCGCTCGCGCAGCGAGCGCGACAAACCGGTGTTTGCGGTCTGGCTGGGCACCGACGAGCAGGCCACCACCATCCTGCATTCGGCACGCATCCCGACCTATGCCTCCGAGGCCGACGCGGTGGCCGGTTTCCAGCACCTGGTGCGCTACCGGCAGGCACAGGCGGCACTGATGGAAACCCCGCCGAGCCTGCCGGAGGATTTCCAGGTGGACCGCCAGGCAGCGCAGCAGCTGATCCAGCAGTCGCTGGCCCGTGGCCAGCGCTGGCTCGATCCACAGGCCACCCATGCCCTGCTGGCGGCCTACGGCATCGCGATGGCACCGCTGCAGCTGGCGCGCGATGTGGCCGGGGTGCTGGAACTGGCGCAGCCGCTGCTGGAAGCCGGCCATACGGTCACCCTGAAGATCCACTCGGCCGATATTCCCAACAAATCCGATGTGCACGGGGTGCGTCTGGACCTGGCCACCCTGGCTGCGGTACGCACCGGGGCCGAGGCGATCCTGGACTCGGCGCGCCGGCTGCGTCCGGAAGCGATCATTGCCGGGGTGCTGGTGCAGCCGACGGTGGTGCGCGCCAAGGCCCGCGAGCTGATTGCCGGGATCGCCGATGACCCGGTGTTCGGCCCGGTGGTGGTGGTCGGCCGTGGCGGTACCGCGGTGGAAGTGATCGATGACATTGCCATCGGCCTGCCGCCGCTGGACCTGCGCCTGGCGCACGAGCTGATCGGCCGCACCCGGGTCTCGCGCATCCTCAAGGGCTACCGCGATGTGCCGGCTGCCGACGAGCGCGCGCTGGCGCTGCTGCTGGTCAAGCTGGCGCAGCTGGCCGCCGACATCCCCGAGGTGCGCACGCTGGATATCAACCCGCTGCTGGTCGATGCCGATGGCGTGCTGGCACTGGATGCGCGGGTGGCGATCACCCCGACCCACCGCCTGCACAAGGGCCGTGGCCATCCGCGCTTTGCGATCTTCCCGTATCCCACCGAATGGGAGCGCACGATCGAGCTGTCCAATGGCGGCAGCGCCTTCGTGCGTCCGGTGCGGCCGGAAGATGACGGCCTGTTCCGTGCGTTCTTTGCCCGGGTTACCGACGATGACCTGCGCATGCGCTTCTTCCAGTCGGTCAAGCACTTCAGCCATGAATTCATCGCCCGCCTGACCCAGCTCGACTACGCCCGCTCGATCGCGCTGGTGGCGCTGGACCCGCGCAGTGGCGAGATGCTCGGTGCGGTACGCCTGCATGCCGACGCTGAGTACGCCACCGGCGAATACGGCATCCTGGTGCGCTCGGACCTGAAGGGCTACGGGCTGGGCTGGCGGCTGATGAAGATCATGATCGAATACGCCGGCTGGCTGGGGCTGTCGCAGGTGCAGGGCCAGGTACTGCGCGAGAACAGCACGATGCTGGACATGTGCCGGCGGCTGGGCTTCAGCGTGCGCGTGGACCCGGAGGATTCAACCCTGATGCAGGTCAGCCTGCCGGTGGACGGGCGCGGGCTGGAACACTGAACGCTGCGTGGCCGGGCGCTCGACCGGCGTTGTTGCCGCGTCGCACAATAGGCGGCTTCCACCCTGCCGCCGCTCATGTCCCTGCCCTTGTTGCTGCTGCCCGGTCTGCTCAACGATGCCACCCTGTGGCAGGCGCAGCAGCAGGACCTGGCCGATATCGCCGACTGCCAGGTTGCCGACCTGACCACCCACGGGCAGCTGGATGCACTGGTCCACGCGGTGCTGGACAAGGCGCCGCCGCGGTTTGCGCTGGCCGGTTTCTCGCTCGGTGGCTGGGTTGCCCAGCACATCCTGCGCCTGGCCCCGCAGCGGGTGGAGCGGCTGGCGCTGATCGGCACCTCCTACCTGGCCGACAGCCCCGAACGCGCGGCCCTGCGTGCCAGGCAGCAGGCGCTGGTCGGGGTGGCCGGCAATTTCCACGGTTTTGGCAACAGCATGATGCGCCGCTATGTCGACCCCTCGCGCCAGGATGACCGTGACCTGCGCGACAGCGTGCGTGGCATGACCCAGCGCCTGGGCCCGCAGGTGTTCCTGCGCCAGAACGCGCTGCCGCGGCTGGATGGCCGCGATGTACTGCACGGCTATGCCGAACCGTCGCTGGTGCTGTGCGGGGTCAATGACGCCATCACCCCGCTGCAGCGCTCGCGCGAGATGGCCGCGATGATGCCGGCCAGCGAGCTGGTGGAACTGCCCGCCTGCGGCCACCTGGCACCACTGGAACAACCGGCGGCAGTAAGCGCGGCAATGCGGCGCTGGCTGCTGCGGGGCTGAGGAAAGAGGGAAGAGGAGTGAGCAGCGAGAGCTGCTGTCTCTCACTCCTCGCTTCTCTTCTCTCGTTCCTCGTTCCTCGTTTCTCACTTCTCGCTCGAAGCGCTGTCCAGGCTGCGCAGGTCCTCTGCATCGAGCTGCAGGCGCGCGGCGGCCAGCAGCTGCTGCAGCTGCTCCACGCTGGTGGCACTGGCAATCGGTGCGCTGATGGTGGGCTGGGCCATCAGCCAGGCCAGTGCGACCTGGGCCGGGCTGGCCGCATGCCGGCTGGCGACATCATCCAGTGCCTGCAGGATGCGCAGCCCGCGTGGGTTCAAGTAGCGGGCAACCACACCGACACCGCGGGCACTGCTCAGCGCCGCATCGGCGGGGGTACGGTATTTGCCGGTCAAAAAGCCGCTGGCCAGCGCGTAATACGGCAGCACCCCGAGCTGATGCTGACGCGCAATGGCCGCCAGCTCGTCTTCGTACACCGCGCGGTCGCACAGGTTGTACAGCGGCTGCAGGGTTTCAAAGCGGGGCAGGTGGTAGTCGGCGGAAATCTTCAGTGCCTGGCGCAGGCTGCCGGGGCTGAAATTGGACGCGCCGATCGCGCGCACCTTGCCTTGTTCGATCAAGCGCGCAAAGGCGCCCAGGGTCGCCTCCAGCGGTTCGGCCGGGTCTTCTTCATGGGCCTGATACAGATCGATGGTGTCGGTCTGCAGCCGGCGCAGCGAGCCTTCCAGCGCGGCGTTGATGTTGCCCGCTGACAGCCCCGGAAATTCGCCCCATTTGCCCACCTTGGTGGCAATCAGCACCTGCGCGCGTTTGCCACTGGCCTTGAGCCAGCGCCCGATCAGGGTCTCCGATTCACCGCCGCGGTTGCCAGGTGCCCAGGCCGAATACACATCGGCGGTGTCGATCAGGTTGAAGCCGGCCTCGACAAAGGCGTCGAGCAGCGCAAAGGTGGTGCGCTCATCCACGCTCCAGCCAAATACGTTGCCGCCAAAGGCCAGAGGGGCGGCATGAAGGCCGGAACGGCCCAACTCACGGGTGGCCACCATGGGCATGTTCTCCTTGTTCTGGGAGCCCCAGCATAGACAACCACCGGTTAGCTTTTTGCTGCCACGCCGGCATGGTGCGCTGCCGATGTCCCTGCCGGTGTGGCCAATGCTAGGCTGCCGCGCAGATAACCAACCGCTGGAGATCACCATGCACTCTCGTCTTGCCCTTGCCGGATTGCTGCTGGCGGCCCTGCCGCTGGCCCAGGCCCAGGATCACCCGCCGGCTGCCCAGCACGGCATGCATGCACACCCGGCCGGGCATGCCGGCCATGAGCATGCCGGGCATGACCCGGCGATGCATCAGGCCCATGCCCGCGCGGCGCTGGCCGCAGCGGTGGCCGACAGCCGGCGCGACCCGGCCAATGTCGCGCGTGACCGCTACCGCCATCCGCAGCAGACCCTGGAATTCTTCGGGGTGCTGCCGCACCACACGGTGATCGAGATCACTCCGGGAGGCGGCTGGTATACCGAGATCCTGGCGCCGATGCTGGCTGACCACGGCCGCTACATCGGCGCCCTGGTCGATCCGCTCGCCGTCGCCCACGGCCGCAGCCGCGATTACCAGCAGCGCACCCTGGATGGTTTCAAGGCCAAACTGGCCGGTGACAGCGAACGCTTCGGCAAGGTCGAGGTGCTCACCTTCAACCCGGCCGCGCCGGTGCTGGGTCCGGCCGCCTCGGCCGATGTGGTGCTGACCTTTCGCAATGTGCACAACTGGCGCAGCGGTGGCCAGGCCGAAGGCTATTTCAAGGCCTTCTTCGACGTGCTCAAGCCCGGCGGTGTGCTCGGTGTGGTCGAGCATCGTGCGCGTGCGGATGTGCCGGCCGATGACAGCAGTGGCTATGTCGGCCAGGACCAGGTGATCGCGCTGGCCACCGCCGCCGGCTTCCAGCTTCTCGGTACCAGCGAGGTCAACGCCAACCCGGCCGACACCAAGGACCACCCCAACGGGGTATGGACGCTGCCGCCGGTGGGCCGGCATGAGCCGGCCGATGCCGCCCGCTACCAGGCCATCGGCGAGAGCGACCGCATGACCCTGCGTTTCGTCAAGCCGGCAGGCTGAGCGGGGCGGTGGGACAATGGCCGGGTTGCCCGTCATTGTCCCGCCATCGTTCTGCCATGCTGATTGCCTTCAACAAGCCCTTCAACGTGCTGTGCCAGTTCACCGACCGCAGCACGCCGCCGCGCGCCACCCTGGCCGGGTTCGGCCTGCCTGCGGACGTGTATGCCGCCGGGCGGCTGGATTACGACAGCGAAGGCCTGCTGCTGCTCACCGACGATGGCCGCCTGGCCAACCGCCTGACCGACCCGAAGTACAAGCAGCCCAAGACCTACTGGGTGATGGTGGAGGGCATGCCGGCAGCGGAGCAGCTGCAGGCACTGCGTGATGGGGTGGTGCTCAATGACGGCCCGACCCGGCCGGCGCAGGTGCGCCTGCTCGACCCGGCGCCGCAGCTGTGGCCGCGCAACCCGCCGGTGCGTTACCGCAAGAACGTGCCTGATGCCTGGCTGGAAATCACCATCAGCGAAGGACGCAACCGTCAGGTCCGGCGGATGACGGCGGCGGTCGGTCTGCCCACCTTGCGCCTGGTACGGGTAGCCATCGGCGCGCACCGGCTCGATGGCCTGGCCCCCGGGCAATGGCGCCGGATCGACTGACCCGGCGCCAGCCCACAATCAGCCATCCAGGTCGGCGGCATCATCCAGCGGACCCTGCGGGCGGTCGGCCAGGCGGTAGTTGCCGGCCTGCTGCTGCGCCGCTTCCTGCGCCTTCCTGCGCTTGCGGTACACCGCATAGCCGAGAACACCCACACCCAGTGCGGCGATCGCCACCGCGGTACCCGGATGGCGGCGCACGGCCTTGGTTGCAACCTTGCCGCCGGTCTTCAGCGCGCCGATGGCGGCACCGGTCTTGAGCCAGTCCGCCGCGGAGCTGCCGCCATGCTTCAGCCCATCGCTGGCCTGGCCAGCCAGTTCAAGTACGCGTTCCAGTGCGGTGTCGGTGATAGTGCTCAGCTTGCTCATAAGGCGTTCCATCGGTGGGGATCAGGCCACACAGTGTGGCCGCTCTATCGTAAACGGGCTGTGCATCCGGGCACAGCCTGCAGGTCGTGTCGCCCAGCAGACCCTCTGGCGTGGAGGGCTGGTGGTGGTCTTGATGGTGGCAGGTGGCTGTCATCGGACGGCGTGGATGCCGATACTGTGCACTGGGGAAAGGATCGGGAATTGAACGATGGGGTGGCTTGTCTGCCAGACGAAGAAGTTGCGCATGGCTGCTGTTGTGTACGCGCTGCTGCTGGCCGGGTGTGGGGGTGATGGCACCGCCAGCCAGGCGTACCAGCAGGCTTGCCACGGAGAGCCGTTGCCAGACCAGCAGGCCATCTACCAGGCAGAGGCTGATGGCTACCGGATCAACAGCCGTTACCGCTGTATCGACCGACAGTCCTGGCAGGAGGTGCAGGCGGCGATGGCGCGGCTGGAACACGCGCGTCGTCCCGAGGTGCAGGCACGCGCCGAGGCTGCGGCCGATGCCGAACATGCGCAGCGCCTGGCCCGGATAGCCGCCAGGGCTGCGGCCCGTGAGCAGGCGCAGGCCGCGGTGATGCCGCGCGTGCTGGACAAGCCTGTGGATGCCAACCATGCCAGCCGTGAGCAGTTGGCGGCGGTGTGCGGGGTCGATGCCGACGGGGCCGAGGTGATCGTACTGGCGCGACAGCAGGGCGGTCCGTTCACCGGCTGGGCCGATCTGGTCCACCGCGTGCTGCCGTTGTCGGCAGCGCAAACGGCAGTGGCCGCCTCGCGCTGTGGCCTGACCGTCAATGGCCACAGCCTGGCGGGCGCGGCGCCGGCCGAATCAGTCCTGCGCTAACAGCTGCAGGAGCGCGAGGGATCCGCTGACCGATGGCGGCAGGACGGTGGATTGCCGCCTCGCTCTGTCATGGTCTGGAAGGACGGCAGCACCCTTATGTCCCGCGTGGTTTTGCCCGGTGGGTTGCCGTGGCGCTCCACGGGTCATCCGGCCATGGGTGCCTCGGATACCGGCCCTTCATTTCCTTTTTCACTTCCGCATAGGTGTTCTCCCAGAAGTTGCGCAGGTCGGCGGTGACCTGCAGCGGTTTGCCGCCGGGGGAGAGCAGGTGCAGCAGCAGCGGGATGCGGCCGTCGGCGATGCGCGGGGTGTCGGCCAGGCCAAACAGTTCCTGCAGCTTGACCGCCAGCACCGGCGGGCGCGGGCTCACGCCGTCATCGTCGATGGCATAGGTGATGGCGCGTTCCAGCCCCGACGGCACGGCGATGCGGGTGGGCGCATGGCGGTCGATGAGCTGGCGCAGGTTCCAGTCGATGCCGGACTTGAGCGCCTCGCCGAGCTCGGCCTCGCTCAGGGCATCAATGCGGGTCTTGCCGGCAAAGGCCGGGCGCAGCCAGTCATCGAGCGAGGCGAGCAGGGCGGCATCGCTGACATCGGGCAGGCCCAGTTCGGGCATCCACGTCCGCAGGCCCTGCACGCGCGCCTGCCATTGACGCAGGGATTCGGTCCACGGCAGCGCGGCGATGCCCAGATCCATGATGGCGGCCGTGAGCGCCTGTGCGGCCTGGGCCAGATCGACTTTTCCGGCCGGGCGGCTGTCGATGACGATGCGGGCAAAGCGTGATTCGCGGCGCGCTTCCAGCGCGCGTTTTTCCGCATTCCAGCGCACCACGTCCTCGCTGACGAAGTCGCCGGGGAAGTGCTGGCGCAGGTGGTTTTCATCCACCGGGGCGGCGCGCAGCACCAGGCCGTCGCGGGTGTCGGCGCGCAGCTCGCTGATCACGATCCACGGCTCGCCACGCAGCTCGCTGGCATCGAGCAGGCGCGCGCTGCGGCCGTTGGCCAGCAGGTAGCGCTGCAGATCGGCCGGATGCATGGCGGCGATGCGGTCGGGGAAGGCATGCGCGAGCAGATCCCCCAGTTCGTGCGCCTCGATGCTGGCCGGCGGCCGGTCCTCACAGCGCAGGCGCCGCCGCCACTGCTTGGCCGCCGCATCAATCGCGGCCAGGCCACCGCGGCTGGCATTGCCCGGCGTGTGGCCATCGCGGAAGGCGGCCAGCGCACGCCAGCGGCTGGCCAGACCATCGCCACCGCCGCGCAGCGGGTCACGTGCCTCGATCAGTGCCGCCAGGTCGGCAGCCAGCGCCCGCTGGCGCGGGCTGCGGGCGGCGGCGAGCATCGCGCCCAGGCGCGGATGGGTGCCCAGCCGCAGCAGGGCACGCCCGGTATCGGTGATCGCGCCTCCCGCGCTGACTGCGCCCAGACGCCGCAGCAGGTCGCGCGCGGCGGCCAGGCTGCCGGCCGGCGGAGCATCGACAAAGCGCAGGTCAGCGCTGCCCCAGGCCGCCAGCTCCAGTGCCAGCCCGGCCAGTTCGGTCTGCACGATCTCGGCGCGCCGCTGCGGCTCCAGGCGCTGGCTCTGCGGCCACAGCCGCCAGGCCCAGCCACTGCTGACGCGCCCGGCGCGGCCGGCGCGCTGGTCGGCCGAGGCCTGGGCGATGGTGACCACGTCCAGCCGCGAGAAACCGCTGTTGGGATCAAAGCGCGGCTCGCGCGCCAGGCCCGAATCGATGACCACGCGCACGCCGGGCAGGGTGACCGAGGACTCGGCCACGTTGGTGGCCAGCACCACCCGGCGGCGGCCATCGGGCGCGGGGCTGAGCACACGCTGCTGGGCCTCGACCGGCAGCTCGCCGTGCAGGGCCAGCACCTCGGTGCTGGCCGGCAGCTGGCCGTCCAGCGCGGCGCTCACTTTCCCGATCTCGCGCTGGCCGGGCAGAAACACCAGTACATCGCCGGGATGCTGTTCGACCGCAGCAACCACCGCGCGCCGCACCTGCGCCTCCAGTGCTTCCTCGCGCCGGGCCGGGAAGTGCGAGACCTCCACCGGATAGCTGCGGCCTTCGCTGGACAGCCGCGGTGCATCGAGAAAGCGCGCCAACCGCTCGCCATCCAGGGTGGCCGACATCACCACCAGGCGCAGGTCCTCGCGCAGGCCGGCCTGCACGTCCAGCGCCAGCGCCAGGCCAAGGTCGGCCGAGAGATGACGCTCGTGGAATTCGTCGAACACGATCGCGCCGACGCCTTCCAGCAGCGGGTCGTCCTGGATCATCCGGGTCAGGATGCCCTCGGTGACCACCTCGATCCGGGTGGCGGCACTGACCTTGTTCTCGAAGCGGATGCGGTAGCCCACCGTTTCCCCGACCGGCTGTCCCAGCTGGCGCGCCATGAACTGCGCGGCCGAGCGCGCGGCGACGCGGCGCGGCTCCAGCATCAGGATCTTCTGCCCTGCCAGCCACGGCGCAGCGAGCAGGGCCAGCGGCACCTGGGTGGTCTTGCCGGCGCCGGGCGGGGCTTCCAGCACCAGGCGCGGGTGGTCGGTCAGGCTGGCGGTGATGGCCGGCAGCAGCGGGGTAATCGGGAAATCGGCAACGTGCATCGCACAAGGATAAAGCCAGTGTTTGCCGGCCAGCGCCTACACTGTGCGGCTTTCCCGTTCACGCAAGACCTGCCGGCATGGAACTGATCGACATTGGCGCCAACCTGACCCACGAATCCTTCGACCGCGACCGCGCGGCCGTGCTGGAGCGGGCCCGCGCCGCTGGCGTGGTGCAGATGATCGTCACCGGTGCCAGCCGCGCCGAAAGCCCGAAGGCACTGGAACTGGCGCAGCAGCATCCCGGCTTCCTGTACGCCACCGCCGGCGTGCACCCGCACCACGCCAGCGAGTACACCGCCGAGTGCGACGCCGAGATCCGCGCGCTGCACGAGCACGCCGAAGTGGTGGCGGTGGGCGAATGCGGGCTGGATTTCAACCGCGATTTCTCGCCACGCCCGGCCCAGCGCCGCGCCTTCGAGATGCAGCTGCAGATCGCCGCCGACCTGCACGCGGCCGGCCGGACCAAGCCGCTGTTCCTGCACCAGCGCGATGCCCACGAGGACTTCCTGGCCGTGATGAAGAACTTCGATGGTCAGCACGGCCCGGCGGTGGTGCACTGCTTCACCGCCGACAAGCGCGAGCTGTTCGATTACCTGGACCGCGACTGGTACATCGGCATCACCGGCTGGCTGTGCGACGAGCGCCGTGGCGCCCACCTGCGCGAGCTGGTCAAACACATCCCGCACCAGCGGCTGATGATCGAGACCGACTGCCCCTACCTGCTGCCGCGCACACTCAAACCACTGCCCAAGGATCGCCGCAACGAGCCGGCCTTTTTGGCCCATATCGTGGAGGAAGTGGCGCGCGACCGTGGCGAGGAGGTGGCGCTCACCGCCGCCCGCGCCACTGCGGCCAGCCGCGGCTTCTTCGGGTTGCCGGGCGCCGTCTGAGCCCAGGGCGATCTGCGGGCCTTTCCTGCAGGCCACCGGGTTCGTGGCTGGACATCGCGTTCAGTAACGGAAACGGCAAAATGGGCGCCTTGCCGCGCCAGCGTGGAGCGGCCTTGCCGGATGCGCTGTATGTCCCCCAGAGCCCGCTGCCTTGCCCTTGCCGCCACCTCGCTGTTCTTGCTTGCCGCCTGCGGCAAGCAAGAGCCCGCCGCTGCGCCCACCACCCTGGCCGTCAGCCTGGTACCGGTCAGCCAAAGCGTGATCGACCGCAGCGTGGTGGTTTCCGGCCCGGTCACGGCCTGGGAAGAGATGCAGTTGGGTGTGGAACTGAGCGGGGTGCGCATCACCGCGCTCAATGTCGATGTCGGCCAACGCGTAAAGCAGGGCCAGGTGCTGCTGGAGCTGGACGCGCGCAGTGTGGCGGCCGATCTGGCCCAGGCCGAGGCCGGCCTGCGCGAGGCCCAGGCCGCGCTGGAACTGGCCCAGGCCAATGTGCGTCGCGCCGAGCCGTTGGCCGCGCAGCAGCTGATCAGCGCCGCCCAGCTGGATGAACTGCGCGCCCAGCGCATCAGCGCCCAGGCCCGTGTCGGCACCGCTGCCGCCGTGCGCGACAACGCCGCGCTGCGCCGTGACTTCGCCCGCCTGCGGGCACCGGCGGACGGCATCATCTCCAGGCGTCTGGTCCAGCCCGGGCAGATCGTCGCGGCCGGCAGCGAACTGCTGCGCCTGATCCGCGATGGCCGCCTGGAGTGGCGCGCCGAGCTGTCGGAAGGTGAGCTGGCCCAGGTGAGCGTCGGTGACAGCGTCAGCCTGCCCAGCCGCGAAGGCCCGGTGACCGGCACCGTGCGCGCGGTCAGCCCGGGCGTCGATGCGCAGACCCGTACCGGCACCGTGCACGTCGACCTGCCCGATCCGGGCAGCCTGCAGCCGGGCAGTTATGTCGAAGGCCGGATCCAGGTCGGCCAGGGCAGCGGCTTGACCGTGCCCGCTGCGGCGGTGGTGCTGCGCGATGGCCTGCCGTACGTGTTCACCGTGGACGAGCAGGGCGTGGCCCGCCGTGTGCGGGTGCAGACCGGCGCTGCGGTCAATGGCCGTACCTTGCTGCTGGATGGCGTGGCAGCCGGTGACAAGGTGGTGCTGGAGGGGGCAGGCTTCCTCGGTGATGGCGACCGCGTGCGCGTGGTCGATGGCAGTGCAACTGAATCGCCCGGTGCGGCAGCGCCCGCAGCGCCTGACCCCCGCCCATCTGACGCGAACGACGCCGCTGCCAAGGCAGGCGGCGCATGAACTTCTCTGCCTGGGCAATCCGGCGGCCACTGCCGTCACTGATGCTGTTCTTCATCCTGTGCGTGGCCGGGCTGTGGTGCTTCCAGCATCTGTCGGTGGCGCGTTTTCCTGATGTCTCGCTGCCGATGACCACGGTCAGTGTCAGCCAGCCGGGTGCCTCGCCGAGCCAGCTGGAGGCCGAGGTCACGCGCAAGGTCGAGGACGCGGTGGCGACGATCCCGGGGATCAAGCGGGTGATGTCCTCGGTGGACGAGGGCATGAGCACGACCATGCTCGAGTTCCATATGGATACCGAGCTGGGCCAGGCGCTGGATGACACCCGTGATGCGGTCAGCCGGATCCGCATGGACCTGCCGCAGGACATCCAGGAACCGGTGGTGTCCAAGGTCGATATCGGCGGCGCGCTGCAGACCTGGGCGGTGATTGCCGACCACCTGGCACCGGACGAGCTGAGCTGGTTCGTCGACCGCGACGTGACCCGTGCGATGTACGGCATTCCCGGGGTGGCCCAGGTCAAGCGCGTGGGCGGGATCGACCGCCAGGTGAGGGTGGATCTGGATCCGGCGGCATTGCAGGCGTACGGCGTCACTGCCGGCATGGTCAGCCAGCAGCTGGCGCGCTTCCAGCTCGAGCAGGCTGGCGGCAAGGTCGAGCTGGATGGCGGGCGCCAGGTGATCCGCACCGTCGGTACCCTTGCCACCGCGCAGGAGCTGGGCGGCTACAGCATCGCGCTGCCCGATGGCCGCAGCGTGCGCCTGTCGCACCTGGCCACGATCAGCGATGGTGCGGCCGATACCGAACAACTGGCGCTGCTCGATGGCAAGCCGGCGGTGGCCTTCTCGGTGTCGCGCACGCGCAAGGCCAGCGAGCTGGCCGTGGCCGACGCGGTCGAGGCGGCGGTGGCCAGGCTGCGTGCCGACAACCCGGGCATCGACATCCGCCTGGTGACCGACATGGTGCAGGAGACCCGCACCTCGTACTCGTCCTCGATGATGATGCTCTACGAGGGCGCATTGCTGGCGGTGCTGGTGGTGTGGCTGTTCCTGCGCGACTGGCGTGCCACCTGGATTGCCGCCGTCGCGCTGCCGCTGTCGATCATCCCGACCTTCGCGGTGATGTACTTGTTCGACTTCTCGCTCAACATCCTCACCCTGCTGGCGCTGGCGGCGGTGGTCGGCATCCTGGTCGATGATGCGATCGTGGAGATCGAGAACATCGTGCGCCACCTGCGCATGGGCAAGACGCCGCTGGAAGCCGCCCGCGAAGCGGCAGATGAAATCGGCATGGCGGTGATCGCGACCTCGGTGACGCTGGCGGCGGTGTTCATCCCGGTGGCCTTCATGCCCGGCATTGCCGGCAAGTTCTTCCGCGAATTCGGCTGGACTGCGGCCACCGCCGTGCTGTTCTCGCTGCTGGTGGCGCGCCTGCTCACGCCGATGATGGCCGCCTACCTGCTCAAGGCCGATGGGCGCGAGCACCGCCAGGGCCGGGTGATGACCTGGTACCTGGGATGGGTGGACCGCGCACTGCGCCACCGCGGCAAGACCCTGCTGATGGCCCTGGGCTTCTTTATCGCCTCGATGGCGCTGGTGCCGTTGATCCCGGCCACCTTCATTCCGTTCTCCGACCTGGGCCGCAGCAACCTGTCCATCGAGCTGGCCCCGGGCACCTCGATCGAGCACACCACTACCGTTGCCGAGCGCGCACGCGCGCTGGTGTCTGATATTCCCGAGCTTGCGCAGGTCTACACCACGGTCGGCGGCGTGCTGGACAACGGCGACCCGACCGCTTCGCCGGTGGGGGAGGTGCGCAAGGCGCTGCTGACCCTGGACTGGGGGCCGGCCGATGAGCGTGAGCGTGACCAGAAGGTGCTGGAGCGGCTGGTGCGCGAGCGCGTGGCCGACCTGCCCGGTGCGCGGCTGAGCTTCATCTCCAACGAGCCGGGCGAGAAGATGCAGCTGGTGCTGGCCGGCGATGACCCGCAGCGTCTGGGCATTGCCGCAGAAGCACTGGAACGCGACCTGCGTACCCTGCCTGGCCTGGGCTCGATCCAGTCCAGCGCCGCCCTGCTGCGCCCGGAAATCGTGATCACCCCGGATCCGGCGCGGGCTGCCGACCTGGGAGTGGCCACCGCCGACATAGCCGAGGCCGCGCGCATCGCCACCTCCGGCGATTACACCCAGCGCATGGCCAAGCTCAACCTGCCCGAGCGGCAGATCCCGATCCGTGTGGGCCTGCCGCAATCGGCATTGGACAACCCGGCGCTGATCGGTCTGCTGCGGGTGCCGGCACGCAACGGGGCGGTGCCGCTGTCGGCGGTGGCCGATATCTCCGTGGGCAGCGGGCCCTCCACCATCTCGCGCTACCAGCGCCAGCGCAGCGTCACCCTGACCGCCGAACTCAATGGCCAGCCGCTGGGCGAGGTGATGGCCACGGTGCAGAAGCTGCCCAGCCTGCAGCAGTTGCCCGATGGCGTGCAGTTCATCGCCGCCGGCGATGCCGAGGTGTTCGTGGAGATGTTCACCGGCTTTGCGCTGGCGATGCTGGCCGGCATCGTCTGCATCTACATGGTGCTGCTGTTGCTGCTCAACCACCCGATGATGCCGCTGACCATCCTGACCGCGGTGCCGCTGTGCGCCGGCGGTGCGTTTGGCGCGCTGCTGCTCACCGGCAACATGCTCTCGCTGCCGGCGCTGATCGGTCTGTTGATGCTGATCGGCATTGCCACCAAGAACTCCATCCTGCTGGTGGACTATGCGGTGATTGCCGAGGACGAGCACGGCCTGAGCCAGCATGACGCGCTGATCGATGCCTGCCGCAAACGGGCGCAGCCGGTGATCATGACCACCGTGGCGATGGGCGCGGGCATGTTGCCGATCGTGCTTGGCCTGTCCGGCGATTCCAGCGTGCGCGCGCCGATGGCGGTGGCGGTGATTGGTGGCCTGATCACCTCCACCGTGCTCAGCCTGATCGTGATTCCGGCCGCTTATACCGTGCTTGATGACCTGGGCAGCAGCCTGGCCCGGCGGCTGGGCCGTGGCGGCGGCAACAAGCCGGTGGCTGCGGCTGCGGACAAGGGCGGCTGACCGGCCACCGCCGCGGTGGTGGCTGCCATCGTGGCGGCCAGGTGCGCAGGGTGTCAGGCAGCGGGGCGGTAGCCCTGCAGCGCCACCCACACCGTTTCCAGCCGCGGCGTGGCCACGTCCAGAACGCGGGCACGGGCCAGCAGGTCGCCGATCAGGTGGGCCGCCTCGATCGGCTTGCCGGCTTCCATGTCGCGCAGCATCGAGGCCTTCATCGTCGATCCGGCCTGGGTCAGGCTGGCGCGGGCGATGGCGCGTGGCTTGTCCGCGACCGGGTGGCCACTGGCGGCGGCCACCGCCAGGCATTCCTCATGCAGGCCGCTGATGAACTCCTGCCCGCCATCGCGGGCGAGGATGCCGCCCAGGTCGCTGCGGTGCAGGCAGGTGGCACCGGCCAGGGTGGCCAGGAAGCTGAATTTGATCCACTGCTCGGCGGCGATGTCGGTGCTGGCCACATGGTCGATGCCGGCGGCGGTGCAGGCCGCGGCCAGCGCCTGTACCCGCGGACTGAGGCGCTGGCTGGAACGCTCGCCGAAGGTCAGCCGCGCCGGCCGGTCGAGGTGGTCGATCACGCCATCGGCGGCCAGCACCGCGGAAATGAAGCACAGCCCGCCGAGCACGTTGTCCGCACCGAAGCGGTCATCCAGCAACGGGTAATGGGCCAGGCCGTTGAGTACCGGCAACAGGGTGGTGCCGGCGCTCACGGCCGGGGCAATGGCCTCGATTGCGCTGTCCAGGTCATAGGCCTTGCAGCTGAGCAGGACCAGGTCGAACGGCGGGGCATCGGCCAGTTGGTCGGCGCTGAGCACCTTGGCTGCCAGCTGCACATCACCCAGCGGGCTGCGCACGCACAGCCCGTGTTCGCGTATGTGCCGTGCACGGGCCGGGCGCAGCGCGAAGCTGACATCCACACCGGCCTGGGCCAGGCGGGCGCCGAAATATCCGCCGGTGGCACCGGCACCAAGGATGAGGATGCGCATGGCGTCGTTTCAGGAAAATGGGATGGCGGTCAGCATACGGCGCCGCGTCCGTTTTGTGGCCGGGCAGTGTCGGCTAATGTGCGCAGACAAAAATGCATTTCGACAGGGAGGTCTGCAATGAAAAGGGTGTCGGTGGCCATGGCCTGTGTGCTCCTGGCCGGCTGGGGCGCTCAGGACGCTGGAGGGCAGTTGCCCGACGGCAGCGGGCAGGCAGTGCCTGCCACCGCGACGGCCCCGCTGCAGGCGTCTGCCAGCGGCGTGGCCGGGCTTCCCCCGGTGCCGGATGCCCGGCAGGTGCTGTCGCTGATCAGCGATGTGGACGGCGATGGCGCGCTGTCCTATCCGATCGTCAATGGCGCCACCATCAACCACTGGCACGCCCACGCCTTCCAGTCGCAGCAGACGCGCTACTACACCGGTTTTGCCTGGCTGTCGCCCTCGGTGTACGGGAGTGCACAGGCCCACTATCCGGAGCCAGGCCAACAGGCCGTGCTGGCCCAGGCGACATTCGTCCTGACGCCCGGGGCTGAACCGGCATGGCGCTGGGAAGGCAGCGAGCTGGACATCGGTGCCTTCGGTGGCTACGGCCGCGGCAACCGCGTCGATACGGCCCGCCAGGTGCAGTCCTGGCCGATGCCGGACGGCGACCTGCTGCTGGTGGTGCCGGCCCTGTATGACGATTCCGGGATCACCCAGCGCACGCTGGAACTGCTGCATTTCAGCGGGAGCCTGCCGCAAGGGGGGGACGACAGGCGCTGGCGTCACCTGGGCACGCTGGATGCCGGCAGTGACAATTCGGCCAGCTGTGGCGAGGCCAACCCGCGCATTGCCTGCCGTGATGTCACCGGGCAGCTGCGGTTTGTCGGCGAGGCGGGTCAGACATTGCCGGTGATCTGGCTGGTCTTTCCGGAAAACGCCGGCAAGGCCCCGATGCACGCGGTGCAGTACCGTTTCGACCCGCAGACCCGTCAGTACCGCCGGCGTTGATCCGTGCAGGCTGGCAGGCAGGCAGGCAGGCGTCTGGCGCCCGGCCCGTGTCGGTCATGCCTGCCGATGGGTTTACTGCCGGACCAGCTCGACCCGGCGGTTCTTCGCCTTGCCTTCGGCAGTGCTGTTGTCGGCGACCGGACGGCTGTCACCAAAGCCCTCCGCGCTGAGCCGCTCAGCGGCAATGCCGGCGGCCACCAGGGCGGCCACCACACTGGCGGCGCGCTGCTGTGACAGCTGCAGGTTGTGTGCGCTGCTGCCGCTGTTGTCGGTATGGCCGTTGATGGCCAGGCGCAGGCTCGGGTCAGCGGCCAGCAACTGGGTGACCTGGGCGATCTGCGGCTGCGAAGCCGGCAGGATCTGTGCACTGTCGGTGGCGAAATTGACCTGGATGTCGACCTTGCCGGTCTGCGCCAGCGCCTGCTTGAGCGCATCGGCCGGCAGCAGGGACGCGGTGATGGCCACTGGCTGGCTTTCCACGATCGTCAGGCCGCCGGAGAAACCCGAGCCCCCAAGGTAGACCCAGATGTCATGGTCGGCGCGGCGGATCACCCAGGTACTGATGGTTTCACCGAAGATGCCCGACAAGCCAGCGTTGTAATTGACCAGGATCTGACCGGGAGCCTGTTCGATTTCCTTGATTGCATCGGGCGGCACGACCGAGCGGGTGACCAGATGGCCGCCGGCCTGGGCAATCACCGCATCCAGGTTGGCCTGCAGTTCCAGCAGCGAGAAGTCATCGGTCTTGGCCGGGGTATGGACATCGGCCGACCAGACCTTGCCCTGTACCCACTGGAGATGGTCACCGGTCCAGAACGGAAGCCGGTCAAAGCGCTTTTCCAGCACTTTGCGTACCTGGTAGCCGCTGGGCAGCTGCAGGTAGGGGAAGGCGCCCAGCGGCACGTCGCTGACCGCTAGGGTCTGGAGGTCGAAACCCTGCTTCCCGGCAGCCGGGGCAGCAGCGTTGCTGTCGGCCGGGACGGCCTCGGCGGCCGGGGTGCCTGCCGGTGCGGGTTGCCCGCTTGCCGGGGTCGGCGCTGGGTCGCGGCCACAGGCGCTGAGCAGCAACAGCGGGACGAGCAGAACAGAAGCAGCTTTCATCAATGAGTCCTTGAGCAGGATGGAGGCATCGGGAAGCCCGGCGCGGCCGCAATGCTCACGGCAGGGGGCAACGCAGGGGCCGGCGAGCTGGCTAACCGGTTGGAGGCGGTGGTCCGGGACCTGGCCCGCGCTACCGCTGTTGTCGGCCAGTGGGTAGGAAGCTCCCGTGCCGTTGGCACCGGCCCGCTCAGCTGCGCTGGCGGCGGTCGCCGGCAGGGCCCGCGCAATGCCGACGTGCAGCCAGTGCTTTTGCTGTCGGTACCGGCGGCCGGAAACCGACGCCAGGGCCAGGCCATGCTGCGGGCAGGGTGCCCACAGCGCCAGCTGGGCAGGTGAGGCAGAAACGGCTGGCATTGGACAGTCGGCGGCCATAGGGCCGCGGTGATGGCCGGGCGCAGCGCCGACCGCTGGCTCAACGGGTGTTGTTCAGGCGCATGCCAAGGGCCTGGCACATGCGCTGGTCCGGCTTGGCATAGCCACGTTGATGGGCTACCTGCATGTGCTGGGTGCCCAGCACAAAGCCCTTGTCGAACTCGCTGTTGAAGCTCGGATCGTTGAGGTACAGGCTGAAACCGCTGCGCTTTTCGCGGTTGTAGAACGCGGTCAGCTGTGGTTCGCCGGCACCGCACAGGCGCATGTTGGCCACCAGCGCGGCGGTGGAGAAGCCCATTTCGCCACCATTGGTTTCCGGCGGTTCGAAGCCGCTGCCGGCATCGTCATCCTCTACCGTGGCCGGCTGCTGGCCCTGAGCCCGGGTCTGGGCGTGAGTGGGAGCCAGCAGCGCGCCGTGCAGCGCGGCCAGCAGGATCAATGACGCAATACGCAGGTTCATGCAGCCTCCTCCTTGTGGGCGTGAACCGGGCAGGGCTGCCCGGCGGGTCCCGAGCATAGCAACAGAAAAAAACCGGGGCCTGTCAGCGGCCCCGGTTTTGTCGTGCAGTGTGATCAGGCGCACATCAGCTGCGCATGCCGGTCCCGCGTCCGAGCAGCCACAGCGAGAAGCTGGCCAGCACCGCGATGAAACCCAGCATCAGCGCATAGGCAATCCACAGCGGCACGTCCGAGGTGCCGAGCAGGCCATAGCGGAAGGCATTGACCATGTAGAAGATCGGGTTGGCGTGGGTGGCGGTCTGCGCCCAGCCCGGCAGCAGGGTGATCGAATAGAACACGCCGCCGAAGTAGGTCAGCGGGGTCAGGATGAAGGTCGGCACGATCGCGATGTCGTCGAACTTCTTGGCATACACCGCGTTGAGGAAGCCGGCCAGGGCAAAGATGGTGGCGCCCAGCAGCACCGTGGACAGGGTGATCAGCGGATGGGCGATGCGCACATCGGTGAACAGCAGCGCGATCACCATCACGATGCCGCCGACCATCAGCCCGCGCAGCACCGCACCGGCGACGTAGCCGGCCAGGATCACCCAGTTGGGCATCGGGCTGACCAGCAGCTCCTCGATATGCCGGCCGAACTTGGCGCCGAAGAACGAGGAGGCGATGTTGCCGTAGCTGTTCTGGATCACGCTCATCATCACCAGACCGGGGACGATGAACTGCATGTAGGAATAGCCGCCCATGTCCCCGATGCGGCTGCCGATCAGGCCGCCGAAGATCAGGAAGTACAGGGTCATGGTGATCGCCGGCGGCACCAGGGTCTGGCCCCAGATACGCAGGATGCGGTTGACCTCGCGGCGGACGATGGTGCCCAGCGCCACCAGGTTGGCGTGGCCGGTGGACGGTACGGTAGCGGTCATCGGGTCAATCCTTCTTGCCGGTCAGGCGCACGAACAGTTCTTCCAGGCGGTTGGAGCGGGTCCGCATCGAGCGTACCTGCACCCCGGCGGCGCCCAGCGCGGTGAACACGCCGACCAGATCCATCGCCCGTGGCTTGTCCAGCTCCAGGGTGTGCGCATTGCGCACCACCAGGCTGGCGCCTTCGATCATCGGCAGGGCCGCCGGCAGCTCGCCTTCGGTATCGAGCACGAAGCCTTCCACATCCAGCTTGGCCAGCAGCTCGCGCATCGGTGCGCGTTCGACGATCTGGCCGCGGTCGATGATGGCCACGTGGCGGCACAGTTGCTCGGCTTCTTCCAGGTAGTGGGTGGTCAGGATGATGGTGGTGCCTTCGCGGTTGATCTGCTCCAGCACGCGCCACATGTCGCGGCGGATCTCGATGTCCACCCCGGCGGTCGGCTCGTCCAGGATCAGCAGCTGCGGATTGGTCATCATCGCGCGGGCGATCATCAGCCGGCGCTTCATGCCGCCGGACAGCGTGCGGCTGATCATGTGCGCCTTTTCCCACAGGTGGGCACGCTTGAGCTCGACTTCGGCCCGGGCCAGCGCGGTGGCACGGTCGATGCCGTAGAAGCCGGCATAGTTGACCAGGATGTCGATCGGCTTTTCGAACAGGTTGAAGTTGATTTCCTGCGGCACCAGGCCGATCAGGCGCATCGCCGCGCCGCGCTGGCGCTGCAGGTCCACGCCGAACACCTCGACCTGGCCCTCGCTCAGGTTCACCAGCGAGGAGATGATGCCGATCATGGTCGACTTGCCGGCGCCGTTGGGGCCGAGCAGGGCGAAGAAATCCCCGGGGGCGACGTCCAGGTCGACCCCTTTGAGCGCTTGCACGCCGTTGTCGTAGCGTTTGGTCAGCCCGCGCACGCGCAGCGCGGGAACATCAGCAGGGTTGGCAGCAGGGGCAGACACCAGGGGGCCTTTGGCCACGGGGGCCGGAAGCGGTCAAGTCGGCCGCTATTATAGGTGGCCTTGCCGGCCGGGCCGGTGTCACACAGTGTTCTGTTTGCCGTGTCCTCTGCCTTTGACATCGTTCTGAGCGCCCGTGAGCAGGTTGCTCCGGGGCTGCTGCGGCTGCGTTTTGCCCGTGCCGATGGGCAGCCGCTGGCGCATCAGGCCGGTCAGTTCATCCAGCTGCACCTGGCCGACGCGCAGGGAACGCTCCAGCGGCGCAGTTACTCGCTGGCCAACCGCAGCGACCAGCCGCTGCCCGGCAACCAGTTTGAATTTGCCATCAGCCTGGTGCCGGGCGGATTGGCCGCCGGGCTGTTGTCGACGCTGCCGATCGGGGCGAGCGTACCGGCCAGCGGGCCGCTGGGGCGGTTTTGCCTGAATCCGGGCGACAGCAACCGGCGCTACCTGCTGCTGGCCACCGGTACCGGGGTGTCACCCTATCGGGCGATGCTGCCAGCTTTGATCGAGCGCATGCAGCAGGGGCTGGAGGTGGTACTGCTGCATGGCGCGCGCACCGCCGACGAGCTGCCCTATGCCGGTGAATTCCTTGCCCTGGCTGCCGCGCAGCCGCGTTTTGTGTATCTGCCCTGTGTGTCGCGGCAATGGCCGGTGGACCTGCCCGCTGCCTGCCAGGGCCATGTGCAGGAGCAACTGGCCCGGCTCAACCCGGACCCGGCGCACGACATTGCCTACCTATGCGGCAACCCGGCGATGATCGATGCCGGTTTTGCGCTGCTGCGTGCTGCCGGTTTTGGCATGCCGCGGCTGCGCCGCGAAAAATACCTGAGCCTGTCCGGCCAGGCCGCCGGGGCGTGATTGACGCCCCCCGGGGGATTGGGCACATTCGCCGCAGGGGCCATCCGGATGACAGGGCGCAGCAGCAACCAATGGCAGATGCTGCCGACGGGCAATGGCCGCACCATCGTCGCTGGTCTGGAGGTGCCGCCTGGCTGGGCGGCGCCGCATTTTCACCGGATTGATCATCCTGCGCAGGCTCCAGCTGAGCCTGCGCAGGGCACAGGGGTTGTCGCTCCCGGGTTTGATGCCGGGACTGCCAGGAGAAATGGAATGCGCAAGTTCACACGTGTGCTGCCGCTGCTGCCGCTATTCGGACTGCTGGGCTGCACCCCGGAGCCGGATGCCGGCCAGGCCGCGGCTGCCAGCCAGCGTCTGTATGGCCAGATCGCCTTCAGCCCCTGCACGCTGACCGCGGCGCAGGCAGCGGCCAATGTCGAGGCGCTGTGTGGCCGCTGGACGGTGCCGGAGGACCGCAGCCAGCCGCAGGGGCGGCAGCTCGATCTGCATATCGCCTGGCTGCCACCCAAGGACAACCAGGTGGGCCGTCCGGACCCGGTGTTCTTCCTTGCCGGTGGTCCCGGCCAGGCCGCCACCGAAGTGGCCAGCGTGGTCAAGGGCGCGCTGGCCGAAGTGCTCAAGACCCGCGATGTGATCTTCATCGACCAGCGCGGTACCGGCCGCTCCAACCCGTTGACCTGCGTCGATGCCCAGGGCCAGCCGCTGGCGCCGGCCAGTGATGCCACGGTCGATGTGGCGGCGGTGCGCGACTATGCGCGTGCCTGCCTGCAGGGGCTGGAGCAGCGTGCCGACCCGCGTTTCTACACCACCAGCGAGGCCATCGATGACCTGGACGCGGTGCGCCAGGCCCTTGGTGTGGAGCAGGTCAACCTGATCGGTGCCTCCTACGGCACCCGGGTGGCGCAGCAGTATGCCGCGCGTTACCGACAGCACACCCGTGCCATCGTGCTGGATGGGGTGGTGCCCAACGACCTGGTGGTCGGTGGCGAGTTTGCGCAGACCTTCCAGCGTGCGATCGAGCTGCAATCGGCCCTGTGCCGCGTCGATGCGACCTGTGCCGCGCGCTTCCCGGTCGATACCGCACAGCAGCTGGCGCAGGTCGTGGCCGATCTGAAGGCCAACCCGCGCAGCGTGGAATACCGCGACCCGTCCACTGCGCAGTGGCGCAACGAGCCGCTGCCGGCCGAGGCCGTCACCGGCCTGGCGTTTGCGTTTTCGTATGTGCCGCAGGCCGCGGCGTTGCTGCCGGTGGTACTGGACGAGGCCGCCGCCGGCCGTTACCAGGGCCTGGCTGCGCTGGCGCGTCTGGCCAGCGGGTCGATGGCCGGGCAGATCAACCGCGGCATGCAGTGGTCGGTGATCTGTGCCGAGGACGATGACCGCCAGGTGCCCGGCAGCGGCCAGGACACCCTGCTCGGGCCGCAGGTGGTGGAGTATTTCTACGCCGCCTGCCCGGTCTGGCCACGCGGTCAGCGCAGTGCCGGGTTCACCACGCCGCTGTCGGCCGATGTACCGGCGCTGCTGCTGTCCGGCGAGCTGGACCCGGTAACGCCGCCGGCCTATGGCGATGCGGTGGTCAAGCATCTGCCGGCAGGCCGGCATCTGGTGTTGACCGGTCGTGGGCATGGCACCCTGGCTGCCGGCTGCATGCCCGGCCTGCTGGGCCAGTTCATCGAGAGTACCGACGCCGCCGGCCTGGATACCCGCTGTCTGGAAAACCTGCGGCCGGTGCTGCCGTTCACCTCGTTCAATGGCTGGGAGCCATGAACCCACCGTCTGCCAGGAACCCACTCCGATGATTGTTGCTGAAAACCTGCACAAGCAGTTCAAGACACGTACCGGCACGGTGGCGGCGGTGACCAACGTCAGCTTTGCCGCCGCCGATGGCCAGATCACCGGTCTGCTCGGTCCCAACGGTGCCGGCAAGACCACCTCGCTGCGGATGCTCTACACCCTGATGACCCCGGACCAGGGCCGGGTCATCGTCGATGGCATCGAGGCGGCTGTCGACCCGATGGCGGTGCGCCGCCAGCTCGGCGTGCTGCCCGATGCGCGTGGCATCTACAAGCGGCTGACCGCGCGCGAGAACATCGCCTATTTCGGCCGCCTGCACGGCATGAGCGATGGCGCCATCGAACAGCGCATCGGCGTGCTGGCACGCGCGCTGGACATGAATGACATCCTGGACCGCCAGGCCGAAGGGTTTTCCCAGGGCCAGCGCACCAAGACCGCCATTGCCCGCGCGCTGGTCCACGACCCGCGCAATGTGATCCTGGACGAACCGACCAATGGCCTGGACGTGATGACCACCCGCGGCCTGCGTGGTTTCCTGCAGGAGCTGCGCCAGGAAGGGCGCTGCGTGATCTTCTCCAGCCACATCATGCAGGAGGTGGCGGCGCTGTGTGACCACATCGTGGTGATCGCCAAGGGCACGGTGGTGGCGGCCGGCAGTGCCGATGCGCTGCGTGCGCAGACCGGCCACAGCAACCTGGAAGATGCCTTTGTCAGTGTCATCGGCTCGGAGGAGGGCCTGCACGCATGAGCCTGTTGCGCACGGTATGGACGGTGATGGTCAAGGAACTGCGTGACCTCTCGCGTGATCGTCGGACCCTGGCCTTGAGCCTGCTGTTGGCCCCGTTGCTGTACCCGGTGCTGATCCTGGGGATGAGCAAACTGTCCGAGATGCGGGTACGCACGCAGCTGGAGGCGCCACTGCAGGTGCCGGTGGTCGGGGCCGGGCATGCACCGACCCTGGTCGCGTTCCTGGCCAGCGTCAACCTGCATGCGGTGGATCCTCCCGAGGACCTGGCCGCGGCGATCCAGAGCCAGCAGGTCGATGTCGCGCTGAGGATTTCCGAGGGCTTTGGCGAGAACTGGCGCGCCGGCCACCCGGCGCTGGTGGAGATCGTCTACGACAGCACCCGCCGCGATGCCGACATTCCCTCGGCACGGCTGCGTAGCGCGCTGGAAGCCTACAGCAGCCAGGTCGGCGCGCTGCGCCTGGTTGCCCGTGGCATCGATGCCCAGGTGGTGCGTCCGCTGGACATCGCCCGCCAGGACCTGGCCACCGCCGAGGCCAAGCGCGGTGTCCTGCTGTCGGTGCTGCTGCCGGTGCTGCTGACCCTGACCTCGTTCCTGGGCGGCGCCTACCTGGTGATGGACACCACCGCCGGCGAACGCGAGCGGCAGTCGCTGGAGCCGCTGCTGGTCACCCCGGCCTCGCGTTCGGCCATTGTCAGTGGCAAGATCGCCGCCGCCTGCGTGATCGGCCTGCTGACCCTGCTGCTGACCCTGCTGGCCTTCAAGGTTTCGGCCTCGCTGGCCGGCGGCAGCATTGGCCAGATGCTCAAGCTGGGCATCGGCGCGATGGCGCAGATGCTGCTGGTGATGCTGCCGATGCTGTTCATCGGTACCACCTTGCTGACCCTGCTCTCGGCCAGTGCCAAGAGCCTGAAGGAAGCGCAGAGCCATATGACCTGGCTGATGCTGCTGCCGATGCTGCCCGGCTATGCGTTGATGGTGTACCCGATCAAGAGCGCGCTGTGGCAGTTCGCGGTGCCGTTCCTGGCGCAGAACCAGATGCTTATCAAACTGATCCGCCAGGAGCCGATATCGGCGCAGACCTGGGCGGTGTATCTGGGCGCTGGGCTCGCGCTGTCGCTGCTGCTGTGGGCTGCCACGGTCTACCGCTACAACCAGGAGCGGCTGGCCATCTCCGGCTGAGCCAGGCTTGCCGCAACCACGCCAAGGCAACAAGAAACGGCCCGGGAAACCGGGCCGTTTTTTTGATCGGGCTGGCGCGGCGGTCCGCGCCGCCGGCTCAACCCTGCGGGCTGAAGGCCAGGGTGCGGCGTACCGTGGTCGGTGCAGCAATCGGCTCGTACTTCCAGCGGCGGACCGCGTTCATCGCTTCACGGTCGAAGATCCGCGCCGGCTGCGAGCGCAGCACGCGGGCGTTGGTCACCGAGCCATCGGTACCGACGGTGATTTCCATCAGCACCTCGCCGGCGGTACCGGCGCGCAGCGCATCGGCCGGGTAACGCGGTGCCGGGGTGCTGACCGCGCGCAGGGTCGGTGTCGATGCGGCGGCCGTGGTGGCCGCGCTCTGGCGTGCTGCGGCCAGACGTGCGGCTTCAGCGGCGGCCTTCTGCTCGGCTTCGCGGCGTGCTGCCGCGGTCTGCTGTTCGGTCTGCTCGGCCTGCTCACGTGCACTGGCCTCACGCGCGGCCTGCTGCAGGGAGGCCAGCTGCCGCGCTGCGGCCGCTTCGGCAGCCTGTTGCTGCGCCAGCCGCTGCTGCTCGACCTGCTGGGCAGAGCGCTGTTCGGCTTCGCGCTTGGCGCGCTCGTTCTCGCTGTCGGAACGACGCGCGACCAGCGCCTGGCCATCGGCGACCGCCTGCTTCAGGCGCGGCAGCGCCGGTGCCTGGGCATTGACGCGTTCGATCAGGCTCACCAGCCGGTTGGCTTCCTCGAAGTCTTCGCGGGTGATGTTCAATTCCGCTGCGGTCAGCGTATACGGCAGCAGGTCGGTCAAGGCACTGGCGACGTAGGGGTCATCCGGTGCCTTTTCCTTCACCGCCAGGTAGTACTCGATGGCGTTGTCGCCGGCCGGGGCATACATGCGGTTTTCGCGCAGGGCCGCACTGGCCTTTTCGCGCAGCTCATCCAGGTTCAGGTCAGCGGCAACCGAAGCCGGTGCGGCACTGCTGCTGGTTGCGCTGTCGGTAGCGGCAGCCGGTGCGGCCGTGTCACCGCCCGAGCAGGCGACCAGACCGCCGAGCAATAGCAGGGTCAGCAGCGGGCGCGCGCTGCCGGTGATGGTGAGGTGCGACATTTCAATTCCCCTTGAAGCGTTGACCTGGCAGTGGCATGGATCTGCCGTGGCCAGGCACGGACCCCGGTGGCTGGCAGACAGATCAGCATGGCCCGCAGCAGCCTGGAGCTGCCGCAAGGTGAACGAATAGTGAGCGAAATACCCGGTCAGCGGCAATAGATCGGCCACTTTCCGTGAGCTGCATCACGTTTTTCCTCGGGTTTTTACCGGCTGAACCGTCTCAACGGCAGCCGATCGCGCCGCCTCGCGCGGCCCCGGCCCCTGCCTGTGGTTTTGCCATGCCCGGCCGCTTGCTGTGCCGGGGCTGTCGTCTGCAAGGGCGGCGCTGGCGGCCGGGGCGGGCAAGCGCGCTGGTTGGCAACGCGCTTGCCCGATCACTGCCGCAACTGCGGGGTCGCGGCAGTGGTGGTCATCAGCGGCGCACGTCCACGCCGCCGTCGGACGCGGTTCAGTGCGG
>NZ_LDJH01000025.1 GCF_001431525.1 Stenotrophomonas koreensis
CGGGGAGTCCATTCGATCATCCAAGCCGACGCCGCTTCGCGGCGCGGCTTAACTCAGGTGTTAGGGGGCTATGTTGGGGCGCTACCATCTGACCCTTCTTTCAATCGTCGTAGCATGCACTTCGTGCGCTTCGCATCCCAACGTTGATGCGTCGCAGTGCAAAGACCGCGGCGGCAAGGTTCAGGGTATTGGTATGTTCGCTACACCTGCCTGCGTCGTTCCGTACGCGGACGGTGGCAGGGAGTGCAAAGACGGGGCAGAGTGTCAGGGGATGTGTAAGGCCGCGCCGGACGCCACCATTGGGTCCAAGGCCAGCGGCACTTGCCAGGCCGACACGCACGATATTTACGGTTGCTACAACGAGGTCAAGGCGGGGGTGGTTGTGGCTGGAATGTGCTTCGATTAGCCGTGGCGCCCCCTAACAACTCCGTAAGGAGCTTCCCGTCAACTCCGGCAGCACGCTGACTTTGCCTTTCGCTGTCAGGCTTTGCGTCTGCCGGGTTTTTGCTGCAGTTGATTCAATCGACGCGACAGGTTCAAAGCATTGCCAGACTGCATTTCCGTCCCACGGGGATTTCCGTTGGTCATAAACGGTCTTGTGGGTTTGATTAATCCAAACCGGACCAGGGTAAAAACGCACGCCCAGGCCTCGCTCATCCAACGGTTTCGCCCATGCAAGGGGATCAGCCTTCGCATGCAATGGCGCCAACTTGTTAGTCAGGCTCTCTTCGGGGCGGTCTGACCGCTTGTTACCTGTGTCGCTGTCGGCATTGAATCCACTGCGGTGGAACGGGTGGAACGGGTGGAACGGGTGGTACGGATAAAACTCAGGCTGAGATGGCCTTTTGGGGTGACCGCTGCACCATCGGATGATGCAGCCAGGCCTCACTGTCGTAGTCCTCGCCTCGTCGCAGCATCGCCCACAGCTGGCGGGCATGTTTGTTGGCGATGGCGACCAGTACTTTGCCAAAGGGCAATCGGCTTGCCAGCGACGTGATCCATATCTGCTCGGCAGTGGCGGTTTGCGGATTGGCCAGCTTGGCTTGCTGCAGACAACTTCGTGCGCCCTGTATCAGCAGCGTGCGTAGATAGTTGTCGCCCCGGCAGCTGATGCCGCCCAGACGCGGCCTTGCCACCACTGGAGTGCTGCGTGGGCGTCAAACCAAGCCATGCCGCCAGCTGACGGCCGTTTGCGAACTCATGCCCGTTGCCGATACTGGCCACCAGCGCATCGGCCGTTAGTGGGCCTACGCCAACCAGTTGCTGGGCGCGTACGCTGCGCTCATCCGCCTTGGCATGTGCGACAACCCGGCGATCGATCGCAGAAATCCGCTGTTTCACCTGCTGCCAGTGTGCGTACAGGTCATCGAGCAAGGGCAGCAACGTGTCCGGCAGCTGGGTGCGGAGCTGGTCATCGGCCACTGCCCGCTGCAGCGCGCTATCGCTTCGGGCAATGGCCAGGCCAAATTCGGCAAGCAACCCGCGCAGTCGATTGGCGATGGCCAGGCTTTCCACCTTGTAGCCCTCGCGCACGCGATGCGAACACAGGCGTGCCTGCTGGTCGACATCCTTGACCGCAACAAAGCGCATGTTGCCCTGGCGTGCGGCGGTAGCAATCGCTTCGGCATCGTTGCGGTCGTTTTTGTTGCGCGCGCTCTTGCGGAATGGGGTGACGAACTGCGCGGCGATGAGCTTTGGTATCAGCCCGTGACGCTGGCACAACCGTGCCCAGTGATGGGCACCACTGCAGGCTTCCATGGCCACGACGCTGGCCGGCGGCCGTTGGGAGAGGTAATGGGAGAAGGCATCACGGCGCAGTTCCTGCCGCCGGATGACCTGCCCGCTGTGGTTGGTTTCGCAGATGGCAAAGACCTGCTTTGCCAGATCCACGCCGACCGTTTTTGTGGTTGAATCAGCCATTGGAGACTTCCCCTCAATCTGATTGTGGTCCAACTCAATCATGGCACTTGATGCCGGCGGCCTGGCCGCCAGAGCGGGAAGTCTCCTTTTTACTCATCCAATCCGACGTCGCTTCGCGGCGCGGCTTAACCCAAAGTGTTACGTCACAACCAAGAGGCATCATGAAGAAGACGATCCTTATTGCATTCCTACTCACAAGCATTTTTGTCTGCATAGCTTCCGCCAAGTCCAAGAATAACTGGACACTCAAAGGAGCCATTCGCTCAGAAGCAATGGTCACATTGAGTTTTGTGAGCAAAGAGCAAGAACTACTTCCAACCGATCATCAAGCTGCCCAGTCTGCCGCCACTCAGCAGTGCTCTGCATGGGGCTTCACGGGTGCCGAGCTAAACGGAGAGATACAAAGGTTTTGCGACGGTCGTAGCCGCTTCGGAAAGTGCAAGAGATGGGAGTTCACCATTCCTCTCCAATGCACCGGCGGAAGTTCTCCCACAAATTAGATTCCGCGGCCACATCTTGCCTTGGAAACGGGCTAATCATGCTGCAACAATTTTTGTATGGATTCGCCCATCAACTCCTGGCAGGAGGACATTGTGAAGCGATAGCTTCACGGCACGTGGCTCTTCATTTTCAATCCTGCTGACGCTTTTTCTTCAACCCTACAAATGGTAGCGGCTGCATTCGTGTATTCGGCTTTGTGGTAATTTTTACGAGCTATCATTCCGGCCAGCCAGTCTTATGCGGGCTGGCGCTCGCAAGCTCGCAGCATGCTGCTCGAAACCATTTCTCACCCACGAGGCAAGGCCAGACGTTCAAGCGATGACGCAGGATCACAATGGTGGTCTGCCATCCTTGGCAGCCACCCTTCAGGCCATCGTTGCGCAATGTCAAAAACCGCCTCGCGCGGTTTTTTGTTCTCGGCTTGGCTGCTTCGGGAACCTACACGCTGCATTAGTTGAGGCGGTGCAACGTGATCGCGCCCTTGCAGCCTGTTGCCAGCCGCGGTGCCGCTCAGCCGGTGGCAGGCCAAGCCGCAGCCTGTGATTGCCTGCTGCTGAGGCCGGCCGGACGTGGCCGGCCCGGGCTTTTAGTGCAGCCGGCGGCTGCCGCCGGTGGCCGGGGTGAGCAGGCCCAGTGCCGGGCTGTCGGCAGCCGTGGCGCTGGCCAGGTGGCCTTCGGGCAGGATGTGCAGCCGGGCCAGCAGCTGGAACCAGGCCTGCTGCGCGGCGGCGCGGGCGGCGTGTTCGTGGCTGTGGATGCCGGCATCGATGCGGTCCATCCAGATGCCCAGCAGCAGCGGGTTGATGTACTGGTAGATGCCGTACAGCGCATCGGGCAGGCCGCTGAAGAAGCCGAAGTAGCTGATGATGTCCTGGTCGGCCGGGGTTGGCGGTTCCCAGCGTGCGAGATCGGTATGCAGGCTGGCCGGGCTGAAGAAGCTGGCCATTTCCACCAGTGCCGGGGCGGTGTGTTCCAGCAGCAGGCGCTCGGTATCGGCCTGGCCCAAGTGCTGCGCGGCGGCCTGTGGCTGGCCGTGCTCGTCGACCAGGGTGAACGGGATGCCGTCGCTGGCGGTTGCCGGGGCGGCCTGGGCGAGCAGGCCGAGGGCCGTGTTCATGCACAGCAGCTCATGCACGGCATCGCACTGCGGGTTGTCGCAGGGATGGGTCAGGCGGATGCACAGGGCCTCGGTGCTGCCCGGGCAGTGCTGGGCGCGCTGGCGCAGCAGCGGTGCGCAGTGGTCGCGGAACAGCGCAAACAGCGCCTGCGCGTCGCTTTCCGAGGCCAGCAGGGCGTCCAGCTCGGGGGCCTGGGTGGTGATGATGTGGCCCAGCTCCTGGCCGAAGGCCGACACCCGCAGCTCCGTACGGCCACGACGGGTCGGGCCGGCAGCGATGGACAGGGGGCCAAGCTCAAACGGGACAGCGTCGGACATGGTGCACTCGATCAGCCTCACGCATTGAGGCGGGGCGGTAGCTTGCCAGTTGTGGCCCCGCCGATAAAGGGTGGGCCGCACCTGTGTTCATTGATTGCCGGGTGTGGCCGCCGGTATCCGTGCCCGGCGCCGATGGCCGATGGCGCAGGCCACGGCAAACCCGGCCTCGATCACCGCGCCGGCGGCGGCAATCACACCGGCCGATGCGGCCGCTGCGGCCAGCCCGAAACCTGCCGCGGCCAGGGCCAGGCCCAGCACCCAGTACAGGCGCAGGCCATACAGGGTGGCAAACACCAGGTAGCGGCCGCCGATCACCAGCAGCATCGCGGCAAAGAACCAGGCGGGCTGTTGCTGCCCCAGCAGCCAGGCCACGGGCAGGTTGAAGATCAACCAGAACGTGCTGGCGCCGGCCAGTTGGCCCAGTGGGTTGCCCTTGGGGTGGGTGCCGGGCAGGCGCAGCAGCCGGCACAGCAGCAGGCTGACCGGGAAAATCAGCATGCCGCCAACCAGCAGCGCCCAGATCGCCTGCAGCGCGCTGCCGTACCAGGCCACCGCGGCAGCCACGGCCCAGGCCAGCGCCGAGGCGGCGATGCCGGTCCAGCCACTGCCATAGCCGGCGCGCATCTGGGCCTGGGCGTGGGACAACGTCATTTCCATCGGGTAACCCTGTGCCGTGGACAGGGCCTGACGATGCCACGAAATCCCCGGCCCTGCGCGGGCAGGGCCGGGGACGTGGCTCAGTGCTGGAAGCTCAGCTTGAGCCAGGCATTGCGGCCAGGTTCGTTGATCCGCACCGGGTCGGCCGGGTAGCCGAAATCGGCGCTGCCGGCCAGGTTCAGGTGCTCGCTGTAGGCGCGGTCGAACAGGTTGTCGATACCGGCGCTCAGCTGCAGGTGGTCGTTGATGCGGTAGCCGGCATTGAGCGAGAACACCGCAAAACCGGCGCTGGGGCCGATGTCGCGGCTGGTCACGTTGCCCAGCCCGGGGTTGACCCGGTTCTGCGCACCGACCACACGCAGCAGCGCGCCGGCGTTGACGCGCTGGCCCTGCCAGTCGGCACTCAGGCGTGCCTCCAGCGGCGGCATCTGTGCCAGCGGGCGGTCGTCGGCGCGCTGTTCGCCCCAGGCATAGGCCAGGCTGCTGCCCAGGCGCAGGTCGGTGCGCGGCTGCCATTCCAGCCCGGCCTCGGCCCCGGCAATGCGCGCATCGATGTTGCTGGCGCGGGTCATCCCGCCGGGCAGGTACTCAAAGCGGATGTAGTCGTTCACCTGCCCGGCATAGGCCGAGACCCAGCCCTGCAGCCGCTGCCCGCGCCAGTGCAGGCCGGCATCCAGCTGGGTGGTGCGCTCGGGGCTGATCGCAGCAAACGCATTGGGCGTGCCCATCGGGCCCATGTTGGCCGAGAACAGCTCCCAGTAATCGGGCATGCGGCTGGCATGGCCCAGGCCGGCATAGGCGCTCAGGCCATTGGTCAGGTCGCGCTCGTGGCGGATGAAGCCGCTGCCCAGGGTTTCCTCGCGCTTGAGGTCGGCAGTGGGGTTGGGCCGCGACATGCCGCCGTGGCCGTTGATCGCGCTGCGCAGGTCACGTGCGCTGGCCTGGTCGATGCGCAGGCCGCTGACCCAACGGCTGGCGGTGTTGTGGCCGGTGGTGAGCTCGGCGAACACGCCGCTGTTGCGCAGCAGGGCATCGGCCACGCGCGGCTGGGCACGCCAGGCGTCACGCCCCATCGCGCTGCGCCGGCGGTGCTTGCTGTCCTGGTGGTCGACACCGGCCACCAGCTCCACCGCGTTCCACTGCCAGCTGGCGGCCAGGCGGCCACCGGCAGTGCGGCGGTCGGGGTTGGAACCCATCGGCATCGGCATGCTGCTGGCCGGGTTGGGCTCGCGCAGGGTGTAGTTGTCCATCACGTGGTCGGCGCGGTTGAGGTAGGCGCTGGCCTGGAGCGTGTCCCACGCCCCGGGCAGGTTGCTGCGCTCGAAGCGGAGGCCGAGGCTGTCACGCTCGAACGCGCTGCCGTCCATGCCGCGGCCGGCATAGCGGGCACGGGCATCACCACGGCCGGCATTGAGCTCGAGCACGGTGTCCGCATCCGGGGTCCAGCCGATGGCGGCCTCGGCATTCCACTTCAACCAGGCGCTGGGCACGCGGCGGCCATTGCCGTCGCGGTAGTCGCCGGCCTCGGAGCGGTTGCCGCCCAGCCGCACATAGCCGGTGCGGCTGCCGACGGTGGCATCGAGCACCTGGTCGTTGCGGTTGTGGCTGCCGCCCAGGGCGCTGGCGCTGAGCTGGCGGCCGGGGGTTTCGAAGCGCGGCACATCGCGCTCGAAGCGCACGGTGCCGGCACTGTTGCCCGGGCCCCACTGCACGCTCTGCGGGCCCTTGATCACGGTCAGCGCATCGTAGTTTTCCGGGCTGATGTAGGACAGCGGGTTGTCCATGCGCGAGGGGCAGGCGCCGACCATCACCCCGTCATTGCTCAGGATGCCCAGACGCGAGCCGAACATGCCGCGCAGCACCGGGTCGCCATTGGTGCCGCCATTGCGCACGGCGGCAAAGCCGGGAACGGTTTTCAGGTAATCGGCACCGTCGCTGGCCGGCACCGGCTGCCGCGGCAGGCGCGGATCGGTCTGCCAGGTCAGCGCCGAGCTCGGCGCACGGGCGGTGACGGTGATGCGGTCGAAGGTATCGGCGCTGGTGGCCGGATGGCCGGCGTGCTGGGCAAACGCCGGGCTGAGGATGGCGGACAGGGCAAGGCACAGCGGCGCGCGCAGCGGCAGCGCCCGGAAGGTCAGGGTCATGCGAAAAGTTTCCGTTGATCAGGGCAGGGCAACGCCGGCGTGCAGGGGCACGTTCAGCGGCGTTGCAGGCAGGTGGATTCAGGCGATCAACGGCGGGCCGCGTGCAGCATGCGCCGGCCAGGCCAGGCGGCCGGCAATGACCGCGGGCGGTGAGGAAGGGGCCGTGCCGCTGCCGCGCGGGGCGGGCAGCAGCCAGAGCAGGGCCAGCAGCACTCCCAGGGCGCGGGCGGCGATCAGGCAGTAATCACAGGCCGCACCATGCTCGGCATGCGGGTTGCTGGCCGCCGCGTCGGCAGTGGGGTCGGCAGCGATGGTGGCCAGGCCGTGCCCGGCCGGATGGCCGTCAGTGTGGGCGGTTGCGGGTGACGCGACCGGGTGATGACCGTGGTCGACAGCGTGGCTGGCGTGGGCCGATGCCTGTGTTGTTGGCGTGTGCACCTGCCCGGTTTCGTGAGCGCCGGATAGCGGATGCGTCCCAGTGTGCGCTGAGTGATCGGCATGGCCCTGTGCCAGCGCCTGCAGGCCGTAGCTCACCACCGGGGCAATGGCCATCAGCAGCCCAGCGGCCATCGCCAGCCACAGCCAGAAGGCGGGCAGGGGTGGGTACAGGCAGCGTGGGCGGGAGGCGGTGAACACAGGCAACAACGACAGGATTTCAGGGTGCAGGGTGCAGGTTCTGCGCGCCTGCTGACCAGTGACCGGTTGTCGCAGACCCGCCGTGACCTGCGTGGTGTCCGGCCGGGAGGATCAGCCGAGCAGGCGCAGGATCAGGAAGCCGGCGAAAAACACGCTGGTCAGCAACAGGAAGGCGCACATCACCCAGGCGCTGATCCTGCGCACGATGTTGGGCGATTTGCGCCACGCTCCGACAGCACGACGCTGGCAAGCAACAGGGTCGCGCCCAAGGTGATCAGGGCATGGCTCATCCATCCATCAGTGTCTGGCTGCAGTACATCAGCAGCGGCATCACGCCCAGGCCGATCACGGCGCTCACCCAGGCGGCGATCAGCGGCTTGTTCATCCGATCCCCCTTGCGTGGCGGCGGGACAGCAACGCGACTACGCCCGGTATTACAGGCCGAGCACCCCCGGGTTCATCCGCCGCGCCGGATCCAGCTGCTGTTTCAGGGTCTGCAGCAGCTGGCGCGCCGGCGGTGCCAGGTTGTCCAGGTAGGGGTAGGTGCGGCCGATCTGGTTGGAGGCCGCGCCCATCTGCACGAACAGCGCACAGGTTTCCTCACGCAGGGTGGCCACCAGCGCCCGTGCCTGCGGGTTGGCGGCCGGTTCCTGCAGCCGGGCACGCGCCTGCGGTGACAGGTGGGGGGCGTGGGTCGGCTGCCACTGGTCATGCCAGTGGAACACCGCCTCGAAACTGAAGCTGTGGTTGAACAGCGCCGAGCACAGCCAGGTCACGCGCACGCCGTGTTCGTGCAGGGCCTGGGCATGCCGGGCCACCAGTGCCTGGTGGGCGGTGATCAGGGCCGCGGCCTGGGAGTGGGCCAGCTTGCAGTTCAGCGCCGCCCAGCGTGCGCCACTGGCACCGAGCACCGCGTCCAGCCCGGGGAACGGGTTGGCCCGAGCGATCCGCGGCACGCTCGGGGCGATCGCCACCCCGCCGTGCTGGCGGGCCAGTGCCCGCGCCCGGCCCAGGTCGTGCTCTACCGCGGCCGTGCTGTTGCCGGCGGCGACCAGGTGCAGGCTGAAGGCATTGGCCGGCACCGGGGTACGGCCACCGGCCGCCAGCGAGGCCAGCGCCCGCGCCTTGCCGGCCAGCCCCGGGCTGGCCCGGGTGACCTGGCGCAGCGCCGTCCAGGCCGCACGCAGCGTGCGCTCGCGTTCCAGGTTCATCGCCATCGCGCCCGGGTCGAGCACATAGGTCTCCTCGGCCAGGCCCTCGCGGGCGATCGCCGACAAGGCCTTGCCGGCCGCTTCGAAGCCGGCAAAGGCGAAGCTGGCACCGGCGCTGTGCGCCGGGGTGCGGATCAGTCGCAGCGCCGCGCGGGTCTTGATCCCGAACGCGCCGCCATCGTGCAGGAACAGGTCGGTCGGGTCCGGGCCGTAGCCGCGGAATACCGGCAGCGCCGGCTCGCGCCAGGCCCACTGCCCGGTGCGCAGCCACTGGCCGTCGGCAGTGACCAGTTCCAGCGCCAGCACGTTGTCGGCGGCGCTGCCGTAACGGGCGCTGCCAAAGAACAGCGCGCCGTGGCTCAGGCCACCGCCGATGCTCGCCCCGGCGCCGGAAAAGGTGCCGAAATACGGCGTGCGCAGGCCCAGCGGGGCCAGCGCGTCGTACAGCTGCTTCCAGCTCACCCCGGCCTGGACGATGACGTACATGTCATCGGCATCGATGTGTTCGATCCGGTCCAGCGCGGACAGGTCCACCAGCAGGAACGGTTGCTGGCTGCCGGTGTAGCCGCCGGTGTAGCTCAGCCCACCACCACGCGGCACCAGCGCCACGTCATGGCCGCTGGCCTCGGCCACCAGCTGCTGCACCTGCGCCGGGTCGGCCGGGCGCACCACTGCCAGCGGCAGCGGGCCGCTGGCGTACAGGTCGCTGGCGGCGCGCTGCAGGGTCGGCACATCGGTAAGCACTGCCGTCGGTCCAAGCCGTGCCGCCAGCGCCTGCAGCAGGGTTGATTGCGGACTCATGCCGGCTTGACCACGCTGACCACCACGATCGCGGCGATGAACAGCCACAGCCCCACCAGCACCGCGGTGGCGCGCACATAGGTGCGTTCGATGATCGCGTTGGTGGTGTCGTTCGGGCCTTCGGTGGCCATCACCGCCCAGGTGCGGAAGTGGCTGATCAGGGCCAGGCGGATGCCGACCCCGGACGCCATCACCCCGGCGAACAGGCCGATCTTCAGCCGCAGCCACAGCGGCAGCTCCCATGCACCACCGAACATGCCGAAGGCCAGCGCCAGCAGCGCGGCCATCAGCACATAGCGCGAACCGCGGTCGATCGTGCCCAGAGTCCTGCCCACGGCGCTGTGGCGCAGGCGGTGCACCGCCTCGACAAAGCCCAGCCACAGCACGCACACGCCGCCGATGGCCCAGGCCAGCGGCTCGCCACCGGGGATCATCCCGTACAGCGTGGCCAGGCCGAAGCCCAGCCCGGCCTGCAGCACCAGCGCATAGCGCACGTGCTGGTCCACGTGCATCACGTGTTCCATCAGCCGGTTGCGCTCGGCAAACGGGATGTGTCGGCCATAGGCCACATAGCGGTAGGTGCTGTTGATCACCAGCTCCGAGCCGAGCCAGTAACCGAGCACGGCGATGTGGGCCACCAGCAGCACGCTGATCAGCATGGCGCGTGCTCCACCACCTGGTAGCTGCTCAGCTCGTAGGCAGTCTGCATGTAGCCGGTAACCGTGGCGCGCAGCAGGATGTAATGCTCATCGGCGGTGACCCAGAGGTCGTAATCGGGGTGTTCCTCGGGCATGCCGACATCAAGGATGCGGAAATGGCGCGCGCGGAAAGTGCCGGCCTGCACCGTGATGTCCTGCTCGCCGACATACTCGATGGCCAGCTGTACCGGGAACAGCATCGGCCCGGTGGCGCCACGGTGGTCGGGTGAGGACAGCAGCATGAAGAAGGTCTGCTTGCCCGGGCCCTGGCTCAGGTCATACAGCGACATCGCATAGCCGTCGTTGATGATGGCGTGGTTGCCGAACGCGCGCAGCGGCGTGTCCAGTGCATAGCGCTGGCTGACCCGGCCCTCGATGCTGGTGCTGGCCTCGCATGTCGCCTCGCCCGGGGTGAAGGCGAACCAGCCCGAGCCACGGAACTGGCCACCGACGGCGATGCGTACGAAACACTCGCGCGGCAGGTTGTCCACATCCACGCGCAGGTTGACATCGCGCACCACCGCCGGTGCATCGTCGATCTCGCAATGCGCGGCCAGCACGCGCGAGCCATCGCGGTGGATGTCCAGGCGGAAACTCTCGCGGCCGCGCTCTGCACCCAGGCGATGGGCCTGGTTGGAGGTGTAGGCAATCGTGCCGGTGATCGAACGGGCAACACCACTCATACGCTGGCTCCGGGCTGTGCAACAGGGTTGGGCAAGGGGTCGATCTGCATCAGGCTGACCGGGATGTTGTCCGGGTCGTAGACGATCATTTCGCGGTACAGCCCGGCCGGTGAGCGCTCGCTGGCCTGCATCTTTGGATAGGCCAGCGGCGGGGTCAGGAAGCGGTAGCCGCCCTGTACCAGGGCGCCATGCAGCGCATCGAAGTTGTCGGTGGCCAGCACCAGCGCGCTCTGCCCGTGTGCCGGCTGCCCGAGTGGCGGCTGCAGCTGCTGCAGCGGCGTGTCGCTGATCTCGAACAGGCCGACGATGACCGGGCCATCGTGGTCGGCGGCGAGCAGGGCGATGCGCATCGTGCAGGCCGGCAACTGCAGCAGGCCGCCGGCCATCGGCCCGGACAGGGTTTTCTGCTCGACGATGACCAGGCCCAAGGTGTCGCGGTAGAAGCGCAATGAGGCTTCCAGGTCACGGCAGAAGAGGGTGTAACGGGAAAACTGCAGGCTCATCGATCACTCCGCAGGCCACCGCGGCAGACCTGCCGCGCCAGGACAGGACAAGGGCGGTTCCCGTGCTCCGGGCAGCGCTGCCGCTGCGTGGGCGACAGGCAATCCGCCGCCGCGGTGCTGCGGCGTTGGCCGCAGTCCGGGCCGGGGCTTGCCAACATCGTCCAACGCACTGCCTGCATCGCCGAGTCTCCGCCAGCTCACGGCCGGGTGCCGTGATTTGTACGGACAATCAATAGCAGGAAGACCGGGGCAACTAAAGCTGCAAGGTATCAGTGCACTGCAGCATCCATGCGGTGCCGGGCGGCCTGGCGATGGCTTCAGCCACGGGGCCGAACAGACGGGCCGGTTTCACCCGGCTGGGGCATGCGCGGGATATCCATGCCCCCGATGGCACGGGTTGCCAGCGTGATGGCAACCACCCGGTCATTGCTGCGACCTGCATCCTGTCGCCATTGCAGGCACCGGGCAGCATTGCCCAGGCGGTGGCGCTGTATGACCCGGTGGGAACTGGCGTGCCGGTCAATGACAGGGAGCGCCGGCTGCCGCCGACGGTGAGATCCGGCTTCCAGCTCATTGCCGAGGACGAGCGCCGGGGCACACTCAAGGCCGCCCACAGCATGGATCCGCGGATGACCGCCGGTGGTCCCTTGCGCATCCGTCTGCGGGCCTGTGCATGCAGGCGGCAGCGACGCGTGGATGCTCAGCGTGCGCTGCTATCTGGCGCGTGCTGCTTGAGGTAGGCGATCACGGCGGCGCGCCGGGCCGGGTCCACGGTGGCGTTGACCATCTTGCTGTCGGGCACCACGGTCTGTGGGCTGCGCAGGAAGGCATCCAGCGTGGCTTCGTCCCAGACCAGATCCGATTCGCGCAGTGCGGTGGAATAGTCATAGCCGGGTGCACTGGCAGCCTGGCGGCCGAACGCGCCGTACAGGTTGGGCCCGACCTTGTGGATGCCCCCCGGGCTGCTGGTGTGGCAGTAGGCACAGACCTCGAAGGCCAGGCGCTGGGCGCGCTGTTCCGGATCCTCCGGTTCGTGGCTGCGGTTGCATGCGCCCAGCGTGGTGGCTAGCAGCAGGGCACAGGCGAGGGAGCGGGCAGGTCGGGTGCGGGTCATGGCAGGCAGGTCGCAAAGGAAAACGGCGACCGCTGGTGCGGCCGCCGTCATTGTCCCGCGCTGGCCCGGGCAGGCCAATGCGGCAGGGTGTCGCAGCGGCTTACTTCTTGGCCGCGGCGAACACGCTGTCCAGACGGGCTTCGTAGTCGTGGTAGCCGATACGGTCATACAGCTCCATCCGGGTCTGCATGATGTCCACCACGTTGCGCTGGTGGCCGTCGCGGCGGATCGCGGTGAACACCGCCTCGGCGGCCTTGTTCATCGCGCGGAACGCCGACAGCGGGTAGATGCACATGTCCACGCCGACCGACGCCAGTTCCTCGGTGGAGAACAGCGGGGTCTGGCCGAACTCGGTCAGGTTGGCCAGCAGCGGCACCTGGATTGCGTCACGGAAGCGCTGGTAGGTCTCCAGGTCGTAGGAGGCCTCGGCGAAGATCGCATCGGCACCGGCCTCGACGCAGGCGATGGCACGTTCGATGGCCGCGTCCACGCCGTGCACGGCGATGGCGTCGGTACGGGCAATCAGGAAGAAGTCCGGGTCGGTCTTGGCATCGGCAGCGGCCTTGACGCGGTCGGCCATTTCACCGACCGAGACCACTTCCTTGTTCGGGCGGTGGCCGCAACGCTTGGCACCGACCTGGTCTTCGATGTGGCAGCCGGCGGCGCCGGCCTTGATCAGCGACTTGATGGTGCGGCCGATGTTGAACGCCGATGGGCCAAAGCCGGTGTCGATGTCCGAGATCAGCGGCAGGTCGCAGACATCGGTGATGCGGCGGATGTCGGTGAGCACGTCATCCATGGTCAGGATACCCAGGTCCGGCAGGCCCAGGGAACCGGCGGCGACACCGCCACCGGACAGGTAGATGGCGCGGAAACCGGCACGCTTGGCCAACAGCGCATGGTTGGCGTTGATCGTGCCCGGGATCTGCAGCGGGCTTTCTTCCTTGAGCGCTACGCGAAAGCGCGCACCGGGGCTGGCAATGCTCATCGTGACTCCTACGGATTCGTACAGCGAAAAATAATGGCCGGGTTACATCGCCGGATAGTTTGGACCACCACCGCCCTGCGGGGTAACCCAGACGATGTTCTGGGTCGGGTCCTTGATGTCGCAGGTTTTGCAGTGCACGCAGTTCTGGGCGTTGATCTGCAGCCGGGTATCGCTGCCTTCGCCGACGAATTCATACACCCCGGCCGGGCAGTAACGCGCTTCCGGGCCACCATAGGTGGCCAGGTTGACCGACACCGGGATCGAGGCGTCCTTCAGGGTCAAGTGCGAAGGTTGGTGCTCGTCGTGGTTGGTCGAGGACAGGAACACCGAGCTCAGGCGGTCGAAGGTGAGCACACCGTCCGGCTTGGGATAGGTGATCCTCTGATGCTGGGCCGCCGGCTCCAGGCAGGCATGGTCAGGCTGGGTGCGGTGGATGGTCCACGGTGCGTTGCGGATGCCCAGCTTGGGCAGCAGCCACTGCTCGATCCCGGTCATCACGGTGGCGATGGTGCGGCCCTTCTTGAACCACTGCTTGAAGTTCTTGGCCTGCAGCAGCTCGGCGTGCAGCCAGCTCTTCTCGAAGGCTTCCGGGTAGGCGCTGAGTTCATCGCGCGAACGGCCGGCGGCCAGTGCCTCGAAGGCAGCCTCGGCGGCGAGCATGCCGGTCTTGATCGCCGCATGGCTGCCCTTGATCCGGCTGGCATTGAGGTAGCCGGCCTCGCAGCCGACCAGCGCACCGCCCGGGAACACGGTCCTGGGCAGGGACAGGATGCCACCGGCGGTGATCGCACGCGCACCGTAGGCGATGCGCTTGCCGCCCTGCAGATGCTTGGCAATCGCCGGGTGGGTCTTGAAGCGCTGGAACTCCTCGAACGGGCTCAGCCACGGGTTCTTGTAGTCCAGGCCGACCACGAAGCCGACGGCGATCTTGCCGCCCTCGGCGTGGTACAGGAACGAGCCGCCGTAGGTATCGCTGTCCAGCGGCCAGCCGGCCGCGTGCACCACCAGGCCCGGCTGGTGGGTGGCCGGGTCGGCCTGCCACAGCTCCTTGATGCCGATGCCGTAGGACTGCGGATCCTTGCCTTCGTCGAGCTTGAAGCGTGCAATCAGCTGGCGGCCGAGGTGGCCGCGCGAGCCTTCGGCAAACACGGTGTACCTGGCGTGCAGCTCCATGCCGCGCTCGAAGTTCGGGCCCGGGGTGCCGTCTTTCTGGATGCCCATGTCGCCGGTGGCCACGCCCATCACCGCGCCAGCCTCGTCATACAGCACTTCGGCGGCGGCAAAGCCCGGGAAGATCGCCACTTCCAGCGCTTCGGCCTGCTGGGCCAGCCAGCGGGTGACTTCGCCCAGGGAAACGATGTAGTTGCCGTGGTTGTGGAAACACTCCGGCAGCAGCGCCTGCGGGGTGGCCTTGGCAGCGGTTTCGCTCAGGAACAGGAATTCATCCTGGGTGACCGCCTGCTTCAGCGGGGCGCCCATGGCCTGCCAGTCCGGGAACAGCTCGGTCAGCGCCTTCGGGTCCATGATCGCGCCGGACAGGATGTGGGCGCCCGGCTCGGAGCCCTTTTCCAGTACGCAGACACTGAGTTCGCTGCCCTTTTCCACGGCCAGCTGGCGCAGGCGGATGGCGGTGGCCAGGCCGGCGGGGCCGCCACCGACAATCACGACATCAAATTCCATCGCTTCGCGCGGCGGCAGGGCATTGCTGGCTTCAGTGTTCATGCGGTGCGGTGCTCGTTGGGTGGTGCCGCACCAGCGGTGCGGCGGTTGCCTTGGGGGCGGATCAGCGCGCGGCGGCGATGATCTGCGAGGGGGCTGCGTTCCAGATCAGCCCGGCGCGTGCTGACAAGTATGCCAGCACCCGTTCCAGGTGCTTGATCCGGTGCGGCTGGCCCATCACCCAGGGGTGGATGCTGAGGGCGAGCAGGCGGCCGGCACCGGTGCGCTGGGCTTCTTCCAGCAGGAAATCACAGGCATCGATGATCTGGTCGGCATATTCGCTCTCAGCGTGCAGATTTTCGCCGACGATGAAGCGATCTTCCAGCTCCAGCGACAGCGGCAGGCTGGTCAGCGGGCCGTTGGCGGTGGCAAACGGGTAGGGCAGCTCGTCGTTGACCCAGTCGCCGAACCATTCCAGCCCGGCGGCGGCCAGCAGCTCGGGGGTGTTTTCCGACTGCGAGCGCGCCGGCGAGAGCCAGCCGGTGATCGGCGCCGGCGCGTAGGGAGCCAGCGCGGCGAGGGTGTCGGCAATAAAGCCGGCCTCACGGGCCGGGTCCAGCCCGCCGTAGTGGACGCTGTCCATGTTCCAGCCATGGGCCAGGAACTCGAAGCCGGTGGCGCCCAGGCGGCGCAGCAGCGCCGGGTAACGCTGGGCCAGTTCGCCGTTGATGGCCAGGCTGGCCTGCAGGCCGTTGGCCTTCAGCGCATCAAGCACGCGGAACACGCCGACCCGGTTGCCGTAGTCGCGCAGGGTGTAGTGGCGCAGGTCCGGATACGGCATCACCATCGAGCCGTGCGGCTTGAAGCCTTCGCCCTTCGGGTTGAGCGGGAAGTGCTCCAGCGACAGGTTGATCCACAGCGCCAGTGGTTTGCCGCCGGGCCACTGCACCGGCGCGCGCTGGGCCAGCATCGACCAGGCATAGCGCTCGTGGTCCATGCCGTGGCGCATCTTCGGGTAGGCAAGGAAGCTCGGGTCCAGGCTCATGCGCCTTCCTCCTGGTTGACCGCGGCCATGGCGGCGATGGCCTGGTCGTAGTGGTTGTCCAGATAGTGCTGGGCGATCTCGCGGCCGGTGGCCTTCCACACCCCGTCATGGCTGCAGATGTAGTCCATCGCGTCCTGGAAGGCGGCCAGCCGGTGCGGATGGCTGACCTGGTAGGCGTGCAGCGGCACGCACAGCACGGTGCCGGAATGCTCGCCTTCGGCATACAGGCGGTCGAAGGCGTCCTTGATCATCTGCCCGTAGCGGCGCGGCTCGATCTTGTTGGTGACGTAGACGATGGTGTCGTTGAGCTCCAGCGAATACGGCACCGAGACGAACTTCTTGCCCGAGCGGGTGATCACCGGGGTCGGCTGGTCGTCATGGAACAGGTCGCAGGTGTAGTTGCCACCGCATTCGGCGAACAGGTCGATGGTGGCCGGCGAATGCGACAGCGCCGGGGCCAGGTAGCCATCGCAGTGCTGGCCGGTGTGGGTTTTGATCAGCTCCATCGACATCTGGATCATTTCCCGCTCCTGCGCCTCGTCCAGGCCGTAGGTGTAGCGGGTGTTGTAGATGCCGTGGCTGAAGAATTCCCAGTTGCGCTCGGCGGCCATCGCGATCACCTCCGGATGGTGCTGCAGCAGCGCGGTGGACAGCGAGACCGAGCCACGCAGGCCGTACTGGTCCAGCACCCGCATCATGCGCTGGTGGCCGACGCGGTTGCCGTAGTCACGCGTGCCGTAGCCGAGGATGTCCGGCAGCGGCCGCGGCCAAGCCTTGCGGTGCGGGTTGGCCGGCGGGGCGTATTCGTAGAACTCGATGTTGGGGGCGATCCACAGCGCCACCCGGGCATTGCCCGGCCAGGTGATCTTCGGCCGGCTGTCCCAGGGCAGGTAGCCGTACAGGCCCGGGTCGGCCTTGGGGGCAGAGGTGCTCATGCGCGCAGGGCCTTGAGCTGGGCGGCCACGTAATCCACCGGTTCGACATCGCCGTACTTGAGCATGATGTCGGCCAGGTTGGCGAAGTGCGGGATCTCGTGCTTGTCGGCCACACACTCTTCCGGAACGATGGAGCGGTAGCCGCGCGACAGGCTGTCGATCACGCAGGCGCGCACGCAGCCGGAGGTCGAGCCGCCGGTGATGATCAGCGTGTCCACCTGGGCGAAGGTCAGCAGCGACCACAGGTTGGTCTCGAAGAACGGGCTGGCCATGCGCTTGTGCATGACGATGTCGCTGGCGTGGATGTCGGCACGCGGGTCGAACTGGGCGCGCTCGGAGCCGTGCTTGATGTTCTGCAGCGAGTCCGGGGTATTGGTGCGGGTGCCCCAGGTGCCGGCATCGATGCCCGATTCCAGGTAGGCCACATAGGTCCACACCACCGGGCCCCCCAGCTCACGCACCAGCGCCGAGAGCGCATTGATGTGCTCGATCTGGCGCGGGTCGGTCTCGTAGGCGGTCTTGAACGCGTCCAGGTCGGTGTAGGCGCGCTGCACGTCGATGTTGACGATGGCCGGGCGCTTGCCGAAGCCGAACTTGGCGCGGTTGGGGTTGGCCTTGACCTGCTCCCAGTATTGGCGGGCGGTCAGGCTGGAGGTTTCCATCACAGGCATCGGGATTCTCCTTGTGCAGCAGGGGTCAGGCGGATTGGACGGAGCTGGCGCGTTCGTTGCGCACCAGGGTGGCCACCAGCAGGGCGAGTACGAGCAGGCCGCAGATCAGCTGGAAGGCCGGGGCGTAGCTGCCGGTCACGTCCGAGATCTTGGCTGCCAGCCAGACCCCCAGCCCGGCGGTGGTGGCATCAAGCAGGGTGATGGTGCCGAGGATCTTGCCGGCCGAGGTCAGGCCGAAGGCATTGACCGCCAGCAGCTGGATCATCGTGTACAGGCCGCCCCAGCCCAGGCCGAACAGGATCAGCGCATACCAGACCAGTGCCACGTCCATGGTCGCCATCAGGAAGCCGCCGCCGGCCATCAGCGCGATGTTGAGCAGGAACACGCGCTTGGGCGGGAACAGGTCGGCGAGCAGGCCAAAGCCGAACTTGCCCACCATCGCCAGGCCGAACATCACGCCCAGCCCGTTGCCGGCCTGGGCCGGTTCAAAGCCGAGGTCGCGCATGTGCAGGAACAGGTTGGAGGAGGCGGCGATGATCGAGAAGAAGGTGCACATGGCCACCACCGCCAGCGCCCAGAAGGTGCGCGTGCGCATGGCCTGGGCGTAGCTCAGGTCGGGCAGGGTGGGGGCAGCAGGCAGCGCCTGGGGGTCGCTGGCCGCGCTGTCAGCGGCGCGGTCGCTGCCCCAGGGCGCAATGCCGCCGGCCTTCGGGCTGCGCATGAACACCAGTGCCAGCAGCAGGAAGGCGACCGGAATGGCGGTTTCCCACAGCAGCGCGGCGCGCCAGTCCATGGTTTCCATCAGCTTGACCCCGAGCTTGGGGAAGATCATCCCGCCCAGCGAGGTGCCGACCAGGGCAATGCCGATCGCGGTGCCGCGCTTGGTATGGAACCACTGCGAGACAAAGATCACCGCCACGTTCAGGCCGGCGGCGACCAGCACCGCGGCAAAACCGATGTGGATCAGATACAGGTGCAGCAGCGAGTGCACATGGGCATAGGCGGCATACAGCGCCGCCAGCAGGGCAATGCCGGCCAGCACCAGCCGGCGCGGGCCGACCCGGTCGATCAGGGCGCCGATGAACGGGGCCATCCAGCCGGCCAGCACCAGGGTGAGCAGGTCGCGCAGTTTCAGCTCGCTGCGGCTCCAGCCGAACTCGGCCAGCAGGGATTCGTCAAAGGCAGTCAGGCCGGTCACGGTCAGGCCGTTGGAGACCAACAGCACCAGCATCCCCATCAACGCCATCAACCACGGGTAGTAACGCTTCATCTTTCTTACCTCGCAAGGAATAACGGAAGCGCGCCATGCCCGTGGGGGATTTTCCGTTTGCGACGTTGACCGCAGCCGGAAGGCATGCCTACACTTTGTCCGGACAAAGTTTGCCACAGTATTCAACCCCGGAGGAAGTCATGCAGACCGTCATCGTGCTGTTCAATCTCAAGCCTGGCGTTGACGTCGCCCAGTACGAGGCCTGGGCCCGTGACAGCGACCTGCCGGTGGTCAATGGCCTGCCGTCGGTGGAGAAGTTCGAAGTGCTCAAGGCTTCAGGCCTGCTGATCGGCGAGGGTGCCTCGCCGTACCAGTACATCGAGATCATCCGCGTGCCGGACATGGCCGCCTTCGGCGCCGACCTCTCCGATCCGGCCGCCCAGGCCGGCGCGGCACAGTTCCAGCAGTTTGCCGACAACCCGTTGTTCATCCTCACCAGCGCCATCTAAGGCCACAAGGAAACTTTCGTCCAATGGCACGTTTTCCCGAACTCAATGGCAAGGTCGCGCTGATCACCGGCGCCGGGCGCCGTGGTGGCCTGGGCGAGGGCATCGCCCGCCGCCTGCTGGAAGAAGGCTGCAAGGTGGTGCTGACCGATATCGGCCAGGCCCGTGGGGCCGAGATGCCGGTCACCGCCGTCGGTACCGACGAGGAAATGGCCCAGGTCGCCGCCGAACTGGCCGCCGCCACCGGTGGCGAGTGCGTGGCGATGGCGCTGGATGTGCTCGACGAGGCCCAGGTGCAGGCGGTGATGGCCGCCACTGTCGCCCGCTTCGGTGCGCTGGACATCCTGGTCAACAACGCCGGCATCGGTTACCTGATGAAGTCGCTGGTGGATATCGAGGCCAGCGAATGGGATGCGGTGCTCGGGGTGAACCTGCGCGGCGCCTTCCTGACCATCAAGCATGCCGGCCGCCAGATGATTGCCCAGGGCTCGGGGCGCATCGTCAACATCGCCTCGCAGGCGGCCAAGTCGGCCTTCCCGCATGCCGCGGCCTACTGCTCCTCCAAGCACGGCCTGGTCGGGCTGACCCGCGTGGCCGCGCTGGAACTGGGCGCGCACGGCATCAACGTCAATGCGGTCTGCCCCAATCACGTCACCACCGGCCTGGGTGCGTGGCAGAACGAATACTTCGCCGCCAAGCAGGGCAAGAGCGTGGAGCAGTACCTGGCCGACATGGCCGCACGCATCCCGCTTGGCCGTCCGGGCCTGGCCAGCGACACCGCTGCGGCCACCGCCTTTTTGTGTTCCGACGATGCGGTCTACATCACCGGCGAGGCGATCAACGTCTCCGGCGGTGAGGAAAACCACTGACATCGCCCGTCCCCCCATCGAGATCGCACCATGAGCAAGCCCGTCTATTCCTGGCCCAACAATGCCCGCCTCGCCCTGTCGGTGGTGGTCAATGTCGAGGAGCTGTCCGAGTACAACGTCGGCCAGGGTGACAAGATCACCGAGCCGGTCGATGAGCTGCACGTCACCCTGTCCAAGCCGGTGCGCAACTACGGCAACGAGTCCAACTACCGCTACGGCATCAACGAGGGCCATGCCCGGATTGCCGCGCTGCTGGACAGGTACAACGTCACCAGCACCTACACCGCCGCGGCGGTGTCGCTGGAGCGTGCGCCGGAGATTGCCGGCTACCTGCGTGGCAACCGCCACGAGGTCTGCTCGCACGGCCACCGCTGGATCCACCAGTTCCGCTTCAACCAGGAGCAGGAGCGCCAGTTCATCCGCGACGCGGCCGACAGCATCGAGCGCACCACCGGCCAGCGTCCGGTCGGCTGGCTCTCGCGCTACCTGCATACCGCCGACACCCGCCGGCTGCTGCAGGAAGAGGGCTACCTGTACCACATGGACGACTACTCGGCCGATGCCCCGTTCTGGGGCGACGTGGATGGCAGCGAGCAGCCGATGATCGTGGTGCCCTACCAGCTGGACACCAACGACATGAAGATGTGGGTGGCCCCGTCCTACCTGCCCAAGGACTGGCTGGACTACGCCATCGACTCGTTCGACACCCTGTATGCCGAAGGCGAGCACAGCCCGAAGGTGATGTCGCTGGGCCTGCATCTGCGCATCATCGGCCGTCCGGGCCGCATCGGTGCGTTCGAGAAGTTCCTGCAGTACGTGGCGACCAAGCCGGGCACCTGGTATGCGACCCGCCGCCAGATCGCCGAACACTTCGCCGCGCAGGTGCCCGCCCCGTGAGCACGCCCCTGAGCAACCCGCGCCGCTGCCTGCTGTTCGTGCCCGGCTCGCGCCCGGAGCGCTTTGCCAAGGCCGTGGCCACCGGCGCCGACCAGGTCTGTATCGACCTGGAAGATGCCGTGGCACCTGCGGACAAGGAAACCGCGCGCGCTGCCGTGTTGGAATTCCTGGCCAATGTACCGGCCGGTTATACCCAGATCGGTATGCGCGTGAACCCGGTCAGCACCGACCTGGGTCGTGCGGATCTGGCTGCGCTGGCGGCCTCGTCGGCACGCCCGGCGTTCGTGATGCTGCCCAAGGTCGAATCGGCCGCTGAACTGGCTGCCGCCGATGCCCTGCTGTCAGGCATGGATACGCAGTTCATCGTGCAGATCGAGACCCCGAAAGGCCTGCTCGATGCCCGCGACATCGTCGCTGCCAGTTCCCGCGTGCAGGCGCTGATGTTCGGTGGTTTCGACTACATCGTCGCCCTGCGTGGCCGCGCCGGCTGGGAGAGCTTCTTCCATCCGCGCGTGCAGCTGGCCACCATCGCTGCCGAAGCCAATGTCGGCTGCATGGATGTGCCGTACCTGGACATCAAGGACGCGGCCGGCCTGCGCGAGGAAACCGACCGCGTGATCGCCCTGGGCTTCACCGCCAAGGCGGCCATCCATCCGGCCCAGGTGGACACCATCCAGAGCCGTTACCTGCCTGACGCCAATGAGCTTGACCATGCCCGCCGCGTGGTGGCGGCCATGGCCGACAACGGCGGTGGCGCGGTGGCGGTGGACGGCAAGCTGGTGGACCGCCCGATTGAAATTGCCGCCGAACGTGCGCTTGCCCTCGGGGCACACGGCCTGCGTCAGGACTGACTGTTTTACCCCGCATTGAACATGGGGCACTGCCCCTCTTTGACCAAGCTGCGCCTGCAAGCCAGCACTTACCGCACGAAAAAGGACAATTCCCATGGTTCAGAACGTCAAGCAGATCGCTGAAAACCGTTTCCGTGAGACCTTTGGTCGCCACTACGAAGAGTTCAATGTCGGTGACATCTACGAGCACCGCCCGGGCCGTTCGATCACCGAGACCGACAACACCTGGTTCACCCTGCTGACCATGAACACCCATCCGATGCACTTCGACAAGGAGTACGCAAAGGAATCGGAATTCGGCAAGTGCATCGTCTGCTCGCCGTTCACCGTGGCCCTGATGGTGGGCATGAGCGTGACCGACGTGTCGCAGAAGGCCATTGCCAACCTGGGCTGGGGCGACATCAAGATGACCTTCCCGCTGTTTGTCGGCGACACCCTGGTGTGCGAATCCAAGGTGCTGGCCAAGCGTGAATCGGCCTCGCGTCCGGGCGCCGGCATCGTCACCGTGCAGACCGATGGCTACAACCAGGACGGCAAGCTGGTGTGCACCTTCACCCGCACCATGCTGATTGCCAAGATCGGCCACTCGGTCGAAGACAAGGTCAACTACTGAGGTCTATGTGATGAGCACCGATATGGATCTGATGTGGGGCCCGGAAGAAGAGCAGACCCTGCTCGATGCGATCGACAACTGGGTGGAAAAGTCGGTTGCCCCGATTGCCCAGGAGTACGACCAGGAAGACAAGTACCCGCATCAGCTGGTCGAGGAGATGAAGGACCTGGGCCTGTTCGGTGCCACCATCTCGCCCGAATACGGGGGCCTCGGCCTGCCGGCGCGCATCTACGCCAAGATCGTGATCAAGGTCGCTTCGGTGTGGATGGCGCCGTCGGGCATCTTCAACTCGCACCTGATCATGGCTGCGGCCATCGAGCGTTGCGGCACCGAAGAGCAGAAGCGCAAGTACCTGCCGCGCATGGCCACCGGTGAGCTGCGTGGTGGCCTGGGCCTGACCGAGCCCAATGCCGGCACCGACCTGCAGGCGATCCGCACCGTGGCCAAGCGCGAGGGTGACCATTACGTCATCAACGGAGCCAAGACCTGGATCACCAACTCGCTGTATGGCGACATGATCCTGTTGCTGGCCAAGACCGACCCGGAAGCGCAACCGCGCCACAAGGGCATGACCATGTTCATCGCCGAAAAGAGCGAAGGCTTCATCGTCGCCAAGAAGATGAAGAAGGCCGGTTACCGCGCCATCGACACCTGCGAGCTGGTGTTCGAAAACTACAAGGTGCCGGCCGATTGCGTGCTCGGTGGCGAAGAGGGCAAAGGCTTCCTGCATGCCGTCGGTGGCCTGGAACTGGGCCGCATCAACGTCGCCGCCCGTGGTTGTGGCATCGCCGAAGGCGCGCTGCGCCTGGCGGTGCGCTACGCCCAGGAGCGCATGACCTTCGGCAAGCCGATTGCCGAGCACCAGGCCATCCAGCTCAAGCTGGGTGAAATGGCGGCCAAGGTCGAGGCCTCCAAGCTGCTGATCGAAAGCGCCGCCAATGCCTATGACAAGGGCGAGCGTTGCGACATGGAAGCGGGCATGGCCAAGTACTTTGCCACCGAGACCGGCGTGTTCTGCGCCCAGGAAGGCATGCGTATCTTCGGCGGCTACAGCTACTCGGTGGAATATGACATCGAGCGCTTCTACCGCGATGCGATGCTGATGTGCATCGGCGAAGGCACCAACGAGATGCAGCGCATCATCATTGCCAAGCAGCTGGTTGCCCGCAACAAGATCTGATCCGCGCCACCGTCGCGTGTCTCTCGCTGCGGTGGCCCTTGCGGGTTGCCGCAGCGTTTTTATTTTCAGTATTGGGATAAATCATGAAAGACCTTCCGCTCAAGGGCCTGCGCATCGTTGCCGTGGAACAATACGGCGCCGGCCCCTATGGCTCGATGCACCTGGCTGACCTCGGCGCGGAGGTGATCAAGATTGAATCGCCGCCGGGCGGCGATGTGTCGCGCTCCACCGGCCCGTATTTCCTGGGCCAGGGCGACAGCCTGTTCTTCCAGACCTTCAACCTCAACAAGCGCTCGCTGCGCCTGGACCTGAAGGCCGCCGAAGGCCGTGAGGTGTTTGAAAAGCTGATCGGCACCGCCGATGCGGTGCTCAACAACCTGCGTGGTGACCAGCCGGAAAAGCTCGGCCTGGATTACGCCAGCCTGTCCAGGATCAACCCGAAGATCGTCTGTGCGCACCTGTCCGCCTATGGCCGTGACAACGAGCGTGCCGCCTGGCCGGGCTATGACTACCTGATGCAGGCCGAGGCCGGTTTCATGGCCCTGACCGGCGAGCCGGATGCACCGCCGGCACGCTTCGGCCTGTCCATGGTCGATTTCATGACCGGCACCACCATGTCCATGGCCCTGCTGGCCGGCGTGGTCGGTGCGATGCGCACCGGCATCGGCCGCGATGTGGACGTGAGCCTGTTCGACGTGGCCCTGCACCAGCTCAGCTACCCGGCCACCTGGTACCTCAACAACGGCCACCGCACCGAGCGCCTGGAGCGCAGCGCGCATCCGTCCACCGTGCCGTGCCAGGTCTACCGCACCGCCGATGGCTGGATTATGGTGATGTGCATGCTGGAGAAGTTCTGGCAGACCTTCGTTGCCGGCATCGGTTCGCCGGAGTGGGCGGGCGAGGCACGCTTTGCCAACTTTGCCGCCCGCCGCGAATCGCGCCTGGAGCTGACCCCACTGGTGGACAAAGTGCTGTCCACCCGCACCACCGCGCAGTGGATGGAGGTATTTGCCGGCAAGATCCCGGTCGCGCCGATCCTGGATGTGGCTGCCGCGCTGGACAACCCGTACGTGGAGCGCGTGGGCATGGTGCAGACCATTGATCACCCGCAGGGCCCGCAGCGCGTGCTGTGCAACCCGGTCAAGCTGGATGGCCAGCGCCTCACTGGCGCCGCCTGCCCGCCGCTCAATGCCGATGCCCAGGAGCTGCTGGCCGAGCTGGGCTATGACGATGCGGCCATCGTGCGCCTGCTGGGAGAGCTGGCATGAAGCTGGAAGGCGTCCGCGTGCTGGACCTGTCGCTGTTTTTGCCCGGCCCGCACCTGACCATGGTGATGGCCGACCACGGCGCCGATGTGATCAAGATCGAGCCGCCCAGCGGCGAGCCGGTGCGCGAGGTAGGCCTGAAGCAGGCCGGCGTCACCACCTGGTTCCGCAATACCCACCGTGGCAAACGCTGCATCGTGCTGGATTTGAAGAGCGAGGCCGGCAAGGCCGCGTTCGCCAAGCTGGTGGAATGGGCCGATGTGGTGGTGGAAGCCTTCCGCCCCGGCGTGGCCAAACGTCTGGGCATTGATTACGCCAGCTGTCAGGCCATCAATCCGCGCGTGGTGTACTGCGCGATCAGCGCCTTCGGCCAGACCGGGCCCAAGGTCAACCGCCCCGCACACGACCTGGCCATGCAGGCCGACACCGGTGTGGTCAGCCTCAACCGCGCCCCGGATGGCACCCCGGCCATGCCGCACATGCCGGTGGCAGACATGTGCGGTTCGTTGATGGCCATGAGCGGCATCCTGATGGCCCTGCTGCGCCGGGAGAAAACCGGCCAGGGCGACTACATCGACATCTCGATGCAGGACGCGCTGATGAGCTGGTTGCCCAATGTGGTGGGCCCGCCGTTTGCCAATGGCCGTGACCCGGTGATCCAGCACGAGCGCAGCTGGGGCGGCAATGCCATGTACCGCCTGTACCAGTGCAGCGATGGCCGCTGGCTGGCCATTGGTGGCTCGGAGCACAAGTTCGCCGAGAACCTGCTCGGTGCCCTCGGCCGCCCGGACCTGATCCACCTGTGCCACCAGCCGCCCGGCCCGGTGCAGAACCCGGTCAAGGAATTCCTGGCGGAGACCTTTTCGCGCCGCTCGCTGGTGGAGTGGACCCTGTTCCTGCATGACATCGACGTCTGCTGGGCCCCGGTCAAGACCCTGACCGAAGCCTTCAACGACCCGCACACTGCCGCCCGCGAGATGGTCTGGACCGACCCGGATGGTGGCAAGCACCTGGGGATTCCGATCAAGTTCGCCAACGAGCCGGGCCGGATCAATCCCGCGCTGGATGCCATCGGTGCTTCCACCGAGGCGGTGCTCAAGGAACTGGGCCTGCGCTGAGCGTCCAGCGTCCAGTCATAGGCGATGAACAACACCGGTGCTGGAGGGCACCGGTGCTTTTTTGTGCCCGGCTGGTTGGGCGTGAAATTGCCGATTGATGCTGTGCGGGATGGATTGCACCGAATGTTCGAGGGGGGCAAGCGCCGTTTGGCGTTTGAGGGGACGTCGTGTTCACAGCAATGCATCTCCCATTGCCTGTGTGTCGCACAGTGTGTGACGCTATGTGTGCTCTGATCAGGACCCAGTTGATGATCGACCCCGCGTTGATGCAGGAACTCCGTCGTGGAACCCTGGTGCTGGCTGTCCTCAGTGTCTTGAAGCAGGGGGAGGCTTGTGGGGCGGATGTGCGCGTACGCCTTGCCCAGGCCTGCCTTCCCATTGAGGAAGGAGCCTTGTATCCAATGCTGCGGCGTCTGGAAAGCCAGTCACTTCTGGTAAGTGAACGGCGCCCGGAAGGCTCACGACTCAAACGCATGTATCAATTGTCCGAGGCCGGTGCTGCTGCCCATACCGCCATGTTCGAGCAATGGCGTTCGTTTACCGAAAGCCTTGTCCATCTCAATGGAGGCAACCAATGAATATGCTGGACAGATATCTGCGCGAAGTTGCACGTTGGCTGCCCTGGTTCAGACGCAATCAGCAACTGGGCCGTATCAGGGAGGATCTGGGTGAACTGCTTCATGATGCCCGCGATGACGCAGATCGCAGGGAGCGACTGGCCAGGTTCGGCCGCCCGGTCGTGGTGGCAGCCCGTTATGCTGACTATCCACACGTGATTCCAGGAATGCTGGCGCCTGCCTACGCCGTCGTTCTGGCGGTTTCCATTGCAGCCACACTCTTGATCCATGCAAGCCTGATCATTCCGCGTGGTCTGCACGTAGAACCGTGGCTCAACAACCTCGCTCTTTTGCTTGGTGAAGTCCTTCGTATCCTGCCGATCGTTTTTACCGTGATTACACTGGTGTTTGCGGGGCTTGGTTATGTCGTTCAGCGCAGAACCCGGATAGTCAGGGATGCGCATTGAGCGTGTAGGGGCTTGCCCAGCCGGACCGACCAGAGTGCATTTTCGCAGAGCGGACTTTCACATGGCCAAGAGACATGACAACGGCGCCGCAGGGCGCCGTTGAGCTGTCCGGGCTTGGTGCCCACCACCCAAAGCACTCATTTGCGCAGGGCGGCCGTCCGGCTGGTGTCCTTTTCGCGCGCGACGGTCTTGCTGTCATCGCGCGCGGCCGCTTCCTGCTGTGCCTTGTCATCCTGCTGGCCCTGGGTGGCGGCGGCAGTGCTGTCGCTGGCGTTGCGGTCGGCCTTGGCAACAGCGGTCTTGGCGTGGCTGCGAGGGTCGGCCGCGTTGCCAGTCTTGCCAGAGTGTACGGGCATGCTTGCTCTCCGTTGGAATGGTGCCCCTGTCTTAGCCGGGTGGGCGTTGTGGGCGGGTGAGCGCTGCGTGGTCAGTTGGTATAGGCCGGCAGCAAGTTGCCGGCGCGCCGCCTGTGGTGCTGCCGGATCGGGACATGCGCAGGCAAACCAGCAACGGCGCCTTTCGGCGCCGTTGTTGTTTGAAACATCAAGATCCGCTGAAGGCTTACTTCCAGCGCGACTTGCCGCGGATGTACTGGGCGGCGTCCTCCAGTGACTCGGGCAGGTGTTCGGTCCACAGGTTCGGGGCGTAGGCGCTGCGGTAGTTGGCGTAGACGTCGTTGTACAGGTCGGCGTGCATCACCGGCTGGCGCTTGCGCGCGCGTAGGCTGGCGATCGGGATGTTGGCCAGTACCAGGGTCTCGTGGGCGCTGGTGGCCTCGGCAATCGCGGTGCCCTGCGGGCCGTAGACGGCGGTACCGCCCGAACCCGGGTCATCGAAATAGGGGCCGTTGTCCGGCGAGATCGAGTTGTTGACGATCGACGAGTACACCCCGTTGTACATGGCGCAGGCCTGCACATCGAGCGGGGAAAAACCGCCCGATGCGGTGCGCAGGAACACTTCCGCGCCCTTCACTGCCATCGCCCGGAACAGCTCCGGCTCACGCTGGGTGGAGGAGGTGCAGATGTTGCCCAGCGGGGTGCGGGTGACCGGCACCACGGCATCGCGGCCGTACATTTCCACGTAGCGGTCCAGCACGTCGTAGGTGGTGGTGGTGAACAGCTCGAAATCCGGGAAGGCGCCTTTGAGGTTGCGTGCCTTCCAGTGCTTGTCGACGATCTCGCCCTTGTCGTTGATGATCGTGGTGATCGAGAGCACGTGGCCCGGCCAGTCCGGATCGGTGGCGTAGGCGCCGAACACGATCCAGGTGCCGTACTGGCGTGCCTTGGCGGCAATGGCCTCGGTCTCCTCACCGGGGATGGTGATGGCGAACTTCAGGATTTCGTTGCGGGTCCACTTGCGCCAGCCGGTCAGCGGGAACTCGTGGAACTGCAGCAGGTCCGGCTTGGCGTGGTAGTGGGCCTTGTCGATCAGGTCCAGCATGTGGGCCAGGTTGCGGCGGGTGCCGGCCTTCCATTGGCTGGCATCGAAGCTGTGCACGCGCGACTGCACCAGGCCGAGCATCCAGGCCGGCTTTGCCAGTTCAACCACGTCGTAGGTGCCGTCGTCACGCTGGTTGGGCGTGTCCGGGCCCTTGCCCATGGCCGCCTGCGCCGGTGCGCTGGCACCGAGCAGGGAAGGGCCGGCCACGCCAAGGGCGGCCAGGCCTGCGGCACCGGAAAGGAACTGTCTCCTGGAGTTGCTCATCTGTTACCTCGTAATGGAAAGACACAACCCCGGGCGTTACCGTCCGGGGTTGCGCGGTGTTGCGAAGATCAATGGCGGCGTGGTGCCGTCATCAGATGGCTTCGCCGTTGAAGCTGTGGCCGGTCACCTTCTGCCAGTCCTTGCTGACGAACTTTTCGTCAATCAGGGTGCGCTGCACCAGCACGCCGTTCTTGTACCAGTGCCACACGCGGTTGCGCATCTGGCCGCAGTCGGAGATCTGGATCATCTCATACAGCTCCATGCCTTCTTCGCCCTTGCGCTTCCAGTACAGCATCACGCTGCGGTGGTAGTCGTCCAGCGGCACTTCGGCGGCCCAGCCGTAGATCAGCTCGTTGTCGAAGATCACCCGGCCGAACTCGTAGCGGGTCGGGAAGTCGCGCACTTCGACCTTGCCGTCATCCCAGCTGTAGTGGTTGGTCTGGTGGTACGGCACGGCCTCGTCGTCGGTGAAGCGGCAGATCAGGCGCGACTTGTGCTCGTCGATCTTGTTGCCGTTGGCGTCGTAGTAGCGGTAGACGCCGTCCCAGATACCTTCGTGGCGGGCCAGGATCGGCATGTGCAGTTGCATGTTCGGCATTTCGGTTCCTCTATGTCGTGTTGATGTCAGTTTTGAGGCCACGCCTGGGCTTGGCGCTCAGTCATTGCGAAGTGCATCCATCACTTCTTCCATCGGCACGTCCATAGCACCGCCTTGAATCGCTTCGGTTTCCTGCTGCACGATGCGCAGCACCCGGGCGATGTATTCCTTCATCCACAACGTGCGCTCGGCTTCGGCGTCACGGTCGGGGGCGAACTGTTCCAGTTCGGCGCGGGTCAGCAGTCCCTTCTGCTCGACCAGCCGTTCCAGCGCATCCAGACGCTGGCGGGTTACTGCGTTTTCCATTGCTACGGCCATCACGATGCCAAGCAGGCGCTCGACATCGGCGTCCTTGAAGAAGTAGGGACGCTTGCCCTTGGCGCGGGTGCCGGCCTGGCTGATCGGATCAATCGTGCTGCTCATGCTTTCCACGCTCCAAACATCGTCCACAGGGCGGCACGGCCGTGGTCCTCGCCCTTTTCGCTGGCCACCGGGAAGATGTCGCGGTCAACCACGCCGCGGATCTTCGTCTCGAAGTAACGCTGCGGATCAAACCCGGCCTCGGTCATCATCTGCTGCAGGTCGTACTCGTGCATGACGCTCCAGAACGGCTCGTTGTTGTTGTAGGCATCCCAGTCGCGGATGAACTGCTCGTACGGGTCCATGCCGTGGTACTGCGGCTGTTCCAGGTGCGCGGTCAGGCCGCCGGAAGCGAGCACGCGCTGGATTTCAGCCAGCATCTTCGGCATCGCCCTGGCGCTGGTTTCGTGCCAGAACATCGAGGTCATCACGATGTCGAAGTGGCCGTCGGGGTAATCCAGCGCCTCGCCATTGGCCTGCACGAAGGTGATGTTGTTCACCCCCAGTGCCCGTGCCCGCGCATGGGCGTAGCGCAGCATCGGTGCGGCCACGTCGATGGCAATCACTTCGGCCTCGGGGAAGGCCTGGGCCAGCGGCACGATGTTGTGGCCGACGGTGCAGCCGATATCGAGGATGCGCCTGGGCTTGAACTCCGGGTGCTGCTCCTTGAGCCACTGTGCCAGTGCCTGGCCACCGCCATCGTTGTAGCGGCCAAGCATGCCACCGGTGGTGGCGAAGATGCCGCAGTCATAGTTGGCTGCAGCGGTGACGTCATCGGCAGTGAGTTCGGTGTGGTAGCCGCCGGGCATGCAGTGGATGTCCACCGCGCTGGCATAGCGCGGCACCTGCACGCTCGGGTCCAGCTTCAGGCCGTCATCACCGGTGTTGTACTGTCGGGCCTTGTCGATCAGTGCATCGGCCTGGCGCAACACCAGTGCACGGCCGGCCTGCTGGCGCATCTCCATCGAGCTGCGGCGCAGCGCACTCCAGGTCTGGTAGGTCGGATCGCCGGCCATCGCCTTGCGCACTTCATGGCGGTTTTGCGGCGGCCGGCCAGCGGCCTTCTCGAAGGCCGGCTTCACCCGCTGCTCGTAGGCCTGCTTGACCTTCGGGCTGAGCTGGCCGGCGAGGTAGCCGTTGAGATTGGCCAGGAAATCAAACCGTGCGGTGTCGTCATGGCGGCTGACCGGGAACAGGTCGTGACGGCCGACGTGTTGCCAGCTGGGGGGCAGGACTTGCTCACTCATGGCATTGCTCCGGGACGCGGCGGGTGGCTGTTTGGTTCTAATGATATAGCTATAAGTCAAAAAAACCGCTGCGGTCAAGACTGCGCTAAGTACCTGCGTGGTTCTTTGATCTGGATCAATTCTGCGGCCCCTTCGAATGCTGCTTTGCAGCAATGCAAACCGTTGTGCGGCAATGCCTACAAGGTGAATGTCCGGTCATTGCAGGTATGCCTTCTGGCATGCCGAAATGATTGGACAAACATGTTCTAATGTTATAGCTATATGTCTCTAGGTGGTCATCCTGCTGCCACCTGATTGACACCACCGGCGTGGCCTTCGCGGACGCCCACAGCATCTGGATAAGCAATGAAGACACTTTTCACCTTGTTGGCAGCCACTGCAATCGCACTTTCGGCACAGGCCCGTGCGTTGGATCTGGCTTCTGCCCAGGGCAGTACCGAAGCACTGGTCAAGATGCGCTGTTCGCTGGATCCGCAGGAGGAGGTGCTGCTGTGGTGGGAAGGCACCCTGTTTGCGCAGGAGCCGGAAAAGAAGGCCGCACCGCTGATGGGGTTTGAGGGCTACAACATCTGCCGCGCCGAAAAGCTGGCCGATGGCACCTGGCGCCTGGTCACCCGCGAGCTGACCTTCTACCGCGACCTGGCCACCGGCCAGATCATCGATGCGTGGGACAACCCGTTCAGCGGCGAACGCGTGGAGGTGGTGCATGTGGCCAATGACCCGGTCAACACCGTGCTCAATGCGCCGGGCCGCGAAGTGGCCATGCCCTGGGTGGAAGCCGGTGACACCGTGATGCTGACCCTGAACATCCCGCTGGCCTATCCCAATCCGCTGCAGCCGGCGCAATTCCCGGCCGAGTCCTCCGGGCCGATGTACATCGGCTCGGAGCACTTCATGTTCTTCACCCCGCGCGCCGCGCTGGAAGACCCGGCCCTGAGCCAGGTGCCGGTGACCTACGGCTGGACCCGGGTTGGCCCGTGGCTGCCGTGGATGAAGCTGGGTACCCGTGCCGGTGGCCTGCTGTATGTGGCCCAGGGCAACAAGCGCGCCTCGGTGGATGAACTGCCCGAGGACATCCGTGCGCGCATCGCCCGGCACTACCCCGAATACGCCACCGCCCCGGCGCAGTGGGTCCAGCCCAATGTCACCAGCTGGAACTACTACCGTGATCTGAAGCAGGCCGGCAAGGCTGCTGACTGAGCAAGACCGCAAGACCCGCAAGACGCAAGCGATGCCGTGCAGTGCCTCCTCCCCCCGTTGATGTCACCCACACCGCATCCCCCGGCCCACTTCCCCCCGGAACCGCATGAAAACCGTCAAGCCCGACCTGCTGTGCTCCTCCATTGCCCTTGCACTGATGCTCAGTGCCGGCCATGCCATTGCCGCTGAAACCCCCGCTGCCGAACCGGCCGATGACGCCGCAGGCCCGGTCACCAGCCTGGAATCGATCGAAGTCACTGCCCGTGGCGTGGCCGAGCCGCTGCAGCAGATGCCGTTGCCTATCTCGGCTATTTCCGAGCAGGTCATCGAAAAGAAAGGCTTGGTGGACATCCGTGACATTGCCAACATGTCGCCGAGCTTCTCTTTCCGCTCAGGCTACGGTCGTGGTACCGACCGTCCGGTCATCCGCGGCATGTCCAACATCCAGGGTGAAGCCAACGCCTCGTTCTTCATCGACGGCATCTACGTGGAAGGCGACATCTCCGGTTACGGACTGGACAACATCCAGCGAGTTGAAGTAATTCGAGGTCCCCAGTCAGCGGCATTTGGCCGTCGTACGTTCTCCGGCGCGGTCAACTTCATTACTCGCCGCCCGGGCAGTGTTCCGGGTGGCAAGGTCACCTTGGGCGCTGGCAACTACGGTCAGGAAAAGCTGAGCGTGTTCTACTCTGGCGGTAACGAAGATGGAACCTTCGGTTACGACATCAGTGCCAGCAAGCGTGGCAACGATGATATGTACTACAACACTGTCACAGGTCGTAAGGACTTGGGAGGAAACGATTCGCAGAGCGTGATGGGCGCCATTTCTTGGCTTCCGAACGAGAATCTGGAAATCATCGCGCGTGTCAGTCAGCAGAAGAACCGCGACAGCCACATCGCGATCCAGCGCCAGGGCGATGAGCTCAACAACTGCTACCTGCCGACGCTGACCGGCGCCAGCTACCTGGGCCTGTACCCGGTCGCTGAGACCCGCACCCGCGGCTACTACTGCGGCGAAATCAAGATGCCGTCGGATATCGGCATCAACACTGACGCCTATGAAGCTGCGGGCTTCTACGCCGGCCGCAAGCAGACGCTGAACCGCTCCAGCCTGGTGGTCGACTACATGTTCGACAACGGCTGGCAGTTCACCTCCACCACCGCTTACAACGAAGCGGACAAGTACAACGGTTTTGACCAGGACTACAGCCCGACCCGTGGCTTTGCCGGTGCGTTCGAAACCTTCACCCTGGACTCGCTCAAGGACTGGTCGCAGGACCTGCGCCTGAGCACCGACCAGAACCTCGACGTGTCGGGTATGTTCGGCCTGTACTACTACAGCCAGTCGGCCAAGCCGGGCTGGGGTGGTGATCTGGCCAGCCGCGTGGCCATTGCCACCAACCCGGACGACAAGACCGTCAACAAGGCCATCTACGGCATGATCAACTGGCGCATCAACGACCAGTGGACCGCCTCGGCCGAAGGCCGTTACGCCACCGATGAAATTAGCAAGGGCGGTATCGATACCCGCATCCTGGGTACCAGCACCTACACCCTGCCGTATTCGCTGAGCGAGTCGTTCAAGAGTTTTACTCCGCGCTTCACCCTGAGCTATCAGGCCGCTGACAACGTCAACATCTACGGCCTGGTGTCCAAGGGCAACAAGCCGGGTGGCTTCAACACCACCGTGTTCCGCGCTGACCTGGCCGATGACGCGCTGGCCCAGCTGCTGAGCCAGGGCCTGGACAAGTTCGAGGAAGAAAAGACCTGGAACTACGAGTTCGGCGTCAAGAGCGATTGGCTGGACGGCCGCATGCGCGTCAACGCCAACGTGTTCTACATCGACTGGACCAACCAGCAGCTGACCCAGACCGGCCCGGTGCTGCGCAAGAACGGCACCCTGTTCTCCACCAGCTACACCACCAACGTGGGTGAGTCCGAGGTCAAGGGCTTCGAGCTGGAATCGCAGTGGGGGTTCGCTCCGGGCTGGCAGGCCAGCTTCAATTACTCGCTGACCAACGCCAAGATCCTGTCGTTCATCAGCCAGGACCATGCTGACCTGTTCTCCGACGCTGCTGCGCCGACGCTGGATGACCCGGCCGCTGACGCTGCCGGCAACTACCTGCCGCGCGTGCCCAAGCACAAGGCCACCCTGGGCCTGATGCGTGATGGTGAGTTCGCCAACGGTTGGAGCTACACCGCCAACATGGACAGCACCTACGAGAGCAAGCGCTACGTGCAGGTGCACAATCTGGCCTACTTGGGCGCGTCGGTGCGCACCAACTTCCGCTTCACCCTGCGTCCGAACGACCAGTGGCAGATCAGCGCCTACGTCAACAACGCGTTCAACGACCGTACCCCGGAAGATGCACAGCGCACCGTGAACCCGGACAAGTACATCGCCGTGCCGAACGTGCCGCCGCTGACCGGTCTGACCCTGGTCAACGTGCGTGACTTCGGCGTGACCCCGTCGCTGCCGCGCATGTACGGTGTGGAAGTGAGCTACAAGTTCTGATCCAACCCGCCGGCCCGGGCAACCGGGCCGGCCCTGGCAGGAGCCAACAGATGCAACGTCGTCATTTCATCGCAGGAGCCGGCGCCTTGATGGCGCTGTCGTCGTTTCCGGTACTGGCCCGTCCACGTGGCGCTGGCTCACCCCGTGACGTGATCGTGGTCGGTGCGGGTCTGGCCGGACTGGCGGCGGCGCATGCGCTGGAAGCCGGCGGCGCACGGGTCACGGTGCTGGAAGCATCGGACCGTATCGGTGGACGCCTGCATACGGTGACGCGCAACGGTCTGCGGTTCGAGATCGGTGGCGTGGAAGTGGGTACCGGCTATGCCCGGCTGCGCGCCGAAGCCGAACGCGTGGGCGTGGGCATGGTGGCGCCCAGCGTGGCCCGTCCGCCGGCCAGTGGGATGGGCTTTGATTTCGGGACCGGACTGTTCCCGGCTGCCCAGTGGGCCACCAGCCCGCACAACACGCTTGCCGGTCGCGAGCGCGACATCGCACCGCCGATGCTGCTGTCCACGGCCTTGAACGAGCTGGCCCTGCCGGCCATCGACAGCTGGACCGACGCGGCCCTGCTCGGGATGGATGTCCCGCTGGCCCAGTTGCTGTCCTCGCGCGGCTGGTCGGCCGATGCCATCGCCCTGATGGATATCGGCAATGCCTATTCGTCGGTGCACACCATCAGCGCGCTGGACGTGCTGCGTCGCGATGCCCTGCGTCGCCACGGCGCACCGGGCACCAGCTGGATCGAAGGTGGCAGCCAGGCACTGCCCGAGGCGATGGCCGCCTCGCTGGCCAGTGAGGTGGTGCACAACGCCCAGGTGGCCGCGGTGGAAAGCAGTGCCCGTGGCGTACAGGTACGCTGCGCCGATGGCCGCCGTTTCCAGGCCGGCCATGTGGTGCTGGCCATTCCCAGCCTGCCGCTGTCGCGCATCGTCATAGACCCGGCACCGCCGGCCGCGCAGCAGGCGATCTGGGCCGGCCGCGGTGGCAATGCGGTGACCACCATCCACCTGCAGCCGACCCGCCCGTTCTGGGAAGACGATGGCCTGCCGCTGTGGCTGTGGGGCACCGGGATCCTGCAGCGGGTGTTTGCCGTGCCCGGTGACGATGGCCGGATCAACCGTCTGATCGTCTGGCTCAACGGCGCTGCCGCACAAGCGGCCGACAAGTTGGACCGCGAGGCCCGCTTTGCCTGGGCCATCAACGCATTCGAACGCCTGCGACCGGCCAGCCGCGGCGCCCTGGTGCCGCTGGAAACGCGCAGCTGGGGCGGTGATCCGCTGGCCGGCGGTGCGTTTGCCGAAATCATGCCGGGCCGCTTTGCGCAGACCCTGCAGTGGAACAACACCCCGTTCGGACGCCTGCACTTTGCCGGCGAACAGACCGAACTGGACGTCCCCGGCATGGAGGCAGCGGTCAAGTCCGGCCTGCGCGCCGCTGCCGCCATCCTTTCCGCCTGATCCAACACCCCCACCGCCATCGCACACCGTGCGCCAGTGAGAATTGCATGAGCCTGAATCCGTTTGACCTTTACGACGTTGCCTCCCTGCTCACCGAAGAAGAGCGTGCTGTCCAGGAATCGGTTGCCCGTTTCACCAACGAGCGCGTGCTGCCGATCATCGGCGACTGCTTCGACCAGGGCCAGTTCCCGAAGGAACTGATTTCCGAAGTGGCCGAAATGGGCCTGCTGGGCGCGACCCTGCCCGAACAGTACGGTGGCTCGAACCTGGGCTATGTCAGCTACGGCCTGATCTGCCAGGAGCTGGAGCGCGGTGACTCGGGCCTGCGCAGCTTCGTGTCGGTGCAGAGCTCGCTGTGCATGTACCCGATCTATGCCTACGGCAGCGAAGAGCAGCGCATGCGCTGGCTGCCGGACATGGCCGCCGGCAAGGTGATCGGCTGCTTCGGTCTGACCGAATCGCACGGCGGTTCGGACCCGGCCAGCATGAAGACCCGTGCCACCAAGGACGGCGATGCGTGGGTGATCAACGGCTCGAAGATGTGGATCACCAATGCGCCGATGGCCGACATCGCCATCGTCTGGGCGCATACCGAAGACGGCATCCAGGGCTTTGTCATCGAGAAGGGCACCCCGGGTTTCACCGTGCAGGAAATCAAGAAGAAGATGAGCCTGCGTGCCTCGGCCACCGGCGCCCTGTTCTTCGACAACGTGCGCGTGCCCGATGCCAACCGCCTGCCGAACGTGAAGGGTCTGAAGGGCCCGCTGGGCTGTCTGACCCAGGCCCGCTACGGCATCACCTGGGGCCCGATCGGCGCGGCCCAGGCCTGTCTGGAAGAAGTGCTGGCCTACACCAAGGAGCGCATCCTGTTCGGTCGTCCGGTCGCTGCCACCCAGAGCGCCCAGATCAAGATGGCCGACATGGCCCGCCGCATCACCGCTTCGCAGCTGCTGTCGCTGCAGCTGGGCCGCCTGAAGGAAGCCGGCAAGATGGAGCCGACCCAAGTCTCGCTGGCCAAGTGGAACAACTGCCGCATGGCCATCGACATCGCCCGTGAATGCCGTGACCTGCTGGGCGGCGCCGGCATCACCACCGAGCATGCGGCCATCCGTCATGCGCTGAACCTGGAATCGGTCATCACCTATGAAGGCACCGAGACCGTGCACCAGCTGGTGGTCGGCCGCGAACTGACCGGCATCAACGCGTTCTGATCATGGAGCGCGTGCCGGTAACGATGCAGGCCGTGTGTCTGCGGGCCATTCCGGAAGGGATGCCGCAGCCGTCGGATTTTGTGCTGCAGACGTTGCCGGTACCCCGGCCGGGAACCGGGCAGGTGCTGGTGCGCCTGCACTGGCTCTCGTTGGACCCGTTCCTGCGTGCCCAGCTGGGCGGGCGCTATGTCGCGCCCTGTCCGCCGCTGGGTGCGGTGGTGCCCGGCTATGCCGTGGGCACTGTCGTGGAAGATGCCACCGGCCGCTTCGCTGCCGGGCAGTGGGTCACCGGCCTGCTGGGCTGGGCGCAGTACGCCATGGCCGATGCCGGCGCGCTGCAGCCCGTTGATGCCACGCTGGCGCCACCGTCCACCGCGGTGGGCGTGCTGGGTGTGCCGGGCCTGACGGCCTGGGCCGGCGTGCGCCACATCCTGGAGCCGAAGGCCGGCCAGACCGTCGTGATCTCCACCGCTGCCGGTGCGGTCGGCTCGATTGCCGGCCAGCTGTGCAAGGCTGCCGGTGCCCGCGTGGTGGGACTGACCAGTACCACCGAAAAATGCACCCTGCTCACCGAAACCTACGGCTTCGATGCGGCAGTGAACTATCGCGCATCCGATTTTGCCGAGGCCCTGCGTGCGGCTTGCCCGGCGCGCATCGATGGCTATTTCGACAATGTCGGCGGGGCGGTGCTGGAAACCGTGCTCGGCCAGCTGGGCCTGCGCGCCCGCGTGGTGCTGTGTGGGCTGAGCGATCAGTACAACCGCGCCGAACGGCCGCCCGGTCCCAATCTGGGCCCGGTGATCGGTGCCCGTGCGCGCCTGGAAGGTCTGGTGGTCTACGACCATCTCGATGCCTTTGACACCTGCCGCAGCGAACTGGCCGGGCTGATCGCCGATGGCCGCCTGCACTACCGCGAACACATCCACCACGGGCTGGAAAACGCCGCGGCCGGCTTCATCGGCCTGTTGCGCGGCGAGAACACCGGCAAGGCCCTGGTGGCCGTGGCACATGATTGAGTGATACGCCACCGATGACTGCCATCACCCGCCACTTCATCGACATCAACGGCCGCCAGGTGCATTACCGGCGTGCCGGCCAGGGCCCGGCCCTGCTGCTGATCCACCAGTCGCCGCAGAATTCGCGCATGTGGGCCGACATGATGGCCCGCTATGCACCGCACTTCACCGTGATCGCGCCCGACACCCCGGGCTTTGGCTATTCCGATCCGCTGCCGGCCGATGGCCCGCGCGACATGGCCGCCTTCGGCCACGCCACCTGGGAGCTGGTGCAGGCGCTGGGGCTGGAACGGGTGGCGGTGTTCGGCATGCATACCGGCGGCCTGGTCGCCACCTGGTTGGCCTGGGCGCATCCGCAAACCGTCAGTGCCCTGGTGGTGGACGGCTATGCCGCCTTCACCCCGGAGGAGAGTGCACTGTACGGCGCCGCCTACCTGCCGCCCTTCGTGCCGCAATGGGACGGGTCCCACCTGCGCTGGCTGTGGTGCCGCATCCGCGAGCAGAAGTATTTCTTCCCTTGGTATGACGGTCGCGCCGAGGCCGCCATGGCGATCCCGCCGGCCAGCGTGCAGGCCACGCACGATGCCGTGATGGATGTGCTGGACGTGGGCGACCACTACCGCACCGGTTATGCGGCTGCCTTTGCCCACAATGACCACCACTGGGTGCGCGAACTGCGGATGCCCAGCCTGATCGTCTACCGCCATGGCGACCCGCTGCTGGCCCACATGCCGCGCCTGGTCGACCTGCCGGCCAACGTGTCGGTGGTGGAGGAGCCGGGCAGCATTCCGGCCATGCTGGAACGGCTCGATGCCTGGCTGCCGGCCACACTGGCTGCCGAGCCGGTGGCACCGCCGGTGCCGTCCGTGACGCCGGCCGCGCACTGGCAGCGCGTGCTGGTGGCATCGCCGGCTGGCGATGTGGCCGGCTGGTGGCGCCGCGGTGCAGGGCCGGTGGCCGTATGGCTGCATGCACCCGGCAGTGCGCCCTTCGTGCCGGGAGATGTATCCGTGGACGGGGCCGTGCTGCTGGTGGACCTGCCCGGCCATGGCGCCTCCTGCGAGACCAATGCCACGCTGGATGTGGCCACGATGGTGGCCGGCATCGGCGCCCTGATCGATGCCTGTGTGCCGCAGGCCGGGCTGCAGTTGCGCCTGCACGGTGCGGCGGCGGCCTATCTGCCCGGTCTGGCCGCCCGCTACGGCGCCCGCCTGGCCCACGCCCATCTCGACACGCCCTGGCTGCTCACTGCCGACGAGCAGGCCTGCCTGCTGGCCGGCCTGCCGGTCACCACGATCGACCGCGCCGGCGGTCATCTGGGCGATGCCTGGCACTGGGAGCGCGAGCGTCACCTGATCTGGCCGTGGATGACACCATCGGCCGCCGCCCGTCGCCTCGTCGATGCGCCGGATCCGGCGCGTGTGCATGCCAATACCGTCGAGCTGGTGCGCCTGGGCACGCGTCTGGCGCCGCTGCTGGCCGCCGCCACTCCGCCAGACCTGTCCGACCAACTGCGTCAGCTCGGCACCCCACTGAGCGTCTCGGCCGAACCGGCCAATGATTTCCAGGGGCGCGCCGCGGCCCTGTTGTCCTGAAACGTATCGCTGAACGACCCGAACCAAGGATGTCCCCCATGAACGCTGCTGTCGATTCCGCCCAGGCCGTCGTGGCCCAGCTGCAGGCCCGTCTGGGTGCTGCGGTCATCACCGACGAGGCCGAGCTGGCCTATTTCGGTACCGATGTCTATTCCGCCGGCCAGCCGCTGCTGGCCGTGTTGCGCCCGACCAGCGCCGACGAGCTGGCCGATGCGGTCAAGGCGCTCACCGCGGCCGGCATCGCGGTGATCCCGCGTGGCGGCGGCATGAGCTACACCGGCGGCTACATCGCCGCCCAATCGCCCTCGGTACTGGTCGATACCAGCGGCCTGAACAAGGTGCTGGAGATCAACGTCGAGGACGCCTACGTCATCGTCGAGGCCGGCGTGACCTGGCGTGACCTCAAAGCGGCGCTGGACGAGAAGGGCGTGCGTACCCCGTACTTCGGCCCGATGTCCGGTTCGCACGCGACCGTGGGCGGCGGCATGTCCCAGGGCGCCATCTTCAACGGCTCGGCCCGTTATGGCTGCTCGGCCGATGCGGTGCTGGGCCTGCAGGTGGTCACCGCCACCGGGCAGATCCTGACCACCGGGTCGGCGGCGGCCGCCAACACCAGCCCGTTCTTCCGCTGGTACGGCCCGGACCTGACCGGTCTGTTCCTGGGCGATTGCGGCCTGCTGGGCATCAAGACCCGCATTGTGCTCAAGCTGATCCCGCTGCACAGCCACATCGATTACCTGTCCTGGCAGTTCACCAGTCCGGAGGGCCTGTTCGGCGCGCTGAGCGTGCTGGCCCGCCACGGTCTGGCCAGCGAGACGGCGGCGTTCGACCCGTCGCTGACCGCCATCCGCATGCGCCGCGCCAGCCTTGCCAGTGACGTCAAGTCGCTGACCAACGTGATCAAGAAGGGCGGCCTGATCTCCGGCCTGAAGCTGGCCGTGAAGGGCCGTGACATCGTCGATGCGCAGCAGTTCTCGCTGCACATCACCCTGGAAGGCGACAGCGCGGCCGAAGTGGCCGACCGCGTGGCGCGGGCGAAGAAGCTGGTCGGCAACCTGGGCGAATCGGTGGAGCCGTCGATCCCGAAGATGATGGCGGCCAACCCGTTCGCGGCCTGGAACTCGATGCTCGGCCCGCAGGGCGAGCGCTGGGCCCCGGTGCACGCGCTGGTGCCGCACTCGCAGGCGGTGGCCATGTTCAACGCGCTGCAGGCGCTGTTTGCACGCGAGGCCGACACGATGGAGCAGCACGGGCTGTTCATCGGCACCCTGATGTCCAGCGTTGGTGAGCAGGCCGCGGTGATCGAGCCGTGCATCTACTGGCCCGACAGCCACAACCCGTTCCATGTGCGCACCGTCGATGCCGACCACCGCGAGCGCATCGGCTGCCCCGGTGAACACCTGGAAGCACGCGCGGCGGCCGACCGCCTCAAGCGCCAGATCGCCGATGTGATGCGCGCCCATGGCGCAGCCAACCTGCAGCTGGGCAAGTTCTACGACTACCGCGCCGGGCGTGACCCGGCCGCGCTGGCGGTGCTCGATGCGATCAAGGCCCAGCTTGACCCGCAGGGCCTGATGAACCCCGGCGTGCTCAGCCGCTGAAGCGCGGTCTGTCGTTTTACGGGTTGAACACAACGGCCAGGCATTGCCTGGCCGTTATCGTTGATGCGGCAGGTGGATGGCATCAGGAAGGGGTGTTGCCGGTGTCCCGCAGCCGCTCAGGCACCGCCACGCCGGCACGGTGCAGACAGTGCTCGAGCGAGCCATCGGGCTCCGCCTGCAGGCAGATCCGACCGTGTTCGAACAACGGTTTGTCGGCAGCGCTGAACCAGCCCTTCTCCACTGCCTGGCGCAGGTGTTCCCGGATCTGTGACCGCGTAGGCGTATCGGCCGTGCGGTGCAGGCGCAGCAACTCGATCCCCTTGGAGTAGCGCAGCTCGCGCACCGCCTCGGCCAGCCGTGGATCATCGCTGGCCGGCAGCACCAGCAACGGGGCATTGGAGATCAAGGTGGCAAAGACCCTGTCTCTGTCCCCGTCTCTGTCTTTGGGAAAAAAGTGGTGCAGGGCAAAGCCAAGCAGCGGAGCTGCAACCAGCAGGGCAATGACAACGGGAACCGGCAATAGTCGCTGGGCAGGCATGAAAGGAAAGGGCGTATGGGTTGGCTTGCGATCATGGCAGACGTAGCTGGGTCTTGCCGTGTCGCACTGCCGGCTTCCGCTGCAAGGCGGACAGCTGGCAACGGATGACGGAACAAGCCGTCCTGTTGTCCTGCGTACCGGGATCACCTGCCCGTAGCGTCGCCCGCGGTGGTTGGCAGCGGGGCGGGCAGGCTGGCCTGACGCAGGCAGTGCTGCAGCGGTGTGTCCGGCTGCGCCTGCATGCAGTGCAGGCTGTGCTGCACCAGCGGCTGTCCGTCGGAATCGAACCAGCCGCGGGCCA
>NZ_LDJH01000026.1 GCF_001431525.1 Stenotrophomonas koreensis
GGCCAGCCCGGCCGGGCCGGCACCGACCACGGCAATCCGCTTCGGGGCGCTGGTCGGCAGGTAGTTCAATTCGGTTTCGTGGGCCGCGCGTGGGTTGACCAGGCAGCTGACGGCCTTGTTCTCGAACACGTGGTCCAGGCAGGCCTGGTTGCAGGCAATGCAGGTGTTGATCCGGTCCGCCCGGCCGGCGCGCGCCTTGTTGGGCCATTGCGGGTCAGCCAGCAACGGGCGGGCCAGCGAGACCAGGTCGGCCTGGTTGCTGGCCAGCACCTGTTCGGCCACGTCCGGCGTATTGAGCCGGTTGACCGCGATCACCGGGATGCCGACCAGCGGCCGCAGCTTGGCGGTGGCGCCGACAAAGGCCGCGCGCGGTACCGAAGTGGCGATGGTCGGCACGCGCGACTCGTGCCAGCCGATCCCGGTATTGATGAGCGTCGCCCCGGCCGCTTCCACGGCCCGGGCCTGGGCCACGATCTCCTCCCAGTTGTTGCCGCCTTCCACCAGGTCGGCCAGCGACAGCCGGTAGATGATGATGAAGTCCTCGCCGCAGGCCTGGCGTACCTGGCGTACGACCTCCACTGCAAAGCGCATCCGCCGGGCGGCATCGCCACCCCAGGCATCGTCGCGGCCATTGGTGCGCGCGGCGGTGAACTGGTTGATCAGGTAGCCTTCCGAGCCCATCACCTCGACCCCGTCATAACCGGCCTGGCGGGCCAGCCGGGCGGCGCGGGCGAAGGCCTTGATCTGGCGCTGGACACCGGCGGCAGTCAGCTCGCGCGGGGTGAACGGGTTGATCGGCGCCTTGCGCTTGCTCGGTGCCACCTGCAGCGGGTGGTAGCCATAGCGCCCGGCATGCAGCAGCTGCATGCAGATCTTCGCCCCGTGCGCGTGCACCGCTTCGGTGACCTGGCGGTGGCGGCCGACTTCCCAGGGCATGGACATCTTCGAGCCGAACGGGGTCAGCCAGCCGGCCACATTCGGGGCAAAGCCGCCGGTGATGATCAGGCCGACGCCGCCGGCGGCGCGTTCGGCGAAATACGCCGCCAGCTTCGGAAAATCACGCGCGCGGTCTTCCAGCCCGGTGTGCATGGAGCCCATCACGATACGGTTGCGCAGCTGGGTAAAGCCCAGGTCCAGCGGAGCAAACAGGTGGGGGTAGGCAGCAGCGGCAGTGGTGGTCATTGGCATGCGGATACGGATACGTATGGATTGGCGCAGGGTGCCTGCTTGGCTGGCCAAGGGCAAGGGATATGTCCGCTGGCAGCGGGCGCATCGGCCTCCAGGCAATGGCCGGGCTGCCGATCATGGCAGCTCCCTTTGCCTTGGCGGTGTCTTCTGTCCTGGAAACTGGCGCGGCCATCGGTGTTGCATCGGCCGGTCCGAGCATTGGCACTTGGCAGGGAAGGCGCGTGCGGTGACAGCTGTCGCACGCTGCTGATCATCTGCACGCCCGCGGCAGCGCGCCCCGGCAGCGATGCTGCTCCGTGCCCTGGCTGTCTGCCGGATGGCGGGGTGCACCTGCCGGAACGGATGCCTGCGGGCCTTGTCAACGCCGGCCGGTGGGAGTGGGGGCGGCAGTGTCCTGGGGCGTGATCGCTGGTCTGCCGGAGGTGAGCCACCATCCGGGCCTGGATGGTGGCCAAGGCCCGGCACGAGGCACCTGCCCCGGACGCCGGCTCAGTCCCAGCCGGCCAGGGTCAGTTTGCCGATCGTGGTGCCACTTTCCACCGCTGCGTGGGCCTGCTGCAGGTTGGCCAGATTGATCGTGCCCAGCGTGCGGGTATGCGGCGTCAGCAGGACCCCGGCATCGACCATGCTGGCGGCGCGCTTGAGGATGCGGTGTTGCTCGGCCATATCGGCGGTGGCAAAGCGCGAACGGGTGAACATGAATTCCCAGTGGATGGAGACGCTCTTGGCCTTGTAGGGGTCACCGATGCGCAAGGCGCCGGTTGGCTCGACGATCAGCCCGACATGCCCCTGCGGCGCGATCAACTGCCCGATTTGATCCCAGTAACCGTCCGTGTCGGCCAGGTTCAGCACCACCTCGACCTGTTCCACCCCCAGGGCGGCCAGCTGCGGGGCCAGTGGCTGGTGATGGTTGATGACCGCCTCGGCTCCCAGCTGCAGGCACCATTGCCGGGAGTCTGTACGCGAGGCGGTGGCAATCACCCGGAAGCCGGCATGCCGGGCCAGCTGGATGGCCATCGAGCCGACCCCACCGGCGCCGCCAATCACCAGCAGGTGCTTGCCGCGGGCACGGCTGCAATCCACCTGGAACGGCATCCGGCAAAACAGCAGCTCCCAGGCGGTCAGGGTGACCAGCGGCAGCGCGGCGGCCTGCGCAAAATCCAGGGTGGTCGGCATCGGCGCGACCAGGCGGCTGTCCACCAGCTGCAGCTGCGCGTTGCTGCCGGGCTGGGTGATGTCGCCAGCGTAGTAAACCCGGTCGCCGATCTCGAAATCCTCGGCCAGCGGGCCAACGGCCAGGACGGTGCCAGCGGCGTCAAAACCGAGAATGCGTGCTGGCGCATCGGCCGGATGGTTGCGGCGCAATTTGGTATCCACCGGGTTGACCGAGACCGCCTGCACCGCGATACACAGCTGATGGCCCTGCGGTGACGGTGGCGCCGGTGCGCTCTGTTCCAGCAACGAGGGCCCCGCGGCACCGTGCTGAGGGTGATGCACGACAATCGTTTTCATGTGCTGGGCCCTTCAATGCGATCGGACCTGAATGATGGCCCATCCGGCTGGGGACTTGCCAGACAAGCGTGCTCTGACGCTAAAATAGGGAGCGAGGTCATAAACCTGAACGCTCTATTTATTCAGCAGGCCCGGAAGGTGGCGTTGGCTGTACATGTTATGGTCGAGTTAACATCGCCTTCACATTTGCGCGCATAATCTGCGCGGCGATGGCAACACGGTAAGGCGGTTCAGTCTGACAGGAACCTCTGTGCTGGATATCGCCGTACCGGTTTCCAAACCCCGACACAAGGAGTTGTACCGATGAACAAGAAGCTTCTCGCAGCAGCACTGCTGGGTGGTCTGGCTGTTGCCCAGGCGGCCAGCGCACAGGATTTCGATGACCGTTGGTACCTGACCGGCGCCACCGGCTTTAACTTCCAGGACAGCGACCGTGGCACCGATGACGCTCCGTTCGTTTCGGTTGGCCTGGGCAAGTTCATCAGCCCGGTGTGGTCGCTGGACTTCGATCTGAACTATCAGAACCCGAACATGGACGCCAACCAGGACATGAACTGGTCGCAGTACGGCGCTTCGCTGGACCTGCGTCGTCACTTCGTGACCGAAGGCCGTGGCTGGAACCCGTACATGTTGATGGGTCTGGGCTACCAGAAGTCGGAAGAAGAGTTTGACGCTTCGCCGAGCCCGAATTCCCCGGGCCAGCGTGAAGACGGCAACTTTGCTGCCAAGGTTGGCGTTGGCATGCAGACCACCTTCGACAAGGCGGTTGCCGTGCGTGCCGAACTGGCTTACCGCGCTGACTTCGACGATCAGAGCTACAACTCCCCGAACGAAGACATGTTCGGCGACCTGCTGGCCTCGGTTGGCGTGGTGATCCCGCTGGGCCCGAAGGCTGTTGCCGCCCCGGCCCCGGCTCCGGCCCCGGCTCCGGTTGCTCCGAGCTGCGCCGACCTGGATGACGACGGTGACGGCGTCAACAACTGTGACGACAAGTGCCCGAACTCGCAGCCGGGCCAGACCATTGGTCCGGACGGTTGCCCGGTGCCGATCTCGATCGACCTGAAGGGTGTCAACTTCGACTACGACAAGTCGACCCTGCGTCCGGATGCGGTCTCGATCCTGGGCGAAGCGGCTGAAATCCTGAAGCGTTACCCGGATCTGCGCGTCGAAGTGGCTGGCCACACCGACTCCAAGGGTACCGATGCCTACAACCAGAAGCTGTCCGAGCGTCGTGCCACTGCCGTGTACGACTACCTGACCTCGCAGGGTGTGGCTGCTTCGCGTCTGACCGGCCCGATCGGCTACGGTGAGTCGCGTCCGATTGCTCCGAACACCAATGCCGATGGTTCGGACAACCCGGAAGGCCGTGCCAAGAACCGTCGTACCGAGCTGAACGTCCAGAACTGATCCTTCCCGGTCGGTTTACTGGAAAAGGCCCAGCGCAAGCTGGGCCTTTCTTGTTGCCGCAGGTCCACGAAGCCGTCGACTTGACCGATATGGGCAGGAGCAGGCCGGCAGCCGCAATGGCGGGCTTTGGCCGCCCGGCACCACTGTTACACTGCACCTTCCCTATCGCGAGCACTTGCCCATGCTGCGTCCTGACTGTCTTTTTGTGCTGGCTCTGGTCGGCATCAGTCCCTGGGCACAGGCCGCAGTGGATTGCTCGGCAGCGGTGGGCAGGCAGCCGCTGGTCTTGCCGGCAACAGTCAGTGCGCCTGTGGCTGCGGAGTTGTACCTGCGCAATGCCCAGCTGGGGATGCCTTCTGGTGGTCTGGCGGCGCCCTTTACTTTCGAACAGTCCGCCGAGCGGGTGTTGCAGCGCCTGCATATCGAGGGGTGCGACAGCACGGCCGCAGCCATGGTTGCACCCAGCGTCAGTGCGCTGGCTGCCGCAGCGGATCCGGCGGCCTATCGGCCGCAGACCGCGCATGACAACACCCCGTGGCGGTTTGACATGACCCAGGGCGGCAAGCAGATGACGGCAGAAGAATTTGATGCCTGGATGAAGGCCCGCGGGGTTCGCGTTGTGCGCCCGCGCGCTGAAGCGGCTCCGGCTGCTGTCGAGCCCTTGGTCAAGTAAGCCGCCGTTGGCGGTTGTGAATCGTTGTATGCCCAGACACCCGCCAAAACCCAGCAAGCCCACCAGCAGATCAAGCAGGCCAGGCCAGGCACCGGTGGGCCGGCCGGCTCGTGACCTGCGCCAGGCAAAGGCAGGCCTGGGAGATGCCGGCCCGCGCCATGGCGTGGCCCGGGTGCTGTCCAAGGCCGGTGTCTGCTCACGTACCGAGGCGGCGCGCTGGGTGCAGGCCGGACGGGTCAGTGTGGATGGCAGGAAAGTGCTGGACCCGGAGTTTCCGGTGCGCAGTGGGCACAGCAAGGTTCGCGTCGATGGCCAGCTGCTGGGGCAGCGCGAACACCTGTATCTGATGCTCAACAAGCCACGCGGCCTGGTTACCACCACGGTCGATGAGCGCGGGCGCGATACGGTGTATCGCTGCTTTGAGGCGGCCCAGCTGCCGTGGCTGGCCCCGGTGGGGCGTCTGGACAAGGCCAGTGAAGGCCTGCTGCTCTTCAGTAGTGATCCGGAATGGGCGGCATTGATCACCTCGCATGTCGGCGGGATACGCAAGACCTATCATGTACAGGTCGATGCCGTGCTCAGTGACAATCAGGTCGCCGCCATTGCCGCTGGCGCCGAGCATGAGGGGCAGTGGTTGTCAGCGCTTTCGGTGCGCCTGCTGCGCCAGGGCCAGCGCAGCAGTTGGCTGGAAGTGGTGCTGGAGGAGGGGCGCAACCGGCATATCCGGCGTCTGATGCAGGTACATGGGTTGGAAGTACAGCGCCTGCTGCGCACGGCCATTGGCGAGGTATCCCTGGGTGAACTGCCCAAAGGCCAGTGGCGTCTGCTTACTGCCCAGGAGATCAATGCCTTGCGCAGCCCCTGTCAGGTCACTATTGCGTGATTGCTATCGCGGATTCTCAAACAGCCGGCTGGCTTTTCCGGATGATCGGATTAGACTTGGTCACCTTCCGCTAACAAAGACCCATGTCATGTCCACGCTGATCCGTTCCCTGACCTGTTCTGCTGTGGTGGCATTGGCCCTGAGTGCGTGTGCAAGCGCCCCGGCCCCGGTTGCCCAGGCGCCGGTGGAGCCGAAGGTGGTCGAGGTGGCGGCGCAGCAGCCGACCGCCGAGCGCGATGTCCACGGTGCTTACCGCTTCAACATGTCCGAAGGCGGCAAGAAGATGAGCGCCGACGAATTTGATGCCTGGATGAAGGCCAATGGCATCCGTGTGGCCCGTGGCAATGCTGCGCCGGCAGCCGAGCCGGCCAAGGCCGAAGCCGCCGAGAGCAGTGCCATCCATTGATCTGGCCGACCTGAAAAAAGCGCCGCCCTGCGGCGCTTTTTTTGTGGCCGCGGCTCCGTCCAGCAGAGCCGGGGCAATGTTTCCCTGCTGCTGATCCACTGCCGCTGGACGCTGGTCTTGCTGCGCGGCTGGGTGGGGAAGGCGACAGTGGCTGGACGGTCGCGGCCGCTCACGCAGCGATGGGCCTGCCTGGCATTTGACCGTCGCTGGCTGTTTGGCTGGCGGTGGCATCGTCCGTACGGCGCCGCCGTCCGCTCCAGGTGCGGCAGGCAAACGCGAGGACCAGGCCCTTTCTGCGCTATGGGAACAGGGGGCGGCGCCACGGGCGCCGCGCAGCGGCGGGCGCTGGCTGGCACCCGGCAGCCGTGTTGTGGTCAGGGCAGGGCGGGGCACGTAGCCGCCGCCCTGCCGGTCAGCGGTCAGCCCTTGATCACTCCCAGTTCGATGCCGATCCGGGTGAACGCAGCGATGGCGCGGTCCAGGTGCTCACGGGTGTGCGCGGCGCTGATCTGGGTGCGGATGCGCGCCTGGCCCTTGGGCACGACCGGAAAGAAGAAGCCGATGGCATAGATGCCTTCCTCGAGCAGGCGCTCGGCAAACTTCTGTGCCAGCGGGGCGTCGTACAGCATCACCGGGCTGATCGGGTGCACGCCCGGCTTGATGTCAAAACCGGCGGCGGTCATCTGGCTGCGGAAGTAGGCGGTATTTTCCTTCAGCTGCTCGCGCAGGTCGCCGGCGGCATCGAGCATCTCGAAGGCCTTGATGCCGGCGGCCACCACGTGCGGCGGCAGCGAGTTGGAGAACAGGTACGGGCGCGAGCGCTGGCGCAGCATCTCGATCACTTCGGCGCGGCCGGTGGTGAAACCGCCCAGCGCGCCGCCCATCGCCTTGCCCAGGGTGCCGGTGATGATGTCGATCTTCTCCAGCACGCCCTTGACCTCGGCCGAGCCACGGCCGGTATCGCCGAGGAAGCCGGTGGCATGGCATTCGTCGATGTGCACCAAGGCGCCGTACTTTTCGGCCAGGGCGGTGATTTCATCAAGCGGGGCGATGAAGCCGTCCATCGAGAACACACCATCGGTGGTGATCAGGATGGTCTGTGCGCCGTCGGCCTTGGCCTGCTTGAGCTGGGCTTCCAGATCGGCCATGTCGCAGTTGGCATAGCGGTAGCGCCTGGCCTTGCACAGGCGCACGCCGTCGATGATCGAGGCATGGTTCAGGGCGTCGGAGATGATCGCATCGTTCTCGCCCAGCAGCGGTTCGAACAGGCCGCCGTTGGCGTCGAAGCAGGCCGCATACAGGATGGTGTCGTCCTTGCCGAAGAAGCCGGCAATCTGCGCCTCCAGCTGCTTGTGCAGGTCCTGGGTGCCGCAGATGAAGCGTACCGAGGCCATGCCGAAGCCGTGGCTGTCCAGTGCGTCCTTTGCGGCCTGGATCAGGTCCGGGTGGTCGGCCAGGCCCAGGTAGTTGTTGGCGCAGAAATTCAGCACCTGGCGGCCATCGTCCAGGGTGATTTCGGCCGACTGCGGGCTGGTGATGATGCGCTCGGACTTGAACAGGCCCTGTTCGCGGATGGCGTCGAGCTCCTGCGCATAACGGGCAGTGAGCGGTGCGGCGGTGCGAGCGTCGGTCATGGCGAAGAATCCGGCAGGAAAAGCCCAATTCTACCGCTGCCGGGCAATTACGGGTCTGGCTGCTGAACAGCGGGGACGGCGGACGGATGCCAAACCGGCCGCAAGCCGTTATTGTTGCGTCGCAAAAGCACCTGGGTTAAAAAACCGTAAAGCAGAAGCATCTGTGCTGTAGAGCGATCTGCCATGTGTTCCAAGTGCTGTACCCACCCACGTCCTGCTGGAGAGAACCCATGAACCATCGCATCACCGCCCTGGCCTGTGCCGTCCTGCTTGCTGCCCCGTTGTCGGCCCTGGCCGCCGATGAGTCGCCCTACAGCTGGGAAGTGGCTGCCGTATCGGACTACGTGTTCCGTGGCGCCTCGCAGACCGACGAGGACCCGACCGTGCAGGCCGGTTTCACCTACACCACCGCCCCGGGCATCTATGCCAATGTCTGGGCATCGGGTGTGGATTTCGGCACCGACAAGCCGGATTACGAAGTGGACGTGACCATCGGCTGGAACACCGACCTCACCGAGCAGGTCAACTTCGATGCCGCGCTGACCCGCTACCTGTACCCGGATGCCGGCAGCAACAACTACAACGAGCTGATCACCACCACCACCTTCGCTGACACCTACAGCGCCACCGTGGCCTACTCCAACGATGTCTGGAACACCGACACCGACGGCTGGTACGTCGCCGTGGGCGGCGAGTGGGAACTGCCGCAGGAGTTCAGCCTGAACGCCGGCCTGGGCTACAGCACCTTCGAAAAGGATGTGGCCGAGGATTACCTGGACTGGAGCCTGGGCGTGAGCCGCGCGTTTGGCCCGGCCACTGTCGGCCTGACCTACCACGGCACCAACAGCCGCGGCGAGTACAACTTCGGCGAGACCGCCGATGACCGCGTCGTGCTGAGCGTTTCCTTCGGTAACTGAGTCAGCGCTCCGCTGCATGAAAAAGGCGCCGCAAGGCGCCTTTTTCATGTGCTCGAGTTATCACTACGGGGCAGGGCTCTTGATCGGAGCGTCCCGTTAGGGGTAATTACAATGGCTCCAAGCGCGCGATCAAGGATCGGAAGGTGCCCTACACATCGTTGGTTCTACGCTGCACTGTCCTGGCCGTTGTAGTGATATTGGTGGGATGTGGCGTTGCACCGCCGCAAAGTGTCAGGCGCGCGGGTGTCGACAATCATCCCAATGGTGCTGTTGGTAGGAGCAATATCGTGAGCGAAGGATTCAAGCGGGGCATTCAGGAGTTCACCAAGACGTCGTTGGGTGATCTCGCCTTTGTGCAGCGTATTTTAGGTACGACGTTGAGCGAAGGGAGCCAAGTGCAGGGGTCACTGGTGAGGAAGTCGGATCAGGGAACTTTTGAAGGTTATCCAGTTCGCGATATAGAGCTGAGGAGTGGTTTGGGTGGTGAGGGGCCTCACGTGCTGCTGTTCACGATTACTCCACCAGGCGTGCCGTTCGCAACCAAGCAATGGCCTGAGGCCATGCCAAGTCCTCCAGATCCTGGGGCCAACGACTCCAAGGGTTATTGGAAGGTCCCGGGAGATGGAGTGAGTGTTGTGTTTGGGATGAATGCAGAAGAAAGCCACATCGTTCAGGTTGCTATCAATAACCGTTGAGTGCTTTCCGTGTCGATGATTGAAGGGCCAAGGGCTAACTGGAGGACATCTGAATGGAAACTTCGCCCCCACCTGGACGAGCGGCCCCGAGCACAATTTCTTCATCCCTTCCTTCAACGCCATTGGAAGATCCCGCACTTGCGCCGCTTCTGGCTCAGTCAGCAACATTGCGGTCAGGAGTGGCTTTGGTGCGTGCGGACCGCTTCAGTGTGCAGTGGGGGAGGGCTGGCGGTGGAACATACTATGATGAGATCAATGATCGGATCATAATCGACAGAAACTCCATGGGGGACGGCAAAAAGCTGGCAAAGTCCTTGTCTCATGAAATAGGCCACCACAAGTTTCAGGGGGCTGAGGATTACAGTTCGCGTGCTGCTTATGTGCATCGGCAGCTTCGTAATGAAGGTGCGGCGACGCTGGAGAATGCGCTTGTGCGCGCGGAAATTCTTGCAGCGGGTGGGCCTGATATCGGTGTATCTGGAAGAAACTCCGCGGCATACGAGTGGATAGCAGGAGAGTATTCGGCAGGGCGTATCGATCGTGATTCTGCGTTGAATCAGATTGCTGGGGTATTCGGGGCTGAGGTGCCGTCTACCGATCCCACGAAGAACTATCTTGATTATTATGGCGATCATTACGATCGCAAAATCGTTCCCTGGCTGAAAAGTATCGGAAAAGTTCCTGAGCCTTTTTCTGAGGGGCAGATTCACCTCGGGCATGGTTACCCAGCGGCTGGGATGTACGCGTCTTTGCGTGAGAAATTTTCTCCTGAAATTTCTGACGCCGCGGTGCTTGATGTTGCGGTGAAAGCGCGGGAGGTGGGGATCAAGCCGGGAGATGCCGAGTTGCATCTGCAGGGAGACAGGGTCTGGGTTTTTTCGAGCCAGACCCCTGGCTTCAGATTTCAGGCAGACCTCGCAGTGTCTCCGCCTTCGGTACGGGAGTCTCTTGAGCGCAGCACGCAGCTGGATGCTCAGCAAGTTGTGCAGCAGCAAGCGCTGTCTGGTGTTTCGCGGTGAGTTGCTGCTTTAGGTTTGCCTTCCGGCGTTACTCTGAATTGGAAAAGCGTGGTTGAAATTTACGTCACCACTCCAGCTAAAAACAAAGGCGCCTGAAGGCGCCTTTGTTTTGCATCAATGGACGATTCTTTTCGAGTCAGTTCCAGCTCAGCACGACCTTGCCGGCCTTGCCGGCTTCCATCAGGTCGAAACCTTCCTGGAAGCGGTCGATAGGCAGCTGGTGGGTCATCACCTTGCCCAGCGGGAAGCCGGACAGTACCAGCTGGGTCATCTTGTACCAGGTCTCGTACATCTTGCGGCCGTAGATTCCGTATGGAGATCGTTGGAGTACGCAGTCCGCATTCACGATGCGCGCGCTCTTTTCGTGTAGGTTTGCATGAAAGATATTCCCGATGAAGAGTCAGCCGATGCGCTTTACTTCGTTGCCGTTACCTTTATGTGGTGCTGTGTGCGTCGCTTCGTTGGTTGCTTGCTCCGGCTCTATCCCAGAGGCGCTGAGGCATGAAGTTGCTCAGCGCGGTGATGTCGCCGAAGATCATTCAATAGATGCAATGAGCAGGAGTGACGCAGTGAATAACGAGTTCAGGGAGGCGCTTGAGTCGCTTAGCAAGATTCGATTTGGTGACTTGAGCGGAGTTCAAACGGCACTGGCGACAACCTTTAGCGATGCTGAAAATGTTCACGGCTTGATAGTCAGGAAATCCGACAGGGGTGTGCTTGGCCGCACTGGCTTGCGGAATATCGAGTTGCGAGCCGGTGCTGAAAATAGCGGCGCGCATGTTCTTCTCTTTTCGTTGGAAGCACCTGGCGCACCGTTTCGTGGAAGCGAATGGTCAGAAGCAATGCCCCACCCGCCGGATCCTGATGCGAGAGGTTCTAAAGGATATTGGACTATGCAGATGAATGGTCGGAATGTCGTCCTGGGCTTGGACGAGGGCGAAACACATATCGTTCAAATTTCCATTAGCGATCGCTGACGGGTTTGGGCGGAAGCTGGCAGGGAGAGCCTGTGTGAGCACTTTTCATTCGGATGAAAATCCTTCTCCGGGAGGCAGCGCAAGCGCTGCATCTGCTCGGTCGACCGCCCGGGCTGCAACTCCGCTAGATGACCCGGCGGTTGCACCGCTATTGGCACAATCTGCAACTCTTCGAGCAGGTCTGGCTGTGTTGAATGCCGATGGCTATGCGGTGGAATGGGGTGCTGCGGGAAAGGGGGCTTATTACGATGCCCGTAATAGAAGGATAGTTGTTGATTCAAACGCTATGGGGGATGGTGGGCGGGTTGTTCGTTCTCTTTCTCATGAGCTGGGTCATCACAAGTTCAAAGAGCCTCAGGAATATAGCTCTCGCTCCGCTTACGTCCATCGGCAGTTTCGTAATGAAGGTGCGGCGACGTTGGAAAATTCGCTCGTTCGCGCTGAAATTCTTGCGGCGGGCGGACCTGATATAGGCGTGTCTGGCAGAAATTCTGCGGCTTACGAGCGGATAACTGGAGAATATTTGGCAGGTCGTATCGATCGCGATTCCGCCTTGAATAGGATTGTTGGTGTCTTCGGGGCGGAGGTGCCGTCTACCGATCCTACGAAGAACTATCTTGATTATTACGGCGATCATTACGATGCCAAGATCGTTCCTTGGCTCAAAAGTATTGGGAAAATCCCGGAGCCTATTTCTGATGTTCAGTCCGATCTGGATCGAGGGCATCCCGCGGCTGGGATGTATGCATCCTTGCGTCGGCAATTTGCAGCTGAAGTGTCTGACGCCACAGTGCTTGCTGTGGCGGTGAAGGCGCAGGAGTCAGGAATCAAGGCCGGAGATGCGGAGTTACGGATGCAGGGAGATAGGGTCTGGGTCTTTTCCAGCCAAACCCCGGGCTTCCGATTACAGGCCGATTTCACAGTGCCTCCGTCTTCCGTGCAGGAGTCCCTGGAGCGCAGCGCGCAGTTGGATGGTCAGCAAGTTGCACAGCAACAGATGCTGTCTGGTATTTCGCGTTGAGGTCAATCGCATTTGCAGGTCCAACATCCGGCGCGTCTCTGAAATGACGATATGCAGGCTGGGTTCGGGCCATCATTCCCCCTAACGACAAAGGCGCCTTGCGGCGCCTTTGTTCTGTACTGCTGGATGATTCGATTCGATCAATTCCAGCTCAGCACGACCTTGCCGGCCTTGCCGGCTTCCATCAGGTCGAAACCTTCCTGGAAGCGGTCGATAGGCAGCTGGTGGGTCATCACCTTGCCCAGCGGGAAGCCGGACAGTACCAGCTGGGTCATCTTGTACCAGGTCTCGTACATCTTGCGGCCGTAGATGCCCTGCACGGTCAGGCCCTTGAAGATGATCTTGTCCCAGTCACAGCCGGCGCCCTTGGGCATGATGCCGAGCATGGCGATCTTGCCGCCGTGGTACATGCAGTCGAGCATGTCGTTGAAGGCGTGCGGGTTGCCGCTCATTTCCAGGCCGACGTCGAAGCCTTCCATGTGCAGCTCGGCCATCACGTCCTTGAGCGAGGTGTTGGCGACGTTGACCACGCGGGTGGCGCCCATGTCGGCGGCCAGCTTCAGGCGGAAGTCGTTGACGTCGGTGACCACCACGTTGCGCGCACCGATGTGCTTGCAGATGCCGGCGGCGATGATGCCGATCGGGCCGGCGCCGGTGATCAGCACGTCCTCGCCGATCACGTTGAATTCCAGCGCGCAGTGGGCGGCATTGCCGTAGGGGTCGAAGAAGGCGGCCAGCTCGGACGGGATCTGGTCCGGGATCGGCCACAGGTTGGTGGCCGGCATCACCATGTATTCGGCAAACGCGCCATTGACGTTGACGCCGATGCCCACCGTGTTCGGGCACAGGTGCTGGCGGCCGCCGCGGCAGTTGCGGCAGTGGCCGCAGACGATGTGGCCTTCGGCCGAGACGCGCTGGCCGATTTCATAGCCGGTCACTGCCGAGCCGAGGGCGGCGATGCGGCCGACGAACTCGTGGCCGATGGTCAGGCCCGGCTTGATCGTGCGCTGGCTCCACTCGTCCCACAGGTAGATGTGCAGGTCGGTACCGCAGATGGCGGTCTTTTCCAGTTTGACCAGTACCTCGTTCGGGCCCGGGGTCGGGACCGGAACCTCTTCCAGCCAGATGCCCTTGGCTGCTTCGCGCTTGACCAGCGCTTTCATCATCTGTGCCATCGACGGCATACCACTTAAGGGAATGGGAGGGGGTCGATTATAAGCTTTCAGCTGCAACCAACGTGTTGCAGGACGGCATGGCCGGGCCAACGCATGACACTGCGCCAAGCCCGCGCGCACGGCTACAATCGGGCACTTTCCTGATTTCCCGGAGCCGCCTGATGCGTGCCAACCTGCTTGCCCTTTCTGTTCTTGCCGGCCTTGGCCTGGCCCCGCTGGCCACTGCTGCCGAAGGCATGTGGGTGCCACAGCAACTGCCGGAAATTGCCGGCCCGTTGAAGGCCGCGGGCCTGCAGCTGTCGGCCGAGCAGATTTCCGACCTGACCGGCAACCCGATGGGTGCGGTGGTCTCGCTGGGTGGCTGCACCGCCAGCTTTGTTTCCCCGCAGGGCCTGGTGGCAACCAACCACCACTGCGCCTATGGCGCCATCCAGCTCAATTCCACTGCCGGGAACAACCTGATCCGCGACGGCTTCTATGCCGACCGCCGGGAGCAGGAGCTCAGCGCCGGCCCGAATGCGCGCATTTATGTGCTCGACAAGATCACCGATGTCACCGCACAGGCCAAGGCGGCGATCGAGGCGGCAGGCAAGAATGGCCTGGCCCGCATGCAGGCACTGGAAACCTTTGAAAAGGAACAGATTGCCGCCTGCGAAACCGATCCCGGTTTCAACTGCCGCCTGTACAGCTTCTCCGGTGGCAACACCTACCGCCTGTTCAAGAACCTGGAAATCCGCGATGTGCGTCTGGCCTATGCGCCTCCGGGCAGCGTCGGCAAGTTCGGTGGCGACATCGACAACTGGATGTGGCCGCGCCACACCGGCGATTTCGCCTTCTACCGCGCCTATGTCGGCAAGGACGGCAAGCCGGCCGCCTACAGCCAGGACAACGTGCCCTACCAGCCAAAGCACCACCTGCAGTTCGCCGACCAGCCGCTGGGCGCCGGTGATTTCGTGATGGTGGCCGGCTACCCGGGCCGCACCAACCGCTATGCGCTGGCCAGCGAATTCATCGACACCGCCGAGCACGCCTATCCGCTGACCATCAAGCACGTGGGCGAAGTGATCGCGCTGGTGGAAAAGGCCGGTGAGCAGAACCCGGACATCCAGGTCAAGTACGCCAACTCGATGGCCTCCTGGAACAACGTCACCAAGAACTACGCCGGCCAGCTGGAAGGCTTCGTGCGGATCAATGCCGCTGCCACCAAGCAGGCCGAAGAAGCCGCCGTACTGGCCTGGCTCAAGGGCCAGGGGCGTACCGGCAAGGCCGCGCTGGACGCGCACGCGCAGCTGGTCGGCCATGGCCGCAGCGTCAGCAGCACCCGTGAGCGTGATTTCTTCGTCGGCCAGTTCAACAACACCCCGCTGGTTGCCTCGGCCATCACCCTGTACCGCCTGGCCATCGAAAAGGCCAAGCCCGATGCCGAACGTGAGCCGGGTTACCAGCAGCGCAACCTGGCCACCATCGAAGGCGGCCTGCGCCAGATGGACCGCCGCTACCACCCGGCGATGGATCAGCAGATCCAGGCCTATTGGCTGAACCAGTACGCCGCGCTGCCGGCCGAGCAGCGCAACAACCCGGTGCTGCAGCAGTGGCTGGGTGGCAATGATGCGGCAGCAGTCAATGCGCTGGTGGCCCGTCTGGGTGGCTCGCAGCTGGGCAGCCTGGAAGAACGCCTGAAGTGGTTTGCCGCCGACAAGGCCGCCTTCGAGGCCAGCACCGACCCGGCCATCCAGTACGCGGTGGCGGTGATGCCGTCGCTGCTGGAGCAGGAAAATGCGCGCAAGACCCGTGCCGGCGAGGCGCTGACCGCGCGTGCCACCTACCTGCAGGCGGTGGCCGATTACAAGGCCAGCCAGGGCCAGTTCGTGTATCCGGACGCCAACTCCTCGCTGCGCATCACTTTCGGCAACGTGATGGGCTATGCGCCGCGTGACGGCGTGGCCTATACCCCGTTCACCACGCTGGAAGGGGTGGTGGCCAAGGAAACCGGCGTTGATCCGTTCGATTCGCCCAAGGCCCTGCTCGATGCGGTGGCGGCCAAGCGCTACGGCGGCCTGGAAGATGCCCGCATCGGTTCGGTGCCGGTCAACTACCTGTCCAACCTGGACATCACCGGGGGCAACTCCGGCTCGCCGGTGCTCGATGCCCATGGCAAGCTGGTCGGCCTGGCCTTTGATGGCAACTGGGAGTCGGTCAGCTCCAACTGGGTGTTCGATGAAGCCATGACCCGGATGATTTCCGTGGACAGCCGCTACATGCAGTGGATCATGCAGGAAGTCTATCCGGCACCGGCCCTGCTCAAGGAGCTGAACCTGGTCAAGTAAGCCTGGCCTGCGCTGCAAGACAATCAACGGCCGGCAGGTAACATCCTGCCGGCCGTTGTTGTGTGGGGGCTTGATGACGGTTACCTACGACACGGTTGCGTAGCGGCGAGGTGGCGAGCGGGTATGATGCCGGCACCGCGCGGCGTTGCCGTCGCGGTGTTTTCACTCCCCACTGGAACTTACGCTGCATGCGCATCCTGCTTGCCCGCCATGGCGAAACGCCGTGGAACGCCGAAGGCCGCTACCAAGGCCAGATCGACATCCCGCTGTCTCCCGTTGGCCAGGCCCAGGCCGCGGCGCTGGGCGCCCGCCTGGCCGATCTGCCGATTACCCGTGCGGTGGCTTCGCCGCTGCTGCGCGCGCAGGCCACCGCCAAGGCGGCACTCGGCCCGGCGCGTGAAGCCATGCTGCTCACCGATGCCGACCTGCAGGAAATTGCCCACGGCGAGTGGGAGGGCCTGTTGGCCAGTGAAATCCACGAAAAGGACCCCTCACGGCTGAAAGCCTGGCGTGAGGAGCCGGACACGGTACTGATGCCCGGCGGTGAATCCCTGCGTCAGGTGCTGGAGCGTTCCTGGCGGGGATTGGCCAAGGCGACCGAGGGCCTGGGCCAGGACGATACCCTGCTGGTTGTCGCCCATGACGCGGTCAACCGGGTGATCCTGTGCAAGGTGCTGGGCCTGCCGCTGAGCAAGCTGTGGACCTTCCGCCAGGCGCCGACCACGCTGAACCTGCTTGAAGGGCCGGATGTGGAGCAGCTGGAGCTGGTACGGCTCAACGACTGCGCCCACCACACCCCGTTCTTCGGCGAAGCCAGGCACCGCGCGCTGTAACCAGCCCCGGTGCTGCCGCTACGGCGCGGATGCAGTGGCGGATCTGCCGCCCGGTCACCGGCCCTGCGCAGGCGTTTTGATGCGTGGCGGGTGGCAGGTAGCGCTGTTGTCCGCTGCTGTGCTGGCCGGTTCCAACGCCGTGGCGCAGGCAGCGGACCATCCGTTGCGTCCGCTGGTCTACCCGCCGGCGCTGCGGGCGAAGAACATCGGTGGCCAGGTCATCCTGCGCGTCCAGCGTGATGCGCAGGGTCGCCTCCGGGATGTCCAGGTCGAGCGCAGCTCCGGCCATCCGGAACAGGACCAACAGCACCCGCGCGTTGCCGGGCAGCCAGGCCGGCTGCCCTGACGGCCTGCGTGGACAGGGAGGGGCTGCCTGAACGGCGTGGCGAAGCCAGCGGGCGGGCCCTGTAGAATGGCGCCCCCCGACGCCTGCATGCGTCACGCCCGGACCCGAGGGCGCTACCTGTCAGTGAGGCACTGTTGCATGTCCCAGCCCGTTCCGACCACGCTCGCCGCCTGGCTCCAGTTCATCGAACAGCAACACCCGGCCAGCATCGCACTGGGCCTGGAGCGTGTACGCGAGGTGGCCGCCCGCCTGCAGCTGGACAAGCCGGGCAAGCGGGTGATCGTGGTGGCCGGCACCAATGGCAAGGGCTCCACGGTGGCGTTCATTGAAGCCATTGCCCATGCGGCCGGCTGGAAGGTCGGTGCCTATACCTCGCCGCACCTGGAGCGTTACAGCGAGCGCGTCCGCATTGCCGGGGTGGAAGTGGAGGATGCGGCGCTGGTGGAGGCGTTCGCTGCCATCGAGGCTGCGCGCGGTGACACTGCGCTGACCTATTTTGAATACGGCACGCTGGCGGCACTGTGGCTGTTCCAGCGCGCCGGGCTGGACCTGACCGTGCTGGAAGTGGGCATGGGCGGGCGGCTGGATGCGGTGAACATCGTCGATGCCGATGTGGCGGTCATCACCAGCGTAGATGTCGACCACCAGGCCTTCCTCGGCGATGACCGCGAGAGCATCGGGGCGGAAAAGGCCGGGGTGATCCGTGGCTGGAAGCCGGTGGTCTGCGGCGAGATCGACCCGCCATCCAGCGTGCTGCGGCGGGCCTACCAGCTCGGCGCCAATGCCTTGCGTTTTGGCAGCGACTTCTTTGCCGAGGTGATCGACGATCGCCGTTGGCGCTGGCGCGATGTCGGCCTGCGGATGGAGCTGCCGATGCCGGCGCTGGTCGGGCCGATGCAGCTGGCCAATGCCGCCAGTGCGATTGCCGCGCTGCGTGCGCTGGACCGGCGGGTGCCCCGCACGGCGTGGGCGCAAGGCATTGCCGCGGCACGCAACCCGGGGCGGATGGAGGTGTTTGCGCACAAAGGCATCGATGTGCTGCTGGATGTCGGCCACAACCCGCATGCGGCCAGGGCGGTCGCACGCACCCTGGCCAGCCGTCCGTGCACCGGCAAGACCCATGTGCTGCTGGCGATGCTGGCCGACAAGGATGCCGCGCAGGTGGCCGGCGTGCTGCAGGAGCATGCCACCAGCTGGTGGCTGGCGGGGCTGGCCGGCGAACGCGGCCGCAGCGCGCAGGAGCTGGCCGCGGCACTGGCCGGGCAGGGCATTGAAGGCCGCACTTATCCCGATGTGGCCGCAGCCCTGGCCGCGGTGCTGGAACAGGCCATGCCCGGTGACCGGGTGCTGGTCACCGGCTCGTTCCTGACCGTCGCCGCTGCCCGTCGTTGCCTGCTGCCTGCCGGCTGAGCCAACCCGGCGGCGGCCTGCGCCTATAATCGACCCTTCTTCACGCTCGAGCCGGATCCACGTGGACAACTCCCTCAAGCAACGCCTGATTGGTGCCGCCGTGCTGGTGGCGTTGGCGGTCATTTTCCTGCCGATGCTGATCAAGGGGCCAACAACCGATACCGGGGCTGAGGATATTTCCCTGCGTGCGCCCGATGCCCCCGGCGATGGCCGGATGCAGACCCGCGAACTGCCACTGGTGGTGCCGGCGGCACGCAGCGGTGAGTCGGTCAGCGGGATGCCGGCAGCCATTGTCGGCGGCGAACCGGCCGCACCGGCGGCGGTTACGCCGGCGCATGCCGCTGCTGGCGACTTTGCGGTCAATTACGGTGCCTATGCCAATGCCGATGATGCGCAGACCGTGATCGCCAGCCTGGCCAAGGCCGGCTTCAGTGCCTTCAGTGAGCCGACCACGATCAACCAGCAGCCGGCCTGGCGGGTGCGTATCGGCCCGTTTGCCGACCGTGCGGCGGCTGAATCGGCGCGCCTGCGTGCCGCGGCCCTGCGTGCCGATGTCAGCCCGCAGGTGGTGGTGCTCGATGGCCAGGGTGGTGAGCAGCAGGCGGCGGTGGCCGCCGCGCCTTCGCCGGCGCCAGCCGTTGCCCCGGCCGCAGCCGCCACCACCCAGGCCGCCGTGCCCGCCGCCCCTCCGTCCACACCGCCGCGGCCCAGCGTCCCGGCGGCCAATGCGCCGGCGACGACCCCGGCGCCCAAGCCGGCTGCCACGGTGGCCAAGCCGCAACCCGCACCGGCCCCGTCGACGCCCCGGGCGCCGGCCGCCAGTGCCGTGGGCTGGGTGGTGCAGCTGGGGGCGTTCTCCAATGCCGCCGAGGCCGAAGCACTGCGCGAGCGGATGCACGCTGCTGGTTTCAGCGCGTTTGTCGAGCAGGTGCCGACCGATCGGGGCAGCCTGAGCCGGGTGCGGGTCGGGCCGGTGGCCAGCCGCGAGGCGGCCGAGCAGTTGAAGGCACAGCTGGCTGCGCGCACCGGCAGCAGCGGCATGGTGCGTCAGCACCCTTGATGATGCCCATCCGAGTCCTGGCGCAGGGGGCGCCTGCTCATACCCCTCGCCATGGAGGCAGGAAGCATGTTTGACCTGGTCTTGCTTGCAATCATTGGCATCTCGGCCCTGCTGGGCTTGATGCGCGGCTTTGTCGGCATCGTCGTGGGTGCCGCCAGCTGGTTGTTGTCCGGCTGGGCCGCCTTCCAGTTCGGTGGTGCCGCTGGCCGCTGGCTGGCCGAAGGACAGGCAGTGCGGGTCAGCCACATGCTGGGCGGCTATATCCTGGTGTTCGTCTGCGTGATGCTGGTGGTCTTCATGGCCGGCTGGGCCGCGCGCAGTGCGATGGAGTCGATGCGCCTGAGCGGCACCGACCGTGCGCTGGGCTTCGGCCTGGGAGCCTTGCGTGGGCTGTTCTTCGCCGCGGTGCTGGTGGTGATGGCCAGTTTCACCCCGCTGCCGCGTGAGCCGGTATGGCAGCAATCGGCGGTATTGCCGTTCATCAGCCCGGTAGCCAGCTGGATGCGCTCCCAGCTGCCGGACCTGAGCGTGCCGGAAATGCCGGCCTTGCCCGGTCTGGAGGCACTTCCCGGTCTGAATGGGGTGGATTTGTCCGACCTGGGCCAGTTGGGCGTGGGCAAGGGCGCTGCGACAGGCGATAATGCCGCACTCAATGACAGCAAATTGGGCAGTGGGATGGAGCAGATGGTGCGTCAGGCGCTGGGCGGCAGGCCAGCGGCGGCTGCAGCTCCGCCCAAGCAGGACCCGGCGCGGGTGCTGCCCACCAATATCGACCCGGCGCAGGTGCGCCCATCGCCAGACCCGGCACGGGTCGACGCCCACGGCCATTGATGGCCTTTTCCCCCGTTACGGTTTTTCCGCGGAGAACGCGCAAGCATGTGTGGCATTGTCGGAATTGTTGGCACCTCGAACGTCGCCGGTCAGTTGTATGACGGCCTGACTGTCCTGCAGCACCGGGGCCAGGACGCGGCCGGTATCGCCACCGCAAACGGAACCCGGCTGCGCGTGCACAAGGGCAACGGGCTGGTACGCGATGTGTTTGATGAAGCGCGCATGTCGATGCTGCGCGGCCATGTCGGCATCGCCCATGTGCGCTATCCCACTGCCGGTTCGGCGGGCATGGACGAGGCGCAACCGTTCTATGTCAACTCGCCCTACGGCATCGCGCTGGCCCACAACGGCAACCTGATCAACACCGAAGCGCTGCGCCAGCAGGTGTTCGAGGCCGACCGCCGCAACATCAATACCGATTCGGACAGCGAAGTGCTGCTGAACGTGTTTGCCTACGAGCTCGACGCCCAGCGCATGCTGACCCCGGAAGCGGCCATCCGGGCCGTGGCCGGCGTGCACCGCCGCTGCAAGGGCGGCTATGCGGTGGTCTCGCTGGTGCTGGGCCTGGGCCTGGTGGCCTTCCGTGACCCGCATGGCATCCGCCCGCTGGTGCTGGGCAAGCGCGAAACCGAGGCCGGTGAGGAGTACATCGTGGCCTCCGAATCGGTGGCGCTGGACGTACTGGGCTTTGCCCGCGTGCGCGATCTGGCCCCGGGCGAAGCGATGGTGATCACCAACGACGGCCAGCTGCACAGCGAGGTCTGCGCCACCGCGACCAAGATGTCGCCGTGCATCTTCGAGTATGTCTACTTCGCCCGTCCCGATTCGATGATCGACAACGTCTCGGTACACAAGGCGCGCATGCGCATGGGCACCAAGCTGGGCGAGAAGATCCTGCGCCTGAAGCCCGACCACGACATCGACACCATCATCCCGATCCCGGACACCTCGCGCGATGTGGCCCTGGAGATGTCCAACGTGCTGGGCGTGAAGTACCGCGAGGGCTTCGTCAAGAACCGTTACGTCGGCCGCACCTTCATCATGCCCGGCCAGGGCGAGCGGGTGAAATCGGTGCGCCGTAAGCTCAACCCGATCCATCTGGAGTTCCGCAACCGCGTGGTGCTGCTGGTGGATGACTCGATCGTGCGTGGCACCACCAGCCAGCAGATCGTGCAGATGGCCCGCGATGCCGGCGCGCGCAAGGTCTACCTGGCCAGTGCCGCACCGCCGGTGCGCCATCCCAACGTCTACGGCATCGACATGCCGGCGGCCGAGGAGCTGGTGGCCCATGGCCGCAGCGTGGAAGAGATTGAACAGCACCTGGGCTGCGACTGGCTGATCTACCAGGACCTGGAAGACCTGGAAGCGGCCGTGCGCGAAGGCAACCCGGCGCTGACCCAGTTCGATTCGTCCTGCTTCAACGGCGAGTACGTCACCGGGATCGAGCCGGGCTACTTCCAGCGCATCCAGCAGCTGCGCAACGACGGCGCCAAGCAGAAGCGCGAAGGCTGAGGGCGGTTGGCGCAGTGAACGTGCAGTGGGACCAACTGGCCGGCGGCGATCTGTACCTTGCCGCGCAGGCCTGCCTGGCCGAGCCTGACCCGGTCAGCAAGGCGGCGATGACCCGGCATTTTGCTGCCGCCTTCCGCGATGGCCGGCTCAAGGCCCCGGCCGAAGCTGCGCCGCCGGCGCCGATCTGCATGCCCGGCCGGCCAGCCCGACTGGAGCTGGTGCACCCCAGCAGGCTGCCGCGCCGCGGCCTGGGCTCGGCCAGCGGACGGGCGGCCTTCATCCACGCCATTGCCCATATCGAACTCAATGCGATCGACCTGGCCTGGGATGCGGTCTACCGCTTTCGTGGCCTGCCGGCCAGCTTCCAGGCGGACTGGGTGAGCTGCGCCGATGACGAGGCGCGCCATTTCGGCCTGCTGCGTGCGCGGCTGCTCGCCCACGGCCACGACTATGCCGATTTCCCGGCCCACAACGGGCTGTGGGAGATGTGCGAGAAAACCGCCCACGATGGCCTGGCGCGGATGGCGCTGGTGCCACGGGTGCTGGAGGCACGCGGGCTGGATGTCACCCCGGCGATGATCGACAAGCTGCGCGCGCTCGGCGATGGCGAAACGGCCGATGTGCTGGAGATCATCCTGCGCGAGGAAGTGGCGCATGTGGCCGCCGGTACCCGCTGGTACCACTGGTACTGCCGCCAGGCCGGGGTGGAGCCGCGCAACCGCTTCCGCGAGCTGTTGGGCGAGTACGCCGGCGGTTACCTGCACGGGCCGTTCAATGACGAGGCGCGCCTGCTGGCCGGTTTCGATGCCGATGAGCTGTTGCTGCTGGTCGAACCGTCTGCCGGCTGACGGACCGCGCTGCCTGCCGGCCATGTCCAGCCTGCCGCAGCGCCGGCGATGCCCGCTTGCGCGTACGCTGGGTGATGAGGATCAGTGCAGGGCAGGGTGATGCAGCAACCGATTGTCGGTTTTCATCTGGACGCCGCCCAGGACTGGGTGGCCGAGCTGGCATGCGGCCATGACCAGCATGTGCGGCATGCCCCACCGTGGATCGAGCGGCCCTGGACACAGACGCCGGCCGGTCGGCAGTGGGCGCTGGGGCAGTGTCTGGAGTGCCGCAAGTGCGACCGGCAGTGCCCGCCGGATCGTGCGCGCAGCACTTGACCTGCCGCGCCCGGGCAGTGTCCTGCGACGATGGCGCGGCGGGTCGCCAGGCTTTCAATACAGCGCGGGCGAGGCAGCAATCCACTGCAGGCCAGATCAGCGCCCCCGCCTGGTGCCGCCGATTGCACGCACGCCGCTGCCCGCTGCCGCCGCCCCATGCGCCGCAGGAATGGCGCCTGTCGCTGGCAGCTGCCGCGGCAACCGTGGCAGCGCGCACGCAGGGCCTGTTGTCGGCCACGCTGCCGGCGGTTGCGCCGCTCTGCCGCGGTGATCTGCGGGCAGGCCGCTGGCCAGCAGCTGCCGTCTTGCTGGGGATGCGTGTGCTTGCTCGGGGCCAGTGGCGTGCTGCCTGGCGGCGCGGTTCATGGCATGGTGGGCACTGGTTACCCCCTGGAGATGCTTCCGATGTGGCAACGCGTACTGATGTCAGTGATGGTGATCGGCTTGGCCGCCTGTGCCGAGCCCACGCCAGCCACTGCCCCTGCCGCTGCACCCGGTGATGCCGCCAGCACTGGCGCAGGCAACGCACTGGCCTTGCCGACGCAGTTCATCGCCTTCGGCAACGAGCCGTTCTGGAGTGTGCGCGTGGATGGGCAGGCCCTGCACTGGAGCTCCCCGGACAACCTGGACGGCGTTGATTTCGTGGCCCGGGTCGAGGCGATGGACAACGGCCGGCGCTATGCCGGTGAACTGGAGGGGGCCGCGGTGACCTTGAGCATCAGTGCCGGTCCCTGCTCCGATGGCATGTCCGATGCGTTGCATCCGTGGACGGCCCGTTGGCAGCATCAAGAGCGGCTGTTGCAGGGCTGTGCGCGGCCGCTGTAAGAGGCGCGGCCGTTTGCACGCTGCAGGCCCCGCGGTCTGCGGGCCTGCCTGCCGCTGCCGTGGGCTCAGCGCTGCGGCTGCAGCTGGATCAGCGCCATGCCATCGGCATCCACTGCCAGCACCGAACCGTGTTGATGCCAGTCACCCAGCACCACGCGGGTGCACAGACGGCCATTGACCAGGTGCTGGTGGATGGCCGGGCGATGGGTATGGCCGTGGATCATGCGCTGGCAGCCAAAGCGGGCGAAGGTGTCGGCGATCGCCTCGGGCGTGGCATCGGTGATGGTCTCGAACGCGCTCTGGTTGCTGTCCTTCATTGCCGCCTGGCTGGCGGCACTGGCCTGGCGGGCTTTCTGGGCAAAGGCAAGGCGCTGGGCCGGGCTTTGCGCCAGGAAGCCGGCGATGAAAGCCGGATCACGCGCCTGGGCGCGGAAGGCCAGGTAAGCGGTGTCATCGGTACACAGCAGGTCGCCGTGCTGGATGATCGTCGCGGTGCCATACAGGTCAATCACGGCGGGGTCCGGCAGCAGGCGGATGCCGGCACGTGTGGCGTAGTCGGCACCGAGCAGGAAGTCGCGGTTGCCGTGGATGAAATACACCGTCACCCCGGCATCGTTCAGCGCCTTCAGTGCCTGCGCGAGCGCATCGGCAGGGGGCTGGATGGCGTCATCACCGATCCATGCCTCAAACACGTCGCCCAGCAGGTAGATGGCATCGGCCTGGAGTGCCGGGCCACGCAGGAATGCCAGGGCCAGTGCGGTGATTTCCGGGCGGCTGGGGTCCAGATGCAGGTCGGATAGAAAAAACGTACTCATGGGGGGCTATTGTACCGGCAGGCTGCGGCGGCGGCCGGCGTGCCCGGCCGGTGGTGGTATCAGTCCAGCCCGGGGTGGAAACGGAACCCCAGGCTGGCACTGGCCTGGGTCTCGCCCAGCAGGTCGGCCTGCAGCAGCGGGCGGGTACTCAGGTAGCCCGGGTCCAGCTGCAAGGTGATGCTGTCCTCATCGACCAGCAACTCCAGCTGGCTGATCGGGTCGGCTTCATGCGAGCGGTGCAGCAGCACGGCAAGGCGCAACAGCATGCTGAGCCGGCGCGCGGTGACCAACAGGCGGTCAGGCAGGGCTTCAAAGGCATGCCTGCTGACATTGCGGCGATGGCTGCGCACCAGCGCGGCCAGCATCTGCTGCTCCTGGCGGGAGAAGCCGGCGATGTCGGAGTGCTCGAGCAGGTAGGCGCCGTGGGTGTGGTAGCCGTTGTGCGAGATCACCAGGCCGATTTCGTGCAGGCGCGCGGCCCAGCGCAGCATCTGGGCATCATCGGCCTCCAGCTGCCATGGTCCGGCCACCTGGTCAAACAGGCGCAGGACGGTTTCCTCCACCCGCGCCGCCTGCACGGTGTCGATCCCATAGCGCTGGCACAAGGCCGCCACCGAGGCATCGCGCATGTCGTTGTCGCCATGCCGGCCGAGCAGGTCATACAGGATGCCTTCGCGCATCGCCGCCTTGCTGACACTGAGCTTTTCCAGTGCCAGCGCGCGGAACGCCGCCTCCAGCACCAGCACGCCGCCGGCAATGATCGGCCGGCGGTCATCGGACAGGCCGGGCAGGTCGATCTGGTCGATATGGCGGGCCTGCAGCAAGGCGTCGCGTAGCTGCGGCAGGGCCTGGGCGGTGATCGCGCCCTTGGACAGCTTCATCTTCTGGCAGATTTCGCTGATCGCCTTGTGTGTGCCCGACGAACCCACCGCCTCATCCCAGCCCAGTGCGCGGTAGCGGCTGGAAATGGACTGGAACTCGGCGCCGATGGTGTTCAGGGCGTCACGCCAGCGCTTGCGGCTGAGCTTGCCATCGGGGAAAAAACGCCGGGTCGAGGCGATGCAGCCGGCCTGCAGGCTTTCACGCTCGATCGGCAGGAAGCTGCTGCCGATGATGAATTCGGTCGAGCCGCCACCGATATCGATCACCAGCCGGCGCTGCCCCGGCTTGGGCGGTTGGGCATGGGCAACCCCCAGGTAGATCAGGCGCGCTTCCTCACGCCCGGAAACCACTTCCACCGGATGGCCCAGCGCGGCCTCGGCGGCAACCAGGAAGGCGCGCGGGTCGCGCAGCTTGCGCACCGTATTGGTGGCCAGTGCCCGTACCCGGACGTCGGGCAGGTCACGGATGCGCTGGCCAAAGCGTGCCAGGCACGCCAGTGCCCGCTGCTGCGCCTGCTCGGACAAGCCGCCCTTGGCATCCAGACCGTCGGCCATGCGCACGGTTTCGCGCAGCCGGTCGACAACGCGCAACTGCCCGAGCAGGTAGCGCGCAATGATCATGTGGTAGCTGTTGGAGCCAAGATCGATGGCCGCCAGCAGGTCGCCCTCCTGGATCGGTTCTGGGGTCTGGAAAGTATTGGGCATGGCGCAATGGTAGCCGAAGGCCTCGGCAGGGCGTGACCGTTTCAGGAGCTGCTCAGATGCCTTCCAGCAGGGTCAGCTGGGCCGAATGCGGGATCTGCCCGGGTGCCGGGCTTACCGGCAGGTAGCTGCCATCGGCCTGCAGTTGCCAGGCATTGAGGTTGTCCTCCAGGTAGTTGAGCAACACCTCGTTGTAGACACGCCTGGCCAGCTTCTGGTCGCGGATCGGGAAGCAGGTCTCCACCCGTCGCAGCAGGTTGCGCTCCAGCCAGTCGGCGCTGGCGCAGAACAGCTCCGGGGCACCATCGTTGCCGAACCAGTAGACCCGGCTGTGTTCCAGGAAGCGGCCGACGATCGAGCGCACGCGGATGTTTTCCGAGACCCCGGGCACCCCCGGCCGCAGGGTGCAGGCGCCACGCACGATCAGGTCGATCTGCACCCCGGCCTGCGAGGCGGCATACAGGGCACGCACCACCTGGGCCTCGTTGAGGGCGTTCATCTTGGCGATGATGCGGGCCGGGCGGCCGGCCAGGGCATAGCGGGTTTCGCGCTCGATCCGTTCCAGCACGCCGCTGTGCAGGGTGAAGGGCGACTGCAGCAGGCATTTGAGCTTCATTTTCGGGCCCAGCCCGGACAGCTGCAGGAACAGCAGGTGGACGTCGTTGCCGATGTCTGCATCGGCGGTGATCAGGCCGATGTCGGTGTAGGCGCGGGAGGTGCCGGAGTGGTAGTTGCCGGTGCCCAGGTGGACATAGCGGCGCAGCTTGCGGCCTTCGCGGCGTACGATCAGCAGCATCTTGGCGTGGGTCTTGTAGCCGACCACTCCGTAGACCACCTGTACCCCTGCCTCCTGCAGGCGGTCGGCCACCCCCAGGTTGGCGTCCTCGTCGAAGCGGGCGCGCAGTTCCACCACCACGGTGACATCCTTGCCGTTGCGCGCGGCCTGGATCAGCGCATCGACGATGGCCGAATCCTTGCCGGTGCGGTACAGCGTCTGCTTGATCGCCAGCACGTTGGGGTCGGTGGCGGCCTGGCGGATCAGCTCGATCACGCTGGAGAAGCTGTCAAACGGGTGGTGCAGCAGCAGGTCACGCTGGGCCACGGTGGCGAAGATCGCCTCCGGTTCGACCACCGTGCGCTGGCTCATCGGCGGGTATTTCAGGTCCGGGCGGTCGGCCATGTCATACACCTGGATGACCCGGTTCAGGTTGACCGGGCCATCGATGTAGTAAGCGGCGTTGTCGGGCAGCTCGAAGTTCTGCAGCAGCTGGCGCACGATCGGACGCGGGCAGTCATGGGCGATTTCCAGCCGCACCGCCGGCCGGTAGCCGCGGGTCACCAGCTCGTCGCGCAGGGCCAGCGCCAGGTTCTCCACTTCTTCTTCGTCGACGATCAGCTCGGAGTTGCGGGTGACCCGGAACTGGTAGGCACCTTCGACCTCCATGCCCGGGAACATCTCCTCGACGAAGGCCGACAGCACCGAGGACAGGAACACGAAGCTGTGCGGGCCGGCCACGCGCTCGGGCAGCTTGATGATCCGTGGCAGCGAGCGCGGGGCGCGCACGATGGCCATGTGGCCGGCACGCCCGAAGGCATCCACGCCCTTGAGCATGACCACGATGTTCAGGGTCTTGTTGAGGATGCGCGGGAACGGGTGGGCCGGATCCAGCCCCAGCGGTGAGAGCACCGGCAGGATTTCATGGCGGAAATACGCGCGCAGCCAGCGCCGTTGGCGGGCATCCCACTGGTCGCGGGCAATCACTTCCACCCCGGCCTCGGACAGGGCCGGGCGCAGCACGTTGTTCCAGCAGTCGTACTGCTCCTGCACCAGGCGGGCGGAGCGGTCGTGGATGGCGCCCAGGATCGCCTGCGGGCTCATCCCATCCGGCGCCGGTGGCAGGCCGAATTCCTGCGCATGGCGCACGGTGGCGGCGCGGATCTCGAAAAACTCGTCCAGGTTGGTGCAGGAAATGCACAAAAAGCGCAGCCGCTCCAGCAGCGGCACGCGCTCGTCGCGGGCCTGGGCCATGACCCGGAAGTTGAAGTCCAGCTGTGACAGCTCGCGGTTGATGTACAGCGCCGGGTCACGCAACAGGTCGTTGTCGGGGCGTGGCTGGGTGGGGCTGGGCGCTGAAATCATGGTGTTGCGGGCTCCTTCGGGACGCTGTCGGTATCGTTGCGCACGGTGACGTGGCTGGCATCAAACCGGCAGGAAAACTCGCTGCCTTTACCGACTTCACTATGGATCACCAGGTGTGCGTTGTGTAGGCCCAGGATGTGCTTGACGATGGACAGGCCCAGCCCGGTGCCGCCGCTCTCGCGTGAGCGGCTGGAAGACACCCGGTAGAAGCGTTCGGTCAGCCGCGGGATGTGCTGGCTGGCAATGCCGTAACCGGTATCACGCACGCTCAGGGTGGCGCCCTGGCCTTCGCGGGCCAGCCGGATGGCGATGCTGCCGCCTTCCGGGGTATAGCGCACCGCATTGCTGACCAGGTTGGAGAAGGCGCTGTGCAGCTCGCGCACCGAGCCGAGCAGGTCCACCGTGCCGTCATCCTCGAGCGTGACCCGGTGCCGCCCCTGGCTCAGCGCGTTGGCCTCGCGCTGCAGGGTGGCCAGCACCGGCGCCATCGATACGTTGTCCAGTTCGCCCGGTGACTGTGCCTCCAGCCGCGACAGGGTCAGCAGGTCCTCCACCAGCTGGGTCATGCGCTGGGACTGTTTGCGCATTTCCTCCAGCATCGGCCCGGTACCGGGGAAATCCTCCGGTTCCATCATGTCCAGGTAGCCATGCACCACGGTCAGCGGGGTACGCAGCTCATGCGAGACATTGGCGACAAAATCGCGGCGTACCCGCTCCAGGTGCAGCAGCTTGGTGACATCACGGGCAACCAGCAGCCAGCGGTGGTCCGAATACGGCACCAGGCGCAGGTGCAGGCGGATATTGGGATCGTGTGGCGAGGTGGCATCCAGGATCGGTTCGGCATGACGGCCGGCGGTCAGCCAGTGCGCCAGCGGCATCGGCTGCAGGCGTTGTACCAGGGCCTTGCCGCGATCGGCCATGCCCTGCAGCCCGAGCAAGGGCCCGGCGGCCTGGTTGAACCATTCGATCCGTTGCGTATTGCGGTCCACCACCACCACAGCATCGGGCAGGGCGTCGGCGGCGGCACGGTAGGCCTGCAGCATCTCCAGCAGCCGGCGCTTGCGCGCACGGGTCTGGCGCTGGTTGTGGGCAATCAGGTTTTCCAGCGCGTCCCAGCTGCTGCTGCCGGTGGCTGGCGGTAGGCGTCGGCGCGACAGGCTGCGCAGGATCAGCCCGCGCAGCCGCCAGTGGTGCCAGCCTAGGGTGAGGATGGCGACAATGGCCAGCGCCATCCACACCTGCCCGGCCAACGCGCCGACAAGTGCGGCAAGACAGAGCCACAGGAAGGAATAGGCCAGCGTTCTGAGCCAGGCCGAACGCAGATGACGCTGCATGGGACGTCCGTCAAACAAGTTCACTTCAGGGCCGGGTCAAGGAGCTCACCCGGTTATAGCACCGCACCCCGGCAATGGCACGGGGCATCGGGGCGTGCTCAGGCCGCGGCAGAAAAGCGGTAGCCGGCGCCGCGCACGGTCTGCACCATCTCCTGGGCGGCAAACGGCTCCAGGGTCTTGCGCAGGCGGCGGATATGCACATCGATGGTGCGTTCCTCCACATAGACACTGCCGCCCCAGACGTGATCGAGCAGCTGGCTGCGGCTGTAGACGCGGTCGGGGTGGGTCATGAAGAAGTACAGCAGGCGGTACTCGGTGGGGCCGATCGGCACCGGGGTGTCGTTGCAGTACACCCGATGGGCGGCGCCATCGATGCGCAGGTTGCCGACGGTGACATTGCCGTCCTCATCTTCCTGGCGGTTACGCCGCAGCACCGCGCGGATCCGTGCCAGCAGCTCGCGGGCCGAGAACGGCTTGACCACATAGTCATCGACGCCGGCTTCCAGCCCGCCCACCCGGTCATTTTCCTCACCGCGCGCGGTCAGCATGATGATCGGGATGTCGCGGGTCAGTGCTTCACGCCGCCAGCGACGGGCCAGCTCCAGCCCGCTGGTGCCCGGCAGCATCCAATCCAGCAGGATCAGGTCCGGCACCCGTTCGGCGATGGCATTTTGTGCCTGGCGGGCATCTCCGGCATGCACCGGGTCATATTCACCGCGGCGCAGGGCGAAGGCCACCATGTCACGGATGGCAGGTTCGTCATCAACGATCAGAATGCGCTTGAGCACGTTGCACCGGCTGGATATTTAAGTAACCGCCGCCATTTAGCGACAGTTTGGTGACACCACGATGACAGGGTCAGCCGTTCGGTTCCAGATCCCGGTCGTAGATACCCTGCCGTTTGCGCTCCAGGACCTCCGGGGTGAGGGCCTCGATCCGGGCATCTATGCGCGCCTGGCTGATGTAATCCAGCTGCTGCTGGTGCTTGAGGGTCTGCAGCTGCAGCAGCGCCTGCTCGGCGCGGCCGCTGAGCCAGCTGGCTTCGGCATGGGCCTCGCCGGCACGTACCGGGTCGCCGGCCAGTTCCCAGGCCCGGGCCAGTTGCCGCTGCAATTCCGGGGTGCTCTGGCCATCGCCGGCAAGCGGACGCAGCAACGCCAGCGCCTGTTGTGCGGCAGCGGTACTGCCGCGGGCATTGAGGATCTGGGCATGGGTCAGTGCCACGGCACGGTTGCCGGGCAGGCGCCGGGCCGCGCGCTGGAGGATGGCATCGGCGCGCTCGGCCTCGCCGGCGCGGGCCCAGGCCTGGGCCAGTGGCAGCTCGATCCACAACGTGTCCGGGTGTTCCTGCAGCAGGGCCTGCAGGGACAGGGCGATGTCACGCGGATTGCCACCGGCCTGCAGCCGGGCCAGGGCGACGCCGTGCTGCTGCGCCGGGTCCAGGCCCTCGGCCTGGCGCTTGGCCAGCGCTTCATATTCGGCCAGGGCCGCTGCGGTGGTCGGTGCACTGAGTACCCGCAGACGCTCCTGCGCCCAGCGGAACTGGCTGCCCGGGGCTGGGCGCTGGATCTGGCTCAGGTCCATGCTCAGGCCCGGCAGCTCAGGCAGCAGCGAACTGCGCTCCAGCTCCGGCAGACGGCCACTTTCAGTCGCTGACGATGGCGGTGGCGGCAGGGCCGGCAGCGCAGGGATCACCAATGGTTGTTCGTTGCGGATCTGCTCGGCGCGCTGCTTGGCCTCGCTGATGCGGGTGACATTGACCGGGTGGGTGCGCAGGAACTCCGGTACCTGGTAGCCACCGGTATTGGAGCGGGTCGCCGCCTCCATGCGCTGGAAGGCGCCGGCCATGGCATCGACGTCGTAGCCGCTGCGCGACAGGGTGCGGATGCCCAGCCGGTCGGCTTCGGATTCATTGGAGCGGGTGTAGTTGATCTGGCGTTGCTGCATCAGTCCCATCGCGCTGGTGATCGAGGCCATCGTCGCCTCGCCGGCTGAGCTGCCGCCGGCTTGCTGGGCGGCGATCACCGCGGCCAGCATCCCCAGCAGGATCGGGATCTGGTCGCGCTGCGCCCGTTCGACCCCGCGCAGCACATGCTGCTGGGTCACGTGTGCCACTTCGTGGGCCAGCACGGCGGCGACCTCGTCCTCGCGCTCGGCCATCAGCACCAGCCCGGCGTTCATGCCGATATAGCCGCCGAGGGTGGCAAAGGCGTTGATCTGGCGGTCGCGCAGCATGAAGAAGGTATAGCGCTGCTGCGGCTGTGCCGAGGCCGCCCCCAGTGGGCGGCCGACATCCTCCAGCCACTGGTCGGTCAGCGGGTCATCCAGCAGGTAGCCGTAGTTGCGCAGCTCGCGCTGGAACATGGCGCCGTATTCGGCCTGCCTGGCCGGGGTCAGCAGCTCGCCGGCCGAGGAGCCGATGTCCGGCAGGCCCTGTGATTGCGCCAGTGCGCTGGGCAGGCCCAGGCAACAGGTGAGGGCAGTAGCAAGCAGCAGGCGTCGCACGATGTTTCAACTCCAATCGGTCAAACAAGGGTGCGGCCTTTGCGCCCGCAACGGGTGAAGTGATGGTCAAGACGCAGTTTTCCAGGCTTGGCCATGGTTTTCGGCGCCGACCGCTACCATAGTGACACCCATGATCCCCAGGAGTTCCCGCTGTGAGTAGCCAGCCGCCCATTACGATTTATTCCACTCTGGTCTGCCCGTACTGCGTGGCAGCCAAAAACTTCCTGCAGAGCAAGGGGGCGCAGTGGACCGAGGTACGCATCGACCTGGACCCGGAGCAGCGGGAAAAGATGATGGCGCTGACCCGTCGCACCAGTGTGCCGCAGATTTTCATTGGCGATTTCCATGTCGGTGGTTATGACGACATGATCGCGCTGCACCGTCAGGGCAAGCTGGAGCCGCTGCTGGCAGGGCAGGCGCCGGCATGAGTACCGCAGCAGGGGATGGCCAGAACGACCGCCTGGCCGAGTTCACCGCGTTCCGCAAGCGCATGAACGAGCGCATCCTGGCCGAGCCCAACCAGGTGGTGCGCCGCTTCTTCGCCCTCGACACCCAGACCTACCAGGCCGGCGCGCTTGATGTGAAGACCAAGGAGCTGCTCGGCCTGGTCGCCTCGCTGGTGCTGCGCTGTGATGACTGCATCAGTTACCACGTGGCCCAGTGCAAGGAGGCCGGAGTCAGCCGCGAGGAGTTCTTCGAGACCTTTTCCGTGGGCCTGGTGGTGGGTGGTTCGATCGTGATCCCGCATCTGCGCCGGGCAGTGGACTTCCTGGACCAGCTCGAAGCCGGGGCGCCGGCACCGGCGGTGCACGACCACAGCTGAACCTGCGACCAAGGTCGGTTTGGGTCAAACCGGCCGGATCGGGCATAATTGTCAACTGAAACCGCTTTTGCGGCCCCTTGCCTGCCGTGGTCGGCGGCAAGGGCGCATTTCCTTCCCCGTTTCGGAAAATCCAACAATGACCCAGACAATCACCGTTATCCGTGGCGACGGCATCGGCCCGGAAATCATGGATGCCACCCTGTTCATCCTCGACAAGCTGGGCGCTGGCCTGCAGTACGAAGAAGCCGACGCCGGTGTGGTTGCTCTGGAAAAGCACGGTGACCTGATGCCGCAGGTGACCCTGGACTCGATCGCCCGCAACAAGGTGGTGCTGAAGTCGCCGCTGACCACCCCGGTCGGTGGTGGTTTCACCTCGATCAACGTCTCGCTGCGCCGTCACTTCGACCTGTACGCCAACGTGCGTCCGGTGGTGTCCTTCCCGAACACCAAGTCGCGCTACGAAAACATCGACATGATCACGGTGCGTGAAAACACCGAAGGCGCCTACATCTCCGAAGGCCAGGAAGTCTCGGCTGACGGCGAGACCGCCGTGTCGATCACCCGCGTGACCCGCAAGGGCTCCGAGCGCGTCGTGCGCTACGCCTTCGAGCTGGCCAAGGCCAACGGCCGCAAGAAGGTCACTGCGGTGCACAAGGCCAACATCATCAAGTCGACCTCGGGCCTGTTCCTGAAGGTGGCGCGTGAAGTGGCTGCCGAGTACCCGGAAATCGAATTCCAGGAAATGATCGTCGACAACGCCTGCATGCAGCTGGTGATGCGCCCGGAACAGTTCGACGTGGTCGTGACCACCAACCTGTTCGGCGACATCCTGTCTGACCTGTGTGCCGGCCTGGTCGGCGGCCTGGGCCTGGCCCCGGGTGCCAACATCGGCAAGGACGCGGCGATCTTCGAAGCCGTCCACGGCACCGCCCCGGACATCGCCGGCCAGGGCAAGGCCAACCCGTGCGCCCTGCTGCTGGCAGCGGTGCAGATGCTCGAGCACATCGGCCAGCAGGCCAATGCCGAGCGTCTGCGCAAGGCGATCATTGCCACCATGGAAGCCAAGGACTCGCTGACCGGCGACCTCGGTGGCACCGGTTCGACCATGGACTTTGCCAAGGCCATCGCCAGCCGCCTGTAACCGGCTGCTGACCCTGCCAGGTTACGAAGGGGCGCCGCGAGGCGCCCCTTCGTTTTGTCGGCGATTCCTTTTCTCATCCGTTGTCCGTCGCTGTGACAGGTCGTTTACGGCGGGGAGGGTGGGCGCCGGGCGGCGCCTGCCAGCTCGGGCACTCGGGTGCTGTGGGCTGAGGGCCCGGTCCCGGGCAGGAAATTTACTTCTCGTAAAAGACAAGGGCGCCTTGCGGCGCCCTTGTTGATGCTGCCGGCCTGACGCTGCCGGCGTCAGTCGCGTGACTGCAGCTTGGAGAGCAGGCGCAGGAATTCCAGGTACAGCCAGACCAGGGTGACCATCAGGCCGAAGGCGGCATACCACTCCATGTACTTCGGTGCCCCGGCGTCCACCCCGGATTCGATGAAGTCAAAGTCCAGTACCAGGTTCAACGCGGCAATGACCACGACGAACAGGCTGAAGCCAATCCCGATCAGGCCGGATTCGTGGATATAGGGGATGTTGATGTCAAAAAAGCCCAGCACGATGGTGGCCAGGTAGACCAGGGCAATGCCGCCGGTGGCAGCGACCACGCCGAGCTTGAAGTTCTCGGTGGCGCGGATCAGGCCGGAGCGGTAGGCCGCCAGCAGGGCCAGCAGCGTGCCGAAGGTCAGGATCACCGCCTGCAGCACGATGCCGTCAAAACGGGCTTCGTACATGGCCGAGACCGTGCCCAGGAAAAGCCCCTCCACCAGCGCATAGAGCGGCGCGGTGACCGGGGCCCATTGCTGTTTGAAGATCGTGATCAGGGCCAGGATCAGGCCGCCAATCAGGCCGCCGTACAGGTACAGCGTGGCCGCTGGCAGCAGCTGGCCAGTGGCATCAAAGCTGGCATGCCAGGAAAAAGCAGCCGTGAGAACGGCAAGCAACAGCAGCAGGCCGGTCTTGTTGACGGTGCCATTCAGGCTCATCGCCTGGGCGTTGCGGCCGACGACAGTGCCGCTGTGCAGGTCCAGGAAAGTGTCTTCCTTCAGTGCGGGGTTGCCACTACGCATAGTGCCTCAATGTGATTGAGCAGGTGCTGCAGTTCCAAGGCTCCCGCAAGCTTAGCCGAGTTTGGCTTGTGTGAAAAAAACCGTTGACAGGCGGCAGGGGGAACGACACAATAGCCGCTCTTCGGGGGATGACCTCGGGGGATTTACCGCCGGGGTATAGCGCAGTCTGGTAGCGCGCCTGCTTTGGGAGCAGGATGTCGGGGGTTCGAATCCCTCTACCCCGACCAATTCGCCATCTTTTCGGGTGTGAGTTGGCTGCGACATCCAGAAGGGCGCCCGTAGCTCAACTGGATAGAGCACCGGCCTTCTAAGCCGGCGGTTACAGGTTCGATTCCTGTCGGGCGCACCAGTTCTGGTTGTACGCGGCGGGGACAAAAATTCAATGGTGGCTGTAGCTCAGTTGGTTAGAGTACCGGATTGTGATTCCGGTGGTCGGGGGTTCGAATCCCCTCAGCCACCCCATTGTTTCAAGTGGTTCTGAATTATTCAGGGTCATGGCTTGCAAAGGCCAAAGAGTTCACTATAATGTGACTCGCATGTTTCAGGGCTGTTAGCTCAGTTGGTAGAGCAGTTGACTCTTAATCAATAGGTCCAAGGTTCGAATCCTTGACAGCCCACCAAACAAGAAGCCATTCGCCAGACGAATGGCTTTTTACATCCGCAAGAATGGCCCGCTTTTTGAAGGCGGGCGCCTGATCCGCAGAGGTATTGACTTGGCGGGTCAAGATTTCAGGGCTGTTAGCTCAGTTGGTAGAGCAGTTGACTCTTAATCAATAGGTCCAAGGTTCGAATCCTTGACAGCCCACCAAGACCAAGGCATCTGCATCGAGCAGATGCCTTTTTCTTTGCCAGTGAAGCTGCGACAATGCGGCCCCTCGCAGTTGCGAAAGTGGCGGAATTGGTAGACGCCCTGGATTTAGGTTCCAGTGTCGCAAGACGTGGGGGTTCGAGTCCCCCCTTTCGCACCAGTCCCAGGCCCGTCACGGCCTTGTTGAAGTCGGGCACGTTGCCCGCTGGCGGCCAGCGGCGTTATACGCCAAACTACAGGGCTGTGAAGGGTTTTACTGATTCCCTTCGTCTTTAAACCGTTTCTCTTCCACATCGAGCCGGCGGCAGAGAGCTGCCGGTGGCAGGAGTCAACATGCAAGCTTCGATTGAAACCACCGGCACGCTGGAGCGCCGCCTGTCCATCACCCTGCCGGAAGACCGCCTGCAGTCCCTGGTTGCTGGTCGACTGGCCGAAATCGGCCGCAATGTGCGCATCAAGGGCTTCCGCCCGGGCAAGGTGCCGGCCAAGGTGGTTGAGCAGCGTTTTGGCGCACAGGTTCGCGGTGAGGCAATCGAAGGCCTGTTGCGTGAAAGTTTTGATTCGGCCATCCGCAGCAATGAGCTGCGGGTTGCCGGCATGCCGCGTATCGAGAAGGCTGGCGAAAGCGAGCTGGAGTTTGTTGCCACGGTTGACCTGGTTCCCGAATTCGGTGAGATCGATGTCAGCAAGTTGACCGTTGTGCGGGATGTTGCCGAGATCACCGATGCCGATATCGAGCAGATGATCGAAAACCTGCGCCTGCAGCGTCGCAGCTTTGTCCCGGTCAGCCGTGCAGCAAAGGAAGGCGACCTGGTTGCGGTGGAGACCTTCTCGGTCGTTGATGGCGAGCGTCTGCCTGCCGAGGGTGCCGAAAAGGGCCAGGTGTTGATCGGTGGCGGAATGATGTTCGCTCCGATCGAGCAGGCCCTGGTGGGTCTTGCCAAGGGTGAGGAAAAGACCCTGGATGTCGATTTCCCGGCTGACTGGCGGGTAGCCCAGCTGGCAGGCAAGACCGCCCAGGTCACTGTCAAGGCAGTCGATGTGGCCGAAGCCGTGCTGCCGGAAGTCGATGCCGAGTTCATCAAGAGCTTTGGCGTGAAGGGCGGCGATGTCGAGCAGTTCCGCGCCGATATCCGTACCAACCTGCAGCGCGAGCTCAAGGGTGCGCTGATGAACCGTCTGCGTCGTGAAGTCGGCGAACAGCTGATTGCCGCGTATGCGCACATCGAGCTGCCGGCGCGCCTGGTCGAGAACGAGGCCCGCAATATGCTGGCCCAGCAGCTTGAGCAGATCCGTCGCCAGGGTGGCAACCCGGGCGAGATCCCGGCCGATGCGCACAACGGCTTCATGGACGCGGCCCGCAAGCGCGTGTTGGTGGGGCTGCTGGTTGGTGAAATCGCACGTCTGAACCAGCTGCGCCTGGAGCCTGCCCGTCTGAATGAAACCCTGAACCTGATCGCCTCGACCTATGAAGAGCCGGAGCAGGTGGTTGAGATGTATCGCAAGGACCCCCAGATGATGCAGAACCTGCAGGGCCGTGTGATGGAAGAGCAGGTCATCGACTGGATTGCCGAGCGCGCGCAGCACACCGAGCGCAGCCTGAGCTTCCAGGAAGCGATCCGCCCGTAACACTGGCCAGCACAAACGGCCAACGCCCCCGCGCCCGATGGCGTGGGGCGATTCCTTCAGATACAGGTGCCCGTGAATGGACAACCGAACCAAAGCCTTGAACCTGGTTCCGATGGTGGTCGAACAGACCGCTCGTGGAGAGCGTTCGTACGACATCTACTCGCGTTTGCTCAAGGAGCGCCTGATCTTTCTGGTCGGCCCGATTGACGACCATATGGCCAACCTGGTGGTGGCGCAGCTGCTGTTTCTGGAAGCAGAAAATCCGGAAAAAGACATCAGCATCTACATCAACTCGCCTGGTGGCGTGGTTACCGCCGGTATGGCCATCTACGACACCATGCAGTACATCCGCCCGGATGTGAGCACCATCTGTGTCGGCCAGGCCTGTTCGATGGGCGCGCTGTTGCTGGCTTCCGGTGCGGCGGGCAAGCGGTTTGCACTGCCCAATTCGCGGGTGATGATCCACCAGCCGCTGGGCGGCTACCAGGGCCAGGCGACCGACATCGATATCCATGCCCGTGAGATCCTGACCCTGCGCTCACGCCTGAACGAAGTGCTGGCCAAGCACGCCGGGCAGGGCCTGGAGACCATCGCACGCGATACCGAGCGCGACAATTTCAAGAGTGCCTTCGAGGCGCAGGCCTATGGCCTGGTCGACCAGGTACTGGAACGTCGCCCCGAGGAATCGATCCAGCCGGTGTAAACACTTGGCAAGTGATTGAAAATAAAGTGGTAAAGGCAGGGTCGGGGTAGGGCGGGAGTCCTCCCGGCCCTGTGCTATTCTCGAACATATACCTCTGCATCTTGCAGGGAGCAACTGGATAAGCGAAGCATGACTGAAGACCGGCAAGGGCGTTCCGCAGACGGCGGCAAGATCCTCTACTGCTCGTTCTGTGGAAAGAGCCAGCACGAGGTCCGGAAGTTGATTGCCGGCCCCAGCGTATTCATCTGTGATGAATGCGTAGCGCTGTGCAATGACATCATTCGTGAGGAGCTGGAAGAAAAGGCTTCCTCGGCGCGCAGCTCGCTGCCCAAGCCGAAGGAAATCCTCGAGGTCCTGGACCAGTACGTGATCGGCCAGAACCGCGCCAAGCGCACCCTGGCGGTGGCGGTGTACAACCACTACAAGCGCATCGAGAGCCGCCAGAAGAGTGATGACGTCGAGCTGGCCAAGTCCAACATCCTGCTGGTCGGCCCGACCGGTTCGGGCAAGACGCTGCTGGCCGAAACCCTGGCGCGCATGCTCAATGTGCCGTTCACCATGGCCGATGCGACCACGCTGACCGAAGCCGGTTATGTCGGCGAGGACGTGGAGAACATCATCCAGAAGCTGCTGCAGAAGTGTGATTACGACGTCGAAAAGGCGCAGCAGGGCATTGTCTACATCGATGAAATCGACAAGATCTCGCGCAAGAGCGAGAACCCGTCGATCACCCGTGATGTCTCCGGTGAAGGCGTGCAGCAGGCGCTGCTCAAACTGATCGAAGGCACCGTGGCCAGCGTGCCGCCGCAGGGTGGGCGCAAGCATCCGCAGCAGGAATTTTTGCAGGTGGACACCAAGAACATCCTGTTCATCTGTGGCGGCGCGTTCGCCGGGCTGGACAAGGTGATTGCTGCCCGTTCCACCGATGCCGGCAGCATTGGCTTTGGTGCCAAGGTGAAGTCGAGCGAGCGCAAGCAGGAAGTAGGCAAGGTGCTGGCCCAGGTCGAACCGGAAGACCTGGTGAAATTTGGTCTGATCCCTGAGTTCGTCGGCCGTCTGCCGGTGGTGGCCACGCTGGAAGAGCTCGATGAGGCGGCGCTGGTGCAGATCCTGACCGAGCCCAAGAACGCCATTACCAAGCAGTTCAAGAAGCTGTTCGAGATGGAAGGCGTCGAGCTGGAATTCCGCCCGGATGCGCTGTCGGCAATCGCCAGGAAGGCACTCAAGCGCAAGACCGGCGCACGTGGCCTGCGCACCATCGTTGAATCGGTGTTGCTGGACACCATGTACGAGCTGCCGTCGGCTGAAAATGTCACCAAGGTGGTGGTGGATGAATCGGTGATCGAGCAGAAGTCCGAGCCGTATCTGATCTATGCCACGCCGGAGGCTCCGGCCAAGGCAGCTTCAGGCGACTGAGCTGCATCTTCGCCCCTTGCAAGTAGACGCCGATGGCCCCATAACGGGGCCATCGGCGTTTATTGCCTCACCAGTCCGAGAGAATCCCCATGGCTGCTTCCCGTAACGACGTTATCCACCTGCCCGTGCTGCCTTTGCGCGATGTGGTGGTGTTTCCGCACATGGTGATCCCGCTGTTTGTGGGGCGTGATAAATCCATGCGTGCCCTGGAATTGGCGATGGATGCAGACAAGCGCATCCTGCTGGTTGCCCAGACCTCGGCCGACATCGATGACCCCACCGGGGAGCAGCTGTTCCCGATCGGCACCCTGGCCCAGGTACTGCAGCTGCTCAAGCTGCCCGACGGTACCGTCAAGGTGCTGGTGGAAGGTGTGGCCCGTGCCGCAGTGGACAAGGTGGTCGAAGAGCACGGAGCCCTGCACGGCGATGGCCGTGAGCTGGCCGATACCGAGGGCGAGGACAGCCGGCAGGTGCGTGCGGTGGCCCGTTCGCTGATGTCGCTGTTCGAGCAGTACGTCAAGACCAACCGCAAGCTGCCGCCGGAGTTGCTGCAGACCCTGGCAGGCATCGAGGAACCCGAGCGCCTGGCCGATACCGTTGCTGCGCACCTGGGGGTACGCCTGGCCGACAAGCAGAAGCTGCTGGAGACCCTGTCCGTCGCCGAGCGTCTGGAAATGCTGGTCGGTCTGGTCGACGGCGAGCTGGATGTGCAGCAGCTGGAAAAGCGCATCCGCGGTCGGGTCAAGTCGCAGATGGAAAAGAGCCAGCGCGAGTACTACCTGAATGAACAGATGAAGGCCATCCAGAAAGAACTGGGTGACCTGGATGATGCGCCCGATGAGCTGGAGACGCTGGCGCGCAAGATTGGCGAAGCAGGGATGCCCAAGCCGGTGGAGACCAAGGCGCGCGCCGAGTTGGCCAAGCTCAAGCAGATGTCACCGATGTCCTCCGAGGCGGCCGTGGTGCGCAATTATCTGGACTGGCTGCTTGGGGTGCCGTGGAACAAGCGCAGCAAGGTGCGCAAGGACCTTGCGGTTGCCCAGGAAACCCTGGATGCCGATCACTACGGCCTGGAAAAGGTCAAGGAGCGCATCCTGGAATATCTGGCGGTACAGTCGCGGGTCAAGCAGATGCGCGGGCCGATCCTGTGCCTGGTTGGCCCGCCTGGCGTGGGCAAGACCTCGCTGGGTCAATCCATCGCCAAGGCGACCAACCGCAAGTTCGTGCGCATGAGCCTGGGCGGGGTGCGCGACGAAGCCGAGATCCGCGGTCATCGCCGCACCTATGTCGGCTCGATGCCCGGCCGCGTGGTGCAGAACCTCAACAAGGTCGGCAGCAAGAACCCGCTGTTCGTGCTCGATGAGATCGACAAGATGAGCATGGACTTCCGTGGCGACCCGTCCTCGGCGTTGCTGGAAGTGCTTGATCCGGAGCAGAACCATGCGTTCAACGACCATTACCTCGAGGTCGACCTGGACCTTTCCGAAGTGATGTTTGTCGCTACCTCCAACTCGCTCAACATTCCCGGTCCGCTGCTGGACCGCATGGAAGTGATCCGAATTCCCGGCTATACCGAGGATGAAAAGCTCGCCATTGCCAGCCGCTACCTGCTGCCCAAGCAGCTCAAGGCCAATGGCCTGAAGGATGGCGAACTGGAGGTGGAGCAGGAGGCGCTGCGCGACATCGTGCGCTACTACACCCGTGAATCGGGGGTGCGCAACCTGGAGCGAGAGATTGCCAAGATCTGCCGCAAGGTGGTCAAGCAGATCGCACTGGCCGGGCCGAAGGGGATCAAGCCGGTCAAGCGTGGTCGAGGCAAGAGTGCAACCAGTGTGCTGGTGGTGGTGGATCCGGCCAACCTGGATGCCTACCTGGGCGTGCGGCGTTTTGATTTCGGCCGTGCCGAAGAACAGAACGAAATCGGCCTGGTCACCGGTCTGGCATGGACGGAAGTGGGCGGCGAACTGCTGCAGATTGAATCGGCCCTGGTGCCGGGCAAGGGTGCGGTCACCCTGACCGGACAGTTGGGCAATGTGATGAAGGAATCGGCCACTGCGGCGTTGTCGGTGGTGCGTTCGCGTGCTGCCCTGCTCGGCATCAATGTCGATTTCCTGCAAAAACATGACCTCCACGTCCACGTGCCCGATGGCGCCACCCCAAAGGATGGCCCGAGTGCTGGTATCGCCATGGTCACCGCCCTGGTGTCCTGCCTGACCAAGGTGCCGGTGCGTGCGGATGTGGCGATGACCGGTGAGATCACCCTGCGTGGCCGTGTCACCGCCATCGGTGGATTGAAGGAAAAGCTGCTGGCCGCACTGCGTGGCGGGATCACCACGGTGATCATCCCGGAGGAAAACCGCAAGGACCTGGCCGATATTCCGGCCAATGTCACCGAGGGCCTGACCATCGTGCCGGTGAAGTGGATTGATGAGGTGCTTGATATCGCACTTGAACGTCCGACCCGGCCCAAGGTGCGCAAGGCCGCCAGGAAGCCTGCGGCGAGCAAGACTGCGCAGCGTGTCACGGTGCGTGGCAAGGGCAAGGGTGGTACGGGGACGCGTGTCAAGCATTGAAGCTTGCCGGCATAAACCGCCAAAACCCGCGTGATTCAAGGCTTTTCCAGCTTGCGCGGGGTAGGGGGCGCTGGTATAAAAGCAGCTCTTGTAAGTTGGCCAACGGCCGCTGACACCTAAAAAACCTTCAGCCTGTTGGTATCGCGTATCCCGACAGGCTGTCATCCGATTCCGCGGCAAACCGCACAGGGAGCTTTACCAAATGAACAAGACCGAATTGATCGATGGCGTCGCCGCTGCAGCTGATCTGACCAAGGCCGAAGCCGGTCGTGCCGTCGATGCGATCATCGGCGAAATCACCAAGGCCCTGAAGAATGGCGAAGCGGTGACGCTGGTCGGTTTCGGTACCTTCCAGGTGCGTGAGCGCGCCGAGCGCACTGGCCGCAACCCGAAGACTGGTGACACCATCAAGATTGCCGCTTCCAACAATCCGTCGTTCAAGGCTGGCAAAGCCCTGAAGGATGCTGTAAACTAATCTGCTCAGCACGGGTGCTTAGCTCAGCGGTAGAGCGTCTCCTTTACACGGAGAGGGTCGGGGGTTCGATCCCCTCAGCACCCACCAGGGCTAAACCCCGATAGCTGTTTTGAAATGTGGAGCGGTAGTTCAGCTGGTTAGAATGCTGGCCTGTCACGCCGGAGGTCGCGGGTTCGAGTCCCGTCCGCTCCGCCAGTTTCAAGAAAGCCCCTGATACGTCAGGGGCTTTCATATCTCCAGGAGCGTGCTTCTGGGGAAGGTTTCAAGTACGGAGCGGTAGTTCAGCTGGTTAGAATGCTGGCCTGTCACGCCGGAGGTCGCGGGTTCGAGTCCCGTCCGCTCCGCCACTTGAATAAAAGCCTTCCAATATAATGATTTGCCATGTAAAATGCGCAAATTGACAGTTTCAAGTGCGGAGCGGTAGTTCAGCTGGTTAGAATGCTGGCCTGTCACGCCGGAGGTCGCGGGTTCGAGTCCCGTCCGCTCCGCCAGTTGTATCCGGTCATGCCGGTCCAGGTGACGTTCGCGTTGCTGGTAAAGAATTGATGTGGAGCGGTAGTTCAGCTGGTTAGAATGCTGGCCTGTCACGCCGGAGGTCGCGGGTTCGAGTCCCGTCCGCTCCGCCATCTTTTTCAAGCCCCCGCCCAGTGCGGGGGCTTGTTTTTTTGCGTTATCTGCTCGCGGCCGTGAGTACAGGCAGGAAGCGGGTTACACTGACCGGCTCGACATCAGGCCTTTGGTCACAATGCTGCAGAAACTTCGCGACAAGAGTTCAGGCTGGATCGCTACCACGATCATTGTCCTGCTGATGATTCCCTTCCTGTTTGTCATCGACTCCAGCTATCTGGGCGGGGTTGGCGCAAACAATGTGGCCCGTGTACAGGCTCCGCCGACTTGGTGGAAGGGTGCACCTTCGTTCTGGCCGGTATCGCTGCTGTGGCGCAATGCGGAGATCACCTCGGATGATTTTCGTACCCGCTTTGAGCAGGCGCGGATGAGCGCCCGCGAGCAGGCGGGAGATGAATTTGATCCGCGCCAGTTCGAATCACTGGAAAACAAGCGGCTGATCCTGGATCAGCTGGTGGACGAGCAGGTTGTGCGTCTGGCGGCCGATGAGGCCGGGATCGTTATCGGCGATGCGGCGGTGGCGCAGTACATCCAGCAGATTCCCGCATTCCAGCGCGATGGCAAGTTCGATCCGGACCAGTACCGGCTGGCCATCGCCCAGGGCGGTGTGGCACGTACCCCGGCTGCCTTTGATGCGATGGTGCGTGATTCGCTCAAGCAGGCCGTCATTCCCAGTGCGCTGGCCGGCAGTGGTTTTGTCACAGCCGGTGAGGCGGACCGCCTGTTCAAGCTGCTTGGCCAGACCCGCGATGTGCAGCTGGTAGTGATTGATGCGGTGCCTGCCGACGTGAGCAAGGTGACCGATGCGCAGATCACCCAGTGGTATGCCGAGCACGGGCAGGACTTCCGTCAGCCCGAGCAGGTGAGCGTGGAATACGTGGAAGTGCTGGCAAGCCAGCTGCCTGCGCCGACGGCTGCCGACGAGGCGACCCTGCGCGCGCGTTACGAGGCGGAAAAAGCCCGCTTTGTGGCCCCCGAGCAGCGGCGTGCTGCGCACATCCTGATCGAGGCCGGTAGTGACAAGGCTGCCGCACGGGCCAAGGCCGCGGCCCTGGCCGAACAGGCGCGTGGTGGTGCCGATTTCGCCCAGCTGGCGCGCGAAAACTCGGCCGATCCGGGCTCCAGGGACAGCGGTGGCGAGCTGGGTTGGGTCGAACGCGGTGTCATGGTTGGTGCCTTTGAAGACGCGTTGTTTGCGATGCAGGCGGGTGAGATTGCCGGCCCGGTGGAAACCGACTTTGGTTTCCACGTGCTCAAGCTGGAGGAGGTCAAGGGCGGTCAGGGCAAGCCGTTCGAGGAAGTCCGTGACCAGCTGGCGGCAGAGCAGCTGCGCGCCGATGCCGAAGGGGCTTTCAATGCCCTGACCACCAAGCTGGTGGATGAGGTCTACCGCAACCCGACTGCCCTGGCACCTGCCGCTGCCGCTGCCGGCCTGGAAATGAAGACCGCCGGGCCGTACAGCCGTGATCAGGCGGTAGGCATCCTGGCGCATCCGCAACTGCTGCGGCAGGCCTTCTCCGAGGTGCTGATTGCCGATGGCACGGTCGGTGAGCCGGTGGAGATCGCACCGGGCCATACCGTGATGCTGCGGGTCAGTGCGCATCAGGCCGAAGCAGCACAGCCGCTGGAGCAGGTGCGCGATCAGGTGGCCGCTGCGGTGGCCGCCGATGTTGCCGACAAGGCCATGCTGGCCAAGGCCGATGCCCTGCTGGCCGCCGTAGCCGATGGCAAGACCAGCTTGAGCGATGCAGCTGGCAAGGCTGGCTTGAGTGCGCAGGCACTGGACCAGCTGCCACGTGGTGTTCCGGTTCCTGGTACACAGGCCAATGCCACCATCTTCCGCGCACAGCCACCGGCAGAAGGCAAGCCGGGTCATGGCAAGCTGAAGCTGGATGATGGCCGGCATGCGGTGTTTGCATTGACTGCAGTCATTGCCGGCGATGTGCAGCAGGTGCCCGAGGCGCAGCGTCAGATGCTGGTCCAGCAGCTGAGCCAGATTGATGGCAACAATGCGGCTGAAGCCTTTGTGCGCGGGATCCGCGAGCGTTTCAAGGTGCAGGTCAACGAAGACCAGCTGTAAGCCAGTGACTCGTTGAGCACTCCCAGGCCCGGCAACAAAGCCGGGCCTGTTTTTTTGGGGATGCCTGCGTAGCAAGGGCGTGAACAGGTGTTGGCTTGCCGGCATGACAGCGCCGGGCCTGTCTGATGGGGAGCGGATCGAGTGAGCGGTCAGCTCTGGTCCGTCCAGTCCACCATCCCGGGGCGGGGTAGGTAACGGCTGCCTCTGCCCAGCTGCTAAGGCTTGGCCTGCTGTCCTTGTGCGGCCCACGGGTTTGCCACCTGCATACGCAACAGGCCCGGTATTGCCGGGCCTGTTGCTTGCCAGCTGCAGCAATCAACTTCCTGCCTTATTGGGCAGTTTCTATCTGCAGTTCCATGCCAGGTTTGAGAATGGCGTTGTTGCTCAGGCCATTGCTGGCCAGCAGACGCGCCAGTGGGATGCCGTGGCGGCGCGCGATGGCCCAGAGCGATTCGCCCGCGCGGACGGTGTGCCGGCTTGTTTTACCGTTGTCTGCACGGGCAGACGTGGCGCTGGATGCCGACGTGCTGGTGCCGGTCTGGATCGATGAGGATGTGGTGGCCACGGCCTGGGTGCTGCCGGACGCGGGGGGCAGTTCTGGCAATGCCGCATGGCGTGGTGCCAGCACCCCGACGGTGCGGCCTGGCGTACGCTTGTCCAGCAGCGGGTTGAGCCGGGCCAGCTTGTCAGCATCCAGATCCCGTGCATCGGCCCAGCGCTGCAGGGACGTGCCTGCTGGCAGCTGGTAGGGCGCCAGGTAAGGTACTTCGCGGTCCAGGCGTGCCATCAGGTTGCCGTTGTCGGCAGCCTCCTCCAGCACGCAGCTCAGCGCATGCAGTTTTTCCACATAGCTGTAAGTCACCGGCGAAAGCCCGGACAACTGTTCGGGTGAGGCATTGCCGGCGTTGAGGCCCTGCCGGCGCAACGCCTGCAGGATCCGGTATTCGCCGGCGTTGTAACCCATGACCGCCAGTTCCCAGCGCCCGCCGAACATTCCGTACAGGGTCTTCAGGTAGCGTACGGCGGCGGTGGTGGATTCACTGGCCGAGTAGCGGCCATCCACGCCCTGGCTCATCGGCACCTTGTGATTGCGGGCGGTATTGGCAATGAACTGCCACAGGCCGGCCGGGCCGGCATTGCTGCGGGCATCCGGGCGATAACCGCTTTCAACAAAGGGAATCAACGCAAATTCGGTGGGCAGGCCTTCGGCACGCAGCTGATCCACCACGTACCCGAACAGCGGCAGCAGGTTGTCATCGTGCTCGCTCATGCGGCTGGCCGCATGGCGGAAGTGCTGCTTCCAGCGCTCGGAGGTGGCCGAGCTGTCACATTGTGGCTGGGCCAGGCCCTCACGGAACTGACGGAAGATCTCCTGCCCGTTGCGGGTAGTGGGCTGGGGTAGCTGTGTGGCCTGGTATGGCGGTTGGGCCAGGCTCGGGAGCAGGGCCGGCAGGTTGCTGGCCTGGGCCAGCAGCGGAGCGCTGATCACCAGTGTCCCGCTCACCGCCAATGCCAAGGCTGCCGGCCAACGACGCCGGCCACTCATGCGGTAAATCCGTCTTTCCAGCGGCGCAGGGCCGCAAACACTGCGACGCGGTCGTCACAGCTGTCGGTGGTTGCTGCCACCGCAGTGGCAACAGTTGCCACATGGGTGCGCAAGAACGGGTTGCAATCCAGCTCGCTGCCGATGGTGCTGGGCAGGCTGGGGCGATGCGATATGCGCATGGCCTGTGCCTCCTTCAGTCGGTGCTGCAGCGCCGCGTTGTGCGGCTCCACTGCCAGTGCAAAGGCCGCATTGGCCAATGTGTATTCGTGCCCGCAACACACCAGGGTGTGGGCGGGCAGTGCGGCCAGACGGTCCAGGCTGGCCAGCATCTGAGCCGGCGTACCTTCGAACATTCGTCCACAGCCCAGGCTGAACAAGGTATCGCCGCAGAACAGATGGTCAGCCACCAGATAGGCCAGATGGCTTGCGGTGTGGCCCGGAACGGCCAGCACCTGCACCTGCCAGGGGCCGATCGTCAGGCGCTGCCCATCCGTCAGCGGGCGGGTGCCTGCCGGCATGCGCGGATCGTCCGGGCCGTAGACCGGAACCTGCGGCCAGTGCTGCAGCAGCTGCTTTACCCCGCCAACGTGGTCACCGTGATGGTGGGTCAGCAGAATCGCCAGCGGCGGTCGGTCCTGGCGATAGGCCAGCACCGGTTCGGCTTGTCCGGGGTCGACAACCAGCCACTGGCCCTGATCTTCTTCGTTCAGGCACCAGATGTAGTTATCGTCAAATGCGGGCAGGGGGGTGGCTGGCATAGAATGGCGACCATGCCTGTCAATCCGCGCCCCCGTCAAGTTAGCGTCGCAGATTGGTTTGATACCGATGCCGGCAGGGCACTGGCAGCCGCGCAGTCGCCGTTGCTGTTCCAGCGCCTGGCCGAACGCCCGCATTTGCCCCTGCTCTGGTGTGGACCGGCACCGGGCTGGCCCGCTGTCAGGCCCCCTGGGCCGCGGTTGATCGCGCTGCATGGCGATGGCCAGCACTGGCGTGGCGACCTGCAGGCGGTACTGCCGCTGCCGTTGGCCACCGCCAGTGTGGGTACGGTGGTGCTGCAGCATCCGCCTGCCGGATGCGCCGCGCTGTTGCTGGCCGATTGCCAGCGCATGCTGCTGCCAGGCGGTGTGTTGCTGTTGACGGTCGGGCGCCGGGTCTGTGCCAGCCGGGTGCTGCATCCGAGGCTGCCGTTGTGGGCGGCGCCGGCAGGGGGCTGGCGCTGCCTGCTGGCCAACAACGGCCTGCAGCTGCGGGCGGTGCATCGCTTTGGTGGTGATTTACAGCTGGCCAGTGCCTGCGTGGTGCTGGAGGCGGAAAAGCGCACGTTGGCCCCGGTCGGGCCGTGTCCTACGCGCAGGCTTGCCGTGCAGGTGGCTTCGCGGAAACGTTTGAAGGTGACATGAAACAAATACAGATCCACACCGATGGCTCCTGCCTGAGTAACCCCGGTCCCGGTGGCTGGGGGGCGTTGCTGCGTTACCGCCAGCATGAGCGCGAGCTTTCAGGTGGCGAGGCGCAGTCCACCAACAACCGGATGGAGCTGATGGCCGCGATCATGGCCCTGGAGACCCTGACCGAGCCCTGCCATGTCGTTCTGTATACCGATTCGCAGTATGTGCGTCAGGGTATTACCGAGTGGATGGGCGGTTGGCTGCGCAGGCAATGGAAGACCGCCGGGGGCGACCCGGTGAAGAACCGCGACCTGTGGGAGCGGCTGCACGCCGCTACCGCACGCCATCAGATTGACTGGCGCTGGGTCAAGGGGCACTCGGGTGACCCGGACAACGAACGGGTGGATGTATTGGCGCGTACCGCCGCTGAGCGCATGCGTGCCGGGGTGAGTGCATGAGCGCGCTGCGACAGATTCTGCTGGATACCGAAACCACCGGCCTGGATTGGCGCAAGGGCAACCGGGTGGTGGAAATCGGCTGCGTGGAGTTGATCAAGCGCCGGCCGACCGGCAACAATTTCCATGTCTATCTCAAGCCGGATGTGGACTTTGAAGAAGGCGCGGCCGAGGTCACCGGGCTGAGCCTGGAGTTCCTGGCCGACAAACCGGTGTTTGCCGAGGTGGTCGATGACTTCCTGGCCTATGTCGATGGCGCCGAGCTGATCATCCACAACGCCAGTTTCGACATGGGCTTTCTGGAAAACGAGCTCAGCCTGGCGGGGCGGCCCCGGTTGGCAGACCGGGTCACGGTGACCGACACCCTGCTGATGGCTCGGCAGAAGTATCCGGGCCAGCGCAATTCGCTCGATGCGCTGTGCAAGCGCCTGGGCGTGGACAATGCGCACCGCACCTTGCACGGGGCCTTGCTGGATGCGCAGATCCTGGCCGATGTGTACATCGGCCTGACCTCCGGTCAGGAGGAGATCGGCTTTGCCGAGCCGCAGGCGCAGGGCGATGGATCGATCGAGCTGGTGGTGCAGGATCTGTCTGCATTGCCGCCGCGGCCGTCGGTACAGGTCCCGGCCGAAGACCTGGCCGCGCACGAGCTGCGGCTGGCGGCATTGCGCAAGAAGGCCGGGCATGCCCTGTGGGATGGCCCGGTGCCGGAGGCGGTTGCCGAAAGCTGAGGCGTCGGCTTACAGCCCGCGCACCAGGACCGCAGTGATGTTGTCACTGCCGCCGGCATCCAGCGCGGTAGCGACCAGGATGTCCACGCACTCCTGGGCGCTGCATTCGTTGTCGGCCAGGATGGCGGCGATGGTCTGTTCGGGGACTTCCTCGGTCAGGCCGTCGCTGCACAGCAGCAGCTGCATGCCCGGGCGCCAGGGCCCGCTCAGCGTGGCCACGTTCAAGTGTTCCGGTGCGGTGACCCCGAGCGCCTGGGTGACGACATTGCGGTGCGGATGCAGCCTGGCCTGCTCGGCGGTCAGTGCCCCCTTGGCGATCAACTGGTGCACATAGCTGTGGTCACGGCTGAGCTGGGTGAGCTGGCCGTCCTGCCACAGATAGGCCCGGCTGTCGCCGACCCACGCCAGCTCGAAGCTGTCGCCGTTTACCCGCGCGCAGACCACGGTGGTGCCCATCGGCAGCCGGTCATTGCGCTGGCGCGTCTGGGTGATGATCTGCCCGCCGGCCTGGTTGATCGCCGTGACCAGGTCGTTGCCATTGCGCACGTGGCGGACAATGGCCTCGCGCGCCAGGGCGCTGGCAACCTCGCCGCAGGCCTGTCCGCCCATTCCATCAGCCACCAGCCAAAGCCCCAGCCGGGTGTCGCCGTAATAGGTGTCTTCATTGAGCTGGCGGCGTAAACCCGGATGGGTAAGGTGGCCGAATTCGATCATGGAATGGGCGGGAATCGTAAAGGGGCGCTGTGATGATCGGCCGCGCGGCGTCGGCATACAAGTCGCGTGGATCAATCAGGCAAGCCGTCAAAAAAGACTTGTGCAGCGGCTTTTATCGCCGTATCATGCGCACCCCGGCCAAGCGCTGGGGACCACCCGGAGAGGTGGCAGAGTGGTTGAATGTACCTGACTCGAAATCAGGCATGCGTTTATAGCGCATCGGGGGTTCGAATCCCCCCCTCTCCGCCAGATACTTGAACTAAGCCCTTGATATTCAAGGGCTTTTTTCATTTATGGCCTGGCTGGTATGCCATCTGGTATGCCATGAGGAGCTGGCTGCTGCTGGATCACTCTGGACGTCTGCACGCCTGCAATTAGCGCAGATATGCCTTGCTGAAAGGGGCGTTTGCATGCCATGGATCGCTAGACTGGGCAGTTCACGACGCTGTGCGCCTTGCGACTGGCTCCGCTGGTCTTTACTCGTCCTGGCGAGCTGCGTAAGGCGGAGGTGCAGGCGTGGGCCGACTATCTGGACAGCCTGCGTGCAGGTAACGTCGCCCCCTAGACTCTAAACCGCCCCGCTACTGATGGCGGGTGACGTCGTTCTTTCGAGACGGGTCATGATGTCAGGCTAGAGCTCCGGGGCTTCAATGCGCCGTAGCGTTGCGCGACTGGTTGGTTGGCCCTTGGTCTCGACGCTTAGGATGCAGGCGAGCAGGCGCACCTTCATTCTCTCTCTTGGTCTGGCAAGCTTTGTGGACGGAGTAGATGAAGGGGGTCCTGTAGGTGCGTTGTTATCCTCCTTTAAAAATCAATAGCTTACAAAGAAATTCAGTCGATCAACTGCAGAAGTTGGGAAAATAACTGTGCTTTCTTGAAAAAAGTACCGCACCTAAGATCTTTGATGATGTATGCTTACATCATCAAAGATAGGAAGTGCTATGCGAAAGACAGTTCACTTCGAGAAGAGGATGTCCCAGCGGGGCATCAACAAGGACATGGTTCAGCTGGTCATGGAGTACGGCGAGCAGCAGGGGGACAAGCTCATCCTCAATCGCAAGGCCGCCGAGCGCCTGATGCATGCAGCACGCACGCTGGCCAAGATCCTGGACAAGGGCGGTTTGGTCGTTGTTGCTGCCGGCGAATCCCAGCTGACCACTTACAACTACGAAGGCCGGAGTCATTGAACATGACCGACAGCAAAGCAGGGCAGGTACTGTTTCAGTTGACCGATCAGTTGCGCGGGCCGCTACGCCCGGAGGACGCGCAACTGTTGGCATTTCAATTGCTGGTCTGGGCACATCTCGGCGAAGAACATCAGATTCATCCAGCCGATATGGCAGAGACGGCGCTCCACGGTGGCTCCCGGGAAATTGTCGAAGCGCTCAACCGTCTCTCCATGTCTGACGGTCTGCTGGGACATGCATTCAGTGGGGCGGCAAGCCATGCCCGTGCGGCGGGTACGGATATCGAGAGCGCCTTGTCTGCTGCCAAGCGTCTGGCCGATGGTGGCATCTTCGAGCGTTTCTCGCCGGCCGATATCGCGGCAGAACTGGCAACGCCACGCGATGCGTCACTTGGATTACCCAAGGAGCTGGTCGCCATGGTGGCCGAATTGGCCGTCGGGTTCGGAGCTCGTTCTGTCTACTGCCCGTGGGAGATGGAAGGGCAACTGATCAGTGCGACGCTTTGCGAAGCGATTGAAGTTTTCGTGGAAACGCCTTACCTGTCGCCGTTGGTTGCGCTTTTTGCCCTCTTCCACAAAGGCGAAATCCTTTGCGAGGTGGCTGATCCGTTGGCAACGCCCACAGCGATCAAAAGCGGTCGTCTGAAAAAATTTGATTCGGCGATGTCTTTCCCACCCTTCGGAATGCTACCGAAGAGCGAGGTGGCGAACCAGGACATTTATGGCCGTTTCCCGATCAAGCAGGCAACGGTTACGGGCCTGATGATCCAGCACATCCTGGCACAAACCGATGGCCGTGCCGTGATTGTTGTGCCAAACAGTTTCCTGTTTGGTCCCGGCAGGGATCGTGACTTGCGGCAGTACCTGCTGGAAAATGGCTGGGTGACGGCGGTCGTTGGCTTGCCAGGTGGGATCTACAAGAACACTGGCATCGGCAGTGGCTTGCTGCTTCTTGATACCCGTCGTTCCCATGATCGGGTCGGCTTCATCGATGCGGGCCAGCCCTATTTTTGCCAATCGATCAACCGCACCCGGAAGGCGCTGATCAACACCGGCGACATCGTTGCCTACTGCAATGCACTTTCTGAAGGTGACACTGAGCGGGCAAGTGCCCTGCTAGGCCAGGATCTGGCAGTGACTGCCTCCTTCGAAGAACTCCAGTCGAACGATTTTTCATTCGCTGTTGAGCGCTATGTGGTCTCGGAATCGCAGAGGCGTCTGCAGGGGCATATGCAGCGATTGGAAACGGCTGAGTTGGGTGAGGTCGCGGAGTTGTTGAACCCTGTGCCCAACAAGGATCGCAACCAGGAAGGCCCGGAGGCGATCGAGGTGCTGGAAGTCGGGGCCCAGGACCTACCTGCTAACGGCTACATCAAGACCCCGGAGAAAAAGGTCAATATCGTTCTGCCTGTGCGCCGCAGTGGCAGTGGTAACGATGTCTTTCTCCGTCCGGGCGATGTGGTGCTGATCACCAAGGGTAGTACCGGAAAGGTTGGCATCGTTCCGGAGGATGTGCCGCCAGCTGGGAAAGGTGGCTGGATTGCCGGGCAATCGGCCATCGTTCTGCGCAGTTCCGATGGCAAGGCAGACCTGCGCTGGCTGGGACTATGGCTGCGTTCGAAGATGGGTCAGGGTGTGCTGTCAGGTATTACTTCCGGTTCGACCATTCCGATGATTTCCATTCAGACCCTGCGCAAGCTGGAAGTTCCAGTGGTGGCCTTGGCTGATCAGTCACGCGCTGGCGAAGTCCTGCAGCACGAGATGCAGCTGCAAGCCCGTATTGATGAGCTGCGTGAAGAGCAGTCTGGCTTGGCAGAAAATCTCTGGGCTGAGCTGCTGGGCTGAATTGAGTACCTGCTTCCGGTGGCAATGATCCATCAGAAATCTTTAAATGTGCGCGTCTCGCGTTGTGAGATGCGTCACTCTAGAATCAACCAGCTGTCCAGCCGACTGAAGTCCAAGGGCGCTTTATGAGTACAGATTTGAATACTTCATCTGCATTGCAAAACCATCTGTGGGAGTCGGCGAACATCCTTCGCGGCCCCGTGGATGCCGCTGATTTCAAGACCTACATCTTCCCGCTGCTGTTCTTCAAGCGCATCTGTGATGTCTGGGACGAGGAATACCAGGAAATCGTCGATGAGACCGGCGATGAACAGTTGGCCTGGTACCCGGAATCCCATCGTTTCCAGATTCCTGAGGGCTGCCATTGGAACGAGGTGCGTGAGGTCGCCAGCAATGTCGGCGCTGCCCTGCAGCGCGCCATGCGCGAGATCGAAAAAGCCAACCCTGACACGCTCTATGGCGTTTTCGGTGATGCACAGTGGTCCAACAAAGAGCGTCTGTCTGATGCGCTGCTCAAGGATCTGATCGAGCATTTCTCGATGCAGCCCTTCGGCAACAAGGATGTAGATTCCGATCAGCTGGGTGATGCCTACGAATACCTGATCAAGAAGTTCGCCGACGCCACCAACAAGAAGGCCGGCGAGTTCTATACCCCGCGCAGCGTGGTACGCCTGATGATCGACATGCTGGACCCGAAGGAGGCAGACACGATCTATGACCCGGCCTGCGGAACGGGCGGCATGCTGTTGGCGGCCGTGGAGCACGTGCGCCAGACACACGGTGACGTCAAGCGTCTGTGGGGCAAGCTCTATGGCCAGGAAAAAAACCTGACCACCTCCTCTATTGCTCGCATGAACCTGTTCCTGCACGGCATCGAGGATTTCCATGTGGTGCGTGGTGACACGCTGCGCAGCCCGGCCTTCTTCGAGGGCGACCGGCTGGCCACCTTCGACTGCGTCATCGCCAATCCGCCGTTTTCGCTGGAAAAGTGGGGCGAGGACCTGTGGCTGAACGATCCCTTCGGCCGCAACTTTGCCGGTCTGCCGCCGGCATCCAGCGGTGACTTCGCGTGGGTGCAACACATGGTCAAGTCGATGGCCGACGTCAGCGGTCGGATGGCCGTGGTGCTGCCCCAGGGCGCCCTGTTCCGCAAAGGTGTGGAAGGCAACATCCGCCAGAAGCTGCTGGAGATGGATCTGGTCGAGGCGGTGATCGGTTTGGCGCCCAACCTTTTCTACGGCACCGGGCTCGCCGCGTGCATCCTGGTTCTGCGCAAGCGCAAGCCGGCCAAGCACAAGAAGAAGGTACTGATCGCCGATGCGTCGCGCCTGTTCCGCCGGGGCCGCGCGCAAAACTATCTGGAGCCCGAGCACGCCACCGAAATCCTCAGCTGGTATCGCGGCTTTGCCGATGTGCAGGACGCTGTCCGCGTGGTCAGCCTCGACGAGATCAAAGCCGAGGACTGGACGCTGAACATTTCGCGCTATGTCCTGCCGCCATTGCAAGAAGACATCCCACCGCTGCCCGATGCCATCGCGGCATTCAAGGACGCGCTCACCCGCTGCCGTGAAGCCGAAGAGCGGCTCGCGCAGGTCATGACTGAAGGGGGATGGCTCAAGTGACCAAACCCGCGCATCACCTCACGGATGACATCCTCGCCGCTCTCATGGCGCGCTACGAAACCGATCGCCTTGTCGTTTCAACCGCCTATGACGATGGGGGCACCGACTCCTTGAGAGGCCGGCTGGAGGGCGGACTGCTCAATCAGATGGAGAGCGGGGACGCCATGGCCGCGCGCTACGCCGTCTGGGCCAATACTGTCCGCGACAACATCATCACCGGCATGAATGCATTGAAGGCTGGCAAGTCGGACGAGGGCTATCGGCACCTGATTCACGCGGCCAACAGTTTGTCCGCTTTCTCGGACGCTCAGGCCTACCTTGATCCGCTCAATATGGGGAAGCGCACATGAGCCGCATCAGCCAACAAGAACTCGAAAGCTATCTCTGGGGCGCCGCCGTGCTGCTACGCGGCCTCATCGACGCCGGCGACTACAAGCAGTTCATCTTCCCGCTGCTGTTCTACAAGCGCGTGTCGGATGTGTGGGAGGAGGAATACCAGGCGGCCCTGGCCAACTCAGGCGGCGACCTCTCCTACGCGCAGTTCGCGGAGAACCACCGCTTCCAGATTCCTGAGGGCGCGCACTGGAACGATGTACGCCAGGCACCCAAAAACGTGGGCGCAGCCATCCAGAAAGCCATGCGCGCCATCGAAACCGCCAACCCGGATCTGCTCGACGGCATCTTCGGCGATGCCCCCTGGACCAACCGCGAGCGCCTGCCCGATGAAACGCTGAAAAACCTGATCGAGCACTTCTCGACGCAGACACTCTCGGTGGCCAATGTCCCCGAGGACGAGTTGGGCAACGCCTACGAGTACCTGATCAAGAAGTTCGCGGACGATTCCGGCCACACGGCTGCCGAGTTCTATACCAACCGCACCGTCGTCCACTTGATGACGCAGCTTCTAGCGCCGCAGACCGGCGAGTCGATCTATGACCCCACCTGCGGCACCGGCGGCATGCTTATCTCTGCGCTGGACGAAGTGAGGCGCTCAGGCGGCGAGTACCGCACGCTCAAGCTTTACGGGCAAGAGCGCAACCTCATCACCTCATCCATCGCCCGCATGAACCTGTTCCTGCACGGCGTGGAGGACTTCGAAATCATCCGGGGCGACACCCTGGCCGAACCCAAGCACATCGAAGGCGACCGCTTGCGTCAGTTCGATGTGATCCTGGCCAACCCGCCGTACTCCATCAAACAGTGGAACCGCGAGGCATGGAGTAGTGACAAGTGGGGCCGCAACTCGCTGGGTACGCCGCCGCAGGGCCGCGCCGATTACGCCTTCCAGCAGCACATCCTGACCAGCCTCACGGCCAAGGGGCGTAGTGCGGTGCTGTGGCCCCACGGTGTGCTGTTCCGTAACGAAGAGCAGTCCATGCGCGCCAAGATGGTCGAGCAGGACTGGGTCGAGGCCGTCATTGGCTTAGGCCCCAACCTGTTCTACAACTCCCCGATGGAGTCGTGCATTGTCATATGCAACCGCAAGAAGGTCGCCGCTCGCAAGGGCAAGGTGATCTTCATCGACGCGGTGAACGAGGTCACCCGGGAACGTGCGCAGAGCTTTCTGAAGCCAGAGCACCAGCAGCGCATCCTGAGCGCATACCAGACCTTTGCGGACGTGCCCGGTTTTGCCAAGGTCGCCACCCTGGCCGAGATCGGCGCCAATGCTGGCAACCTCTCGATCCCGCTGTACGTGAAGCGCATTGCCGCCGCCATCGCCACCGACAGCAATGGCGACGCGGTATCGCTACGCTCTACCTGGGAACAATGGCATACCGATGGGCGTGCATTTTGGCTTCAGATGGACGCATTGATGGAAACGCTTGATGGCCTTTCCAAGGCTGAGGACACCCAATGAAGCTTCAAACGATCCGGCTCTCGAACTTCCAATCCTTCGGAGCGGCGCCCACCGAAATTCGGCTGGAGGAGATTACTTACCTCATCGGCCCTAACGGCTCTGGCAAGACAGCAGCACTCCAAGCCCTTTGCCGTCTGTTTGCCTTTGATCCATCACTGCGCCGAATCCTGCGCTCGGACTTTCATGTCCCATTCAACGAGGCAGCGCCGCCTGCTGAGCGTCAGCTATGGATCGAGGCCGACTTCCTGTTCCCGGAACTTGACGAAGACGAAGACAATAGTACGGTAGCACCTCATTTCGGCCACATGCGCCTTGACGAAGCCGGTGGCATACCCCGTGTACGTTTTCGCCTGACAGCCACCATGGGACAGGATGGGGACATAGATGAATGCTTTGAGTATGTAACAGACCTCAATGCTGACGGAACTCCCTTGGTGAAGGCTACGGTTCCTCGGACGGATCGGAATCACATTCACGTCCACTACCTGCCTGCGCGCCGTGACCCCGCTGATCACATTGCATACAGCGCAAATGCTTTGCTTGGCCGCATGCTCCGCGCGGTGAACTGGGATGTAGAGCGAACTGTCATCAAGGGTCTGACAGATCAAATCAGCGACAGCTTGGCGACCAACCCATCAATCAATACGTTCAGCACAAGCTTGAAAACGACCTGGGGTGCTCTGCACAAGGGCAGCTTCTTTGCCGACCCAAAGCTCACTTTCGTAGCGTCTGAGATCGAGTCATTGTTACGTCACATGTCAGTATCATTCACGCCTGGCCATGACGAGCAGTTGGTCGATTTCTCACGACTGAGCGACGGTCAGAAATCGATGCTGTATCTGTCCCTCGTGCTGTCCTCACAAGCCATCGGTCGCGCTGTCCTGGCTGAAGATGACGATTCATTCGACGCAGACAAGCTGCGCCCGGCCGTGTTTACGGTCGTGGCGGTCGAAGAGCCAGAAAACAGCCTCTCGCCGCACTACCTTGGGCGGATCGTCAATGCGCTCAACGAGATGACCAGCGAGGGTGACGCGCAAGCACTGATTGCGACCCACGCGCCGTCGATGCTGAGGCGTGTCGCTCCGGAACGTATTCGCTATCTGCGGCTGACCCAGGAGCGAACATCGCGCGTCACGCACATTCAGCTGCCGGATGCTGGTGATGAAGCTCACAAGTTTGTGCGTGAGGCGGTGCAGGCCTTTCCGGAAGTCTATTTCTCGCGTCTTGTGGTTCTTGGGGAAGGCGACAGTGAAGAAATTGTTTTGCCACGCATCCTTCAGGCCAAAGGTGCGCCGGTCGATGAGTCAGCAGTCTCGATTGCACCATTGGGGGGGCGTCACGTTAATCACTTCTGGCGTCTGTTGTCCGACCTGCAGATTCCTTATCTGACGCTGCTTGATCTTGATGTCGCTCGTTACGCTGCAGGCTGGGGACGAATAAAGGTCGTCAACGATCAGCTGGCGAAGTTTGAACCAGCTAACGTGCTTCCTGAAGACTGGGGCCTGCCGAAATGGAACACCACGGAAGCCCCAGTTCGAACCCATCACTGTTTTGGAGGCGAGAAGAAGAGTGTCTTCCGTGAATTGGAAGGTCGCGGAGTCTACTTTTCTGAACCCTTGGACCTCGACTTCGCGATGTTGCTTGCCTTTCCAGAAGCCTATGGCGTCGAAAGGGATGAACCAGATGAAGCAATGATCAAGGCAGTCCTCGGGAAAAAGCACCACGACGCAAACCAATACACCAAAGACGAACAAAAGCTATTCAACACCTACCATCAGCGCTTTAAGCTCGGCAGCAAACCCGCAGCCCATATCGACGCCCTGGCTCAGCTGTCCGACGAGAAATTGCTTGCTGACATGCCAGCATCCTTGAGCAGACTGGCCGATGCCGTCATCGCCAAGCTCGCGGAGTTGCCGGAGTGATTGCAGTCGATGCCTGGACGCCTGCGGATGGGCTGACCCTTGAACCGAATGCATTACTGGCAGCCAAGGAGCGCGCGCGCAGTCTCGCGCTGACAGCAGGTCCAGGAGCGGGCAAGACCGAAATGCTTGCGCAGCGTGCCGATTTCCTGCTGAGCACTGGCACCTGTCGCTACCCCAAACGGATTCTGGCCATTTCGTTCAAGGTTGATGCCAGCAGCAACCTGAAAGAGCGGGTCAAGCGGCGCTGCGGTTCAGAGCTTGCCACACGGTTTGACAGCTACACCTTCCACGCATTTGCCAAGCGCATCATCGATCGTTTCCGTCCTGTGCTGACGGGCGAGTATGCGCTGGATGTTGGGTACAAAATTGCAGATCGAAAGCCGGGCCCATCACGGACCTTGATCGAGTTTTCCGATCTGGTGCCGTTTGCGATCGAGATTCTACGGAAGTCTGCAGTGGCGCGAAACGCCATCCGCCAAACCTACAGCGACGTTTTTCTGGACGAATTTCAGGACTGTACCAATCTGCAGTACGAGCTGCTCAAGCTCGCCTTTCAAGGTACCAGCATTCGCTTGACCGCTGTAGGAGATACCAAGCAGAAGATCATGGGTTGGGCGGGGGCCATGGACGGCATTTTCCAGGCTTTCGTTGCCGACTTTACTGCCGCCCCGCTCAATATGTACCGCAACTTTCGCTCAAAGCCGCGACTGCTCCGCCTGCAGAACGAAATCATTCGCAAGCTTGACCCGTCTTCCGTCATGCCCGATGAACAGCTTGCCGGCGACGAGGGCGAGGTATTCGCGTGGAGATTCGAGGACAGTCATAAGGAGGCTGACTACCTCGCAGACTTGATTGAAGGCTGGATAAAGACCGAGCAGCTGCCACCTGCGGAAATTGCAGTCCTGATTCGTAATCAGCTGGACCTGTACGCTGATCATCTGATGGCGGCGCTGGAGGCTCGTGGTATCCCCTTCCGTAACGAGCAGCAGATGCAGGACATCACGGTCGAGCCCGCTGCACGTTTGATCGTGGATTATCTCTCCTGCCTCTATGGTCGGCGCAAGCCCAAAGCCTGGGTTCGGCTCATGAACCAGCTCATCCCATTTGCCGATGAAGACATTCAGTCGAACGCGCGCAAGGACCTTGATCTCCTGATTAAGCAGCAACGAAAAGAAATAGCTATTGCCGAGCTGGTCGATGAGCCCTTTGCCGGCTGGTGGGAGTTTGTTCGAGCATTCCTGAAGCAAGTCCGTATCGAAACACTGGTGTCGCTTTCCCCAGACTACGAGTCGCACGATCGGCTGAAAGAAGTGGTTCGTGACACCAAGGCTCGTATCGAGGAGTTGCTAAGTCTGGAGCCCGACTTGCCCAAAGCTCTCGAGCGGTTCTCAGACGACCAAGCGGTGCGGATACTGACCATTCATAAGAGCAAGGGCCTGGAGTTTGATTCGGTCATCATCTTGGCCGTCGAAAACGAAATCTTCTTTGGCGATCAGGACGAAAACAGGTGCGCCTATTTCGTCGGGGTTTCTCGTGCCAAAAAGCGCTTGATCCTTACGCATGCCGATCAAAGGGAGCGCCCAGCAGGTCATACGAAGCGCTGGAGTGTGCAACGCACGGCTCAAAATGAATATTTCGGCTATGCCACGCAGTTTGTGAGACAAGAAGAATGAACAACAAGACATTAAAACCAGGCTGGCGCCGGGTGAAATTTGGCGATGTGGTACGTCTCTCGAAAGCCCGCAGCCAAGACCCGCTGGCCGATGGCATTGAACGCTACGTTGGCCTGGAGCATCTCGAACCCGGTGACTTGCGCATCCGCAGTTGGGGCAATGTCGCTGACGGCGTGACCTTCACCAGCGTGTTTCAACCGGGGCAGGTGCTGTTCGGCAAGCGACGTGCTTACCAGCGCAAGGTGGCTGTGGCGGATTTCTCCGGGGTGTGTTCCGGGGACATCTACGTGCTGGAGACCACGGATGCGCAGGTCTTGCTGCCGGAGCTGCTGCCATTCATTTGCCAGACTGATGCCTTCTTCGATCACGCTGTTGGCACGTCGGCGGGCTCACTGAGCCCGCGTACTAACTGGACGAGTTTGGCGGATTTTGAGTTTGCACTGCCGTCAATGGAGGCGCAAAAATTGATCTTGTCTGTGCTGACCAGCTACTCCGCACTTGATGACAATTACGCGTCCGCCAACCGTTGCGCCCTTGATCTATTGGGTTCGCATGCAAATGCAATTTTCTCAAATCGAAAATACGATCTTGTCTCATTCGAAAAGGTATTGACCCGGCAGCCACAGAGCGGGCTTTACAAGGCTCAGGAATTTCTAGGGCGAGGCACGAAGATCGTAAACATGGGTGAGTTATTCGGCTTTGACACGATTGAAAGTTCAATTGACATGAAGCGCATGGAGCTCACCCAAGAGGAAGTTTCAAAGTACCAACTCACCCCGGATGATCTATTGTTTGGACGGCGTTCGATTGTTCTCGAAGGCGCAGGAAAGTGTTCAATGATCGGAGACCTTCAGGAACCGGTAATTTTTGAATCCTCAATTCTCCGAGTGACAGTTAATCCCGAAGTCGTTCTTCCGCAATTCATCTTTGAATGGCTGAGAAGCCCCAAAGGCACTCAGCAGATCACCCGGATAAGAAGCTTTACTACAGTCGCAGGAATTGCCGGGTCAGATTTAAAAAGAATCGTTGTACCTGTGATGCCAATCAAAGAGCAACTTGCGATCAGCGATGAGTTGTCGTCAATAAGAGCTTCCGTGGGTGCGTTAAGTCAGCGTCAAACGGCAAATAGGGCTCTCAAGAAAACAATTTTGGAAGAAGTTTTGGGGGGCTGGGATGTTCACTGAATCAAACACCGTCGAAGCCTACGTCCGCGATCTGCTCGCCGGCCCGATCAAGACTGCCCCGGCCAACACCGTCCAGGAACCCCAGGCCAGCTACGGCCCCAGCCCCAAGGGCATCGGCTGGCGCTACGCCGCCCCGGCTGAGGTGCCGCGCCAGATTCAGGAAGTGCTGGTTGAACCCTGGCTGCGTGAGTCGCTGATCCGCCTGAACCCCGAGATTGCCGCCCAGCCCGACCGCGCCGACGAGGTGCTCTACAAGCTGCGCGCCATCGTGCTTTCGGTGCGCTCGGATGGCCTGATCCGCGCCAACGAGGAAATGACCGCGTGGATGCGCGGCGAGCGCTCGATGCCCTTCGGCGCCAATAACGAGCATGTGCCGGTGCGGTTGATCGACTTGGACGACCTCGCGCAGAACCAGTACATCGTCACCCAGCAGTACACCTACCGCGCCGGCCCCACTGAACGCCGGGCTGATCTGGTGTTGTTAGTCAACGGGCTGCCGCTGGTGCTGATCGAGGCCAAGACGCCGGTCAAGAAATGCATCAGTTGGGTCGATGGCGCGGTGCAGGTGCACGACGACTACGAGAAGTTCGTACCCGAGCTGTTCGTCTGCAACGTGTTCTCGGTGGCCACCGAGGGCAAGGCGTATCGCTATGGCTCCATCGGGCTACCAGTCAAGGACTGGGGCCCTTGGCATCTGGATGGTGATGGCGAGGATAGTCAGCACCATCCGCTGAAGTCGCTCAAGCTGTCGGCCGAGAGCATGCTGCGCCCGCATGTGGTGCTGGACATTCTCGGCAGCTTCACCCTGTTCGCCACCAACAAGAAAAAGCAGCGCATCAAGATCATCTGCCGCTACCAGCAGTTTGAAGCAGCCAACAAGATCGTCGAGCGCGTGCTGGCGGGTTATCCCAGGAAAGGTCTGATCTGGCATTTCCAGGGGTCGGGCAAGTCGCTGCTGATGGTGTTCGCTGCGCAGAAGCTGCGCATGCACGCAGGATTGAAGAATCCCACTGTACTGATCGTGGTGGATCGCATCGATCTCGACAGCCAGATCACCGGCACCTTCACCGGGGCGGACATCCCCAATCTGGAAAAGGCCGACAGCCGCGAGAAGCTGCAGCAGTTGCTGGCGCAGGACGTGCGCAAGATCATCATCACCACGATCTTCAAGTTCGGCGAGGCCACCGGCAGCCTGAACGACCGCAGCAACATCATTGCTCTGGTGGACGAAGCTCACCGCACCCAAGAGGGTGACCTCGGCCGCAAGATGCGTGAGGCCCTACCCAACGCGTTTCTGTTCGGCCTGACCGGTACGCCGATCAACCGTGCCGACCGCAACACCTTCTACGCCTTTGGTGCCGACGAAGACGAGAAGGGCTACATGAGCCGGTACGGCTTCGAGGAGTCGATCCGCGACGGCGCAACACTGAAGCTGCACTTTGAACCGCGCTTGATCGATCTGCACATCGACAAGGCCGCGCTGGACGCCGCCTACAAAGACCTGACCGGCGGCCTCTCGGATCTCGACAAGGACAACCTCGCCAAGACCGCCGCCAAGATGGCCGTGCTGGTGAAGACGCCCGAGCGCATCCGCAAGGTTTGTGAGGACATCGTTGAGCACTTCCAGACCAAGGTGGAGCCCAACGGCTTCAAGGGCCAGATCGTCACCTTCGACCGCGAGTCCTGCCTGTTGTTCAAGGCCGAGCTGGACAAGCTGCTGCCGCCCGAGGCCACAGACATCGTGATGTCGGTGCAGGCGTCCGACAAGAAGGAGCACCCGGAGTACGCGCCCTACGACCGAAGCCGCGACGAAGAGGAGCGACTGCTGGATCGCTTCCGTGACCCGGCCGACCCGCTGAAGCTGATCATCGTCACGGCCAAACTTCTGACGGGCTTCGACGCGCCCATTCTGCAGGCCATGTACCTGGACAAGCCGCTGCGCGACCACACGCTGCTGCAGGCCATCTGCCGAGTGAACCGCACCTACTCCGAGCAGAAGACCCACGGCCTGATCGTGGACTACCTTGGCATCTTCGATGACGTGGCAGCGGCGCTGGAATTCGACGACCAGAGCGTCAAGCAGGTGGTCAGCAATATCCAGGAGCTGAAGGAAAAGCTGCCCGAAGCCATGCAGAAGTGCCTGGCCTTCTTCCCTGGCATTGATCGTGAGCAGCAAGGTTACGAAGGTTTGATGGCGGCGCAGGAGTGCTTGCCCAACAACGAGGTGCGAGACAACTTTGCTGCCGAGTACAGCGTGCTCAGCAAGATCTGGGAGGCGCTGTCACCGGACACCGTTCTGGGCCCTTTTGAAAAAGACTACAAGTGGTTGTCTCAGGTCTATCAGTCGGTGCAGCCCTCCAGTGGGCATGGCAGGTTGATTTGGCACTCTCTGGGCGCCAAAACCATCGAGCTGATCCATCAGAACGTCCACGTCGACGCGGTGCGGGACGATCTCGACACATTGGTGTTGGATGCCGATCTATTGGAGGCAGTGCTCTCGAATCCCGATCCTAAAAAGGCCAAGGAGATTGAGATCAAGCTGAGTCGGCGTATGCGTAAGCACGCAGGCAACCCAAAGTTCAAACAGCTCTCCGAGCGGTTGGACGCGCTGAAAGACCGCTTCGAGTCTGGGCAGGTCAACAGCGTTGAATTTCTCAAGCAACTGCTGGAGATCGCCAAGGAGACGCTGCAGGCCGAAAAAGAGGTTCCGCCCGAAGAGGACGAGGATCGCGGCAAGGCGGCGCTCACTGAACTATTCAACGAGGTCAAGACGGCCGAGACGCCCATCATGGTCGAACGCGTGGTCGCGGACATCGACGAGATTGTGCGACTGGTCCGTTTCCCGGGCTGGCAAGGCACGCAGGCCGGTGAGCGTGAAGTCAAGAAGGCCCTGCGCAAAGCCCTCTTCAAATACAAGCTGCATGCGGATGAAGAGCTGTTCGAGAAGGCCTACAGCTACATCCGGCAGTATTACTAAAGGGGGCGGAGGATGACCACTCAGACGATAGATAGTGCACCGCACGCAACCTCGTTGGGGCCAGTTACGGATGCGTAATATAAATAAATTCAGATACATATCATCCAGTTGATGCCGGTGGTTGCTGGCTTCGCGTGTAGATGCTCCGCAATGAAGCATCTTCCTTGGGTATGGCTGTATGAAAGAAAGATCCGATTGTCTGTACTGTGTTTTGGTTGTCGCAGCCTCCATTATCGCTGCGGTTGCTCGGTGTGCTCTGTCTTCGGGCAGTGAAGACATCGAACCCTTTAATTGATACTGCATTGGCATACGCACAAGGCCCGGCATCGTCCGGGCCTTGTGCGTTTGTGCCCTAAGAAACGAGGAAAATACGATGCATCTGGTTGAAACAATGGCTTATGCGGGTGCTAAGCCGTGGCATGGTCTGGGCAATAAGCTTGAACAGCACCAGCCCATTGAGGTCTGGAAGCGTCAGGCAGGCATGGATTGGCAGATCGAGGACTCCGAGGTCCGTTTCATCACGGGTAGCAATGCCATCGGTGCCATTCACTCATTCCCGGAGCAGAAGGTGCTTTATCGCTCCGATACCAGGGAGCCGCTGGCTGTCGTCTCCAAGCGGTTCAAGGTTGTCCAGCCGGGAGAGATCCTGGAGTTCTACCGTGATCTGACGCAGCACAGTGGCTTTGAACTGGAGACGGCGGGGGTGCTCAAGGGTGGCAAGAAGTTCTGGGCCATGGCTCGGACGGGCCAGAGCACTTCGCTGAAGGGGCGTGACCGGGTGGATGGCTATCTTTTGCTTGCTACTGCCTGTGACGGCACGTTGGCCACCACGGCGCAGTTCACCTCGGTGCGCGTGGTGTGCAACAACACCTTGCAGATCGCTCTGGGGGACAGCAGCGGAGCCATCAAAGTCCCGCATCGTAGTCAGTTCGACCCGGATGCTGTGAAGCGCCAGTTGGGGATCACCGTCTCGACCTGGGACAACTTCGTGTCTCGCATGAAAGCCCTCTGTGACCGTCCAGTTGACCCCGATACGGTCGATGGTCTGTTGCGACGGGTGCTTACCTACCAAGGCCAGGGCACCACCGCTGAGGTCGTCAACGAGCAGGCGCTGGCCAGTGTCCGTGCTCTGTATGAGGGCGGCGGTCGTGGCGCGTTGTTGCCTTCCAGCCGTGCAACGGCTTGGGGCGTACTCAACAGCGTCACGGAGTACGTTGACCACCACCGACGAGCCCGTAGCGATGATCACCGCCGTGATGCGGCATGGTTCGGTGCTGGAGCTCAGCTCAAGCAGCGCGCGTGGGATGAAGTGATGAAGTTGGTGGCCTGATGGAAGCGCAGGCCTATCACATGACCACATCAGGGGCCGGATCCAATGAGGAGGAGAGCAGGATCCGGGTACGTGAGGACAGGACGATTGCGAGGGCGCTGCAGATCCTGCAGAAACGGGCATCGTTGCCAGGGGAGGTGCTGGGAGGAGCAACCCAGGGTGCATTGTTCTTCCGGCTACGTCTGGGGGGCGAAGACCGCGAGCATTTCGAGGTCGCCTTTCTCAACACGCAGTTCCAGCTCATCGCAGTTGAGCGGCTTTTCTCAGGGACGATTGATGCAGCGGAGGTCCATCCTCGGATCGTGGTTCAGAGGGCACTTGCCCACAATGCATCGACGGTACTCATGGCTCACAACCATCCAAGCGGTAGCTTGCAGCCATCTGCGTCAGATCGGGCAGTCACGGCGCGGCTGAAGGCTGCCTTGGACACCGTGGACGTGAGGCTGTTGGACCACTTCGTCGTAACCACTCATGAGGTGGTCTCGATGGCCTCTCAAGGCATGGTCTGACAGACCTGCAGCGAGCAGTGCTGTCGCTTCGCTCATCCATCTTGCCCACATCGATAGCTTGAAATGAAAGACCTGACCAAGGCCGCCCATCAAGGCGGCCTTTTTTATTCTGGAGATTGCCAATGAGCAAGCACACCGCGTTGCGTTTGGTTGATACGCGTTCACTGGATCGCCAGCAGTGGCTGGAGGTCCGCAATGGCGGCATCGGTAGTTCGGATGCCGCCACCGCCGTGGGGTTGAACCCTTACAAGAGCCAGCTGGAGCTGTGGCAGGAGAAGACGGGCCGCAAGCCAATGGAAGAGATCCCCCCTGGACAAGAGGATCCCCGGTACTGGGGATCCCTGCTCGAACCCATGGTGGCCACGGCCTACCAGGAGCGCACGGGGAACCGGGTACGCCGGGTCAACGCCGTTCTGCAGCACCCGACCTTTCCGCACATGCTGGCCAACCTCGATCGAGAGGTAATTGGTTCCCCGGGGGCCCAAATCCTTGAGTGCAAGACAGCAGGGGAGTTCGGCTCTCGGTTGTGGAAAGACGGGGTTCCCGAGTACGTGCAGCTGCAGGTACAGCATCAGTTGGCAGTGACGGGGAAGCAGGCAGCAGATGTGGCAGTGCTGCTGTGTGGCCAGGCGCTGAGGATCCACCGTATTGAGCGAGACGAAGAGATCATCAGCCGCTTGGTGGTATTGGAGGCGCGGTTCTGGGAGCACGTCATCAATGACATTGAGCCACCAGCCGATGGCTCGGAGTCAGCGGCCAGGGCGCTGCGGAGCTTGTACCCAGGCAAGGACACCGTTGTCGATTTCAGTCAGGACCCGGAATTGGTCGAGACCTTCACCAACCTGGTCTCGTTCACTGAGGCAGTTGCCGAGCAGGAACAGCAGGTAGAACTGCTCAAGCAGACGCTGCAGCAAGCTATGGGGGACGCTTCCATTGCCCGGTTCGGTTCACTGGGAGAAGTCATCTACCGCCGTAGCAAGGATGGCACGTTACTGGATACCAAGCGGCTCGCAGCCGAGCACCCGGAGATCGCTGCGGCCTACACGGTAGTCCGTCCGGGATCGCGCCGATTCCGGATCAACACCACGATCAAAGAGGTCACATCATGCTGAAGGGACTGGCCATAACGCCGCCCGTGATTGGGCGTATTTCCATTGGCCGGGTAGTAGAGCGCAATGGCAAGCGGCTACCTGAGAAGGACGATCAGTTCACCCTCACCAGCCAGGTACAGAACCGGGGGGGCTGGGTGCTGCACCCGTTGGATGAGGAATTGCGGCAGGCATCGGACGGTAACAAGCTGAGGTCTATTCCAGTGCGCCTGCTCTTCGACGATCCAACCCTGAACCTCCGGGCTGACTACTCGCTGTTCAATCGCGAGAACGGAAGACCGCTGTGTGTAGGCAACGGAGACACCTGCCGGCGAGCTGGCCCTGAAGGCATGGAGACGTTGCCCTGTCCTGGTCCGGATGGGTGCCAGTTTGCCAGTGGTGGCTGCAAAGCCTATGCCCGCTTGAATGTGGTCATTGGGGACGGGGAGGGGGATGCGATGGGCAGCTTTGTTCTGCGCACCACCTCCTACAACACCATCCGCACACTGGCAGCACGGCTGCACTACCTCAGTGCAGTGTCAGGTGGCCGGCTGTCTTGTCTGCCGCTCGAGCTGAAGCTGCGGGGCAAGTCCACGACGATGAGCTATCGATCAGCGATCTACTACGTCGATCTGGTGGTTCGGAGCGGGCTGACGCTCGAACAGGCTGTCGCAGAGGCGGTTGAGCGACACGCAACAAGAGCTGCAGCGGGCATCGACCAAGCGGCCCTGGATGAGGCGGCGAGACAGGGCTTCGCTAACGGGGCCTTCGAGGACTTGGATGAGGACGTGCCGGCTGTGGTCGAGGAGTTCTATCCGTCAGGTCACGGCGAGGTTGAACAGGGTCCTGCGAACGGAAGTCTCAAGGACAGACTGGAAGCGCAAGCGTCTCGGTTGGTGTCGTAGGAGAGCAGTACCGGTACGGATCTGTATCAGGTACGGACAAGAGGCAGTTCAGGTCCTGAGCGGACATCGGATGGAACGGACCGGTTTGTGGGCGCAAAGGACGAGACATGCCAGGGAGCGAAAGCTCCCTGGCTTTGTAAGTACATGATTTTTTTATGAAATGAGTACATTCGTGCGGTTACGGGTAGTGACCAGATCAAATCTTGATTTTTTTTGCATGGCTCAGGGAGACCTGTTCGGTTGAAATCTCCTCCACTGGAGCACGGCTCCAGTCAGGAACCGGCCGTTTTCCTACACACGTACTTTCACAACGTTTAGGAGTCAACATGCAGCACAAGATGAATGGCCTGCGCCACGGCGCGGACAAGAGCCCGACTTTGTCCAATGTGAACCAGACGGAATGCAAGGCCGGCTGGCCGGATAGCCCGACGCTGCGCTTGAAGGAGCTGATCAAGCTGCTGCGTGTCAGCAGGAGCAAGGCCTACGAACTCATGAAGTCCGATCCGGACTTCCCGAAGGGCATTCCGCTTTATGACAGCGAACTGTCCCCGAAGTTCTACTGGACGCATGAGGCCATGGCATGGGCTGAAGGGCGTGCCGTCAAGTTCCGCCGTGCGAAGGAGGCGAAGTGATGATGACTAATTTCGTGAGCCACACCTCGCCGCTTGACGCACTCACGCACGCTCTGGGTGAGCAGTTGTCCAAGGGGAAGAACAAGCTTGAGCAGGATTTCAGGGAGGCCTATCCGATCCTGGAAGAGCACATAGCAAGGAAGATGCGCAAGAAGGTCTTGGTAGATCAGTTCAATGCTGCGTACAAGCATGAGCTGAACCTGATTCAGTTCCGAAAGCTGCTCAAGGAGGAGCGTGCTCGTCGCCATGCGGAGGGCGATGCTGCTCGGTGCCAGAGCTGTGGCCATCTGTTGGTCGAGGCTGAAGAGCAGACCGCGTTTGGCGCGGCAGAGGAGGATGCATGATGACTACCCATTGGCAGCGTTATGCCCCCAAATATCCCCTGGAAAGCTTCCATCACATTGCGCGTGAGGCTGGTCTTGAGCTCTTCCGCAACGTGCAGGTTCCTGATGCCATGGTTGGCATGGGTCTCATCAATGCCATCTCGATGGCATGCCAGGGGCTGATTGATGTCAAGTTGCCGACGGGCCAGATCAGGCCCGTAACGCAGAACTTGATGCTTGTGGCTGAGTCAGGTGAGCGCAAGTCGACGGTGTTCGAGCTGCTGCAGGCACCTTTCCGCGATGCAGATACGAAGGCGATGACTGCGTTCAAGCAGCAGTCAGAGTCTTATGAGATCGAGCTTGGACTCTGGATGGCCAAGATGAAGGGCCTGAAGAGCGCGATCAGTAAAACGGTTGCCGGTGGTAAGTCTGTGGAAGCACTGGAGGCACAGCTGAAGGAGTATGCAGAAAAGAAGCCTCTGCAGCCTCGCCTTCGTTGCTTCCTCAGGCAAGACATAACGGCCAAGGCCATCATGGAAGCTGTGCAGGGTGATGGTGAATCGATCGCCATCACGACTGATGAAGGTCACATGCTGTTCAAGAGCGAAGCAATGGCGAATGTGGGCCTGCTCAATCGTCTCTGGGATTCGCCAGGAATGATGCCGTTGGATCGTGCGGAGAACGAGCATCTGATTGCGATGAATCCGCGCGTTTCTGTGAGCATCATGACCCAGTACGAACCGTTCAAGCAGTTCCTCAATAGGCGAGGCTCTGTTGCAAAGGGGAGTGGACACTGGGCACGCTATTTGGTTGCGTGGCCTCGCTCCATGATGGGCTACCGGCGAATCGAGGACGTAGAACCGGTGTGGGAGCATTTGCCGGCATTCCATGAGCGAATCGCGGAGCTGTTGTTCAAGTACAAGGAGCGGTCAGCCTCGGGCGCCATTGCTCGTGAAGTGGTGTGCTTCTCCATCGATGCTAGGGCACGCTGGGTAGAGTTGGCATCAGAAACTGAGTCTCTGCTGCGCGACGGGGAGTACTTGAGTGATATCAATGACTTCGCGGCAAAGATCATGGAGATCGTGGCACGACTCGCTGCATCGATGCAGTACTTCAGTGGAGAGGGCGGTGACATCACCCTCGATACGATCAATCGTGCCTTCGACATCGTTCGGTGGCATGTTGATGAGTACAAGCATCTGTTCTCGCCTGCGTTCGTGATGGCTCAGGACCAAGTTGATGCCCAAGCACTGGATAGTTATCTCTTCACGCGGTGGTGGCAGGGGCGTTATTCCGATACATACGCACCTAAGAATCAGATTTTGCGCTGTGGACCTGTACGTGACCGAGCAAGGCTGAATGCAGCTATCTCGGTTCTTGAAGGCCAGGGAGCAATTCAGATCTGCAGTGGGTACCGGGACAAGAGGACGTATCTGCTCTTGATGAATAACTACTTCGATCGGAGGGCGCTGTAAGCGGTCTTTATACCAAGGGAGCCCCGGCGATAGGCCGGGGCTTTTTTGCTGTGGTCAGTAGGTGCCATTGCGATTCTGCGACTTTGTCGCATAATCACTGGGTGAGGTACTGGCCTCTACCCGGTTTTAAGTGACTGAAGCTACCTGCGCTTCTTTACGGCATTGAGCATACTGTGACTTCTCTGCATCTGCCATCTCCTTGACGAAGCGTTGGCCGAGGTGGCGCTCCGGTGACCTGGTAATGCCCTGGTCGCGCAAGCTGCGGTGGTCTACACGGGCGGAGTATCCGTTCTCAGCAAGGAACTGATTCTGGGTGTCCGCTACAAGCTTTCGCTGTGCAGTCACCTGCTGCTTCAACTCCATTGGGCTCTTTCCGCCACTATCCTTGCGGCATCCGCCTGCGGAAGGGTTCTTGGCGTTGTAGCGGGCGAAGGTCTGTTCAGGTGTACGGGGGATGCCATCAGGCAGTCTGTCCGAGCACATCAGATGGATGTGCGGGTTCGGATCGCCACCGAGTTTTCCTTCAGGTGCATGGAGCGCGTACTGGTACGGTTTAATTCCTGCCAGGTTCTTTGCGAGCCGTTCGGCAAGTTCGGTCTGTAGTTGGGTGCTGAGCTCACTCGGTAGTGCGATTTCATGCTCACGGTAGACTGCTCCATTGGCGCGCTCATGCTTGTCAGCAATGCTCCAGAAATGTTTCGGATCGTTGTCCGCCCATTCCGGCATGTTCCCGTGTCCTGTATGGACAAGGTCTTTCTTGTCACTATGTGATCCCTGTCTCTCGATGTAGTTGGCGTGCCTGCGAGCACTTCCTTTCTTGCCGCTTTTGATGCTGTAGTGGAAGCTTGCCATTGATGTATCACCCTTTCTCCATGAGGAATAAAAAAGGCCGTCGAGGGAATTCTCGACGGCCACTGTGGAGATGAGTTGTTGCATAAACTTAATAGTTCAGAAGAAAGGGTAAGTGCGCGTGCTCTTTCTCTCTCTATCCGATGCATCAGTTAATTTATGTTCTGTGCTATCGGACTGCGTTTTCCATCTCCATAGAGATAAGGGTATATTCAGTTAAAATTTATTTATCGTGATTCAGGTGTTTGATCGCGATGTCCTTGGCCATATCCATGCAGACGTAGTTCATCGCTATCACACCCGTGACAAAGCCGACAATGTCGTTGACCTCAACTAGGCGGAAGTAGGCCCTTAGACGAGAAATCTGGAGCTGCATCCAGGCGTGATGGCTCTGCGTTGTTCCTTGGAATGATGCTTGGAACTCATAGAATCGATTAAGGTAGATCTGAATAACGCCCTGGTGCTGATGGGGATCGTTCTTCCTAAATCCCTTGTCATAGAGCCTCTGTGGATCCTTTCCTTGTTCACTTTGTCCGTGCCAATACGGCTTGTAGTCATCACCTGCCTCTTGCTGATACCGGAACGAGCACAATGCAGCCACGATGTCATGAATGGAGATGACCTGGGCATCGGGATCACAGCAGTCGAATGAGCGGTAGGCATGTGAGGTCAGAAGTGCTCTGGACCTGACTGTATTTTTCTTCAATAGTAACGGTGATGTGTCAAAGCCGGTGGCAGCCTTCACCAAGGCTGCAACTTCCTTAGGCCAGCCAAAGACTAGATGGTGAAAATTGTTGATAGAGAAAATCTTCGTCGAAGGGGAATGGTGGGCGTTGGCTTCCTTGCGCAATATTCGAAAGAATTTCTCCATGATTTCCTTAGTTTGCCCGATTTCTTTTTTGATTCGGGTTTCATTAAGGTGTAGTGGATAGTGATGGACGAAGTGTCGGAATGCTAGCGTTTCTAAATATATGAATAGAGCTTCATGCGCATGTGTTTTCAAATCTGAATTTCGACGCACGCCTAATGAATTCAAAAGCTTTGAAAGCTTGGTATACGCGCAAGCAAGTGTATAGTCATCGCCGCGTATTGAGCTCGTTAGGATATGTCTTGCTTCATCGTTGGCGCGCTCGGAATGTAACAGAAGTTTTTCCGCTGAGGTGTGTAGCTCCTTGTTGCCAAGCATGTTGTAGAAGAGCCTCAGCTTCGCGGGGTCAACTTCTATGGATAAATTGTTCGTAAGTAAATTAATTATTGCTGCGGCATTCTTGTCTCGTGGTATGGTCGTGCCTGTGCTGAACTCCATCGTCGCTTCGCCCTCGCTTGGCGGAGCAATTAAATTAAGTAGATGCTTTCCGCTATTAGCGTCTGTCACATAAAGCAGCTTGATGGTTTTTAAAGTCGAGAAAGGCACCCTTTGGGTACTGTCTTTTACCTTGACATCAATAGCTTGTTCTAGGAAATCGAGCGTCCTCCGTAGATCTCTTGCTGCTATCGGCTCGCCACCTTTCTTGATGTACTGAGCGTTGAGCTCATTTATAAGGCTTCCGAGGGTGCTTGTTTCCTCACTTGCCCTGAAGTCGAATACTGACTTATCTTTCTCGAACTTGCTCTGCTCCGTGAGCCTCTTGGTCATCATTCAACCTTCTTTGTTGGTAAAGCATTTAAATTTTGGATTCAATATTAATGTGTGCCATCGTCAAATCCAATGTTTTGATCTGCGAACGAATGTAATAACCCGCCGGTTTCTGGCCAATTGCGTAAGCTTCCCCGGCAAGTAGACACTTCAAAAATAGAACTTTTGGCGACGTGTTTGCGGTACTCGACGGGCGTGAGGTCGCCGAGTGAGTCGTGGGGTCGATGCTCGTTGTACTCGAGCATCCACCAGTGGGCGGCCTCGCGCACGTCGTCGAGGCGCGCGAACAGGTGGCGGTCGAGCACTTCCTCGCGGAAGGTGCGGTTGAAGCGTTCGATGTAGGCGTTCTGGTTGGGCTTGCCAGGCTGGATGTACTGGATGGCCATGCCGTTGGCCTTGGTCCACTGCACGAAAGCCTCGCCCAGGAATTCCGGTCCATTGTCGGTGCGCAGCACCTGCGGCAGCCCATGGTCGCGCTGCAACTGCTCGAGGATCCGAACCAGCCGTAGTGACGAAATCGAAGCAAGGTAGACCAAGGTACGGCCACGCCAGCACAGCCCAGAGAACGAGCCCTGCGGTTACCGGCCGGTACCAAGGCGGGAGACCATTGCCCTACATGCAGACGAGGCGTCATCCAGTCGAGGAACGGGCGAAATGGTCCGTTCTTGGGCTGCTCCGGCTTCTGGGAAGGCTGTCGGGCGACAGGTAATGTTACTGGGACGGAACAAGGCAGATAAACGAACCCATGGTCGAAGCTACGCTGCAAACCCGGCGTCTGCAGTTGCGTTCGGGATGAACAACCTACTGAGAGATCACAGCTAGCGAACCCGAAGCAGGTCGCTCCACTTCGTCGTGTAGTTGGGTGACAACGCCTGCAGCGTGGGGCGCCATTGGGCATTGTTTGCACCATGGCGTCGCTCTCCCGGTCTTGCTCCACCAACTCGCCAGCCCACGTTGCCTACTCCCACAGTGCCTCTGCCGAACTTCGCATTGATCTGGTCCAGCACGGCCATGGTGCGTTCGGCTTTCTCGTTAGGGCCAACGAAGAGGTCTGCCTGACGGGCTTCAGCCTGTAACAAGTTGGTCAGACCCACACCTCCACGTTTATAGGCCTGGATGCCTTGGCCACGGTCTGCCTGATCCATGATCGACTTGGCCAGGCGTCGCACTGTCCGTAGGACTTCCCCTGTGTCCTGCGTAGGAAAGGGGAAGGGTGCGGCTCTGCTGGCATGGAACGAATCGCCCTTGAAGGGGTTGCCGTCCAGCCAGACCCACAGTGCACCTGCCGCTTGGCTTCGCTTGCGTAACTTCTCGCAGGCCACGCTGCAGAACGTGGCCAGGGCCTCCATCGGGTCGGTCACGTCACGACCAAAAGTACGGCTGACCACCAGTTGCTGGCGTTCGGGTTCTTCCAGTTCCAGATCGCTGCAGGGAATTCCCCGCAGCTCCATTTGGGTGCGGGCCAGAACTACCCCATAGTGCGCACGAACATGGTCGGTGGGGAGTGCGGCCAAATCTGCAGCAGTTCTTACCCCTTCGCCTGCCAGGCGTTCGGCGTACCGCCTACCCACTCCCCACACATCCTCGACGGCCAGAGCGTTGACGTTCTGTGCGGTGGCATGGAAGACGGCCAAGGAGCCCGCATGGACGGCACGCTTGGACTGGTCCTTGGCGAGCTTGTTGCCTGCCTTGGCCAGGGTGCGTGTGGCACCCAGGCCAGCGCAGCAGGGAATGCCCACCCATTGCAGGATACGTTCGCGTGCCTCAATGCAGGCCGCAACAGGGTCTTTGAGGCCTTCCAGGCCGACGAAATTTTCATCGATCGAATAGATCTCCACCCTGGGGAAGAGATCCTGAAGAATCGTCACAATCCTGGCTGACAGATCCCCGTACAGCGCGAAGTTGGCTGACCTGACGAAGACCTGCTTTCTGATGTCCTTGGGGACCTGGAAGATGGGCATACCCATCTTCAATCCCAAGGCCTTCGCCTCTGGCGACAGGGCTATACAGCATCCATCGCCATTGCCAAGCACAACAGTGGGTTTGCCTCGCAGCTTGGGGTCGAAGACCCGCTCGCATGAGACATAGAAGGTGTTGCCGTCGATAAGTCCGTAGCGCATGCGGGCACGGTACGGGGCTCATGTATCAGGAGTTGAGATCAGAGGTGCTGGGTGATGGAACTGCGCACCACCCCCCAGATTTCCAGCTCGACATCCTCTGGCACGATGATGGAGGGATATCCGCTACCGCTGGCCAGGACCATGCAGTTGTTACGTATGTAGAGCTTCTTGCAGACGAAGCCGCCCTCCCACAGAGCCACGACAGTGTGCCCAGGCCGTGGGCTGATCGAACGATCGACAACCAAGAGATCGCCGTCGTGGATACCGAAATCGGCCATCGACCCGCCGCAGTCGGCCTGCACAAGGAACGTAGCTGGTGGGTTAGGCACCAGCTTGGCATTGAGATCCAAGCGGTCCTCTTCCCGGAAGAAGTCTTCGGCAGGGCTAGGAAAGCCGCAGGCTGCAGTCGAGGCTAGAACAGGTAGGTGTAGGGATGGCAAGCCGTCCCGGACAGGTAGAGCTATCGCAGGCAGAGTCATCATTGGTATGGCGCTCCATAGTCGTGAGTTGGAGCTAGATGTAGGCTTGTTAGTTATATTACTAACAAGTCATTTGAGGCAAGCAATTGAGGAGCAAAGTGGCCTCGACCTGGCTGGTAGGGCGGCTCCCAACTCCGCACTGATGCTCCGGGTTCACCCCCGTTTTCACGGACACTTACAAGAAGGCCGATCGAGGCCATGAGGAGTGTTCATGTCAAAGCGTCGCAAGTTCAGTGCCGAGTTCAAGCGTGGCGCGGTGGAGCAAGCCAGTCGGCCCGGTGTCAGCTGCGCCCAGGTGGCCCGTGAGCTGGGCATCCGTGACAGCCTGCTGACTCGCTGGAAGCGGGAGGCACAGGCGGTGGGAAAAGCCGCCTTTGTTGGCACCGGTAGCCCGCGTGACGAGGAAGTTGCCCGGCTCAAGCGCGAGTTGGCCCGGGTCACCAAGGAGCGGGATTTTTTGCGAGAAGCGGCGACGTTCTTTGCCAAGGCATCATCCTGAGGTATCAGGTGATCGAACGTTGCCGCGATGAGTTTCCGATTCGCCTGATGTGCCGCTGCCTGCGGGTGTCGACCAGTGGCTACTACGACTGGAGCAAGCGACTGCCCAGTGCCCGCCAGCACGACAACGAGCGCTTGCTGAGCCGTATCCATGCGCTGCACCAGGACAGCCGGGGCACGCTGGGGGCCGGCCGCATGCAGGAGGATCTGGTCGAGGAAGGGTTGTTAGCCAGTCGAAATAGGGTTGCCCGGCTGATGGCGTTGGCAGGCCTTCAAGGCTGGCCACGCCCGAAACGGCGTGGCCAGCGCGCTCAACCGACACTGACGCCGCCGGGCGTGCGCAACCTGCTGGAGCGTGATTTCAGCGCCTTGGAGCCGGAAACCAAGTAGGTGACCGACATCACCGAGATCAAGACCCAGCAGGCCAAGCTGTATCTATGCGTCGTGCTGGATCTGTTTGATCAGCGCATTGTGGGCTGGTCCATGCATCATCGGCAGGACCGGCAGATGGTGATCAGAGCGGTGCAGATGGCGGTTTGGCAACGGCAGGAGCGGCATCCGCTGATCCTGCACTCCGACCGCGGCAGTCAATTTCGTAGCGGCGATTACCAGGGCTACCTGGCCGCCAATGGCCTGCTTTGCTCGATGAGTGCGGTGGGGCATTGTGGCGACAATGCAGCCTGCGAGGGCTTTTTCGGATTGCTCAAGCGCGAGCGGATCTATCGCACAACGTATCCCACACTCGATGCCGCCCGGTCCGATGTGTTCGAATACATCGAGCGCCGCCACAACCCCAGGATGCGACGGCGACGGGTCAAACA
>NZ_LDJH01000027.1 GCF_001431525.1 Stenotrophomonas koreensis
CCCGCCCTTCAAAACTGAATGCCGACACCCCATGTTCAGTTAAAATTTACATTGGCGCCCCTACCTTGCGCCGTCTTCGGACCTGCAGGCTCAACCTGAACAGGCCCACCCGATCACCCGAATCCACCGGGTGATCCCGGGCGGCATGGCAAGCCGCCTCCCCATAACGCCAAGCTGTTCCTGCGTTGCGTGTACTGCCCCACTCCCGTTCATACGGCGATGGCGCATACGCAACCGGAGGCCCAAACGGAGCAAGGAGTCAATGAAACTCGCCTGGATTCTCTGGCTGTCGCAGATCCTGCCGCAGCCGGCGGCAGATTCGCTCTGCCTCAGCACCACGGTGTACCTGGAAGCACGTGACCAGACCCTGCGCGGCCAGCAGGCGGTTGCCGAAGTGGCCCTGCGTCGACGCGACAGCGGGCTGTGGGGCAGTTCCACCTGTTCGGTGGTCACTGCACGCAAACAATTTGCGCCGACCATCGTGGCTCCCGGCACCGAACTGGGCAACACCGATGCCTGGGCCGAAGCCGTCGATGTGGCCCTGGCGGCCGAGCGCAACTGGGCACTGCCGGCCGATCAGCGTACCGAGGTGGTCCCCGGTGCCAGCCACTTTGTCGCCCTGGGCCTGGCCCAGCCGAGCTGGCGCAATGCCTACCATGTGGCCACGATCGGGGATCATACCTTTCTGCGGGTGCAACGACTGACCCCGCGCGGCTGAGCCGATAATGGTCTCCCCTTCCTGGAGACCCTGCATGAAGCTCTACAGCAAACCCGGCGCCTGTTCGCTGGTTGACCACATTGTCCTGTACTGGTCCGGCCTGCCGTTCGAGGTCGAACTGGTCGATCTGGCACAGATGAAGTCGCCGGAATTCCTCGCCCTGAATCCGGCCGGCGCGGTGCCACTGCTGTGCGAAGGGGACTGGGCCCTGACCCAGAACCCGGCCATCCTGCACTACATCGCCGACCAGGTGCCGGACAAGGCACTGGACGGTGGCAGTGACCTGCGCACCCGGGCCGAGGTCAACCGCTGGCTGGCCTTCCTCAATGCCGACCTGCACCCGCAGTACTTCCCGATGTTCGGTGCCACTGCCTACCTGGAAGATGCGGCGGTGATCGCCAGGACCCAGGCGCATGCGAAGCAGAAGCTGCGCAGCCTGTACCAGCGCGCCGATGCCCACCTGGCCGGCGGCCAGCAGTGGCTGGCCGGCACCGCCCACCCGACCATCGCCGACGCCTATCTGTATGTGACCCTGCGCTGGGCCCAGGGCATCGGTGTGGACCTGTCAGGGCTGGACGCACTGGCAGGGCTGCGTGCCCGGATGGAAGCCAATGCCGGCGTCCAGGCGGCGCTGAAGGCCGAAGGCCTGGCCTGAGCAACACCGTAGCGGCTGCAGACGACAACGGCGGCCCATCGGCCGCCGTTGTCGTTCCAGCCTCCCGTTGCGCCCTCAGCCGGCCGCATCCAGCCCGCTGGCCCGTTCGCGCAGCACAAACTTCTGTACCTTGCCGGTGGCGGTGCGCGGTAGCGGACCGATCACCAGCGAACGCGGCAGCTTGTAGCGCGCCAGCAGGCCGGCGCAGTGGGCCAGCAGCGCGGCCTCGTCCACACGGCTGCCCTCCTTGAGTTCGACAAACGCACACGGCGTCTCGCCCCACTTGCTGTCCGGGCGTGCGACCACCGCAGCGGCCAGTACCGCCGGATGCCGGCACAGCGCGTCCTCGACCTCGATCGAGGAGATGTTCTCGCCACCGGAAATGATCACATCCTTGGAACGGTCGCGGATCTGCGCATAGCCATCCGGGTGGACCACGGCCAGGTCACCGGTATGGAACCAGCCGCCGGCAAATGCCTCGGCGGTGGCCCGCGGATTGTCCAGGTAGCCCTTCATGGTGATGTTGCCGCGGAACATGATCTCGCCCAGGGTCTGCCCGTCGTGCGGTACCGGCTGCAGGGTCAGGGGATCGAGCACCTGCATGTCCTCCTGCAGCAGACAGGCCACGCCCTGGCGGCTGTAACGCTGCGCACGCTCATCGGCCGACAGCGCCTCCCATTCCGGTCGCGGCGGGCACAACGCCGCCGGGCCATACACCTCGGTCAGGCCATAGACATGGGTCACGCTCACGCCCATCGCCTCCAGCGCCTGGATCACCGCCGCCGGCGGCGCGGCACCGGCAATCTGGGCATGCATCGGGCCCAGGCCGGCCTTCCAGCCATCCGGGGCGGCAGCCAGCGCGGCATGGATCACCGGCGCACCGCAGTAATGGGTCACCTGATACTCACGCATCAACTCCAGCACGTGGTGCACCTCGAAGCGGCGCAGGCAGACCTGGGTGGCGCCAATGGCCGCCAGCGTCCACGGAAAGCACCAGCCATTGCAGTGGAACATCGGCAGCGTCCACAGGTAGACCGCCTGGCTGTCGATGCCCCAGTCGACGATATTGGCCACCGCATTGAGATAGGCGCCGCGGTGGTGGTAGACCACCCCCTTCGGATCGCCGGTGGTGCCGGAGGTATAGTTCAGCGCAATCGCATCCCACTCATCGGCGGGCAGTTGCCAGGCAAAGTCCGGATCGCCACCAGCCAGCAGCGCCTCGTACTCACATTCCCCCAGCCACTGCCCGTCGACCACGGCCGGGTCGTCGACATCGATCACCCGTGGCCGCTGCCGGCACAGCGCCAGCGCCTGCGCCACCACCGGCGCGAACTCGCGGTCGGTAAACAGCACCTTGGCACCGCCATGGTCGAGCATGAAGGCCAGGGTGGCCGCATCCAGCCGGGTGTTGAGCGTGTTCAGTACCGCCCCGAGCATGGCCGGGGCAAAGTGCAGCTCGATCATCGCTGGCACGTTGGGCAGCATCACCGCCACGGTATCGCCCTGGCCGATGCCCATGCCCGCCAGCGCACTGGCCAGGCGGCGGCAGCGCTGGGCGACTTCCCCCCAGCGCAGGCGGCGCTCGCCATGGATCACGGCCAGGCGCCCGGCATGCAGGCGCTCGGCCTTGCCCAGGAAGCTCAGCGGTGACAAAGCGGTGTAATTGGCACGGTTTGGTGCCAGCCCGGAAGCATTTCCATTCATGGTCAGCGTGTCCTGCAATACCCAACTCAAGCGCAGGCATCAGCCTACGCATACCCGGCAATGTTGCCGCTAAGACTATGGTCGCAGAGGCGGATTTGACACAGGGTACCTGCTCAACGAGGCTGATGGCCCTCTGCCCTGCTGCCAACCCATGCCCTGCCGATGACCCGCCCGATGCTGCTGTGCTGCCTGTTGACCGCGCTGTCCGCGCTGCCCTTCCCTGCGCCGGCGCAAGCACCCGGCCATTGGCAGGCCCTGCACGCCGGCACCCGTGTTGCGGGGCTGGAATCGAGGGTTTTCCGTGCCGAGTATTGGTGGCAGCTGACCCTGCCTGGCCTGACTGCCGAACGCGGCTTTGCCGTCGAGCAGATCGGCCACAGTGCCCAGGGCCGCCCGCTGCGACATGTGCAGTGGGGCAATGGCCCCACCCATGTGCTGCTGTGGTCGCAGATGCATGGCGATGAAAGTACCGCGACGATGGCACTGGCCGACCTGCTGGCCTGGCTGGGCGATGCCCCGGACGATCCACGCGTGCAGCAGCTGCGCCAGCAACTCACCCTGCATGTGGTGCCTATCCTCAACCCCGATGGCGCAGCGGTTTTTTCCCGGCGCAATGCCCAGGGCATCGACATCAACCGCGACGCCGCCGCCCTGGCCACCCCGGAGGCGCGGGCCCTGAAGGCCCTGCGTGACCGCGTGCAGCCGGCCTTCGGCTTCAACCTGCATGACCAGCGCCCCGGCTACCGCGCCGGCAACAGTGAACTGCCCACCGCCATTGCGCTGCTCGCTCCACCGTTCAACCAGGCACGCGACAGCAACCCGGTACGTGAACGCGCCATCGGCGTCGCCGCGCATATCAGCGCCACCCTGCGGCCGGAACTGGAAGGACGCCTCGCCCGCTGGGATGACAGCTTCAACCCACGCGCCTTTGGCGACCTGATGCAGCAATGGGGCACCAGCACGGTGCTGCTGGAAGCCGGCGGCATCGAAGGCGATGCGCAGAAGCAGCAACTGCGGCAGTACACCTGGGTGGCAATCGTGGCCGGGCTGCAGGCCATTGCCGATGGCAGCCATGCCAGCGCCGACCCGGCCAGCTATCACCAGCTGCCGGAAAATGGCGTGGTCTGGCCGGACCTGCTGATCAGCGGAGCCACTGTGCATGGGGACGTCAGCGAACCGGTGCAGGCCGATGTCGTGGTCAACTTCCGCCATCCGCTCAGTTTCGAGCAGGGCCGGATCGCCGATATCGGCGATCTTTCCAGCCAGCCGGCTCGCCGCCGCATCAATGCCCGCGGCCTGCACCTGCATGCGCTTGACGGTGCCCGCCTTGCCATCGACGGCAAGGCGCAGCTGCTGCTCAGCCGCGATGCCGCGGGGCAAGAACCGGTCTGGCATCTGGATGGCGACCTGCTCGAGCCCGATCCCGGCGCGCAGCCTTGAGCATCGTCGTGCCCGGCTGCCGGGGCTAGAACGGCGCCGGCGAGTGGATCATCAGCGGCTGCCCGCTGCACGGATGGGCAAAGCCCAGTTCGCTCGCATGCAGGCAGACCCGCACTGCCGGCGTGGCGCCATACATTTCATCACCGACGATGGGATGACCGATGCTGGCCAGGTGCAGCCGCAACTGGTGGCTGCGCCCGGTCACCGGCTCCAGCAGCACCCGGCTGTTGCCGGCCTCGTGCCCGAGCAGCTGCCAGCGCGTATGTGCCCGCTTGCCCAGCTCGAAATCCACCATCTGCCGCGGGCGGTTGTCCCAGTCGCAGCGCAGCGGCAGGTCGATCTCGCCCGCCTCGTCAGCCATCTCGCCCTCGACCAGCGCGATGTAGCGCTTGTGCACCTGGCGGCGCTCGAACAGGCCCGACAGTGCGATCTGCATCGCCTTGCCCCGCGCATGCAGCAGCAGGCCGGAGGTCACCATGTCCAGCCGGTGCACGGTCAGCGCATCGGGATACAGCGCCTGCAGCCGCAAGACCACGCAGTCCTGGTTCTCCGCCGCACGCCCGGGCACCGACAGCAGGCCGGAGGGCTTGTCGGCCACGATCAGGTGGTCATCGAGGTAGGCAATCGATACGTCCACTCGCATTCCTGGCAACGTAATGCCGGCCACACACCGGCGCATACAACAACGGGGAGGCCAGCGGCCTCCCCGTTGCACATCTCAAGGCGAGATGGAATTACAGCAGGTCGGCAACGCCGGCGCGCTCTTCTTCCAGCTCGGCCAGGGTGATGTCGATGTACTTGCGCGAGAAGTCATCGATCGGCAGGTCCTTGACGATGGTGTACTCGCCGTTCTCGGTGGTCACCGGGAAGCCGAACACCACACCTTCCGGAATGCCGTAGGAACCGTCCGACGGCACGCCCATGGTCACCCAGTCGCCGTTGCTGCCCAGGGCCCAGTCACGGATGTGGTCGATGGCCGCACCGGCAGCCGAAGCGGCCGAGGACAGGCCACGGGCGGCGATGATGGCGGCGCCACGCTTGCCCACGGTCGGAATGAAGGTGTTGGCGTTCCATTCCTGGTCGTTGATCAGTTCGCCCACCGAGGCACCGCCTTCGGTGGTGGCAAAGCGGTAGTCCGGGTACATGGTCGGGCTGTGGTTGCCCCACACGGTGAACTTCTTGAACGAATCCACGGCCTTGCCGGTCTTGGCAGCCAGCTGCGACAGCGCACGGTTGTGGTCCAGGCGCAGCATCGCGGTGAAGTTGCGCGGGTTCAGGTCCGGAGCCGACTTCATCGCGATGTAGGCGTTGGTGTTGGCCGGGTTGCCGACCACCAGCACCTTGACGTTGCGGCTGGCAACGGCGTTCAGGGCCTTGCCCTGCACGGTGAAGATCTTGGCGTTTTCCAGCAGCAGGTCCTTGCGCTCCATGCCCGGGCCACGCGGACGGGCACCGACCAGCAGCGCGTAGTCGGCATCCTTGAAGGCCACCAGCGGGTCAGCGGTGGTGACAACGCCGGCCAGCAGCGGGAAGGCGCAGTCATTGAGTTCCATGACCACACCCTGCAGGGCGGCCTGGGCCTTTTCGTTGTCGATTTCCAGCAGCTGCAGGATGACCGGCTGGTCCTTGCCGAGCATTTCGCCGGAGGCAATGCGGAACAGCAGGGCGTAGCCGATATTGCCGGCGGCGCCGGTTACGGCAACACGAACGGGTGCTTTCATGGGGATTTCCTCTGCTTTGAATCAGTGGGGGAGCGCGGTGCGGGACCGCGCGTTCAGATGAAACGGAGAACCCGGCTCAGGCCGACAGGATGGCGTTCCACTCGGCCACGCGCTCGGCCTTGGCAGCCAGCACCGGGGCGGTGTCGCCCTCGATGGTGATCTTGTTGATCTTGTCGCCCTGGACCACCGCATCGACCACGTCCTGGCCTTCGATCACCTGACCGAACACGGTGTGCTTGCGATCCAGCCAGTCGGTCTTGATGTGGGTGATGAAGAACTGGCTGCCGTTGGTGTTCGGGCCGGCATTGGCCATCGACAGCGAGCCACGCTGATGGGCAACACCGTTGTTGGTCTCGTCCTCGAAACGGTAGCCCGGGCCACCGGTGCCACGACCGTCCGGGCAGCCACCCTGGATCATGAAATCGGCGATCACGCGGTGGAAGTTCAGGCCGTCGTAGAAACCGCGCTGGACCAGGTTCACGAAGTTGGCCACGGTCAGCGGCGCCTTGTCGGCGAACAGCTCGACCTTGATCTGGCCACGGGAGGTATCGAATACAGCGGTCAGGGACATGGATAGCCTTGGGTACGTCAACGTAGAGTCCGCCTAGTTTACACCGCAGGCCCGGCCAGCCGCAGGCACCGAGCCCAAAGTCGGGTGCGTCTGCGGCATCCTTCGGCCTGAATGAACAGCTGATGCAAATAATTTCCTCGCGGCGGCTGTTAGCCATATAATCGTGGACTTCATTTTCCAAAAAATGGCGCCACCAAGGCCCTCCTCGTCATGTCCATCGAAAACCTCCGCAATATCGCCATCGTCGCTCACGTCGACCACGGCAAGACCACTCTGGTTGACTGCCTGCTCAAGAACTCCGACACGTTGGCCGAGCGCACTGTGCTTGCCGAGCGCGTGATGGACAGCAATGACCAGGAAAAGGAACGTGGTATCACGATCCTGGCCAAGAACACCGCCATCAAGTGGAATGGCAACCGCATCAACATCGTCGACACCCCCGGACACGCCGACTTCGGCGGCGAAGTGGAGCGCGTGCTGTCGATGGTCGACTCGGTGCTGATCCTGGTTGACGCCATGGACGGCCCGATGCCGCAGACCCGCTTCGTCACCCAGAAGGCCTTTGCGATGGGCTTCAAGCCGATCGTCGTGGTCAACAAGGTAGACCGTCCGGGCGCGCGTCCGGAGTGGGTGATCGACCAAGTGTTCGACCTGTTCGACAAGCTCGGCGCCACCAACGAGCAGCTGGACTTCCCGATCGTCTACGCCTCCGGCCTGAACGGCTACGCCGGCATGGAAGACACCGTCCGTTCGGGCGACATGACCCCGCTGTTTGAAGCCATCATGAAGTACGTGCCGGCCCCGGACGTGGATCCGGAAGGCCCGTTCCAGATGCGCATCAGCCAGCTGGACTACAACAACTTCGTCGGCGTGATCGGCATCGGCCGCATCCAGCGCGGCAAGGTGAAGAAGAACCAGCAGGTCACCGTCATCGACCGCGAAGGCAAGAAGCGCCAGGGCAAGGTCCTGCAGGTCATGGGCTTCATGGGCCTTGAGCGCATCGAGGTCGAGGAAGCCCAGGCCGGCGACATCATCGCCATCTCCGGCATCCAGGAACTGACCATCTCCGACACCATCTGCGCAGTCGAGGCTCCCGAAGCCCTGCCGCCGCTGACCGTCGACGAGCCGACCATCTCGATGACCTTCCAGGTCAACAACTCGCCGTTTGCCGGCAACAAGGACCTGTCCGGTGGCAAGTTCCTGACCAGCCGCCAGCTGAAGGAGCGCCTGGAGCGCGAGTGCGTGCACAACGTCGCGCTGAAGGTCGAACAGCTGGAAGACGCCGACAAGTTCCTGGTCTCCGGCCGTGGCGAACTGCACCTGTCGGTACTGATTGAAACCATGCGTCGCGAAGGCTATGAGCTGGCCGTGTCGCGTCCGGAAGTCATCATCAAGGAAATCGACGGCCAGCTGATGGAGCCGATCGAACAGCTGGTGGTGGACATCGAAGAGCAGCACCAGGGCGGCGTGATGGAAAAGCTCGGTACCCGCAAGGCGATCCTGGAGAACATGGAATCGGACGGCAAGGGCCGTGTCCGCCTGGACTTCAAGATCCCGGCCCGTGGCCTGATCGGCTTCCAGAACGAGTTCAAGACCCTGACCCAGGGTTCGGGCCTGCTGTTCCATGTGTTCGACCACTACGGTCCGAAGGAACAGGGCGCCATCGCCAAGCGCCTGAACGGCGTGATGATCGCCAATGCTCCGGGTGCCACCCCGGCCTATGCCCTGGGCCCGCTGCAAGAACGCGGCAAGCTGTTCGCTGCCGAAGGCGACAACGTGTATGAAGGCCAGCTGGTCGGCATCCACGCCAAGGACAACGACCTGACCGTCAACGCGATCAAGACCAAGCCGCTGACCAACATGCGCGCTTCGGGCAAGGATGATGCCATCCAGCTGACCCCGGCGATCAAGTTCTCGCTCGAACAGGCGCTGGACTTCATCGACGACGACGAGCTGGTCGAGATCACCCCGAAGGAAATCCGCCTGCGCAAGAAGCACCTGAGCGAGAACGACCGCAAGCGCGCCTCGCGTAACGGCTGATCCTGCGCTGATCCAACAAAAAACCCGGGCAATGCCCGGGTTTTTTGTGCTTTGCCGCCAGCGGCTGCGAGGACGGGCAAGCGCGTGCTGGCGCCGCTCAGTGCCCGTTGCGGCACTCGACAATGGCCATTGCCAGTTCCAGTGCCTGCTCGTAGTTGAGCCGCGGGTCGACCGTGGAGCGGTAGGCCCGCTCCAGATCACGCTCGGTCAGCTCGCGCGCACCACCAGTGCATTCGGTGACATCCTCGCCGGTCAGCTCCAGGTGTACCCCGCCCAGCCGCGTGCCCGCGGCCGCATGCAACGCAAAGGCCTGTTCGACCTCGCGCCGAATGTTGTCAAAGCGCCGGGTCTTGTAGCCATTGCCGGTGGATTCGGTATTGCCGTGCATCGCATCGCACAGCCACAGCACCCGGCGCCCATCGGCCTGCACCGCGCGCAGCAGCGGCGGCAGCCTGTCGGCAATCACATCGGCGCCCATGCGGTGGATGAAGGTCAACCGCCCGGGCTCATCGTTCGGGTTGAGCACATCGATCAGACGCAGCAGCTGGTCCGGTTGCACCGAAGGCCCGACCTTGACCGCGATCGGGTTGACCACCCCGCGCAGGTATTCCACATGCGCGCCATCAAGGGCGGCCGTGCGCATGCCGATCCACGGGAAATGGGTGGACAGGTTGAACCAGCCGTCATGCCGCGGCACCCTGCGCGTCAGCGCCTGCTCGTAGGGCAGCAGCAAGGCTTCATGCGAGGTGAAGAAATCGGCGCGGTTGAGGTTGTGGATCGGCGCCCCGGACAGGGTCTGCATGAAGCGGATCGATTCGCGGATGGCATCGACCTGCTGCTGGTAACGCGCGGCCATCGGCGATTTTTTTGCCCAGGCCAGATCCCAGTACTCCGGATGGTTCAGGTCGGCAAAGCCGCCATCGATCAGGGCACGGACGAAATTCATCGTCATCGCCGAATGCGCGTGCGCATCCAGCATGCGCTGCGGATCCGGCTGGCGCGCGGCCAGGGTGAACTCCGGTGCATTGATCACATCGCCGCGATAGCTGGGCAGGCTGACCCCATCACGGGTCTCGCTGTCGGCCGAGCGCGGCTTGGCGTACTGGCCGGCCATACGGCCGATGCGCACGACCGGCGTGCGCAGCCCGTGTACCAGCACCAGGCTCATCTGCAGCAGGATCTTGAGCCGGTTGGAAATCACCTGCGACTGGCAATCAGCGAAATTTTCCGCGCAGTCACCGCCCTGCAGAACGAAACGCTTGCCCTCCTGCGCCTCGGCCAGCTGCTGCTTGAGGCTGAGCACCTCCCAGCTGGTCACCAGCGGGGGCAGTTGCGACAACCGCGCCAGCGCCTGTTCCAGTGCGTGTGGATCGGGGTACTGCGGCATCTGCAATGCCGGACGCTGTTTCCAGCTGTCTGGCGCCCAGCCCTGGGCGCCGTACAAATCACTGCTCATCAACCTTCCTTCCGCTTGACCATGGCACACAGCACCGCCCAGATCCCCAGCAGCAGGTACCACAGCAGGCACCACATCGGCATGGTCAGCCCCAGGAAGGTCCAATCGATGTCACCGCAGTTGCCGGTGGCCGTGAGTACGGTCCGGAAGGCTTCCAGCGGCCCCATGGTCTGGTTCAGGAATTCCAGCGGTGGGCCGCAGCTGGTCATGACATCCTGCGGCTGTGCCTGCACCCAGACATGCCGTCCGGCGATGCCGGCACCGATGGCCGCCACAATCGCCGCCAACACACCATAGCTGAGCCGCCCGGGACGGTTGCGCGGCCCATGCAGGCCGGCCAGCAGGAACACCACCGCCAGCGCGGCGAAAGCCAGCCTCTGGTAGATGCACAACGAACAGGGCTCCAGCCCCAGCCGCACCTGGGTGTAGACAGCGAACGCCAACAGACCGCCGCAGACTGCCGCGCCGAGCAGCATCTGCAGACGGAAATTCCAACGCAAAGGATTCATGCCAGTAGGTCCTGATACAACCTGGCAAGGGTAGCAGCCGAAGCAAACATCGTGCAGCTACAAACCGTTCCATTACGGGACAAACCGCAAAGAAAAACCCGGCACAAGGCCGGGCTTTTCAGGGCAATGCTTGCGCTGCGGCTTATTCAGCCACTTCTTCAGCCACGGCGGCCGGCTGGTCAACCAGCTGGGCGTAGGCCATCGGAGCATTGTCACCAGCGCGGAAGCCGCACTTGAGCAGACGCAGGTAGCCGCCCGGACGGGTGGCGTAACGCGGGCCGAGCACGGTGAACAGGATGCCGACGGCTTCCTGGTCACGCAGGCGGGCAAACGCCAGACGACGGTTGGCGACCGAATCAACCTTGGCCAGGGTGATCAACGGCTCGGCAACGCGGCGCAGTTCCTTGGCCTTCGGCAGGGTGGTCTTGATGGTGCCAACCTTGAACAGCGAGGCGGCCATGTTCTTGAACATGGCTTCGCGGTGAGCGCTGGTACGGCTGAACTTACGACCCGACTTCATGTGACGCATGATCGATATTCCTTAAATGGTGTAACTGATGTAAATCGCTGTGTGTGTGGTGCTCCGCACCGGGTGGACTACGCTGGTCCAGTTCCGGTCCTCCTGACCGGATAAAAGCACCGCGGGCGCAGGGCCCGCGGTGCCATCAGTAACTACTTCAATCAACCAAGCATGCCGTGGCTGGCAACACCGGCCGGCGGCCAGTTTTCCAGCTTCATCCCGAGAGACAGGCCGCGCTGTGCCAGCACTTCCTTGATCTCGGTCAGCGACTTCTTGCCCAGATTCGGGGTCTTGAGCAGCTCTACCTCGGTCTTCTGGATCAGATCGCCGATGTAATAAATGCTTTCAGCCTTCAGGCAGTTGGCCGAACGCACAGTCAACTCCAGGTCATCGATCGGGCGCAGCAGCACCGGATCCACGCCGTTGTTGGTGGGCTTGGCAGCGCCACGGTCACGGTGGGTGAAATCACCGAAGACCGACAGCTGATCGGTCAGGATGTCGGCCGCAGTGCGGACGGCTTCCTCGGCATCGATCGTGCCGTTGGTATCAATATCCAGGACCAGCTTGTCCAGGTCGGTACGCTGTTCCACACGTGCGGCTTCCACCGCATAGGCAACACGGCGAACCGGCGAGAACGAGGCGTCAAGCACCAGACGACCGATGGCACGGGTTTCTTCGTCCGGACGGCGGCGTGCAGCAGCCGGCTGGTAGCCGAAACCACGCTCGACCTTCAGACGCATGTTCAGCGCCACGTCCTTGGTCAAGTTGCAGATCACATGGTCGCCATTGAGGACTTCCACATTGTGGTCGACCTTGATGTCGGCAGCAGTGACAACACCGGGGCCCTGCTTGCTCAGCGACAGCATCGCGCTGTCACCGCTGTGCATGCGGATGGCGACATCCTTGAGGTTCAGCAGAACCTCCAGCACATCTTCCTGCAGGCCTTCGACGGTGGTGTACTCATGGAGCACGCCGTCGATTTCCACCTCGGTAATGGCGAAGCCGGGGATGGACGACAGCAGCACCCGACGCAGGGCATTGCCCAGCGTATGCCCATACCCGCGTTCCAGCGGTTCGATGACCACTTTGGCGCGGGTATCGGTAAGACGTTCGATCTGCGGACCGCGAGGACGCAGAACCTGATTGGCGGTAACCGTCATATTTGCGGGTTCTCCTGCGAACCCCCGAAGTGCAACTCCGGGGGCTCTCCAAAGTGAATTACTTCGAATACAACTCGATGATCAGAGCTTCGTTGATATCCGAAGGCAGGTCGGCGCGATCCGGGACAGCCTTGAAGATGCCGGTGAACTTCTTCGCATCGACTTCAACCCAGGACGGGTTCAGGTCATGCTGTTCGGCAACGGTCAGGGCTTCCTGGACGCGCAGCTGCTTGGCAGCCTTTTCCGACAGGGCAACGACGTCGCCAGCCTTGACCTGGTAGGAGGCCAGGTTGACCGACTTGCCGTTGACGGTCACGCCGCGGTGGCTGACCAGCTGACGGGCGGCCGGACGGGTAACAGCAAAACCCATGCGGTAGACAACGTTGTCCAGGCGGGTTTCCAGCAACTGCAGCAGGTTCTCGCCGGTGTTGCCCTTCTTGGTCGAGGCCTTCTTGTAGTAGTTGCGGAACTGACGCTCCAGCAGGCCGTAGATGCGCTTGACCTTCTGCTTTTCACGCAGCTGGGTAGCGTAGTCGGACAGCTTGCCCTTACGGGTATTGGTTGCGCCGTGCTGGCCGGGCTTCTGCTCCAGCTTGCACTTGGAATCCAGAGCGCGGGCGGGGCTCTTCAGCGACAGGTCAGCGCCTTCGCGACGAGCGAGCTTACAGGTAGGACCGATATAACGAGCCATTTCTTTATCGCTCCTTTAGACGCGACGCTTCTTCGGCGGACGGCACCCGTTGTGCGGGATTGGCGTCACGTCGATGATGTTGGTGATCTTGTAGCCGACGTTGTTCAACGAACGCACGGCCGACTCACGACCCGGACCCGGGCCCTTGATGCGGACTTCCAGCGACTTCACGCCGTAATCCAGGGCAGCACGGCCGGCCTTCTCGGCAGCAACCTGGGCAGCGAACGGAGTCGACTTGCGCGAGCCACGGAAACCAGCGCCACCGGAGGTGGCCCAGGACAGAGCATTGCCCTGGCGGTCGGTGATGGTCACGATGGTGTTGTTGAACGAAGCGTGGACGTGGGCGACGCCGTCGGTGACGACGCGCTTGATCTTCTTCTTGGTCTGCTTAGCAGCGGGCTTAGCCATGTTGTTCTAGTCCCTTACTTCTTCAGAGCCTTGCGCGGACCCTTGCGGGTGCGTGCATTGGTCTTGGTACGCTGACCGCGCAGCGGCAGGCCGCGACGATGGCGCAGGCCGCGGTAGCAGCCCAAGTCCATCAGGCGCTTGATAGCGATACCGATTTCGCGACGCAGGTCGCCTTCGACGATGTACTTGCCGATCTCGGCGCGCAGGCGCTCGATTTCCGGCTCGGACAGGTCACGGATCTTGGTGGTCGTAGCAACGCCTGCGACTTCGCAGACCTTCTTCGAACGGGTACGGCCAATGCCGTAAATGCTTTGCAACCCGACCCAGACATGCTTCTGGGCTGGCAGGTTGACGCCTGCAATACGCGCCATTACGCGGTTCTCCAGCTGAGTGTTGACCGACTGCGCACACGAAAGGCGCAGAGCCGGCAGGATGGATCAAAAAATGAACGTGCGATTGTACAGGTTCCGGTTTGCATTGAAACCCAGCGTCAGAAAGCACACGCGGGGTCCGGCATGGGGAGTGTGCCCATGCTCCGGCGCCGGACTTGGCTGGCCTGCAGTTGCCTGCGTACCGTTTGCGCTACTCCCGCGCAAAACAACCAATGTCTCACCCCCACCCGGAACCGCTGCGGGGGCCGCCCTTCGTTTGGAGAGCGAACCGCGTAACGGAAAGCTCTCGCACAAGAAGAGGAAATTGTAACAGCGATCAACCGCGAGCGAAACCACCGCGATTGCCACCCTTCAGGTTGGCCTTTTTCAGCAGGCTCTCATACTGATGGCTCATCAGGTGGGCCTGCAGCTGGGCGATGAAATCCATCACCACCACGACCACGATCAACAGCGAGGTGCCACCGAAGTAGAACGAGGTACCCAGCTGGGCGCGCAGCATTTCCGGCAGCAGGCAGACGATGATCAGGTAGATCGCGCCAGCGGCAGTCAGGCGGGTCAGCACACCGTCGATGTAGTCGGCAGTGGCCTTGCCCGGACGCAGACCCGGGATCAGGGCACCCTGCTTCTTCAGGTTGTCGGCGGTTTCCTGGCTGTTGAACACCAGTGCGGTGTAGAAGAAGGCAAAACCAGCAATCAGCGCACCGAACACGATCATGTACAGCGGCTCGCCCGGGGCCAGGGCATTGGCGATCTTCTGCAGCCAGTTCGCCTCGGCAGCCTGGCCGGACCACAGGGCAACGGTGCCCGGGAAGGCAAGGATCGAGGAGGCAAAGATCGCCGGGATCACGCCCGCCATGTTCAGCTTGAGCGGCAGGAACGAGGTCTGGTTCATGTAGGCATTGCGACCACCCTGACGACGGGCATAGTTGATCGTAATGCGGCGCTGGCCGCGCTCGACGAACACCACCAGGTAGGTGAACGCCAGCACCACCACGGTGATGATCAGCAGCGAGATGAAGCTCATGTCGCCATTGCGGAACGCGCCGAGGGTCTGGATGACCGCTGCCGGCAGGCCGGCCACGATGCCGGCGAAAATGATCAGGGAAACACCGTTGCCGATGCCGCGCTCGGTAACCTGCTCGCCCACCCACATCAGGAACATGGTGCCGGCAGTCAGCGCAACAACAGCGGTGAAGACAAACATCGGGCCCGGGTTATAGACCACCGGCACACCGCCGGAGGACTGGCCCTGCAGCGCCAGCGCGATCGAACCACCCTGCACGATCGCCAGCAGTACCGCACCGATGCGCGAATACTGGGTGATCTTGCGGCGACCCGATTCACCTTCCTTCTGCAGCGACTTCAACGTCGGGAAGATATGTACCGCCAGCTGCATCACGATCGATGCCGAAATGTACGGCATCACGTTCAGCGCAAAGATACTCAGGCGAGCCAGGGCGCCACCGCTGAACATGTTGAACATGTCGACGATGCCGCCCTGGGTTTCCATGAGCGCAAGCATGGCATCGGGGTTGACGCCGGGCACCGGGATGTAGCAACCGATGCGGTAGACGATCAACGCCCCGATGACAAACAGAAGACGCTGGCGAAGTTCGGTGAACTTACCAGAGCCGCCGAGGTTTCCAATGCCAGCTTGCGCCATGTCTCACTTACTCCTGGATGCTGCCGCCGGCAGCTTCAATAGCAGCCTTGGCACCAGCCGTGGCAGCAATACCCTTCAGCACGAACGCCTTGGTCAGCTCACCCTTGACGACCAGCTTGGCCTTCTTGGCGGTGGTCGACACCAGGCCGGCTTCGCGCAGCACGGCGAAGGTGACTTCACCGGCTTCCAGCTTGTCCAGCTGATAGGTCAGCACTTCAGCGGTCAGCTTGGCAATCGGCGAACGGAAACCGATCTTCGGCAGACGACGCTGCATCGGGGTCTGGCCGCCTTCGAAGCCAGCCTTGATCTTGCCGCCACCCTTGCGGGCGAACGAACCCTTGTGGCCGCGGCCGCAGGTCTTGCCCAGGCCCGAACCGATACCACGACCGACGCGGGTGCGCTCGGTACGTGCGCCGGCAGCCGGCGCCAGGTCATTAAGACGCATAGTCATGGTCTATTACTCCTCGACCTTAACCAGGTAGGACACCTTGTTGATCAGACCGCGAACCTGCGGGCTGTCCTTCAAGGTACGAACCGAGTTGAGCTTGTTCAGGCCCAGAGCCTTCACCGAAAGACGGTGACGGGACTGGGTACCGCGCAGGCCACCGACCAGACGGACGGTGACGGTCTTGACGTTGTCATTAGCCATGGATCAGATCCTCCACCTTCTTGCCGCGCTTGGCAGCAATACGGGCCGGCGACTGGGCTTCGGACAGACCCTTCAGGGTTGCACGGACCAGGTTGATCGGGTTGCGCGAACCGGTGGCCTTGGCCAGCACGTTCTTCACACCGACAGCTTCCAGCACGGCACGCATGGCGCCGCCGGCAATGACGCCGGTACCTTCCGAAGCCGGCTGCATGAACACGCGAGCGGCGCCATGGCCCGACTTCACGGTATGGAACAGGGTGCCATTGTTCAGCTCGACGCTGATCATGTTCTTGCGGGCCTGCTCCATCGACTTCTGGATGGCGACCGGCACTTCGCGTGCCTTGCCGTAGCCGAAGCCGACCTTGCCTTCGCCATCGCCGACCACGGTCAGCGCAGTGAAGGTGAACTGACGACCACCCTTGACGGTCTTGCTGACGCGGTTGACCGCGACCAGCTTTTCGGTCATGCCGTCATCGACTTTTTCTTCGCGGTTGCGGTCGCGATCGCGACCCCGCGACTGACGTTCTTCTGCCATGAGAATTCCTAGTGAGTTGAAGTATGTACGGCGTCCAGCGCCGCTTATAGTTGTGAGTTACCGCATTGATCCACTGAGCGCTGCAGAAGAGCAACAGTGTCCGGCACAACCCGTACCGGCGGGCAGGACAAAGCGCGACGTATGCGCCGCGCTTTGCTTCAATCAGAACTGCAGGCCGGCTTCGCGGGCAGCGTCTGCCAGGGCCTTGATGCGGCCATGGAAACGGTAACCGGAACGGTCAAAGGCAACCTTTTCGATGCCAGCGGCCAGGGCGCGCTCGGCAACGATCTTGCCAACCTTGGCGGCGGCATCGGCGTTCTTGCCGTTCTTCAGACCTTCAGCCACTTCGGCCTGGGTGGTGTTGGCAGCAGCCAGCACCTTGGAGCCGTCAGCAGTGAAAACCTGTGCATACAGGTGCTGGCCGGTGCGCAGAACCGACAGACGAGCCACACCCAGATTGCGGATGTGCGAACGGGTCGACTTGGCGCGACGCAGGCGGGCGATGTTCTTGTTCATTTTCTTTGTCCTCGAAAGCTGAAAACCTAGTGATTAGGCCTTCTTGGCTTCCTTGCGAATGATGACTTCACCAGCGTACTTCACACCCTTGCCCTTGTAGGGCTCCGGCGGACGGTAGCCGCGGATCTTGGCGGCAGCTTCACCGACAGCCTGCTTGTCCGCGCCCTGGACCAGAATTTCGGTCTGGGTCGGGGTCGACAGGGTGATGCCTTCCGGGGCAACGAAGACCACCGGATGGGAGAAGCCCAACGACAGGTTCAGGTCCTTGCCCTGCATCGCAGCGCGGTAACCCACGCCGACCAGCTCCAGCTTCTTTTCGAAGCCTTCGGAAACGCCCTTGACCATGTTGGCCAGAATGGCGCGCACGGTGCCGGCCAGGGCCACCAGTTCGGCATTCTCGGTCTTCAGGGTGGCAACGCCGTCTTCAATGACGACATCGATGCCGGCATCCTTGGTCAGCGACAGGGTGCCCTTCGGGCCCTTGACGGTGATCAGTTCCGGGGCAACGTTCAGTTCAACACCCTTGGCCAGGGTGACCGGCTTCTTGGCTACACGGGACATTATTCGATTACTCCCTTAGGCCACGAAGCACAGGACTTCACCGCCGACGCCCTGCTGGCGCGCCTGCGCATCGGTCATGATGCCCTTGGAGGTGGAGATGATGGCAATACCCAGGCCGTTCATGACCTTCGGCAGATCGCTCTTGCCGCGGTACTGGCGCAGGCCCGAACGCGAGAAGCGCTTCAGGGTCTCGATGACCGGCTTGCCTTCGAAGTACTTCAGGGTGATTTCCAGCTCAGCCTTGTTGTTGGCCAGCTGGGTGACGGTCACGTCGGTGATGTAACCCTCGTCCTTCAGGACCTGGGCGATCGCCAACTTGATCTTGGAGGCCGGGGCCTTCACCGTCTTCTTGCCAACTGCGGCCGCATTTTTGATGCGAACCAGCAGGTCGGCGATGGGATCAGTCATGCTCATGTGCTTACCTTTGAGTGCACCGATATCCGCTTTCGCGAAAATCCGTTGTCTCCTGGGATTGGGCCAGGCCCCTTCAAACACCCACGCTCACGCCTGTAAACGCGGGCAAGACGCGGGAGTATACGACAAAAGAGCCCGGGTTGCCCCGGGCTCTTTGAAAAACTTTCAGGTTCAGGGGGCTTTCACCCCCATCCCCTGCCCCGTCCAATGGCCTGAACCAGGTGACGGGGCGGCACTTCTTACCAGCTGGCCTTGCGCAGGCCCGGCACGTCACCACGCATGGTGGCTTCACGCAGCTTGTTGCGGCCCAGGCCGAACTTGCTGTAGACGGCGCGCGGGCGGCCCGACAGGGCACAACGGGTACGCTGACGGCACGGCGACGAGTCACGCGGCAGCTGTGCAAGCTTGCTGGCGGCGTTGAACTTGTCTTCGAACGAAGCATCGGTGCTGGCGATGATCTTCTTCAGCGCAGCACGCTTGTCAGCGAACTTCTTGGCCAGCTTTACCCGCTTGATGTCGCGGTTGACCATGGAGGTCTTTGCCATTTCGGTTTCCTCGACTATCAGTTACGGAACGGGAACTTGAACGCTGCAAGCAGCGCCTTGGCTTCCGCATCGGACTTGGCAGTGGTGGTGATGGCGATATCCATACCGCGGACGGCGTCGACAGCGTCGAAGTCGATTTCCGGGAAGATGATCTGTTCCTTCACACCCATGTTGAAGTTGCCACGGCCATCGAACGAACGACCGGACACGCCACGGAAGTCACGCACGCGCGGCAGCGAGATGGTGATCAGACGGTCCAGGAATTCGTACATGGTGCCGCGACGCAAGGTGACCTTGCAGCCAATCGGCCAGCCATCACGGATCTTGAACGAAGCCACCGAGACACGCGACTTGGTCACGACCGGCTTCTGGCCGGAGATCTTGGTCATGTCGGCAACGGCATTTTCCAGGATCTTCTTGTTGGTGGCAGCTTCGCCAACACCCATGTTCAGGGTGATCTTGACCAGCTTCGGCACTTCCATCGGATTGGTGTAGCCGAACTGCTTCATCAGCGCCGGCACCACTTCTTCCTTGTAAATCTTTTCGAGACGGGAAGTCATTAAAGTCATCCTCAGGCGTCGAGCGCCTCACCGCTGGAGCGGAACACACGAATCTTGCGTCCATCCTCCAGCACCTTGAAACCAACGCGCTCGCCCTTGCCCGTCGCCGGGTTGACAACATTCACGTTGGAGATATGGATCGAAGCTTCACGCTCGACCACGCCGCCGGCAACGCCTGCCTGCGGGTTCGGCTTGGTGTGGCGCTTGACGATATTCAGGCCGGCGACGACCACGCGGTCGCCGTCAACGCGAACGATTTCGCCCTGCTTGCCCTTGTCCTTGCCGGCATTGACGACAACCTGGTCGCCCTTCTTGATACGGTTAGCCATGATTATCTCCTAGCGCTCACAGAACTTCGGGAGCGAGCGAGACGATCTTCATGAACTTCTCGGAACGAAGTTCACGGGTCACCGGCCCGAAGATGCGGGTGCCGATCGGCTCTTGCTTGTTGTTGAGCAGGACCGCGGCATTGCCGTCGAAGCGGATCAGCGAGCCGTCGGCGCGACGCACACCCTTGCGGGTACGCACCACGACGGCGTCATACACTTCGCCCTTCTTGACCTTACCGCGCGGGATTGCATCCTTGACGGTGACCTTGATGATGTCACCGATGCCGGCGTAACGGCGCTTCGAGCCGCCCAGCACCTTGATGCACATCAGTTCCTTGGCACCGGAGTTGTCGGCGGCGTCGAGGTAGCTCTGCATCTGGATCATGAGTCAGGCCTCCTTATTCAGCCGCACGGGTGATGACTTCCACCACGCGCCAGTTCTTGGTCTTGGACATCGGAGCAATCTCGGTCAGCAGCACGACATCGCCTTCATTGCAGGCGTTGTCGGCATCGTGAGCGTGCAGCTTGGTCGAGCGCTTGATGTACTTGCCGTACAACGGGTGCTTGACCTGGCGCTCCACCAACACGGTGACCGTCTTGTCCATCTTGTTGCTGACGACACGGCCTTCGACCGTGCGCAGCGTCTTGTTTTCGATTTCGCTCATCGCGGCGATCCTTACTTGGTGCTGCCGAGCAGGGTTTTGACGCGAGCAATCTCGCGGCGCACCCGGCGGGTTTCGTGGGTCTTCGGCAGCTGACCGGTGACCTGCTGCATGCGCAGTGCAAACTGCTCCTTACGCAGGTCAATCAGGTGGGTCTTGAGGTCGTCAGCCGACTTCTCGCGGAGTTGTTTGATGTCCATCAGCGCACCGTCCGGGTCACGAATGTGGTGGTAACCGAGAGCTTGGCAGCGGCCAGGCGGAATGCCTCGCGAGCCACTTCCTCAGTCACGCCCTCAACTTCATAGATCATGCGGCCGGGCTGGATCTGAGCGACCCAGTACTCCACACTACCCTTACCGGAGCCCATGCGGACTTCGATCGGCTTCTTGGTGATCGGCTTGTCCGGGAACACGCGGATCCACATCTTGCCGCCGCGCTTGACGTAGCGGCTGATCGAGCGGCGGGCCGCTTCAATCTGACGCGCGGTCAGCTGGCCGTGAGCAGTTGCCTTCAGGCCGTATTCGCCAAAGCTGACAGCATTGCCGCTCCAGCTCAGGCCGTCATTGCGGCCCTTGTGTACCTTGCGGTATTTGGTTCGCTTGGGTTGCAACATTGTCGTTACCTCGCTTCACGAGCCGGGCGCGACGGACGATCGCTGCGGTCGCCGCGATCACCGCGGTCGCCACGCGGGCTGTCGTCCTGCTTTTCCTGGCCAACCTGGGAGAAATCAAAGACTTCGCCCTTGTAGATCCAGACCTTGATACCGATGATGCCGTAGGTCGTCGAGGCTTCAGCGAAGCCATAGTCGATGTCGGCACGCAGGGTGTGCAGCGGCACACGACCTTCGCGGTACCACTCCGAACGGGCAATCTCGGCACCATTCAGACGGCCACCGACGTTGACCTTGATGCCCAGGGCACCCAGGCGCATCGCGTTGCCGACAGCGCGCTTCATGGCGCGACGGAACATGATGCGACGCTCCAGCTGCTGCGCGATCGACTCGGCAACCAGCTGTGCATCCAACTCCGGCTTGCGCACTTCGGTCACGTTGATGTGCGCCGGGACGCCCATCATGTCGCTGACTTCCTTACGCAGCTTCTCGATGTCCTCGCCACGCTTGCCGATCACCACGCCCGGACGGGCGGTGTGAATGGTGACGCGGGCGGTCTTGGCCGGACGCTCGATCAGGATCTTGGAGATACCTGCGGCAGCAAGCTTCTTGCGAAGCATGTCGCGGACCTTCAGGTCGGCAGCCAGGTAGCTGGCGAAATCGGCCTTGTTGGCGTACCACTTGGAATTCCAGTCCTTGGAAATGCCCAGGCGGATACCAATCGGATGAACTTTATGACCCATCGTTATTTACCCTCGCCCACGACCACAGTGATGTGGCTGGTGCGCTTGAGAATGCGCGTGCCGCGGCCCTTGGCGCGGGCCATGAAACGCTTCAGGGTCGGACCTTCATCAACCATGATGGTCTGGACCTTCAGCGCGTCGATATCGGCGCCCTGATTGTTCTCGGCATTGGCAATTGCCGACTCCACCACCTTCTTGATCAGGTGGGCAGCCTTCTTGTCCGAGAACTTCAGCAGGTTGACAGCGCGCTCGGCCGGCAGGCCGCGCACCTGGTCAGCGACCAGACGTGCCTTCTGCGGGGAGATGCGCGCGGTGCGCAGGATTGCTTTCGCTTCCATAGTCATCTCTCCTTACTTCGACTTCTTGTCACCACCGTGACCCTTGAAGGTCCGGGTGATGGCAAATTCGCCGAGCTTGTGGCCAACCATGTTCTCGTTGACGAGCACCGGAACGTGGTTCTTGCCGTTATGCACGGCGATGGTGACGCCTACCATTTCCGGCAGGATCATCGAACGGCGCGACCAGGTCTTGATCGGCTTCTTGCTACCCGCAGCGGCCTCCACCTTCTTGATGAGGTGGTGATCGACGAACGGGCCCTTCTTGAGTGAACGTGCCATGGTCGATTAGCCCCTACGATCGCGGACGATGAACTGCTGAGTGCGCTTGTTATGGCGCGTCTTGTAACCCTTGGTCGGGACACCCCACGGGGTGACCGGATGCGGATTACCCTGGCCGGCCTTCGCCTCACCACCACCGTGCGGGTGATCCACCGGGTTCATGGCTGCACCGCGAACGGTCGGGCGAACACCACGCCAGCGAGCAGCACCGGCCTTGCCGAGCTTCTCCAGGTTGTGCTCGTCGTTACCGACTTCACCGATGGTGGCACGGCACTCGACCGACACCTTGCGCATTTCGCCGGAGCGCAGACGCAGGGTGGCGTAGACGCCTTCACGTGCAACCAGCTGGACGCCAGCGCCAGCGGCGCGAGCAATCTGGGCGCCCTTGCCGGGCTTCAGCTCGATGGCGTGGATGGTGCTACCAACCGGGATGTTGCGCAGCGGCAGGGTGTTGCCGGTCTTGATCGGTGCGTTGGCACCGGCAATGACCTGGTCACCAGCCTTCAGGCCCTTCGGGGCGATGATGTAGCGGCGCTCACCGTCGACATAGCACAGCAGGGCGATATGGGCAGTGCGGTTCGGATCGTATTCGATACGTTCCACGCGAGCCGGAATACCTTCCTTGTTGCGCTTGAAGTCGATCAGGCGGTAGTGCTGCTTGTGGCCACCACCGATATGACGGGTGGTGGTACGGCCGTGGTGGTTACGACCACCGGACTTGCTCTGCTTTTCCAGCAACGGAGCGTACGGAGCGCCCTTGTGCAGGTCTGGCGTTACCACGCGCACGGCCGAACGGCGGCCGGGGGAGGTGGGCTTGAATTTCATCAATGGCATCGGATGTACCTCAGGCCTTGGCCGTTACATCGATCGACTGGCCATCGGCCAGGCGAACATACGCCTTGCGCCAATCGCCACGACGGCCCGCGCGGTTACGGAAGTTCTTGCTCTTGCCCTTCACGTTGACCACGTTGACAGCCTCGACCTTGACGTCGAACAGCTTTTCGATTGCAGCCTTGACGTCAGCCTTGGTGGCTTCGGTCGAGACTTCGAAGACGTACTGATTGGAGAGTTCCTGCAGGCGCGCGGTCTTTTCCGAGATCCGCGGAGCGCGCAGCACGCTGAAGATTTTTTCGTTGCTGCTCATGCCAGCCACTCCTCGACCATCTTGATGGCCTCAGCGGTGATGATCACCGTATCGGCACCGACCAGGGCAACCGGATCCAGACCCTGGACGTCGCGGACCTGCACGTACGGCAGATTGCGGGCGGACAGGTACAGGGCTTCGGACGCATCCTCGGTCACGATCAGCGGACGCTTGCCGGCGTTCAGGCCAGCCAGCTTGTCAGCCAGAACCTTGGTCTTGGCAGCGTCGACGTCGAAGGATTCGACGACGGTGATGCGGCCCTGACGGTTCAGCTCGGACAGGATCGCGCAGACGGCTGCACGGTACTGCTTGCGGTTGACCTTCTGCTCGAACGAACGCGGCTTGGCCGCGAAGGTCACGCCACCGCCAACGAAGATCGGAGCGGTCAGAGCGCCGTGGCGTGCGCCACCGCCCTTCTGCTTCTTCGACTTCTTGGTGGTGCCGGCCACTTCCGAGCGGGTCTTCTGTGCCTTGGTACCAGCGCGAGCGGCATTGCGATAGGCAACCACGACCTGGTGAACCAGATCGCCATTGAATTCGCGGCCGAACACGGCTTCGGAGACCGAGACCTTGTTGTTGCTACCCGTGATAACGAGTTCCATCGTCATCTCTCCTTATGCCTTGCTCGCCGGACGGACGATCACATCGCCACCAGCTGCGCCCGGGACGGCACCGCGCACGGCGATCAGACCGCGCTCGACATCGACCTTGACCACTTCCAGGTTCTGGGTGCTCTGCTGCACATCACCCATGTGGCCGGACATCTTCTTGCCCGGGAACACACGACCCGGGGTCTGACGCTGACCGAGCGAACCCGGCGAACGGTGCGACAGCGAGTTACCGTGGGTAGCGTCGCCCATGGTGAAGTTGTGGCGCTTGATCGTGCCCTGGAAGCCCTTACCCTTGGTGACACCCTGGACGTCGACCTTCTGGCCAACTTCGAAGATGTCTGCCTTGATTTCGCCGCCGATGGCGAACTCGCCCAGCTTGGCGTCATCAACGCGGAATTCCCACAGACCGCGACCAGCTTCCACCTTCGCCTTGGCGAAGTGGCCGGCTTCCGGCTTGTTGACCAGGGCAGCGCGACGGGCGCCCACGGTCACCTGCACAGCAGAGTAGCCGTCGGTTTCAACGGTCTTGATCTGCGCGATGCGGTTGGGGGTTGCTTCGATCAGGGTCACCGGGATGGAGCGACCGTCATCGGTGAAAACACGGCTCATGCCAGCCTTGCGGCCCACGAAGCCCAACGAATACTTCTTCGTCATCGTCGTAGTCCTCAAGCCAGCTTGATCTGCACGTCGACGCCAGCCGCCAGCTCGAGCTTCATCAGCGCGTCTACGGTCTTGTCGTTCGGATCGACGATATCGAGCACGCGCTTGTGCGTGCGGGTCTCGTACTGGTCACGCGCGTCCTTGTCGACGTGCGGGGAGACGAGGATGGTGTAACGCTCGATCTTGGTCGGCAACGGAATCGGGCCACGCACTTGGGCGCCGGTTCGCTTAGCCGTCTCAACGATCTCGCTGGCCGAACGGTCGATCAAACGATGATCGAACGCCTTCAGCCGAATTCGGATCTTTTGGTCCGCCATGACGGGTTCCTTGAATATAAAGAGCGACAGACAAGGCCTCTGGGTTGCCCTGCCCCACGATTAGTCCATCTAACAAAGACGCCGCGCACTCCGGCACGGCGACAAGGCCACTCCATTGACCTCAAAAAACCAAGGCAGACCAAGACTACTGGCCTGCCCAGACGCGAGAGTATATCGGACGTGCACAAAGGAGGTCAACAGTGAACTGTTGACCCCCGATGAACGACCGACTATCCATGTCTGGGGAACACGAGGAACTTCCTGTTCCTCTTTTCCCGTTATTGGCGCCCCACTGCCCTACCCAGGGAACAGCGGGGTGCGCATTTTACTACAGAATCAGGCGTTGATCTTGGCAACCACGCCGGCGCCGACGGTGCGGCCACCTTCACGGATTGCAAAGCGCAGGCCTTCGTCCATTGCCACCGGGTTGATCAGGGTGACGGACATCTTGATGTTGTCGCCCGGCATCACCATTTCAACGCCTTCCGGCAGCTCGATGGCGCCGGTGATGTCGGTGGTACGGAAGTAGAACTGCGGACGGTAGCCCTTGAAGAACGGGGTGTGACGGCCGCCTTCGTCCTTGGACAGGACATAGACTTCGGCTTCGAACTGGGTGTGCGGCTTGATCGAACCCGGCTTGGCCAGGACCTGGCCACGCTCGACGTCGTCACGCTTGGTGCCGCGCAGCAGCAGACCGGCGTTGTCGCCTGCCTGACCCTGGTCCAGCAGCTTGCGGAACATTTCCACGCCGGTGACGGTGGTCTTGACGGTCGGACGGATGCCGACGATCTCGATTTCTTCACCGACCTTGATCACGCCGCGCTCGATACGGCCGGTCACCACGGTGCCGCGGCCCGAGATCGAGAACACGTCTTCGACCGGCATCAGGAATGCCTTGTCAACGTCGCGCTCCGGGGTCGGGATCCAGGTATCCAGCGCATCGACCAGCTTCAGGATCGACGGCACGCCGATTTCCGACTGGTCACCTTCCAGCGCGGCACGGGCCGAGCCAGCGATGATCGGGGTGTCGTCGCCCGGGAAGTCGTACTTGGACAGCAGCTCGCGCACTTCCATCTCGACCAGTTCCAGCAGCTCTGCATCGTCCACCATGTCGGCCTTGTTCAGGAACACGACGATGTACGGCACGCCAACCTGGCGCGACAGCAGGATGTGCTCGCGGGTCTGCGGCATCGGGCCGTCAGCAGCCGAGCAGACCAGGATCGCGCCGTCCATCTGGGCGGCACCGGTGATCATGTTCTTGACGTAGTCGGCGTGACCCGGGCAGTCAACGTGAGCGTAGTGGCGGGTTTCCGATTCGTATTCGACGTGCGAGGTCGAGATCGTGATGCCACGAGCCTTTTCTTCCGGAGCCTTGTCGATCGCGTCGTAGGCGTGGAATTCGCCGCCGAAGCGCTCGGCGCCGATCTTGGTCAGCGCAGCAGTCAGGGTGGTCTTGCCGTGATCGACGTGACCGATGGTGCCGACGTTCACGTGCGGCTTGGTGCGTTCAAACTTGCCCTTGGCCATGTTTGTATACCTTTAATGATTCAATGAAAAAACGAAGGATGGTGGAGCTGAGCCGAAGCTCAGCCCTTCTTGATCACGGTGTCGGCGATGTTGTTCGGCGCCGGCTCGTAGTGGTCGAATTCCATGGTGAACGTTGCGCGACCCTGGGTCTGCGAACGCAGTGCGGTAGCGTAACCGAACATTTCGCCCAGCGGGATCATCGCATTGATGATGCTGGCCGAACCGTCACCGGTGGTGCCCGAACCCTGCAGAACGCCGCGACGACGGCTGACGTCGCCCATCACGTCACCCTGGTAGTCCTCCGGAGTGACGATTTCGACCTTCATGATCGGCTCCAGCAGAACCGGCTTGGCCTTGGCAAAGCCCTGCTTGAAGGCCATCGAGGAGGCCAGCTTGAACGCCATTTCCGAGGAGTCGACGTCGTGGTAGGAACCGAACACCAGCTTGACCTTGACATCGACCACCGGGAAGCCAGCCAACGGGCCGGACACGATGGTTTCACGCAGGCCCTTTTCAACCGACGGAATGAATTCCTTCGGAATCACACCACCGGTGATGTCGTTGATGAACAGGAAGTCATCCTTGATCAGCGGGGCGATCTTCGGATCGGCACGGTCTTCAGCGGTGATCGGCGACAGCTCGATCACGACGTGACCGTACTGGCCCTTACCACCGGACTGCTTGGCGTGCTTGTAGTCAGACTTGACGTCAGCGGCCTGGATGGTTTCGCGGTAAGCCACCTGCGGCTTGCCGACGTTGGCCTCGACGTTGAACTCGCGCTTCAGGCGGTCGACGATGATGTCCAGGTGCAGCTCACCCATGCCCGAGATGATGGTCTGGCCGGACTCTTCGTCGGTCTTGACGCGGAACGAGGGATCTTCCTGGGCCAGACGACCCAGTGCCAGACCCATCTTTTCCTGGTCGGACTTGGTCTTCGGCTCGACTGCCATCGAGATCACCGGCTCCGGGAACACCATGCGCTCCAGCACGATCGGGGCATCCACGGCGCACAGGGTGTCGCCAGTGGTGGTGTCCTTCAGGCCCACCGCCGCAGCGATGTCGCCCGCCAGCACTTCCTTGATTTCTTCGCGGTTGTTGGAGTGCATCTGCAGCACGCGGCCAATGCGCTCCTTCTTGCCCTTGACCGAGTTCAGCACCTGGTCACCGGCATTGAGCACGCCCGAGTAGACGCGGAAGAAGGTCAGCGAACCAACGAACGGGTCGGTGATGATCTTGAACGCCAGCGCCGAGAAGGGGGCCTTGTCGTCGGACTTGCGGGTCAGTTCGACGCTGTCATTGTCGACCTCGGTACCCTTCACGTCCGGCACGTCGACCGGCGACGGCAGCAGCTGGACCACGCCGTCGAGCATGGCCTGCACACCCTTGTTCTTGAACGCCGAACCGCAGTACATCGGCACGATTTCGGTAGCCAGGGTACGGGTACGCAGAGCATTGATGATTTCGCCCTCGGCCAGCTCTTCGCCGCCCAGGTACTTTTCCATCAGCTCTTCGGACGCTTCGGCAGCGGTCTCGATCATGAAGGTGCGGGCTTCTTCAGCCGCAGCGACCATGTCGGCCGGCATGTCGACGTACTTGAAGGTCATGCCCTGGGTAGCTTCGTCCCACTCAATGGCCTTCATCTTCAGCAGGTCGACCACACCCTTGAAGCCTTCCTCGGCACCGATCGGCAGCTGCATCGGCACCGGCACGGCACCCAGCTTGGCCTTCAGCTGGTCACGCACCTTCAGGAAGTTGGCACCGGTACGGTCCATCTTGTTGACGAAGGCGATGCGCGGCACATGGTATTTGTTGGCCTGGCGCCACACGGTTTCCGACTGCGGCTGCACGCCACCGACGGCACACAGCACAAACACGGCACCGTCGAGCACGCGCAGCGAGCGTTCCACTTCGATGGTGAAGTCAACGTGCCCGGGGGTGTCGATGATGTTGAAACGGTGCTCCGGCATGGACTTGTCCATACCCTTCCAGAACGCGGTGGTGGCAGCGGACTGGATCGTGATGCCACGCTCCTGCTCCTGCTCCATCCAGTCCATGGTGGCCGAGCCATCATGCGTTTCACCCAGCTTGTGGCTCTTGCCGGTGTAGAACAGGATGCGCTCGGACGTGGTGGTCTTGCCGGCATCAATGTGGGCCATGATGCCGAAGTTGCGGTAACGCTCGATAGGAGTGGTGCGGGCCACGGGAGCCTCTCAGATTTGCAAGAATTCGGATGGCCGAACGCCGCCTTGCGGCGGCCTTCGGATTAACTGGCGCGAATTGCGCGCCTTCCACTGGCACCCCAAAACAGGGGTAACGGCCCCGGCAAATCGGGGCCGCAGCAATTACCAGCGGTAGTGTGCGAAGGCCTTGTTCGCTTCCGCCATGCGGTGCGTTTCTTCGCGCTTCTTGATCGCGCCGCCACGGTTTTCAGAAGCGTCCAGCAGCTCGGCAGCCAGCTTCTTCGGCATGGTGGTCTCGCCACGCTTGCGCGCGGAGTCGATCAGCCAGCGCATGGCAAGTGCCATCTTGCGCGAGGAACGGACTTCGACCGGCACCTGGTAGGTGGCACCGCCGACGCGACGGGACTTGACTTCGACGTTCGGAGCCACGTTGTCCAGAGCCTTCTGCACCAGCTCGATGGAGTTCGGGTTCTTTTCGCCGATGACGTCCATGGCGCCGTACACGATCTTCTCGGCGACCGACTTCTTGCCGCTCAGCATGACCATGTTGATGAAACGGGCGATGGTTTCGCTTCCGTGCTTCGGATCCGGCAGGACGGAACGCTGCGGGGTATTACCTTTACGGGACATGATCTATTCCTTAGGCCTTCGGACGCTTGGCGCCGTACTTGGAGCGAGCCTGGCGACGCTTGGCGACGCCGGCGGCATCGAGCGAACCGCGGACGGTGTGGTAACGCACACCCGGCAGATCCTTCACTCGACCACCGCGGATCAGGACCACGGAGTGCTCCTGCAGATTATGGCCTTCACCACCGATGTAGCTGATGACCTCTTCCTGGTTGGTCAGGCGAACCTTGGCAACCTTGCGGAGAGCCGAGTTCGGCTTCTTCGGGGTGGTGGTGTAAACGCGCGTGCAAACGCCACGGCGCTGCGGGCAATTGTCCAGTGCCGGGGAGGCACTCTTGTAAGTGGTCGCCTGCCGCGGCTTGCGGACCAGCTGGTTGATCGTCGCCATCAGTGGTTTCTTCTGATTGAGGCCCTGGGGGCCTATGCGTTAATAATAGAAGGCAGGTCGATTTTTTGACCCACCGAGACCGGAGATTGTACCGAGGAAGGCAAAGCCGCGTCAACTGACACTGCCGTGCACCCCCTCCTCCTCCGCGACCGGCAGCCGGCACACCTGGGCGTGCCGGCTGCTGTTGTCATCGGCCGGCCCCGAAGGGCCGGACCGGCTTACTCTTCGCTACCCTGCACCTGCCCGACATCGGCGTCTGCAGCCACTGCCGTGGCAGTCACTTCTTCGGCTGCCGGCTGAACGCCGGAAAGCGTCTGCATTTCCGAATCGGTCAGGCCACCGGCATTGCGGCGGCGGGCGCTGTGATAGGCCAAGCCGGTACCGGCCGGAATCAGGCGGCCGACGATGACGTTTTCCTTCAGGCCGCGCAGCGTATCGCTGGTGCCACGCACGGCAGCCTCGGTCAACACGCGGGTGGTTTCCTGGAAGGATGCCGCCGAGATGAACGACTCGGTCGCCAGCGAGGCCTTGGTGATGCCCAGCAGCACCGGGTCGAACTGCACCGGCAGCTCGCCACGGGCAGCCAGCTTGGCATTGGCTTCGACCACGCGCTGACGCTCGGCCTGCTCGCCCACCAGGAAGTTGCTGCCGCCGGCATCGGTGATTTCCACCTTGCGCAGCATCTGGCGCGAGATCACTTCAATGTGCTTGTCGTTGATCTTCACGCCCTGCAGACGGTAAACGTCCTGGATTTCCTTGACCAGGTAACGGGCCAGTTCTTCCACACCCTTCAGGCGCAGGATGTCCTGCGGGCTCGGCTCGCCATCGACGATGGTTTCACCGCGGCCCACGTGCTCGCCTTCGAACACGATGACCTGGCGGTACTTCGGAATCAGCTCTTCGTGCTCGCCACCGTCAGCATCCTTGATGATCAGGCGCTGCTTGCCCTTGGTGTCCTTGCCGAAGCTGACCACACCCGAACGCTCGGCCAGGATGGCCGGGTCCTTCGGACGACGGGCTTCGAACAGGTCGGCCACACGCGGCAGACCACCGGTGATGTCGCGGGTCTTGGAGGCTTCCTGCGGGATCTTGGCAACCACGTCGCCCACGCCCACCGGAGCACCGTCCTGCAGGTTGACGATCGAACGCGGCGGCAGCAGGTACTGGGCCGGCATGTCGGTGCCCGGGATGCTCAGGTCATTGCCCTTGGCATCGACGATGCGCACCAGCGGACGCAGATCCTTGCCCTGCGAACCACGACGCTTGGGATCGGTGATCTCGCGCGACGCCAGGCCGGTCAGTTCGTCGGTCTTTTCAATGACGGTGATGCCGTCGATGAAGTCGATGAAGCGGACGAAACCGGCCACTTCGGACACGATCGGGTGGTTGTGCGGATCCCAGTTGACCACGGTCTGGCCAGCCTTGACCTCGGCACCGTCCTTGGCATGGATGGTGGCACCGTAGGGCAGCTTGTAGCGCTCGCGCTCACGGCCGTGCGGATCAAGCACGGAGATTTCGCCCGAACGCGAGACCGCCACCAGCGAGCCGTTGGCATGTTCAACCGACTTGAGGTTGTTGAACTTGACCGAACCGGTGGTCTTGATGGTGATGTTGTCCACCGCAGCGGCACGCGAAGCGGCACCACCGATGTGGAAGGTACGCATCGTCAGCTGGGTACCCGGCTCACCGATGGACTGGGCAGCGATGACGCCGACCGCTTCACCGATGTTGACGATGTGGCCACGGGCCAGATCGCGGCCATAGCAGTGCGAGCACACGCCGAAAGCCGACTCACAGGTGATGGTCGAACGGACCTTGATGGTCTGCACGCCGGCATCTTCCAGGGTCTGCACCCAGGCTTCGTCGAGCAGGGTATTGCGGGTCACGATCGGATCTTCGTCGTTGCCCGGCAGGAACACGTCCTCGGCCACGACGCGACCCAGCACGCGGTCCTTCAACGGCTCCACCACATCGCCGCCTTCCACGATCGGGGTCATGGTCAGGCCTTCCAGGGTGCCGCAGTCGACCTCGGTGATCACCACGTCCTGGGCCACGTCGACCAGACGACGGGTCAGGTAACCGGAGTTGGCGGTCTTCAGCGCGGTATCGGCCAGACCCTTGCGGGCACCGTGGGTGGAGTTGAAGTACTCCTGCACGTTCAGGCCTTCGCGGAAGTTGGCCTTGATCGGGGTTTCGATGATCGAGCCGTCCGGACGGGCCATCAGGCCACGCATGCCGGCCAGCTGGCGGATCTGCGCCTGGCTACCACGGGCACCGGAGTCGGCCATGATGTACAGCGAGTTCATCGACTTCTGGTCGACGATCTTGCCGTCCGCATCGACCACCTTTTCGGTACCGATGGTTTCCATCATCGCCTTGGCAATGCGCTCGTTGGTGCGCGACCAGATGTCGACCACCTTGTTGTAGCGCTCACCGGCGGTGACCAGACCGGACTGGTACTGCTCCTGGATCTCGACCACTTCCTGCTCGGCTTCGCCCAGGATGCCCTTCTTCTCGTCCGGGATCAGCATGTCGTCGATACCGATCGACACACCGGCGCGGGTGGCGTAGGCGTAGCCGGTGTACATCAGCTTGTCGGCGAACACCACGGTGTCCTTCAAGCCCAGACGACGGTAGGACTGGTTGATCAGGCGCGAGATGTTCTTCTTGCTCATCTCGGTGTTGCACAGCTCGAAAGGCAGGCCTTCGGGCATGATTTCGCTCAGCAGCGCACGGCCGACGGTGGTGTCCACGATCGAGCTCTGCTTGACCTTGTTGCCGTCCTCGTCACGCACGGTTTCGGTGATGCGCACCTTGACCTTGGCGTGCAGCTCGACCACGCGGTTGTCGTAGGCGCGCTTCACTTCGTTGGTGTTGGCAAACACCATGCCCTCGCCCTTCTTGTTGATCAGGGCACGACTGAGGTAGTACAGGCCCAACACCACGTCCTGCGACGGCACGATGATCGGCTCGCCGTTGGCCGGCGACAGGATGTTGTTGGTGGACATCATCAGCGCACGCGCTTCCAGCTGGGCTTCCAGCGAAAGCGGCACGTGCACGGCCATCTGGTCACCGTCGAAGTCGGCGTTGAAGGCGGTACACACCAGCGGGTGCAGCTGGATGGCCTTGCCTTCGATCAACAGCGGCTCGAACGCCTGGATGCCCAGACGGTGCAGGGTCGGCGCACGGTTCAGCAGCACCGGATGCTCGCGGATGACTTCTTCCAGGATGTCCCAGACTTCGCCTTCTTCGCGCTCGACCAGCTTCTTGGCCGCCTTGATGGTTGTGGCCAGGCCACGACGCTGCAGCTTGGCGAACACGAACGGCTTGAACAGCTCCAGCGCCATCTTCTTCGGCAGGCCGCACTGGTGCAGGCGCAGGTACGGACCGACGGTGATCACCGAGCGACCCGAGTAGTCCACGCGCTTGCCCAGCAGGTTCTGACGGAAACGACCCTGCTTGCCCTTGATCATGTCGGCCAGCGACTTCAGCGGGCGCTTGTTGGTGCCGGTGATGGCGCGGCCGCGACGGCCGTTGTCCAGCAGCGCGTCAACCGATTCCTGCAGCATGCGCTTTTCGTTGCGCACGATGATGTCCGGCGCATTGAGCTCGAGCAGGCGGCGCAGGCGGTTGTTGCGGTTGATGACGCGGCGGTACAGGTCGTTCAGGTCGGAGGTCGCAAAGCGGCCACCGTCCAGCGGCACCAGCGGACGCAGGTCCGGCGGCAGCACCGGCAGCACGGTCATCACCATCCACTCCGGACGGTTGCCCGACTCCAGGAAGGCTTCGACCAGCTTGATGCGCTTGGTCAGACGCTTGAGCTTGGTTTCCGAACCGGTGGAAGCAATTTCTTCCTTCAGGCGGACCATTTCCGACTGCAGGTCGATGGTGCGCAGCAGGTCGAACACGGCCTCGGCGCCCATCGCGGCATCGAAGTCGTCGCCGTGCTCCTGGCGGGCCTGCATGTACTGCTCTTCGTTGAGCAGCTGACGACGCTCCAGCGTGGTCAGGCCCGGCTCGGTGACCACGTAGGCCTCGAAGTACAGCACGCGCTCGATGTCGCGCAGGGTCATGTCCAGCATCAGGCCGATGCGGCTCGGCAGCGACTTCAGGAACCAGATGTGCGCCACCGGCGAAGCCAGGTCGATATGGCCCATGCGCTCGCGGCGCACCTTGGCCAGGGTCACTTCGGTGCCGCACTTTTCGCAGACCACACCGCGGTGCTTCATGCGCTTGTACTTGCCGCACAGGCACTCGTAGTCCTTGACCGGGCCGAAGATGGCGGCACAGAACAGGCCGTCACGCTCCGGCTTGAAGGTGCGGTAGTTGATGGTTTCCGGCTTCTTCACTTCGCCGTACGACCACGAGCGGATCAGTTCCGGCGAGGCCAGGCCGATCTTGATCGCGTCAAAATCCAGCGTCTGGCGCTGCTGGTTGAAGAGGTTGAGCAGGTCTTTCATTGGTTTTCTCCGAAAGGAGGAATTCGTATCGATGAGGCGTTCGGGATCACTTGGGCAGCGCGGGGAGGATTACTCCCCGCGCGTACCTGCTCAGTGCTCTTCCAGCTCGATGTTGATGCCCAGCGAGCGGATTTCCTTGACCAGCACGTTGAAGGATTCCGGCATGCCGGCAACCATCTCGTGTTCACCGTCAACGATGTTCTTGTACATCTGGTTGCGGCCCTGCACGTCGTCGGACTTCACCGTCAGCATTTCCTGCAGGGTATAGGCCGCGCCGTAGGCTTCCAGCGCCCAGACTTCCATTTCACCGAAGCGCTGGCCACCGAACTGCGCCTTGCCACCCAGCGGCTGCTGGGTCACCAGCGAGTACGGGCCGGTCGAACGGGCGTGCATCTTGTCGTCGACCAGGTGGTGCAGCTTCAGGTAGTGCATGTAGCCAACGGTGGTCTTGCGGTCGAACGCCTCACCGGTGCGGCCGTCGTACAGCTGCATCTGGGTCTTGGTGGCGTTGAAACCGAGCAGACCGGTTTCCGGATCCTCATCCGGGTAGGCCAGCTCCAGCATCTGCCGGATTTCGTCCTCGTAGGCACCATCGAACACCGGGGTGGCCATCGGCACGCCGTCGGTCAGGTTGCGGGCCAGGTTCAGCAGCTCCTCGTCGGAGAACTGGTCCAGGTCAACGCGGTTGCCGGCGTTGGCCGCATCGTGGTTGTAGACCTTGTTCAGGAACTCACGCAGCTCGAGCACGGCGCGCTTTTCGTCGAGCATCTTCTGGATGCGCTTGCCCAGGCCCTTGGCGGCCCAGCCCAGATGCACTTCCAGGATCTGGCCGATGTTCATGCGCGACGGCACGCCCAGCGGGTTCAAGCAGATGTCCACGGTACGGCCGTCAGCCATGTACGGCATGTCTTCCACCGGCACCACATTGGAGACCACACCCTTGTTGCCGTGGCGGCCGGCCATCTTGTCACCCGGCTGGATGCGACGCTTCACGGCCAGGAACACCTTGACCATCTTCAGCACGCCCGGGGCCAGATCGTCGCCCTGGGTGATCTTGGAACGCTTGTCCGCAAAGCGGGCTTCGAATTCCTTCTCGTGCATCTGGATCTGCATCTGGGCGCGCTCGATCGCCTCGGCGGCATCGTCGTCCTTCATCCGCAGCATGAACCAGTCGGACTTCTTCAGGCCGTCCAGGTAGGCGTCGGTGATGGTGTCGCCCTTCTTCAGGCCCGGGCCGCCGTTGGCAACGCGGCCAACGATCACGCCACGCAGGCGGGCGTAGATGGCGCCTTCCAGGATGCGGAACTGGTCGTCGAAGTCCTTCTTGACGCGCTTGATTTCAGATTCTTCGATCTGACGGGCGCGCTTGTCCTTCTCGATACCGTCGCGGGTGAAGACCTGCACGTCGATGACGGTGCCGTCCATGCCCGGCGGCACGCGCAGCGAGCTGTCCTTCACGTCCGAAGCCTTCTCGCCGAAGATCGCGCGCAGCAGCTTCTCTTCCGGGGTCAGCTGGCTTTCGCCCTTCGGGGTGACCTTGCCGACCATGATGTCGCCGGCACGCACTTCGGCACCGATGTAGACCACGCCGGACTCGTCCAGGCGGTTGAGCGCCTGCTCGGACACGTTCGGGATGTCGGCCGAGATCTCTTCCGGCCCCAGCTTGGTGTCACGCGCAACGCAGGTCAGCTCTTCGATGTGGATCGTGGTGTAACGATCCTCTTCCACCACGCGCTCGGACAGCAGGATGGAGTCTTCGAAGTTGTAGCCGTTCCACGGCATGAACGCGATCAGCATGTTCTGGCCAAGGGCCAGCTCGCCGATGTCGGTGGACGGGCCGTCAGCCAGCACGTCGCCACGGGCGATCACGTCACCGACGTTCACCAGCGGACGCTGGTTGATGCAGGTGTTCTGGTTGGAACGGGTGTACTTGATCAGCGGGTAGATATCCACGCCGGCATCGGTGTCACCGACGATCTCGTTCTCGTTGACCTTGACCACGACGCGTGCAGCATCGATCTGCTCGACCACACCACCGCGACGGGCATTGACGGTCACACCGGAGTCACGTGCCACGGCGCGTTCGATACCGGTACCGACCAGCGGCTTCTGCGCACGCAGGGTCGGCACGGCCTGACGCTGCATGTTGGCGCCCATCAGGGCGCGGTTGGCGTCATCGTGCTCCAGGAACGGCACCAGCGCCGCAGCGACCGACACGGTCTGCATCGGCGAGACGTCCATGAAGTGCACTTCATGCGGCGGCTTGAGCAGCGATTCGCCCTGGTAACGGCACGGCACGAAGGTCTCGGTCAGCATGCTGTTGTTGTCCAGCAGTGCATTGGCCTGGGCGATGACGTATTCGTTTTCCTCGATCGCCGACAGGTATTCGACGTCGTCGCTCACCTTGCCGTCCACGACCTTCCGGTACGGGGTCTCGAGGAAACCGTACTGGTTGGTGCGGGCGAACACGGCCAGCGAGTTGATCAGGCCGATGTTCGGACCTTCCGGGGTTTCGATGGTGCAGACACGGCCGTAATGGGTCGGGTGCACGTCGCGCACTTCGAAGCCGGCGCGCTCACGGGTCAGGCCGCCCGGGCCCAGGGCCGAGACGCGACGCTTGTGGGTCACTTCCGACAGCGGGTTGTTCTGGTCCATGAACTGGGACAGCTGCGAGGAGCCGAAGAACTCCTTGATCGCGGCGGCCACCGGCTTGGCGTTGATCAGTTCCTGCGGGGTCAGGCCTTCGGATTCGGCCATCGACAGCCGCTCCTTGACCGCACGCTCGACGCGGACCAGGCCGACGCGGAACACGTTCTCGGCCATTTCGCCAACCGAACGCACGCGACGGTTGCCCAGGTGGTCGATGTCATCGACCACGCCACGGCCGTTGCGGATCTCGGTCAGGACCTTGATCACGTCCAGGATGTCCGAGCTCTCGCCATGGGTGGCGACCAGACGCTTGGACTCCTCGTCATTGCGCTCGGCAAAGTACTTCTTGTCGTACAGCACGGCTTCGCCGGTGACTTCCTTGCGGCCGACACGGCGGTTGAACTTCATGCGGCCGACCGTGGACAGGTCGTAGCGCTCGAAGGTGAAGAACAGGTTGTGGAACAGGTTCTGCGCGGCATCCTTGGTCGGCGGCTCGCCCGGACGCATCATGCGGTAGATTTCCACCAGGGCCTCGAGCTGGGTCTTGGTGTTGTCGATGCGCAGGGTGTTGGACAGGTACGGGCCGCGGTCCAGATCGTTCACCCACAGGGTGCCGACCGAATCCACGCCGGCCTTGCGGAAGGCCTGCAGCTGGTCGTCGGTGATCTCGTCGTTGGCCTGGGCCAGCAGCTCGCCGGTGTTGGCGTCGATCACGTCATGGGCCAGGATGCGCCCGACCAGGTACTCGTCCGGCACGGCCAGGGCAGCAATGCCCGACTGCTCCAGCTGGCGGATATGACGGGCGGTGATGCGCTTGCCGGCCTCGACAATGACCTTGTCGCCATCGGCCAGGTCGAAGTTCAGGGTTTCGCCACGCAGACGCTCCGGCACCAGCTCCAGCTGCACGCCCTCGCTCGGGTCGATGTGGAAGGTGTTGATGTCGAAGAACTCGGCCAGCATCTCCTCGTTGGAGTAGCCCAGGCCACGCAGCAGCACCGACACCGGCAGCTTGCGGCGACGGTCGATACGGGTGTACAGCGCATCCTTCGGGTCGAATTCGAAATCCAGCCAGGAGCCGCGGTAAGGAATGATACGGGCGCTGTACAGCAGCTTGCCCGAGCTGTGGGTCTTGCCACGGTCGTGGTCGAAGAACACACCGGGCGAACGGTGCAGCTGGGACACGATCACGCGCTCGGTGCCGTTGACGATGAACGTACCGTTCTCGGTCATCAGCGGGATTTCGCCCAGATAGACTTCCTGTTCCTTGACGTACTTGATCGCCTTGGTCGAGGACTCCTTGTCATAGATGACCAGGCGCACGGTCACGCGCAGCGGCGCACCGTAGCTCATGCCACGCTGGCGGCACTCGCGCTCGTCAAACACCGGATCGCCGAGCTTGTAGCCGACATATTCCAGGGCGGCATTGCCGCTGTAGCTGGAAATCGGGAATACCGACTTCAGTGCTGCATGCAGACCGATGTCACGGCGCTTGGCCGGCTCCAGGTCTTCCTGCAGGAACTCACGGTAGGAATCGACCTGGATGGCGAGCAGGAACGGCACCTCCAGGATCGAGCGCTGCTTGCCGAAATCCTTGCGGATGCGCTTTTTTTCGGTGAACGAATATGACGTCATTGGGTCTCACCTTGGGTGTGCGAGGCGTGCGTCCACGGCTCGTCAGGGAACTTGAAAATTGTCAGTTGGAAACCACTGGTATTGCCGGCACCAGCACGCCTTCTCCCGCTGCTTCCAACTGCCAACTCGACTGCCTCACTGCCCTGCCCGGCGCCTGCGGCGGCCGATCATCAGGTTCAGGACTGCAGCCCACGTTGGGCTTTTTTACGCTACGGCAGCGAACCACCGCTTGAAACGACCAAAGGCCGGGGGCAAAAGCCCCCAGCCTTGGCTGCATCGCCGCAAATGCAATGGCGACGCAATGGAGTGCTTACTTGACTTCGACAGTCGCGCCAGCAGCTTCCAGGTCCTTCTTCATCTTCTCGGCTTCGTCCTTGGACGCAGCTTCCTTCAGGACGCCGCCGGCTTCGGCCAGGTCCTTGGCTTCCTTCAGGCCCAGGCCGGTGATGGCGCGGACAGCCTTGATGACTTCGACCTTCTTCTCGCCAGCCGACTTCAGGGTGACGGTGAACTCGGTCTGCTCTTCAACAGCAGCGGCCGGGCCGGCAGCGGCAACGGCAACCGGAGCAGCGGCGGAAACGCCGAACTTCTCTTCGATGGCCTTGACCAGCTCCATCACTTCCATCAGGGACTTTTCGGCGATTGCGTCGACGATCTGATCATTGGTAAGGGACATTTTGATTACCTTTTGAAAATATTCTGGATTGGGGTTCCGCAAGGAACCACGGAGACGTCGAACTTAGGCGGTTTCAGCAGCCGGCTCGGCAGCTTCTGCAGCTGCACCGCCTTCCTGCTTTTCACCGACAGCCTTGACGGCGCGCGCGAACATGGTGACCGGCTCGGTCAGGACGCGGGCCAGCATGGCCAGGGCCTGATCACGGGTCGGCAGCGATGCCAGCACGTCAACGTGGCCAGCCGGGAACAGTTCCCCGCCGATTGCCACGACTTTCGCCTTCAGCTTGTCATTGCCCTTGGCGGCATCCTTGATCAGGCGACCGGCAGCGCCGGGCTCCTCGAGCGAGAACGCATACAGCAGCGGACCAACCAGCTGGTCCTTGGCGCATGCGAAATCGGTGCCTTCAACGGCACGCGAAGCCAGGGTGTTCTTGACAACCTTCAAGAAAACGCCGGTTTCACGAGCCTGCTTGCGCATCGCGGTCATTTGGGCGACCGTGGTGCCAGCGTATTCGGCTGCGATCAAGGAGTGGGCCTTGGCGGCGACGTCTGCCAGCTCGGCGACTACTTCTTGCTTCTGGGACAGATTGAGAGCCATTGCACTCCTCCTAGTGAACTCCGCTTACGGCTCCTGCCGTGTGCGGTCCTAGACAGCATTCATCCTTGAATACCGGGAACATCGAAACGATGCTCCGTTGGTGGTCGTTCCAGACCTGGAGTGGTGCCGACCCGGGAAACCCAGACCTGCTTGAACCAGAAAACTCCAGAAGGGCGACACCATCTACGCAGGTTGATCGAGGATCGATTAAGCCATGCCGGGCGAACCGGCACCGCGCCTGCGGTCTTTGACGGCTACCTGCATCCCCACGTATGGATCAGCCGGTTGCCTTCAAAAGGGACCGGGACTGCGCAGGACGCAGACCCGACCATCAAACAATTACTTCAGGTTCAGCGACGACTGGTCGACGGTGATGCCGCCACCCATGGTCGAGCTGACCGACACCTTCTGCAGGTAGGTACCCTTGGAAGTCGCCGGCTTGGCCTTGATCAGATCCAGCAGCAGTGCGGTCAGGTTCGACTTCAGGTCTTCACCAGTGAAGTCGATCTTGCCGATGGTGGTGTGGATGATGCCGGCCTTGTCGGTGCGGTAACGCACCTGGCCACCCTTGGCATTCTTCACTGCTTCGGCCGGATTCGGCGAAACGGTGCCGACCTTCGGGTTCGGCATCAGGCCACGCGGGCCCAGCACGGTGCCCAGCTTACCGACAACGCGCATCGCGTCCGGGGTGGCAATGACCACGTCGTAGTTCAGATCGCCGGCCTGCATCTTCTCGGCCAGGTCTTCCATGCCAACGGCATCGGCGCCAGCAGCCAGGGCTTCGTCAGCCTTGGCACCGGCCGGTGCGAACACGGCAACGCGCACGGTCTTGCCGGTACCGGCCGGCAGCACGGTGGAACCGCGAACCTGCTGGTCAGACTTACGGGCGTCAACGCCCAGACGCACGGCCACGTCGATGGACTCGACGAACTTGGCACGGGCGGTGTTCTTCAGGATTTCGATCGCCTCGTCAAAGCCATAAGCCTTGCCCGGAACGATAGCGGCCTTGATGGCCTTCTCACGCTTGGTCTGTGCCATGTGATTAACCCTCCACCTTCAGGCCCATGGAACGGGCCGAGCCCGCGATCGTACGCACAGCGGCGTCCAGGTCAGCGGCAGTCAGGTCCGCTCCCTTGGCCTTGGCGATGTCTTCCAGCTGGGCGCGGGTGACGGTGCCGACCTTGTCGGTGTTCGGCTTCTTCGAGCCGGACGAGACACCAGCAGCCTTCTTGAGCAGCACGGTGGCCGGGGTGCTCTTGGTGATGAAGGTGAAGGTACGGTCGGAGTACGCGGTGATGATCACCGGGGTCGGCAGACCCGGCTCCAGCTTGGAGGTCGCTGCGTTGAACGCCTTGCAGAACTCCATGATGTTCAGACCACGCTGACCCAGCGCCGGACCAACCGGCGGCGACGGGTTGGCCTGGCCGGCCTTCACCTGCAGCTTGATGTAGCCAATTACTTTCTTAGCCATGATTATTCTCCGGGTGCTGACGCCTTGACGAACAGGCTCCCCATCGGGCCGGGAATCACGCGCGTCCCGGCATCGCGTCTCACCATACAAGAAGGCCACCTCGCGGCGGCCTCCAGGCTTGGCAAGCACCCCGAATGGGGTAAGCCGCCAAGTATAACAACTTTTTCAAGCCAACTTGCAACCGCGCTTCAATAAGCGCTCAGGATTGCTTTTCGACCTGACCAAACTCCAGCTCTACCGGGGTCGAACGACCGAAGATCAGGACTGCCACGCGGACACGGCTCTTCTCGTAATTGACCTCTTCGACAACACCATTGAAGTCGTTGAACGGACCATCAATGACGCGGACCATCTGACCCGGCTCGAACAACACCTTCGGACGCGGCTTCTCGACACCTTCCTGGACACGATCCAGGATGGTTGCCGCCTCTTCGTCACGGATCGGCAACGGACGGTCGGCAGTGCCACCAATGAAGCCCATTACCCGCGGTGTTTCCTTGACCAGGTGCCAGCTTTCGTTGTCGATGCGCGGAATGCCAGCCTCTTCATGGGTCTCGATCTGGACCAGCACGTAACCCGGGAAAAACTTCCGCTCGGAACGGCGCTTCTGTCCGGCGCGCATTTCCACCACTTCTTCGGTGGGAACCAGCACGTCACCAAAGCGCTCTTCCATCTCCGCACGCGCAATGCGGTCACGCAACGCCTGGGCGACAGACTTTTCAAAACCCGAGTAGGCGTGAACGACGTACCAACGCTTCATTGTATTTTCCTCAACGCCCCAGGATCCACTGGGTGAGTTTCTGGATGATGTAATCGAACCCGCCCAGCAGCAGACTCAGGATGATGACCACGATGACCACAACCCAGGTCATGCGGATCGCCTCCTGACGCGTCGGCCAAACGACCTTGCGCAGCTCAAAACGGGATTCGGAAAGAAATTCGCGGGCCGAACGGCCCAGAGCGGTCAACATGAAAACCGCGCCGCCGGCGACCAGGCCAAGGATGACAGCCAGACCGCGGATCTGGGAGGCCCAGGCGCCCAGCTGAGCGGCACGCTCAGGAGCGGAAAACCAGAACCAGAAAAACAGGCCTGCGACCAGCAAAAGACCGGCCGCTGCGTACTTAACGATATCGCCACCAGTGGCAGCGTTGTTATGCTCGATCTTGCTGTTCATCCGACTCTTGGTTTTGATAGTGGCGATATAGCCACCGGCTGTGAGTCGCAAGTGGCACGCCAGGAGGGACTCGAACCCCCAACCTGCGGTTTTGGAGACCGCTGCTCTGCCAATTGAGCTACTGGCGTATGCGCTTGATGCATTTACAACACCCGCATGTCAGCGGGACACCGCTGGAAATGAATACTTTCGTACCACTTCCTTTGCTTGCCACGGGATGGCGGCGCAAACCGCCACCCCGAAGCAGATATTACTCAGGCGTTGATCTTGGCAACCACGCCGGCGCCGACGGTGCGGCCACCTTCACGGATTGCAAAGCGCAGGCCTTCGTCCATTGCCACCGGGTTGATCAGGGTGACGGACATCTTGATATTGTCGCCCGGCATCACCATTTCAACACCTTCCGGCAGCTCGATGGCGCCGGTGATGTCGGTGGTACGGAAGTAGAACTGCGGACGGTAGCCCTTGAAGAACGGGGTGTGACGGCCGCCTTCGTCCTTGGACAGGACATAGACTTCGGCTTCGAACTGGGTGTGCGGCTTGATCGAACCCGGCTTGGCCAGAACCTGGCCACGCTCGACGTCGTCACGCTTGGTGCCGCGCAGCAGCAGACCGGCATTGTCGCCTGCCTGACCCTGGTCCAGCAGCTTGCGGAACATTTCCACGCCGGTGACGGTGGTCTTGACGGTCGGACGGATACCGACGATCTCGATTTCTTCACCAACCTTGATCACGCCGCGCTCGATACGACCGGTCACCACGGTGCCGCGGCCCGAGATCGAGAACACGTCTTCGACCGGCATCAGGAATGCCTTGTCAACGTCGCGCTCCGGGGTCGGGATCCAGGTATCCAGCGCATCGACCAGCTTCAGGATCGACGGCACGCCGATTTCCGACTGGTCACCTTCCAGCGCGGCACGGGCCGAGCCAGCGATGATCGGGGTGTCGTCGCCCGGGAAGTCGTACTTGGACAGCAGCTCGCGCACTTCCATCTCGACCAGTTCCAGCAGCTCGGCATCGTCCACCATGTCGGCCTTGTTCAGGAACACGACGATGTACGGCACGCCGACCTGGCGCGACAGCAGGATGTGCTCGCGGGTCTGCGGCATCGGGCCGTCAGCAGCCGAGCAGACCAGGATCGCGCCGTCCATCTGGGCGGCACCGGTGATCATGTTCTTGACGTAGTCGGCGTGACCCGGGCAGTCAACGTGGGCGTAGTGGCGGGTTTCCGATTCGTATTCGACGTGCGAGGTCGAGATCGTGATGCCACGGGCCTTTTCTTCCGGAGCCTTGTCGATCGCGTCGTAGGCGTGGAATTCGCCACCAAAGCGCTCGGCGCCGATCTTGGTCAGCGCAGCAGTCAGCGTGGTCTTACCGTGGTCAACGTGACCGATGGTGCCGACATTGACGTGCGGCTTGGTACGTTCGAACTTACCCTTGGCCATGGCTCTTAATCTCGAATCAAAAAAGGGACTGGTACGTAGATGGTGCTCACGAAAGGAATCGAACCTTCGACCTCTTCCTTACCAAGGAAGTGCTCTACCGACTGAGCTACGTGAGCGATTTCTTTATTATGGCATACAATTCAATGGAGCGGGAGACGGGAATCGAACCCGCACCATCAGCTTGGAAGGCTGAGGTTCTACCATTGAACTACTCCCGCCTCGGGGGTGCCGCCATAATGGAATATGGTGGAGGGAGGTGGATTCGAACCACCGAAGTCGTAAGACAGCAGATTTACAGTCTGCCCCCGTTGGCCGCTTGGGTATCCCTCCGTCGCCGACCCCGCTATCAATGACTGAAGGCCAATCCAGTCCGGGGTGGGTGAGCCGCTATTTTGTGAGGTTCAAAGTGCCTTGTCAACAAAAAAATTCACATTTGCACAACTTTTTTGACAAGGCAGTTGAATGACCCTCACTGCCCCGGCAACGGCAGTTGCTCACCGGCAAAGACCGCCACATGCGGCACGCCGTCGGCACCGATCCAACCACGGTACATCCCTGGCGTATTGAACGGCGCGGCCGCGGCACCATCGGCGGACAGGATGATGGCACCACCATCGCCACCCAGTGCAGGGATCTGGTCATTGATGACTGCCTGGCCGGCCTGTGCAGGGCTTTCTCCCAGGTAGGTCATCCGTGCACAGATGCTGTGCGCGGCCACGGTACGGATATAGAACTCGCCCCAACCGGTACCGGAAATGGCACAGCGTCCGTCAGCCCAGGTACCGGCACCGATGATCGGACTGTCACCGACCCGGCCATAGCGCTTGTTGGTCATGCCACCGGTGGAAGTTGCCGCCGCCAGGCTGCCCTGGCGGTCTCGTGCCACCGCGCCGACGGTGCCGAAGTACCTCGCCGTTTCCAGATCTGCATGCGCCTGTTGCTGTGCCTCTTCGGCAAGCGCGCGCTGCAATTGCTGCCATCGATGCTCGGTGCGGAACCATGCCGGATCCACCTGCTCGATCCCCTGCTCGGCGGCAAACGCCTCCGCGCCCTGACCCACCATCATCACGTGCGGCGACTTCTCCATCACCGCACGGGCCAGGGTGATCGGGTTTTTCACCGTCTGTAGACCGGCAACCGCACCGGCCTGGCCACTGCGGCCATCCATGATCGAGGCATCCAGCTCATTGCGCCCGTCATGGGTGAAAACCGCGCCGCGGCCGGCGTTGAAACTGGGGTCATCCTCCAGCACGGTCACCGCTGCCGTCACCGCATCCACGGCAGACTTGCCGGCCAACAACTGGGCATGACCGGCCAGCAGGGCACGCTGCAAGGCCGCACGTGCACGCGCCTCGCCCGCCGCATCCAGATCACCCGGCGCCACCCCTGCCCCACCATGGATCAACAACAACGGCTCGGCCGCCATCGCCGTTGCCGTCAACAGCGCACTGGCACACAACACACCTGCACATAGCAAAGAACGCATCACACTTCCTCATTGAAGATGCCATTGCCGCACACAACCACGGCCGGAGTCATTACTGCAACCGATCCAGCTGCCACTGCCCCTGGTCAGTACGTGCACGGTACAGAAATGCTGGCGCGTGCACGTCCAGGGTGCCCAGGTCCAGCTCACTTTCACCGTTGATGCCGATGACGGCAACCTCGCCCTGGCGCAGGTGCTGGCCGGGCTGCAGCTGTTCGGCCGGCAACTGTGGTGCAATCAACCAGGCCACATGGGCAGGATCGAGCCGATGCAGGCGGGCACGACCATCGGCCTCCAGGGCCAGTGCCGCGTCCTCATCCACCCCCAGCCCAACCACGGGCTGGCCGGACAGGTTGCGCGCCTTGTTGACGAAGGCCAGCAAACGGCCCTGGCGGTCGCGCTGGCCGAAGTGGGTGTCGGTCAACACATCCCGCAACCAGGGCACCTGCAGAAAGTCCTGTTCCAGGGTGACGGCCTGGCCGAGCGGATCCGCCAGCGCCGACAGGCTGTCGATGCTGCCATCATCCAGTGCACCGTAGGCCCAGCCACCAAGAATCGCCAATCCCGCACTGGTACCACCGATCGGCTTGCCGGACTGCACGTGTGCGGTCAACAGCTGCTGCACCGGGGTGTCTTTCCAGAAGCGGATGTAACGGGCCTGATCCCCGCCGGCAATGAAAACCGCATCGGCGCGATCAATCAGGGCAGCCACCTCGGGGTCAAAGGCGGCGCTGCGGGCAGTGAAAACCAGGGTGCGTGCTGCGCTGACACCGCCAATTTCCTCGTAGAAATACTCCTGCATGTCGCTGCCGCCGGAGGCGCGCAGGATCAGCAGCCGGCCGCCGCCGGCGCGCTCGGCAAACCAGCGCATCGCCGAGGGAACCTCCTGCCCGCCACCCATCAGCAGCGTGCCCGGACTGGGGGCGGCAACGCCGTCACGTCGCCAGTCGCCAATGGCAAACTGCTGCACGCCGGGCAGCTGCATCACCACCGGCAGCGGCTCCACCCGCAGCAGCGGCTGTCGATGCACCACCGGTGCCGGCCCGGGCTTGCCACATGCCGCCAGCGCAACCAGCAATCCCACCAGAAAAAATGCTTTGCGCCGCCCCACGACACCACCCTTGCAGATGTAAGCGACTGATTCGATAAGACTTATCGAAATAGCCAATGGATCACATTTAGGCGCAGAATACACCTGTCTGACACATGAATCGTGTCACGAACCAAACCTGAAGTTTCATCAAACCGTAGCGCCCAGGAGTCAGTTTTCATGCGTAGACATGTCATGGTCGGTTCCATCCAACTGGCGCTACTGGCGCTTGCCGCGCCGGCAGTGGCGCAGTCATCGCCCAGCGCGCCGCAACAGCTGGATACCGTGCAGGTCACCGGCTCGCGGATTGCCCGCGCCCAGGTGGAAGGCCCGGCACCGGTCACCGTCATCACCGCCGAGCAGATCGCCTCCGCCGGCCTGGTCTCGGTGCCTGATGTGCTGCGCTCGCTGAGCCAGAACAGCGGCAGCGTGCAGGGCCAGCAGAACACCACCGGTGCCCAGTCCACCCCCGGTGCCCAGGCCGTGGACCTGCGCGGCCTCGGCCCCAACCACACCCTGGTGCTGATCAACGGCCGCCGTATCGCCGATTTCCCGCTGCCACTGAACGGCCGCAGCAACTTCACCGACATCGGCAACATCCCGCTGGGGATGATCGAGCGCATCGAGGTGCTCACCGGCAGTGCTTCGGCCGTGTACGGCTCGGACGCCATGGCCGGCGTGATCAACTTCATCCTGAAAAAATCCACTGACGGCCTGACCGTGGACTACCGCTACGGCGATACCCATGAGGGTGGCGGCGACTCGCATCGCCTGACCCTGACCGGCGGCTTTGAAAAGGACAACTTCAGCGGCATCGTCGGCGTCGAGCTGCAGGACAAGAGTCCGCTGTGGGGCTACGAGCGCGATGTGCAGGACTCCACCGCCGATGCGCCAACCGCGCGCCGCCGACTGCCACGTCTGGTCGCCCAGCGCCTGAACTGGGAGGACGACACCAACGTCGCCCCCAGTGGCGACTGTTCGGCCATGGCCGGGCTCAACGGCGGCACCACCGTCCTGACCGAAGACCGCTATGGAGAGCCGCTGTGCGGCAGCGAACGCGCCATTGCCTACCGCACCATCGAGAACGAGCGCCGTGGCGCCACCGCCTACGGCGCGTTTGAGTACCGCTTCAACGAGGACCTGGCCTGGTTTGCCGACCTCCAGCTGGGCCACCAGAAGGTCAAGCTGCTCACCGGCACCAACGGCAATGACGTGGCCAGCGACCACATGGGCTGGGAATTCCATGACCCGGCTTCGCGCAACAACAACAGCGCCAAGGTGTTCTACAACCAGGCCACCGACAACCGCGAAATCTGGTCACGCCAGTTCAGCCCGGAAGAAGTGGGCGGGCTGGAAAACCGCATGAACACCACCACCCAGAAGACCTTCTCCATCACCACCGGCCTGCAGGGCCGCCTGGGCGAGAACTGGGACTGGGAGGCCGCCTACAACCATTCCCAGTACAAGGCCGATGTGGACATGCCGCGCATCCGCGCTGCTGCTGCCAATGAATACTTCCTCGGCCCGCTGCTCGGTTACACCTCCTCGGGCTATGCAATCTACAACCCCGACCCGGCAAAACTGTTCTCGCCGGTATCGCCGGCCGATTTCGCCACATTCGGGGTGATGTCCACCTTCAAGCCGAAGGCCGACAACGACAACCTCAACCTCACCTTCAGCAACAGCGCCCTGTTCACCCTGCCGGCCGGTGATGTCGGCTTTGCCGGCACCGTGGAATACGGCCAACAGTCCTATGCGATCAACCCGGACCCGCTGGCCCTGACCGAAGACGCCTACTACGGCCCGCGCTACGGCGATGGCTCTGGCGAGCGTGACCGCTGGAGTGCCGCCGGCGAGCTGCGCCTGCCGCTGCTGGATTCCCTCCAGGCCAGCGTGGCCGGCCGCTATGACCGCTACAGCTACGGCGACCAGGACCCGGGCAAGTTCACCTACAGTCTGGGCCTGGAATGGCGTCCTCTGGACAGCCTGCTGGTGCGCAGCTCCTACGGCACCGGCTTCCGTGCCCCGGACATGCACTACCTGTTTGCCGGCGAGGACTACTACCGCACCCGCTACGCCACCGACTACTACGCCTGCCGCAGCGACGAGCCCGGCTTCAGCGATGGTGAGTGCTATGACGACGGCAGCTGGGACGTCAGCACCTTTGACGTCTATTCCGGCAACCAGAACCTGGACGTGGAAACCAGCAAGTCGTTCTCGGCCGGTTTCGTGTTCTCCCCGCTGGCCGGGCTGGACCTGAGCGTGGACTACTACCGCATCAAGATCAGCAACCAGGTCCAGGTGCAGGATCGTGAGCTGCTGCGCAGCACCGAAGCGGACTGCCGCCTGGGCGTGACCGATGACGGCGCCAGCGTGGACATCACCTCGCCGACCTGTGTGGATGCGCTGGCCCGGGTGATCCGCGATGCCGATGGCGAAATCACCAGCGTGCTGTTCGCCCCGATCAACATCGCAAACGAAGAAACCTCGGGCCTGGACGTCAGCGCCAGCTACCGTTTCAGCACCGCCACGGCCGGCAACTTCCACCTCAACGGCAGCTACACCTGGGCGCGCCAGCACGAGCGTCAGCTGTATCCGGGCGATGCCTATGAGGACATGCTCGATGTCAGCTTCAGTGCCACCACCCTGCCCAGCAACAAGGGCAACCTGGGCCTGAGCTGGGACAAGGACGCCTTCGGTGCCAGCCTGTTCGGCAACTACCTGGGCCGGGTGGCCAACTATGACAACGATGCCTGGACCGACTCGACCTGGCGCTTCAACGCCAGTGCGCGCTATGACATCAACAGCCATCTGCGCGTGGCCCTGTCGGTGAACAACCTGTTCAACAAGATGCCGCCCAAGGACGCCACCTGGGCCAACTACCCGTACTACGACACCTCCTGGTTCAGTTCGGTAGGCCGCAGCTACTACCTGCAGGTCACCTGGAAGCTGGGCGGGGCCGCACTGTAAGACGCGGCTTGAGCCTGCATGGGAACGCCCCGCATTGCGGGGCGTTCTTGTTTACCCCCTGCGCAGCCATCGCAGCAAACACCGCGCACAAAAAACCCGCCTTGCGGCGGGTTCTTCAAACCGGTCGCATCAATCAGACGTTGAAGCGGAAATGCAGCACGTCGCCTTCCTTGACGATGTAGTCCTTGCCCTCCAGGCGCAGGCGCCCGGCTTCCTTGGCACCGGCCTCGCCCTTGAGGTTGATGAAGTCGTCATAGCCAATGGTTTCGGCGCGGATGAAACCACGTTCGAAATCGGTATGGATGACGCCGGCAGCCTGCGGCGCGGTGGAACCGGCACGCAGCTGCCAGGCGCGCACTTCCTTCACCCCGGCGGTGAAGTAGGTCTGCAGGCCGAGCAGCTTGTAACCGGCGCGGATGACGCGGTTCAGGCCCGGCTCGTCCAGCCCCAGGTCCTTGAGGAACTCGTCGCGGTCGGCGTCCTCCAGCTGGGACAGCTCTTCCTCGATGGCAGCGCACACCGGCACCACTTCGGCACCCTCTTCCTGCGCACGCGCACGCACCGCGTCCAGATGCGGGTTGTTCTCGAACCCGTCCTCGGCCACGTTGGCGATGTACATCAGCGGCTTGAGGGTGATCAGGAACATGTCACGGACCAGGGCCTTTTCCTCGGCATCCAGCCCGGCCGAGCGGGCCGAACGGCCCTGGTCGAGCACGGCCACCAGCTTTTCCAGCACCGGCTTGCGGGCCAGCGCTTCCTTGTCATTGGCCTTGGCTGCGCGGGTGGCACGGTCCAGCGCCTTGAGCACTGATTCCAGGTCAGCCAGCGCCAGCTCGGTGTCGATGGTGTCGATGTCGGCGATCGGATCGACCTTGTTGGCCACGTGGATCACGTTGCCATCTTCGAAGCAGCGCACCACGTGGGCGATGGCGTCGGTCTCGCGGATGTGGGCCAGGAACTTGTTGCCCAGGCCCTCACCCTTGGAGGCGCCGGCCACCAGGCCAGCGATGTCCACGAACTCCATCGTGGTCGGGATCACGCGCTCGGGCTTGACGATGGCCGCCAGTGCATCCAGGCGCGGGTCCGGCACCGGCACGATGCCGGTGTTCGGCTCGATGGTGCAGAACGGGAAGTTGGCCGCGGCGATGCCGGCCTTGGTCAGGGCGTTGAACAGGGTCGACTTGCCGACGTTGGGCAGGCCGACGATGCCGCATTTGATACCCATGAGATTGCTCCGCAATAGTTTCGAGACTGGGCGCTATCGGCTCGCAAGCCGGCACTGCCCAATCACGTTTTGGTGGTATGAAGGCGCTTCATCGCCTCGTTGAAATCACCTGCCACCGCCAGCGGCAGTACATCGATGGCGGCATCGATGGCCCGATCCTGCAGGATCTGCTCATCACTGCCCGGGCGCGAGAGCACCCAGCCAACCACCCGCTCCTTGCTGCCGGGATGGCCAATGCCGACGCGCAGACGGTGGAACCGGCCATGTCCGAGCAGGCGGATGATGTCGCGCAGGCCGTTCTGGCCGCCATGGCCGCCGTCAAACTTCAAGCGGGCAACACCAGCAGCCAGATCCAGCTCGTCATGCGCCACCAAGGTCTGCTCGGGCGCAATTTTCCAGAACTGCTGGGCAGCAATCACCGACTTGCCAGACAGGTTCATGAAGGTGGCCGGCTTGAGCAACCAGACCGCTTGCCCGGCGATATCCACCTTGCAGGTCTGCCCGAACAGCTTGGCGTCCACGCTCCAGCGTGCACCGGCCTTTTCTGCCAGGGCTTCAACGAAATGAAACCCGGCGTTGTGCCGGGTTCGGGCATGTTCGGCACCGGGGTTGCCCAGGCCGACGATCAGTTTCAGACCACTCATGTCCGCTCTGCGACTCCTTCATGACAGGGCCCGCCAGTGGCGGGCCCTGTACACACAGCCAGGATTACTTGGCGGTGACCACAGCGGTGTTGTGGTCGGCGCCCAGCTTCAGGGCCGGGATTTCCACGCCTTCCGGCAGCTTCAGGTCCGACAGGTAGACCATGTCACCGGCCTTCAGCTCGGACAGGTCCACTTCGATGGACTGCGGCAGGTTGCCCGGCAGGCAGGCGATGGTGACGTCCTTCAGCTCGTGCGAGACGGTCACGTCGGCGGACTTGCCGGCCGGCGAGATCTCTTCATTGATGAAGGTCAGCGGCACCGAAGCGACCAGCACTTCGTTGGCGTTCACGCGCTGGAAGTCCAGGTGCAGGATCTGCTGCTTGAACGGGTGACGCTGCAGGTCACGCAGCAGCACCTGCTGGGTGGTGCCATCCAGGTTCAGGGTGATGATCGAGGAGTAGAACCACTCGTTGTGCTGGGCCAGCCAGATTTCGTTGTGGTTGAACTGGACCATTGCCGGCTCACGGCCACCGCCATAGACGATGCCCGGGACCGAACCGGCGCGACGCAGGCGGCGGCTCGCACCCTGACCTTGCACTTCGCGCAGGGAAACCTTGATTTCGTTTGCCATGTTTGCATTTCTCATTGGTTGCACTGCCTCGCGGCAGGGCGTGAATGACTCTTCCGCGACCAGAAGAGCCAGGAAAGCGCCGACAGGAGGTCGGCGCCGGGAGGTCAGTCGACGTACATCGAGCTGACCGACTCGCCGAAGGCGATGCGACGCATCGTTTCGGCCAGCATTTCGGCCACCGAGATCTGGCGGATCTTCGGGCACAGGCGTGCCACGTCAGACAGCGGGATCGTATCGGTTACCACCAGCTCATCGAGCTGGGAGTTGTTCAGGTTGTCCACTGCCGGGCCGGAGAGCACGGCATGGGTGCAGTAGGCAGCCACCTTCAGTGCACCGCGCGCCTTCAGGGCAGCAGCGGCCGCACACAGGGTGCCGGCGGTGTCGACGATGTCATCGACCATCACGCAGTTCTTGCCTTCCACGTCACCGATGATGTTCATCACGGTGGCAACGTTGGCGCGCGGACGGCGCTTGTCGATGATCGCCAGTTCGGCATCGTCCAGCCGCTTGGCCACCGCACGCGCACGCACAACGCCACCCACGTCCGGGCTGACCACGATCAGGTTCTGGGTGCCATAGGCGCGCCAGATATCGGCCAGCAGCAGCGGCGAGGCGTAGACATTGTCCACCGGCATGTCGAAGAAGCCCTGGATCTGATCCGCATGCAGGTCCACGGTCAGGATCTGGTCGGTATGCACGGCCGAGAACATCTTGGCCGCTACCTTGGCGGTGATCGGCACGCGCGAGGAACGCATGCGGCGGTCCTGGCGGGCATAGCCGAAGTACGGCACCACGGCGGTGACGCTGCTGGCACTGGCGCGCTTGAGCGCGTCGATGATCACCAGCAGCTCCATCAGGTTCTCGGCGCTGGGCGCACAGGTCGGCTGTACGACGAACACGTCCTGCTTGCGGACGTTTTCCTGGATCTCGACCTGTACTTCACCATCGGAGAAGTGCGACACCAGCATCTTGCCCGGGCGGATGCCCAGTTCCTTGCAGATGTCGTGGGCCAGACGCTTGTTGGCGTTGCCGGAGAAGACCAGCAGATTGGGGGAGTCTTGCATGGGGGAGCTCTGCGCGGAGGAATACGGTATCGATGCGGCACTACAGCGGCACCGGTGCGGCCCGTCCCGGACGTTACCGGCGTCAAATGGCAGGGATGGTAGGATTCGAACCTACGAATGCCAGGATCAAAACCTGGTGCCTTGGGCCTCTTGGCGACATCCCTACATCAAACGTCCATCGCGTCCAGCGCATCGAGCAATGGCGAACGGTCAACACCCGCCACCACCCGCGCTTGCAGCATCTTTGGCAAAGACTCCAGCGCCTGCTGTGCAGCGTCGCGCGTGGGGTATTCAACAAAGCAGCCGCTCCCCGATCCGGTAAGGCGTGGCGTACCGACCTGTGCCAGGAGCTGGAACGCCGCCTCTACAGCAGGCTCCAGTGCACGCAGCACAGGCTCGAACGCGTTGCCGGTCAGAGCCCCGGAAGCGAAGTCGCCTATTATCACCGCAGGGGTATCACGCGTCAATCTTTCGGACCGGAAGAGCGCGGCTGTCGGCACGTGCACCCCGGGATCAACCAGCAGATACCACGCCGGCGGCAGGGTGATGGGGGTCAGCCGCTCACCGACGCCCTCGGCCCAGGCATTGTGCCCGCGCACGAACACCGGCACATCGGCACCCAGTGCCAGCCCCAGTTCAGCCAATGCATCCACCGACAACCCGGTCTTCCACAGGCGGTTGAGCACCACCAGCACGGTGGCCGCATCCGAAGAGCCGCCCCCGAAACCGCCGCCAGCCGGCACCTGCTTGTCGACACGGATTTCCGCGCCCTGGCCACAGTCGGTAGCCTGCTGCAGGACCCGGGCCGCACGCACCGCCAGGTCCTGTTCAGGGGCAACCCCGGCCACCGAATCGCCGATGCGCAGGATCTGCCCGTCACTGCGCGTGCGCAGACCGATGCGATCGCCCCAGTCGAGCAGGCGGAATACCGTCTGCAGCAGGTGATAGCCATCGGCACGACGCCCGGTGATGTGCAAAAACAGGTTCAACTTCGCCGGTGCCGGCCACCACGACCAAGCGCCAGCCTCACTTGCATCCATCATGGTTCCCAACCCGTCCACTGGTCGACCAGCAGGCGCACCCGCGCCTGTCCATTGACCGCATCGATCCGCCGTGGCAACGCCGGGCGCGTACCCTCGGCGTCATACCACTGGCTGAAATGCACCTCCCAGTCATCCTGCCGCGCCTGCAACGGGCGTCCGGCGCCATCGCGCTGCAGCGCCGAGGCATCGCTGGCGAGCACCCCGCGCACCCAGTCGCCCAGGCTGGCGATGGGCAGGTCCCAGCCGGTGGACTGCTGGACCAGCGCGCGCGCATCGCTGCCCTGGCGCGTGCCGCCCTGCAGCCCCTCCAGACGGGCCTGGCCGCTGGCAAAATCCATCGACAACTCCCAACCCTGGCGGGTCACCGGCGCACTGAGCCGGGCAGAAAAGCCGTTGCCGGCCTGCGCCCAGTCCAGGCGACCGCTGCCGCCATCGCGGCCATTGCTCACCGCCACGCGACCGGAAAAACCCCACTCCAGCTGCGCCAGCACCTGGCGCACGCGGGCCCGCTCTGCCTGCAGGGCCTGCGCATCGGGCACGGCCACCGGCGGGGGCGCCGACACGTGCGGCAGGCTGCTGCAGCCACTGAGGGCCAGCACAGAGAGACTGATCAACAGGCGTTTTTTCATGGCTCCAGCCTGTCACGCAACTGCTGAACCGCACGGCTGTCCGGATCCAGCGCCACTGCCTGGCGGTAGATGATTTGCGCCTGCTGCCGCTCACCCAGCGCCAGCAGGACTTCGGCCAGGTGCGCGCCGATCTCGGCATCGCGCTGCAATGACCAGGCCCGCTGCAGCTGTTCCAGCGCCTGTTGATGACGACCCAGGCGATACAGTACCCAGCCATAGCTGTCGATGATGGCCGCATTGTCCGGCTCGGCAACCCGCGCCCGGTCGATCAGCGACAGGGCTTCGCCATAGCGGGTGGTGCGGTCGGCCAGGATGTAGCCCAGCGCATTGAGCGCGGCGGCACTTTCCGGCTCCTGCACCAGCAGCGCCTGCAGGTCGGCTTCGGCACGTACCACATCGTCCTGCTGCTCCCAGTACAGGCCGCGCGCATACAGCAGCGCCGCCTCGCCGGGAAAGGCCGCCAGGGCGCGGGTCAGTGCCTGCAGCTGATTGCGCGGATCACGCAGCAGGCCATGCAGCTCGGCTTCGGCCAGGTAGGCATCACGGCGGATTTCCCGGTCCATCAGCACATCGTCCTGCAGCGCGCGCGCGGCCTGCAGGGCCTGCTGCGAGCGCCCCATATGGTGCAGCACGCCGATGGCGCGCAACTGTGCCTCGCCGCGCTCGGGACCATTGGCCACCGCCCGGTACCAGGCCAGGGCCTGCTCCGGCCGCAACAGGTACTGGGCGATCTTGCCCAGCAGCAGGCGCTGGGCCGCATCCGGCTGTGAACCAGCCTCGGCAACCAGGCTTTCATACAGCGCCTCCAGGCCCGGCAGATCCTGCTGGCGTACCAGCAACGCCGCACGCAGGCCCCAGCTCTGGACCGACTGCTCCCCCAGCGCCATCACCTGCGCCGCGCGCGCCCATTGCCCCATCGCGTCGTACTGCGCGGCCAGGGCATTGCGCAGGGCGACATCCCCGGCCACCCGTGCCTGCAACGGCTCCAGCACCGCCAGCGCCTCCTCCACCTGTCCATTGCTGTGCAGCTGGTTGGCATGCAGCAAGGCCACCCGCGGGTCATCGGGAAAATGACGCACGGCCGCCGGCACCATGGCCGCCACCAGCTGGCGCTGGTCCAACCGCAACAGCAGGCGGCCCAGCTCCTGCCACAGCTCCATCGTGGGCGGCAGCTGCTCGGCCTGCAGCAGTGCCGCGACCACCTCGCTGACCGCCGTGCGGTTGCCCGCCGCATTGATCAAGGCTCCCAGTGCCTGGCGCCAGGCCTGCGGATCCGGATCATTCATCAACCCCGCCAACAGCGGCTGGGCACTGGCCACATCGCCATCGCGCAGCGCCAGCGCCGCGGTGCTGGCACGCACCCCGGGCGCATGCGGCGACTGCGCCCGCCACAGCGCCAGGGCCTGTTCGGCCAGAGCGCGTTCATTGGCCAGAATGGCAAGCCGGGTGGCACGTTCAGAAAGCCGGGTGTCACGCCCGCTGGCCTGGGCAGCAGCAAAGTACGCCGCAGCGGCCTGATCCAGGCGCCCGGACTGCAGCGCAAACTCTGCCTGCAGGCTGGCCTGCAGGGGTTCCACCGGCAACTTCACCGGCCAGCCCTGCGCCATTGCAGCCATCGGCAGGAGCAATGAAATCAGTAGAAAAGATTTACTGCGCAAACTATGAGGCATCTGCGGGCGCCGGGACGTAAAATGGGGAGATCAATGGCCAGCAGCTTAACGCAAGCAATCTATTCATGAGCCTGTGGGTGCTCGGACTCAACCACCAGACCGCACCGGTGGAACTGCGCGAGCGCGTGTCGTTCGCAGGCGAAGCCCTGCCCGCAGCGCTGGCATCGTTGCGCGCGCACCCGCAGGTGGAAGAGGCTGTGCTGCTTTCCACCTGCAACCGCACCGAACTGTATGCCGTCACCGATGACCCCGACAGCCTGAACCACTGGCTGAACGAGCAGGCCGGCAGCCTCGACGGCCATCTGTACCAGCTCGGCCAGGACGAGGCGGTACGCCACCTGTTCCGGGTCGCCACCGGGCTGGATTCAATGGTGCTGGGCGAACCGCAGATCCTGGGACAGGTCAAGGATGCCTGGGGCGCGGCGCGCAGCTGCCAGACGCTGGGCAACCAGCTGGACCAGCTGTTCCAGCACAGCTTCTCGGTGGCCAAGCGCGCACGCACCGATACCCGCATTGGCGCCAACCCGGTTTCGGTGGCCTCGATCGCGGTGCGCCTGGCACAGGAATCCTTCCTGCGTCTGGATGGTGCCACCGTGTTGCTGGTGGGTGCCGGCCAGACCATGGAGCTGGTGGCCAAACACCTGTCCGAAGCCAATGTGCGCCGTTTGCTGGTGGCCAACCGCACGCTGCCACGGGCGCAGGCACTGGCCCAGGCGCATGGCGGCATGGCCCTGGACCTGGACGCAATGCCCAGACAGCTGGCACAGGCCGATATCGTCTTCACCGCGACGGCCTCCCCGACCCCGGTGATCGATGCCGGTATGCTGATGGCCGCGCTGAAGGCGCGCCGGCACAAGCCGATGCTGCTGTTCGACCTGGCCGTGCCGCGGGACATCGCCGCCGATGTGGCCGGGCTCGAAGATGCCTACCTGTACACGGTGGACGACCTGGAACAGGCGGTGGCTGAAAACCGCGCCAGCCGGCTGCAGGCCGCCGATGCCGCCCAGGCCATCATCGATGTCCAGGTCGACCGCTTCCTGCAGGAACAGCAGGCCGCCAGCCGGCAGGCGATCGTGCGCGAACTGCGCCATTTTGCCGACCATACCCGCCAGAGCCTGCTGGCCCGCGCCCAGCAGCAGCTGGCAGCGGGCAAGCCGGCCGAGCAGGTGCTGGAGCAGTTTGCCAACAGCCTGACCAAACAACTGCTGCACCCACCGACCATGGCGCTGCGCCAGGCGGCCCTGAGCAATGATGACAGCCTGCTCGACGCCGCCGCCCGCCTGTTCCCGCTGCCCTCCTCCGCAAAGACAGACACGCCCCGTGCCGATGACTCCGACCCTGCGCCGTAAACTCCTGGCCCTGGCCGAACGTCACGAGGAACTGCAGCACCTGCTGGCCGACCCGGTGATCGTCGGCGACAACAACCGCTTTCGTGATCTCTCGCGCGAATACGCCCAGCTGCAGCCGGTAGCCGACGCCCTGGCCAGCGAGGCGGCAGCCCGCCAGGACCTGCAGGCCGCCCAGGCAATGGCTACCGACCCGGAACTGGCCGGGCTGGCCGAAGAGGAAATCAGCGCCGCGCAACAGCGGCTGCAACAACTGGACGGCGAGCTGGCCCTGCTGCTGGTACCGCGTGACCCGCGCGATGACGGCAACCTGTTCCTGGAAGTGCGTGCAGGCACCGGTGGCGACGAGGCAGCGATCTTTGCCGGCGACCTGTTCCGCATGTATGCGCGCTATGCCGAGCGCTGCGGCTGGCGGGTGGAAGTGGAGTCGGAGAGCCCCGGCGAGCACGGCGGCTACAAGGAAATCGTCGCCCGCGTGGTCGGCCGCGGCGCCTATTCGCGGCTGAAGTTTGAATCCGGCACCCACCGCGTGCAACGCGTGCCGGCCACCGAGTCCCAAGGGCGCATCCATACCTCGGCCGCGACCGTGGCGATCATTCCCGAGGCCGATGAGGTGGAAGAAACCAGCATCAACCCGGCCGACCTGAAGATCGATACGTTCCGCTCTTCCGGTGCCGGCGGCCAGCACGTCAACAAGACCGAATCGGCCATCCGCATCACCCACCTCCCCTCCGGGCTGGTGGTCGAATGCCAGACCGAGCGCAGCCAGCACGCCAACCGTGACAAGGCAATGAAACGGCTGAAGGCGCAGCTGGCCGAGGCCGAACGCAGCCGGCAGGCAGCGGCGCAGGCCGAATCGCGCCGGCTGCAGGTCGGCAGCGGCGACCGCTCCCAGCGCATCCGCACCTACAACTTCCCGCAGGGCCGGATCACCGACCACCGGGTCGAAGGGCTGACCCTGTATGACCTGCCCAACATCATCGAAGGCGGCCTGGACGAACTGATCGCCCGGCTGCAGCACGAGCACCAGGCCGACGAACTGGCACGCCTGGCCGAAGGCAGCTGATGAGCCACGCTGCGCAGACACTGGCCCTGCGCCAGGCCGTCGCCCGCCAGCCGGAGGACTTCATCGCCTGGCTGATGCTGGCCGATGCCGAGCTCGATGGCGGGCAGCTGGCCGCCGGGGCACAGGCAGCGCAGCGTGCACTGCAGCTGCGGCCCCACCATCCCGAGGCACTGGCGCGGCTGGGCCGCGCCCACTGGCAGGCCGGTCACCACCAACAGGCGGCGCAACTGCTGGAGCAGGCCAGCCGTGGCGCCCCGGCACACCCGGGCATTGCCCTGTGGCTGGGACATGCGCTGGAAGACGCCGGCCCGCAACACGCCGAAGCCGCCGGCGCCGCCTACCGTCGCGCACACCAGCTGGCTCCTGAGGCCGCCTATATCGCCGCGCACCGGCTCAACTGGCAACGCCGCCTGTGTGACTGGACCCAGCTCGATGCCCTGGCCGACCAGGTCCGCCAGGCAGTCAGCGCCGGACACGCGGTGGTGGAGCCTTTCGCCTTTCTCAGTGAATCGGCCACACCGGCCGAACAGCTGGCCTGCGCCCGCCTGCGCGCGGCCGGCCTGGCCGCCGCACCGCGGCCGGCGCCACGCCCGGTATCCGGCCGGCGTCTGCGGGTGGGATGGCTGTCCAACGGCTTCGGCAACCACCCCACCGGCCTGCTCACCGTGGCCCTGGCCGAGGCCCTGCACGCTGCCGGGGAGCTGGAGCTGCACCTGTTCGCGCTCAACGCCGATGACGGCAGCCCGATCCGCCAGCGCCTGGCCGCAGCGTCCCGCCTGCACCCGTTGCAGGGCCTGGACCACGCGCAGATGGCCCGGCACATCCGCCAGACCGGCATCGATGTGTTGTTCGACCTGCGCGGCTGGGGCGGCGGCGGCGCCCCGGGAGTGCTGGCCCTGCGCCCGGCCCCGGTACAGGTCAACTGGCTGGCCTACCCCGGCACCTCCGGCGCGCCATGGATCGACTGGGTACTGGCCGATGGCTTCGTGCTGCCCGCCGCCCTCGAGCCGCACTTCAGCGAGAAGGTGCTGCGCCTGCCGCGCGCCTTCCAGCCCTCCGACACCAGCCGCCGCCTGCCGCCGCCGCCAACCCGTGCCGAGTGCGGGCTGCCGGCCAGTGGCGCGGTACTGTGCTGCTTCAACAACAGCTACAAATACAACCCGCGCAGCGTCGCCCGCCTGCTGGCCGTGCTCGAGGCGGTGCCGGACAGCGTGCTGTGGCTGCTCTCCGGCCCGGGCCAGGCCGATGCACGGCTGCGCGCGGTCGCCCAGCAGGCCGGCGTCGATCCACAGCGACTGGTGTTCATGCCCAAGCTGCCGCATGAGCAGTACCTGGCCCGCTACGCACTGGCCGACCTGTTCCTGGACACCAGCCCCTACAACGCCCATACCACCGCCTCCGATGCGCTGTGGGCCGGCTGCCCGCTGCTGACCACGCCCGGCCAGACCTTCGCCGACCGTGTCGCCGGCAGCCTCAACCACCACCTGGGCATGGATGCGATGAACTGCCGCGATGACGCCGACTTCATCGCCCGCGCCATTGCCCTGGCCCGCGATCCGGCCGCGCTGGCGGCGCTGCGCCGGCAACTGGCCGCTGCCCGCGCCCACAGCAGCCTGTTTGACATGGCCGGCTTTGCCGGCGACTTCGCCGCCGCCTGCCGGCAACTGGCCCGCGGCTGAGCCACTTGCCGGCGGCACCCTGCGGATTGGACACTTGCCCTTCACCCAACCGGAAATGCCGCATGCGCATGAAGCGCAAGACCTACGAAGCCCTGCTCGCCCCGATGCAGCTGGAACTGACACGCATGGCCCACTGGGCCCAGCACACCGGCCAGCGCATCGCCGTCATCCTGGAAGGCCGTGACACCGCCGGCAAGGGCGGGGTGATCAAGGCCATCAGCCAGCACCTGAACCCGCGTCAGTGCCGGGTGGTGGCCCTGCCCAAACCCACCGAACGTGAAACCGGGCAGTGGTATTTCCAGCGCTATGTGCCGCATCTGCCGGCAGCCGGGGAAATCGTCCTGTTCGATCGCAGCTGGTACAACCGCGCCGGCGTGGAGCGGGTCATGGGTTACTGCAGCGATGCCCAGTACCGCAGCTTCCTGGAGCAGGCACCGGTGTTCGAGCAGCTGCTGGTGGACGATGGCATCTGGCTGTTCAAGTACTGGCTGGGGGTGGACCAGGCCGGCCAGGAACAGCGCTTTGCCGAACGCCGCGACAACCCGCTCAAGGCCTGGAAGCTGTCACCGGTGGATGTCCAGTCGCGCCTGCGCTATGCCGACTACACCGCCGCCCGCGAGGCCATGCTGGCCGCCACCCACACCCCGCAAGCGCCATGGACGCTGGTCGATTTCAATGACCAGCGCCACGGCCGGCTGACCCTGATCGACAACCTGCTGCGGCGCCTGCCCGACACCCACATCGACAGCCCGACGGCCACCCTTGCGGCGCTGCCCCACCCGCCGCTGCGCGAGCAGTATGGCGTGCTGCAGCCGCTGCCGGGCCTGCCGCTCCCGCTGGAGCCAGCAAACCCGGCCGAGGTCGCCGCAGCGGGCTGAGCCGCGGTCTCAGGCCGCCGTGTCGTCCGCGCCCTGCTGCTGGATCTGCTGCTCGATCTGCGCTGCGGTGACCGGACCGAGGAAATGGTGCACCACGCGCCCCTGCGGATTGATCAGGAAGGTCATCGGCAGCCCGCGCGGGGTGGCGAAGTCCGCCGGCGGCGCATACGGATCGGCGATCACCACCGGATAGGTCACCGGGCGTTCGGCCAGGAAGGCCTGCAATGCCTCGGGCGTGGTTTCCTCATAGGCCAGGCCGACCACCCGGATGTTTTCGCGCATGCTGTGCAATGCCGACAGTTCCGGCATTTCCTTCAGGCACGGCGCACACCAGGTCGCCCAGAAATTGACCACTACCCACTTGCCACGCTGCTCGGCCAGCACATAACGACCGCCATCGATGGTGGGCAGGTCAAGGTTGGGAAAATCCACGGTGTAGGTCTGGGCCGGCTCACTGCTGGCCGCCGGCGTTGCCGCCTCGACAGCGGCAGCCGGCGCCACCTCGGGTTCGGGTCCGGGCGCAGCCTCGGGCTTGCAGCCAGACAATGCCAATACCAGCAGGGCAGCCAACGGGATCGGGTTTTTCAAGCGATTTCTCCGGCAGGAAACAGAATCTGGGCCACGGTCAAATCCAGCCGCGCCGCGACAGGCCGGCGCAGGGTGTCCAGCGTAGCGCAGACCTGCCGGCCCAAGGCATCCTCGCGCAACGGCAAGGCCACCGCCTCGGCCGGAATCCGCAGCTGCAATTGTTCGTACAGTTCGCGCAGAAGCACCCGGTCCAGGTCGCGCGCCAGCAGCCATTGGCCGCGACCATCGTCGCGGATGATCCCCAGTGATTCGATCCCGCGCAGGAACTGCTGCAGCTGCGAGTCGGTCAGCATCGGCTCCAGCGCCAGCAGCGCCTCCTCGCCCAGCCCCTGGCCATGCCGGCGCGCATGGCCGAAACGGCCCAGCACCCGCAGCAAGGCATACAGGTCATGCCCGGCGGGCAGGCGCATGGCCTGCGGCTGGTAACGGAATGCGGCCAGTGACGAGGCCAGCGAGGCCCCCAGCAGCACCGAGACCCAGCACAGGTAGATCCACAGCAGCAGGATGGGCACAAAGGCCACCGTGCCATACAGCTTCTGGTAGGACTGGAAGCTGGACAGATACATGCCCATGCCCCACTTCACCGCCTCCAGGATCAAAGTCGCCAGCAACGCACCGGCAAAGGCATGCCGCCAATGCACGGTCAGGTGCGGCACCACGCGGTATACCCCCATCACGCAGAGCATTTCGATCAGCACCGGGGTCCAGCCCAGCAGCCAGGAGGCAAACCATTGCCCTTCGGCGGTACCAAACAACGGCAGGGCAAATACCCGGCTGCTGATCGCCAGCAGCGCGGCGGCAACCATCGCGCCCAGGGTCAGCACCGTCCAGTAGACCAGGAAGCGGGTCAACTTCGGCCGTGCCGAACTGACCCGCCAGATCTGGTTGAAGGTCTGCTCGACACTGTTCAGGGTAATCAGCAGCGACACCACCAGGGCGATGAAGCCGGCAGCGGTCAGCTGCCCGGCACTGGCGGAAAACTGGTGCAGATAACCTTCGGCGGCCCGCGCGGCACTGGGCACGAAATTGGTGAAGATGTAATGGCTGAGCTGTTCACTCCAGGTGTTGAACACCGGAAAGGCCGAGAGCACGCCAAACACCACCACCGCCAGCGGCACGATCGCAAACACCGTGGTGTAGGCCAGGGAACCGGCGGCCTGGAACAGCCGGTCGGCCAGGAAACGCTGCCAGACGAACAGACCGAAAGTGATCAGCCGCTCACGGTCTCGAAGCGGCTCGACCCGGCGCTGGATGAAGGAAGGCATCTGCATCGCTACAGCCTACCCGATGCAGCATCGCCGCCGCATTGCCATACTGGCAGGCCGTACAACTGCTCCTGCGCAAGGAAACTGATCGATGGCCGAAATCCTGGTGCTCTATTACAGCCGCGGCGGATCGGTCGCCAACCTGGCCCGTCAGATTGCCCGCGGCATTGCCGAAGTCCCCGGCTGCAGCGCCCGGTTGCGCAGCGTGCCGCCGGTAGCCGCGGTGACCAGCGTGGCCGCACCACCGGTACCGGATTCCGGCGCACCGTATGTCAGCGAGGAAGACCTGTTGCAGTGCGATGGTCTGGTGCTGGGCAGCCCGACCCGTTTTGGCAACATGGCCGCACCGATGAAGTACTGGCTGGACGGCCTGGGCGCGCAGTGGGCCAGCGGGGTGCTGGTCGGCAAACCGGCCGCGGTGTTCACCTCCAGTGCCTCGATGCATGGCGGCCAGGAATCCACGCTGTTGAGCATGCAGCTGCCCTTGCTGCATCACGGCTGCCTGATTGTCGGCATCCCGTTTACCGAAACCGCACTGAGCCACACCCGCAGTGGCGGCACTCCGTATGGCGCCAGCCATGTTGCCGGTGCCGGCGATGACCCACAGCCCAGCGATGAGGAAATCATTCTCGCCCGCTGCCTGGGCCGGCGCGTGGCCGATATCGCCAGCCGGCTGGCACGATGACATCCGCACGCCCCTGGCTGCTGATCGCTGCCCTGGCGCTGCAGGGCAGCCTGTATCTGGCCTGGTTGACCCAGGGCCGCTTTGTGCTGGCCACGCTGCTGGTGTTTGTCGCCCCGCCACTGCTGCTGGCGCTCAGTGCCCTGGGCCGCTGGCGCCACGCCCGTTACCTGAGCTCGGTGGCGGCGCTGGGCTGGTTCAGCCATGGCGTGATGCGCGCCTGGACCGACCGCCCCGACAACGCGGCGGCATGGGCTGCCCTGCTGCTGGCGCTGCTGATCATCGCCCTGGCCAGTGGCCGTAGTGCACGCGCACGCCTGGCCAGCCGCCGCAAGCCCACGGCCCACTGAACCGCCGGCCTGCCCGGCCGGCAGCAGGAATGATTGCAACGGCAACCAAGTCGCACGGGCGCTTATCATGTGCACCTTGGCTGCGCGCGGTTGCGCGGCGCGATGGCTCTACCCAGGAACTGCAATGGACGAACTGCTCATCGTCACCACCGGTGGCACGATCGACAAGATCTACTTCGACGACAAGTCCGACTACCAGATCGGCGACCCGCAGATCGGCATGATCCTGCGCGAACTCGGCGTCACCTTCCGCTTCAACGTGATCCCGATCCTGCGCAAGGACTCGCTGCACATCACCGACGAGGATCGTGAACTGATCCGCGCCACCGTCGCCGCCCAGCCGACCCGGCATGTGCTGGTCACCCATGGCACCGACTCGATGGTGGCCACCGGCAAGGTGCTGCAGACCATTCCGGGCAAGACCATCGTGATGACCGGCGCACTGAGCCCGGCGCGCTTCCGTGGTTCGGATGCCGAGTTCAACATCGGCTGCGCCATCGGCGCGGTGCAGTCCCTGCCCGAAGGGGTCTACATCGCGATGAACGGCCGCATCTGGGACCCGGCCAAGGTCCGCAAGAACGTGGCCGAAAACCGTTTCGAAGCGCTGTAAGCCCCAACTCCATACCCGTCCACCGCTGATGCACGGCATCGGTGGTGGGCGCACTCAGCCCGCGCCCATCCTGGTACCGGGCAGGCGCGGCCCCGGGCCGACCTCCATCGGCCCGTCGACCTCGACGTAGGCCACACCGGGCTGTCCCGCAAGCCACTGCACGAAAGCGGCCTGCTGGCCGCTGGCCAGCCCCTGTACGCGGACAACCTCCCCCCGACAGCCAGCGGCCGCAGCCAGCACAGGCGTACCCCGGGCCACGGGCTGCTGCCGGCAATCAGCCTGTCCAGCTGCTGCTGGCGCTGCAGTGGCGCGGCATCGTCGGCCAACCCTTCCAGACGGATCATCAGCTGCAACGGCCGGGACTGGAAATGTCCTGACGGCGGCGGGGCGACATCACAGCCGGCCACCTCAGCGCCAAGTGCCATGTAAAGCAACCATGTCTGCATGTCCTGATCCTCGCTGCATGGTATTGCCACCTTGCTACAAGGTGCGCCGGGTTGCCTGCCCCGGCCACCAAATGCACTGCCCCCGGCACGGGCCGGGGGCAGTGGATGGAACCGTGGAGCAAGGATCAGAAGGTGATCGACCAGCTGTTGATGTAACCGGTGTCACCACCGGCGCGGTCATGCACGCGCAGGCGCCAGTTGCCATTCTTCGGCTCGTTGGACAGGTTCAGGTTGAAGGTCCCCTGGACATTGTCGGTGCTGGTGCCGGTGTAGTTGTGGATGTTGTACAGCGTGCCGCTGGGACCGACCACATCCACCTTCAGGTCGCCCTTGTAGGTGTGGCGGATGTCCACCACCACCGGGGTCGAAGCCAGCGCATTGCCCGAGCGGCCGGACACGGCGATGGCACTTTCCACCGTGGTCTTGTCGCGGATGGTCACGTCGGTGCCGTTGGTATAGGTCTGGCTGCTGCCACCGCCGCCACCACCGGTCTGCCAGCTGGCCCGCAGGCTGACGCCGGAGAAGGCCGAGTAGCCGCGCAGCATCACGTGGTAGGTGCCGGCCACCGGCGAGGCGATGGTGCAGGTCTCGTTGTTGCCGCTCAGGTACGGACGGCAGTCGTAGCTGGAGGTGGTCGGCTGGCTGCCGGCACGCACGTACAGGTCCGCATCACCGGTGCCGCCGGAGCTGGCGATGACCAGGTTGCTGGCACCGGCCGGCACGCTGACCGTCCAGTACGTCGTCGAGCTGGCTGCACCAGACACGCCGGTGACCGGCACGCCGTTCTGCAGGCCGCCCGGGGTCGGGTCCGGATCCGGGGTCGGAGTGGTGCCACCGGCAGCGGCCTGCACCGCGGCATGGGCATTGATGATGCCCGGGCCGATCGGCTGCGACGGGGTCGACGGGAACGGGGTGGCGGTGTTCTTGATGATGGTTTCGATCTGTGCGGGGGTCAGCGGCGAGGGGGCGGCCGCCTGCATCAGCGCGACCACGCCAGCCACATGCGGGGCTGCCATCGAGGTGCCGTTGTAGCTTGCATACGAGGCCGAACCCGGACCCTGGGTGCCCGCGTTGAGGGTGGAGTAGATGCTCGAGCCGGGCGCGGCGATGTCGATGCCGGCGCCGTAGTTGGAGAAGCTGGACCGGGCACCGGTATTGGTGATCGAACCCACGGCAATGACGTTGGCGCAGTTGGCCGGGGTGAAACCGGAGACGTTGGCGTTGCTGTTGCCGGCCGCGATGACCACCGTGGTGCCGCGTGACACCGCGCCATTGATGGCGTTCTGCATCGTGGTGCCACAGCTGCCCGAGCCACCCAGCGACAGGTTGATCACTTCGGCCGGGTTGGCATTGGCCGGCACGCCGGAAACCGTGCCACCCGAGGCCCAGATGACGGCGTCGGCGATATCGGAGGTGGAACCACCGCAACGGCCCAGCACGCGGGCATGGACCAGCTTGGCTTCCGGTGCGGTACCGGCGCCACCGGTGCTGTTGTTGGTCAGCGCAGCGGCCGTGCCGGCCACGTGCGTGCCATGCCAGGACGAATTCGACGCCGGGCTGCCGGTACCGCACTGGCCGGCAGTGTTCCAGTCACCCGGATCGCTGGCATCGGCATCACGGCCGCCGCCATCGTTGGCCGTGGTGGTGTTGGTGATGAAGTCGTAGCCGGCCAGGGTGTTGGCGTTCAGATCCGGGTGGCTGGTGCTGCCGGTGTCAATCACACTGATCACGGTGCCGGCACCGCGCGACAGATCCCATGCCTGGGTCGCCTTGATGCCGTAGGTACCGACAAAGCCCCACTGCGAGCTCAGGCTCGGGTCGTTCGGGGTCCAGGCCGGGTGCAGGATCTGGTCGACCTCGACATATTCCACCGCCGGATCGGCAGCGATGGCACGCATCAGCTGCTCGGCCTCGGCCCGGTCCAGCGCACGGTTCGCGCGCACCAGGGTCGGCCCCACCGCCAGTTCACGCACCCGGGTCAAGCCAACGGCGCGGCCATTGCGTACCGGCATGCCCTTGACCGCAGCGGCCAGCGAGCGGCTCAGTACGCTGCTGCGGGCAGCGCTGGTGGTTACCTCGGCGTCGCGGTATTTGACGATGAATGCCTGGTGGGTCTCGGCGCTCTGCAGGCCGGACAGATTGACCTGGGCAGCAAAACCGGGGGTAGCCAGCAGCAGAGAAGTCAGAACAGTGGCGCCGAAGATGGTCAGTGCCCGGCGGTGCGTAACGTGTGTCATCGCAATTCCCTGTAATTCGCAGAAAGTGCCTGTCGGCACGGAATGACCACCGGGACGCCGGCGGCAGCGCTGGGCCGCTCCCCTTCTGCTGCCCGGAGGACGACGCTAGCTGCAACCTGAATGAAACACAATAGCAACCAACCGAAAACACTGGACAAAAGGACCGAAAGGTGATCTACGGCACAGAATCAACCGCATCGCGATCACATTCGCGCTACCAACACCCCTGCACACAAACAAAAACGCCGCCGGCAGCGAGCCGGCGGCGTTGTGTTCACGGGTAATGGGCGCCGGCTTTCAGCCCAGACGCACCAGCCAGCCATGACGGTCCGGCAGGCGGCCGTACTGGATGTCGGTCAGTTCCTTGCGCAACGACATGGTCACCTCACCGGCCGGCGCGTTGATATCGCCAACCGAGAAGCCCTCGCCCTTGAGCTGGCCGATCGGGGTCACCACCGCCGCGGTGCCGCAGGCGAACACTTCGGTGATCTGGCCCGAGGACACCCCATCCTTCCATTCATCGATGGAGACCTGGCGCTCTTCCACGTTCATGCCGCGGTCGCGCGCCAGCTGCAGGATCGATTCACGGGTGATGCCTTCCAGAATCGAGCCCGACAGCGCCGGGGTGACCAGGGTATTGGTCTTGCCGTAGACCAGGAACACGTTCATGCCACCGAGTTCTTCCAGGTAACGGCCTTCCACCGGGTCCAGGAACAGCACCTGCGAGCAGCCCTGCTCCTGGGCCTTCTGCTGCGGCAACAGCGAAGCGGCATAGTTGCCACCACACTTGGCCGCGCCGGTGCCGCCCTTGGCCGCACGCGCGTAATCGGTGGACAGCCAGATCGCCACCGGGGCCACACCCTTGGCGAAGTACGGGCCGGCCGGGCTGGCAATCACGTAGTAGCTGGCCTTCTGTGCACCACGCACACCGAGGAAGGGCTCATCACCAATCATGAAGGGACGGAAATACAGGCTGGCCTCATCCTGGTCCGGCACCCAAGCCGCATCGACGGCAATCATCTGCCTGAGCGACTCGACGAACAGATCCACCGGCAGCTGCGGCAGCACCAGACGCGCGGCCGAACGCTGCAGTCGTGCGCCGTTGGCCTCGGGGCGGAAGGTCCAGACCGAGCCATCGGCGTGCCGGTAGGCCTTGATGCCCTCGAAGATTTCCTGGCCGTAGTGCAGCACCGCGGCGGCCGGATCCAGGCTGATCGGCCCGTACGGCATGACCTGCGCGTCATGCCAGCCGGTGTCCTTGTCCCAGCGGATGGCGACCATGTGGTCGGTGAAGTGGACGCCGAAGCCCGGCTTTTCCAGGATCGCCGCACGCTGCTGGGCAGTACGCGGCGAGGGATTGACGGTGACGGCAAAGCTCAACGAAGACTCAGACACGATGGTTTCCTGTCAGTAGCGGTGGGACTTGGCGTTGCCGACAGCCGGTAACGCAACAGATCGCCCATCAATTACACCACGCCGGCTCAGAGCATGCCCGTTTCCAGGCGCGCCTCGTCACTCATCATGTGCCGGCCCCAGGGCGGATCGAAGACCAGTTCGACATCGGCCTCGCTCACCGTCGGGATCATTTCGACCTTGGAGCGCACGTCATCGACCAGCACCTCGCCCATGCCACAGCCGGGGGCGGTCAGGGTCATCTTGACCTCGACCTTGCGCCGGCCATCATCGCCATGCTCGATCTGGGCACTGTAGACCAGCCCCAGTTCGACGATGTTGACCGGGATTTCCGGGTCAAAACAGGTCCGCAGCTGTTGCCAGACCAAGCGCTCCACATCCTCGTCACTGGCATCGTCGGGCAGCTCCAGCGGCGCCGGCGCCTCCTTGCCAATGGCATCGCCATCCTTGCCGGCGATGCGGAACAGGTTGCCTTCGACAAACACGGTGTAACTGCCACCCAGGGCCTGGGTGATATAGCCGTAACTACCCGCCGGCAGGGTGACGGTATCACCCTGCGGGACCATCACCGCCTGGCAATCACGTTCGAAATGGATCGGTTCGCTGCTACGGGAATACATGGGCTGAATGCAGACTACGCAGGAACAGTCCTGCAACGGTCCTATTTTATCCGACTCGCCCACGCTGCGCTGAAGGCCAGTTATGCTGTGGTTCTTTCATGGATCGTGGCATGCCCGCACAGCGCTCTCCCCGTACCCGACACTGGCTGTGGCCGGCAATGCTGTTGCTCGGCGGCAGCGTGATGACGCTGGCATGGGTCGTACTGGCACTGGGCAATGACCGCCAGGCGAGCTGGATGGCCGTCCTCACCGCCATCCAGCTGAGCTGGATGCTGCAGCTGGGTACGCTGCCGCGCGGGCGCCTGCGCATCATCGTTACCCTGGCCAGCGTGGTGGCGGCCTGCCTGCTGGCCAACTGGGGCATCATCGCCGGCCGTATCGGCATGATGATGGGGCTGGACCTGTTCGCCTCGGCATCGCGGCTTGGCCTGCACCTGGCCTGGACCTATGCCCGCCTGTTCAACGACATCGGCGATGTCTGCTGGATCCTCGCCGCCCTGGTCACCGGCTGGTGGCTGGCACGCCCACGCTGAGGCCGGGGCCGCCAGACAAAGACGCCGGCCCAGGGCCGGCGTCCTTGTCTGCGCCCGAACCACTCAATGCACGGTCGGGGCCTGCACCGGCGGCTTGACCACCGGATCGCCTGCGGCTGCGGCCACGCCTGGATCCAGCCGGTCGATCACCCCCTGCATGGCACTGTCAAACGCGCCGTCGCTGGCATGGGCGCGCAACCGGCCCAGTTGCACCATCACCGCCAGCTCCTCGGGCGAAGCCACACAGAAACGTACACCGCGGCGGTTCACGAACAGCAGCCGGCCGGAGATCGGACTGACCCACGACAACTTTCCGGCCTGCACCTTGCCGTCCTTGTCGATGAAATCCAGCCAGGTGCCAACGGCCATCTGGCGGAAACGGTCGGCATCGGCATGGTTGAAATTCTCGCTGGCCGCCGCTTGCTGCAGGTCTTCGGCCGGCGCATCAGCAGCAGGCACGCTGGGCAGGACGACCTGCGGCAGCTCGGGTAGTTCACGCTCATCTTGCGGACGGCGTTCGGCTACCGCCTGCAGGGTGTCATGCAGGGCATCGATGGCGGCGCTGGCCGCATCATCGTGCAGGCCGATGCTGGCAAAGACCCTGCGCAGGCCTGGCTGCTGCGCCTGCAGCCAGGGCTTGCCGACAATATTGCGGCGTGCCTCGGCCAGCTCCTCAATCAAGGCATCGCCCAGCTGCAGCGCCTCGCTGGCCGCCTGCTGCGCTTCCTCTCCCTCGCGCAGCAGGCACAGGGCCAGGTGGTGCTGCCAGGGCGAGGACAGGAAATCGGCAATGGCCTTGGGCAGCTGCGGGTCATTGTCCAGGTGTCGGGCCACTTCGGCCGCCGCACGCCGCCGCGCCTGCTCCAGTCGCTCCTGGCCACGCTGGGTCTCGGCCGCGCGGCGTTCGGCAATCTCGACCTTGCGCCGGTGCTGGGCAAGGAAATCACGGAATTCCTCTTCCAGGGTCAGGAAGATCGCCAGGTTCTCGTTGAACTCGGCCACCAGCCGCTCGGTGATTTCCTCGACCTTGGCCATCAACACGCGCTCGGCCGGGGTCTGCCCGGTATTGCCCTCGCAGGCTTCGGCCAGCGAATTGAGCAGACGACGCGCCGGATGGGTCTTCTGCACGAACATCCGGCGGTCCAGCAGGGCCACCTTGACGAACGGCACGATCAGACGGCCGATCAGCTCACGCGAGCGTCCGGCCAGGTCACGCTCGTCGAGCATCACATCAAACAGCATCCCGACCAGGTCAATCGCATCCTCGTCAGCCGCTTCCAGGCGTGCGCTACCAGGCGCCATGCCCAGCTGGCCAGCCGAATGCAGCACCTCGCTCTTGAGCCGTTGCGCCAGCGATTCGCCATGCTCGCCAATGGCCGCACTGAGGGTTGCACTGGGCGTGCTCTGCAGCAGCGAAAGCACATTCATCATTTCCCGCGGATTCAATGCCCGCCCACCCTGGGCGGCAGCCTCCGGCTCCGGGCCACGCCGTTGCGCCAGCAGCTCATTCAATGCCTCCAACAGCGCCCCCGGGCCGGACAACGCCTCGTCCGCCGCGTGGCCTGCGCGGCCGGCACCGGTCGCCGCCTCCATGCGCCCGGTACTCTGCGCCCAGCGATCCAGGAAACGCTGCGCCCAGGCCGGTGCGTACTGGCCATCGGCATCGTAGGCCTGCGCCTGCTCGGCCTGCTGCATCATTGCCGCGGCCGGCGCCGGGGGCGGCGCAGCGGCGGCACGCCGCAACGGCGCGACCTGGGGCAGCACACCGGCGTTGGCCAGGCTGGCATCCAGGGATTCATACAATTTGGTGATGGCCGGGGTCAGCTCGCGCTCGCACAGCTTGATCACCACCAGGCGTGCCTCGGCCGTCAGCTCGACACCCGCAAACGCCTGGTGGATCGCCACCCCGACGTGCTCCGGACCAACCGGATTGGTATCGGCATCCAGCAGCAGGCCACCGGCGATCCAGCCGACGCGGCGGTCGATCCGCGCCAGCTGCTGCTTGCAGTCGCGCAGCAGCACGATGGCAAAGTTGCGCACGGCCAGGCGCGATTCGAGTACATGCTCGGGCACCAGGCTCAGCCCCCCTTCGGCGGCATCACCGGCCAGTACCCGCTCGGCCGACAACGGCGTCCCGGCCTCCAGGGCCTGCCAGGCCAGACGCAGGTGGGCAGTGAAGGCGGCAATGATGTCGTTGCGGCGCAGACGCAGCTCGCGCATCGCATCAAGAAACTGTGGCTGGGCGCTGCCGGCCCGCTCGGCACGGTCAAACAACGCGTCATCAAACCGGGTCAAGGCGACAGCGAAGGCCTGCTCCAAACCCGGCAAGACCTGTTCGCTGGCCATCGCAAGCAGGCGGCCATCGCGCTGCAGACGTTGAGAGGGGTTTTGCTCGAGGTTCATACGCGCAGGTTCCATGCCCAGCCGGCATTTTACAGAGGCAACTACAAGACCGGTGTCGGTCCGCATTTTTCCCAGCACATCGTAAGAGTTGCCTGCTGGATACTCCGTGACTCAACTCTCAGTTTTACGCCGCAGCTGACGCTGCGCGTCACACATGGGACAGCTTGGTCACCCCGCGACAGTGGATCCAGACCACTGGCACTGCCGGCGCGTTCATGGTGCCAGCCATCTTGAGCGACAACCGCCAGCCTATACTGCCTGCCTGTCCGCAAGCCCCACTTTGTGCATGTCCGCTGATTCACCGCTGGCCGCCCTGCTCGGCCGCCACTCAACCCCGTCGCGCCAGCTGGGCCTGCCTGCTCCGGATGCGGGCCAGTTGCAGGCCATGCTCACGGCCGCGGTCCGCGTGCCCGACCACGGCAAGCTGGTGCCCTTCCGGCTGCTGCGGATCGAAGGCGATGCCCGTCTGGCGCTGGGTGCCCTCCTGGCCGCACGCAGCGCGCAGCGCAACCCCGGCAACCAGGCGCTGATCGACAAGGACCGCGAGCGCTTCAGCCATGCGCCGTTGATCATCACCGTGATTGCCTGCCCGCAGGCGCACGCCAAGGTGCCGCAGTGGGAGCAGTTGCTGACCGCCGGCTGCGTGTGCATGAACCTGCTGCATGCCGCTCATGCCCTGGGCTTTGGCGCGCAATGGCTGACCGCCTGGATGGCCGAGGACCGCGCCGTGGCCCGCCACCTGGGGCTGGGCGAGGAAGAGCGCATCGTCGGCTTCATCCATATCGGCAGCGCGAAAATCGATACCCCCGATCGCGAACGCCCCGACCCGGCGGACCTGCTGACCGACTGGACCGCACCGGCACCATGAAATCCCCGCTGTACCTGGTCGATGCCAGCATCTATGTGTTCCGCGCCTGGCATTCGCTGCCACCGGAGATGACCGACACCGGCGGCTGGCCGGTGCACGCGGTGCATGGCTTTGCCCGCTTCCTGCTGGAACTGCTCGAGCGCGAACGCCCGCAGCACATCGCCATCGCCTTCGACGAGGCGCTGGATGGCTGCTTCCGCCACCGCCTGTACCCGGCCTACAAGGCCAACCGCGAACCGGCACCGGAGGAGCTGCGCCGCCAGTTCGCCCACTGCAAGGCGCTGTGCGCCGCACTCGGCCTGCCGGTGCTGGCCCACCCGGAGTACGAGGCTGATGACCTGATCGGCAGCGCGCTGCACATTGGCCGCGCCGCCGGCCTGCGCGGGCTGGTGATCTCCGCCGACAAGGACCTGTCGCAGCTGCTGGTCGATGCCGACGAGCAGTGGGACATGCCGCGCCAGCAGCGCTGGGGCGTGGACCAGGTCAAGGCCCGCTACGGCGTGCATGCCCACCAGATTGCCGATTACCTGGCGCTGTGCGGCGACGCGGTGGACAACATTCCCGGCATTCCCGGCATCGGCGCCAAGTCGGCGGCGGTGCTGCTGGCCCATTTCGGCAGCCTGGACGCACTGCTGGCGCGCATCGATGAAGTGCCCTTTCTGCGCCTGCGTGGCGCCGCAGCCATCGCCGCCCGCCTGCGCGAACAACGCGCCCAGGCCCTGCTGTTCCGCCAGCTGACCACGGTGGCCTGCGATGCCCTGGCGCCACCATTGGCCGGGCTGCAGCGCAGCCAGCCCGATGGCCAGATGCTCGACGGCCTGGCGCGGGTACTGCGCATGGGCCCGATGACCCGGCGCCGGCTGTTTGCCGCCGCCGGCCTGCCTGCACCTGACTCCACTCCTGCCTGAGGATTGCCCATGGCACACAACACCGCGCCGCCCCGCACGGTCTACGAAGGCAAGTACCAGCGCATGGTGGTACGCGGCAGCTGGGAATACTCCGAGCGCACCCATGCCGGTGGCCTGGCCGCGATCATCATCGCCGTCACCCCGGCCGACGAGGTGCTGTTTGTCGAACAGTTCCGCGTGCCGCTGCAGGCCAAGTGCATCGAGATGCCGGCCGGCCTGGTCGGCGACATCGATGCCGGCGAATCGATCGAGGCCTCGGCGATCCGCGAACTGGAGGAAGAAACCGGCTGGACCGCCGAGCAGGCCGAGGTACTGATGATCGGGCCGACCTCGGCCGGGGCCAGCAACGAGAAGATCGCCTTCGTCCGCGCCACCGGCCTGCGCAAGGTCGGCGAAGGCGGCGGCGACGAGAGCGAGGACATCATTGTCCACCACGTGCCCCGGACCCGCGCCGCGGCCTGGCTGGTGGAGAAGATGGGCCAGGGCTACCAGCTCGATGCCAAGCTCTGGGCCGGGCTGTGGATGATCGAGCACGAACTGGACGGTACCCCGCGTGGCTGACGGCAGCATCCTCTCCGCAGCGGCCTGCGCGCCGCTGCTCGGCACGGACGACCCGGCTCCGTTCACCATCCACCACCGCGCTGGCCGCTCCGCGTTTGTACTGGTGGCCGACCATGCCGGACAGGCCATTCCTGCCAGCCTGGGCGACCTTGGCCTGGCGGCCGGTGAGATCGACCGCCACATCGGCTGGGATATCGGCATTGCCGGCGTGCTGCGCGAGCTGTCGCCGCAGCTCGATGCCTGGGCGATCGAGCAGACCTATTCGCGGCTGGTGATCGACTGCAACCGCCCGCTCGCCTCGCCGACGCTGATGCCGGCGCTCAGCGACGGCACCGTGATCGCCGCCAATGCCGATCTGGACGATGACCAGCGCCAGGCCCGGATCGACGCGATCCACGTGCCCTATCACGCCGCGATTGCCGCCGAGCTGGACCGCCGCGCCGCCTGCGGGCAGCCAGCGGTGCCGGTGCTGCTGCACAGCTTCACCCCGGTGATGAACGGCATTGCCCGGCCCTGGCACTGTGGCGTGCTCTACAACCGCGACGCCCGGCTGGCGATGCGCCTGCATGCTGCACTGCTGGCCGAGGGCGACCTGGTGGTCGGCGACAACCAGCCCTATGCGGTCAGCGATGACAGCGACTACGGCGCCAACGTGCATGCCGAAGGCCGCGGCCTGCCGTATGTGGAGATCGAGATCCGTCAGGACCTGATCAGTGATGCCGCCGGGCAAGCCGCCTGGGCGGCGCGGCTGGCACGACTGCTGCCGCCACTGCTGGACGGCCTGGACTGAGACGTCACATTGCCCATGAAAAGGGCGGCCCAAGGGCCGCCCTTTTCAGTGCCGGCAGGACACTGCCTGCGGGCCGGCCGATCATCCGGCGAAGCGGTCGGTCGCCTCCACCAGCGCGTGCACGTTCTCGGCCTCGAAGGCCGAGTGGCCGCTGGCCGGGTTGATCACCAGCTGCGCCTTCGGCCAGGCCTTGTGCAGGTCCCAGGCATTGGCGATCGGGCAGACCACGTCATAGCGGCCATGCACGATCACGCCGGGGATGTCGGCGATCCTGTGCGCGTCACGCAGCAGCTGGTCCTCGACCTGGAAGAAGCCACCATTGACGAAGTAGTGGTTCTCGATGCGCGCAAAGGCCAGCGCGAACTGCGGGTCTTCGTGGCTGTTGATGAAGTCCTCGTCCACATGCAGGTAGCTGGTCGCGCCTTCCCACACACTCCAGGCCTTGGCCGCAGCCAGGCGGGTCGCCTCGTCATCGCTGGTCAGGCGGCGATGGAAGGCGGAAATCAGGTCATGGCGTTCAACCGCCGGGATCGGCTTGAGATAGTGCTCCCAGGCATCGGGGAACAGGCGGCTGGCGCCTTCCTGGTAGAACCATTCCAGCTCCCAGCGGCGCAGCATGAAGATGCCGCGCAGCACCAGCTCGGTGACGCGCTGCGGGTGGGCCTGGGCATAGGCCAGGGCCAGGGTCGAGCCCCAGCTGCCGCCAAACACCTGCCAGGCATCCACGCCCAGGTGCGTGCGCAGCTTCTCGATATCGGCCACCAGGTCCCAGGTGGTGTTGTCCACCAGGTCCGCGTGCGGGGTCGAGCGGCCGGCACCGCGCTGGTCGAACAGGATGATGCGGTACCGGGCCGGGTCGTGGAAACGGCGCATCTTCAGCGTGCAGCCACCACCGGGGCCGCCGTGCAGCATCACCACCGGCTTCCCATTCGGGTTGCCGCACTGCTCGTAGTACAGGGTATGGCGGTCGTCGACCTGCAATGTGCCGACGTCAAACGGTTCGATTTCGGGGTACAGCGTGCGCATGGGACACCTGGCAATAGTCAGTGCCACCAGTCTAGCCGCAGGCTGGCGCTCAATCCCACAGCGAACGGCCGGGGCGGCGGCCCAGGCTGACACGGTCACGGCCTTCCAGGTCGACCACGGTCTGCACCTGCTCCAGCCCGGCCGCGTCCAGCAGCGCGCGCACTGCCGGCCCCTGGTCCCAGCCATGCTCCAGCAGCAGCCAGCCACCCGGCACCAGGTGATCGCACGCGCCGGCGGCAATGATCCGGATCGCCTCCAGCCCATCCTCTCCGGAGGCCAGTGCCGCTGGCGGCTCGAAGCGCAGGTCGCCCTGCTGCAGATGGGCATCATCGCTGCGGATGTACGGCGGGTTGGAGACGATCACATCGAAGCGGTCGCGCCCCAGCGCGCGGTACCAGCTGCCGCGGCGGAAGTGCACATTGTCGATGCCGTTGCGCTGGGCATTGCCCACCGCCACCGCCAGGGTCGGGCCAAGCAGGTCGGTGGCCAGCACCATCGCCTGCGGCCGCTCGGCGGCAATGGCCAGTGCCACCGCACCGGTGCCGGTGCCCATGTCGGCAATGCGCAGCGGACGGCCGTCATCAGGCAGCCGCAGCAGCGCCTGCTCGACCAGCAGCTCGGTCTCCGGGCGCGGGATCAGGGTGGCCGGGCTGACCGCCAGCTCCAGGTTCCAGAAGCCACGGCTGCCGGTCAGGTAGGCCACCGGCTCGCCTGCCGCACGCCGCACGACCAGCTCACCGAAGCGGCGCGCAGCGGCCGGATCAACCGGCTCACGGTCATGGCTGAACAGCCACACTGCTGGCTGGCCGAGCACATGCAGCAGCAACAACCGCGCCTCGGCCCGGCCTTCGGGGGTGGGCAGATGATGACCGGCCCAGGCCAGCAGATCGGCGGCACAGGCAGCGGCGGGAAGTGGCACGGACATGGCAGGACACAGCAGTATTGAAGGCGCTGCAGCTTAACCCACCGCGCCGGCAGGCCAGCCATCAGACCCGGCCAGCCACGGCGATCGGCCAGCACGAGGGAGGCAGCAGCTTGAAGTTTGCCGCCACACACCCATATAGGCAGCTGCGTTTACGGAGGCATGTCGATAGGCAAGAACTATCGGTTTGATCTATTAAATTCATTTGATACATTAGGCCCAGCCTATTAATCTTCCTCCATCGCTTCACCCCTCCCTGCAACTGATAAGGAACTTTCATGTCCTCGTTGATCAATACCCAGGTCGCCCCGTTCAAGACCAACGCCTTCCACAACGGCCAGTTCATCGAAGTCTCCAACGAGACCATGAAGGGCAAGTGGTCGGTTGTGATCTTCATGCCGGCAGCCTTCACCTTCAACTGCCCGACCGAGATCGAAGACGCCGCTGACAACTACGCCGAGTTCCAGAAGGCCGGCGCCGAGGTCTACATCGTCACCACCGACACCCACTTCTCGCACAAGGTGTGGCACGAGACCTCGCCGGCCGTGGGCAAGGCCAAGTTCCCGCTGGTCGGCGACCCGACCCACCAGATGACCAACGCCTTCAACGTGCACATCGCTGAAGAAGGCCTCGCCCTGCGCGGCACCTTCGTGATCAACCCGGAAGGCGTGATCAAGACCATGGAAGTGCACTCCAACGAGATCGCCCGTGACGTCTCCGAGACCCTGCGCAAGCTGAAGGCTGCCCAGTTCACCGCCGCCAACCCGAACCAGGTGTGCCCGGCCAAGTGGAAGGAAGGCGCCCAGACCCTGACCCCGTCGCTGGACCTGGTCGGCAAGATCTAAGTGTCACAAACGAGTGGAGAGGAGTGAGGAGCCAGACAGGGCCTCACTTCCCTTCACCGCAACACTCCCACCCCGCCGCTACGGCGGGTGTGGGGGTGAACCGCAGCGTGTTGATGCCCGCCAGCAACACGCCCGCCAGCCCACAGTACGCTGCGGTTCACCCCTACCCTTTCCCGATGCGCTGCCCCGGCAGCTGCGTCCTCCCCCCGTTTTGCCTCGACGAAGGAGTGGCTCCGTGCTCGACGATACCCTCAAGACCCAGTTGCAACAGTACATGGGCCTGCTGCGCCAGCCGCTGCGCCTGATCGCCTCGCTCGATGACAGCGCCGCCAGCCAGGACATGCGCGGCCTGCTCGATGACATCGTTGCCGCCGGCAACGGCAGGATCACGCTGGATACCAACGGCAGCGATGCCCGCCGCCCGTCCTTCCTGGTCACCCGCGAGGGCCAGGACCATGGCGTGCGCTTTGCCGGCCTGCCGCTGGGCCACGAGTTCGAATCGCTGGTACTGACCCTGCTGTGGACCGGCGGTCACCCGCCGAAGGTCGAGCAGTCGGTGATCGACTCGATCAAGGCCATCGAGGGCGAGTACGACTTCGACGTCTACATGTCGCTGACCTGCCACAACTGCCCGGACGTGGTGCAGGCGCTGTCGCTGATGGCCATCGTCAACCCGTCCATCCGCACCACCGTGATCGAAGGCGGTGCGTTCCAGGCCGAGGTCGAGCAGCGCCAGGTGATGGCGGTGCCGATGGTGTTCCAGGGCGGGCAGATGTTCGACTCCGGCCGCATGAGCCTGGAGCAGATCGTGGCCAAGCTGGATACCGGTGCGGCCAAGCGTGAAGCGGCCAAGATCGCCGCCAAGTCCGCCTTCGACGTGCTGGTGGTCGGCGGCGGCCCGGCCGGTGCTGCCGCGGCGATCTACGCCGCGCGCAAGGGCATCCGTACCGGCGTGGCCGCCGAGCGTTTCGGTGGCCAGGTGCTGGACACCCTGGCCATCGAGAACTTCATCTCGGTACAGGAAACCGAAGGCCCGAAGCTGGCCATGGCACTGGAAGCGCACGTCAAGCAGTACGAGGTGGACGTGATGAACCTGCAGCGTGCCACCGAACTGGTACCGGCCGGCGATGACGGCCTGGTCGAGATCAAGCTGGAGAATGGCGCCTCGCTGAAGTCCAAGACCGTGATCCTGTCCACCGGCGCCCGCTGGCGGCAGATGAACGTGCCCGGCGAGGAGCAGTACCGCAACAAGGGCGTGGCCTACTGCCCGCACTGCGACGGCCCGCTGTTCAAGGGCAAGCGCGTGGCGGTGATCGGCGGCGGCAACTCCGGCGTGGAAGCAGCCATCGACCTGGCCGGCATCGTCGCCCATGTCACCCTGATCGAGTTCGGCACCGCGCTGCGCGCCGACCAGGTGCTGCAGGACAAGCTGCACAGCCTGGGCAATGTCACCGTGATCCTCAATGCGCAGACCACCGAGGTGCTCGGCGACGGCAGGCGGGTTACCGGCCTGACCTACAACGACCGCGACAGCGGCCAGGGCCACACCGTCGAGCTGGAAGGCATCTTCGTCCAGATCGGCCTGCTGCCCAACACCGAATGGCTCAAGGGCACGGTGGAGCTGAGCAACCGTGGCGAGATCGTCATCGACGAGCGCGGCCAGACCAATGTCCCGGGCGTGTTCGCTGCCGGCGACTGCACCACCGTGCCGTACAAGCAGATCGTGATTGCCGTCGGCGCTGGTGCCACCGCCTCGCTGGCTGCCTTTGACCACCTGATCCGCAGCTCGGCGCCGGCCAAGTAAGCCACCCCGCTGCTGCAGCCAACCGGAGGGCACCTGCCCTCCGGCCAGCCCAACCGAGACCTGCCGATGAACCTGCGCGACCTCAAATACCTGGTGGCCCTGGCCGACCACAAACATTTCGGTCGCGCGGCGGCGGCCTGTTTTGTCAGCCAGCCGACGCTGTCGACCCAGATCAAGAAACTGGAAGACGAGCTGGGGGTGTCGCTGGTGGAACGGGCACCGCGCAAGGTGATGCTGACCCCGGCCGGGCGCGAGGCGGCCGACCGCGCACGCGCGATCGTGGCCGAGGTCGAGCAGATGAAGGAGGCCGCGCGCCGTTCACGCGACCCGGAAGCCGGCACCGTGCGCCTGGGCATCTTCCCCACCCTGGGCCCCTACCTGCTGCCGCACGTGGTGCCACTGGTACGCCAGCGGTTTCCCAAGCTGGAACTGCTGCTGGTGGAGGAAAAAAGCGATGTCCTGCTGGCACGCCTGCGCGAAGGCAAGCTGGACGCGGTGATCCTGGCGCTGCCGCTGGCCGATGACCAGCTGCAGGCCGAGTTCCTGTTTGAAGAGCCTTTTGTACTCGCGGTTCCGGCAGGCCATCCCCTGGCCAGCAAGCAGTCGCTGCTGATGGATGACCTCTCCGACCAGCGCCTGCTGCTGCTGGAAGATGGGCATTGCCTGCGCGACCAGGCGCTCAATGTCTGCCGTCTGGTAGGGGCAAGCGAAAAAGGCGGCTTCCAGGCCACCAGCCTGGAGACCCTGCGCCAGATGGTCGCGGCCAATGTCGGCATCACCCTGTTGCCGATGCTCGCAGTGCAGCCGCCCATGGTCCTGCCGGGCAATGTGCAGCTGCTCAATTTCCAGGACAGCCATCCACCGAGCCGCCGGATCGGCCTGGTCTGGCGCCGCTCTTCGGCGATGAGTGGTTTTCTGCAACAGATGGCCGAACTGTTCCGCAACGTGCCGCCTGCCTTGTTCCAGCTCGCGCCGGAAACGACCCGGGCGGTGAGCGAAACTCAGCCGGCCGTCACAGTTGCGCACTGACAATCGCCACACAGCCGGCCACTTCCGGCGAAATTTCCGACGCGATTGACCCAGCCATTGCACCACCCACGCGCAACAGCGATCATCACCCCATGCCAACCTCTGCGTTGGCACTGAAAAACCCAAACAGGCGGCGCTGGAATAGTGCCGCCTGTTCTGCGTTTCCCGTTTGTACTATTTGAAGGAGCACCTCATGCCGACCAACAGTGGCCTGCCGCCGTCGATCATCGTTTCCAGCCACGACCTGGCACGCCTGGATGCCATGCTCGAGTCCCCCGTCCATGCCCGCAATCCGGCCGCGGTCACCCTTGGCGATGAACTGAACCGGGCCCAGATCGTGGCACCGGACCAGGTGCCGGCCGGCACCGTCACCATGCACGCCACCGTGCAGTGCGAGGACGAACTGACCGGTGATGTGCACACCCTGACCCTGGTCTACCCGCACGAGGCCAATGTCGACCTCGGCCGCGTCTCGGTGCTGGCCCCGGTCGGTACCGCCCTGCTCGGCCTGACCATCGGCCAGAGCATCGACTGGACCGCCCCGGGCGGCCGCAAGCTGCGCCTGCGCGTACGCCAGGTCGATACCCCCAGCCTGGCCGGCCTGTAATCGCCGCCGCATGCCATTGCCGCATGGACACGCTGCGGCAATGGTCGGCATCACCACCTGCCTGAACCCATGCGCCTGAAGATCAGCCACGTCATGTTGTTGATGACGGCCGTGCTTGGCGGCACCGTCTGGCTGACCCGTCGTCCCGAGGGCCTGCCCGCTGCGGGTGCGGGGCCGCTGCACGCTGCCGGTTGCCCGCTGCCGCCGCACCACGTCCGCAGTCCACTGCCACTGCAGACCGAGGCGCCGCCGGGGTTGACGCTGGCCCATGCGCAGGGTCGGATCAACGCCCTGGCCGGTTTCAGCCTGGAAGCCCGGGTGCTGGGCCGCAAACGCTACAGCCAGGGCGAGGAAGCACGCTATTCCCCGCTGGACCTGGCCCTGGGCTGGGGGCCGATGCGCGAGACGGCGGTGCTGCAGCAGCTGGACATTTCCCAGTCCGGGCGCTGGTACCACTACCGCTGGAACGGGCAGCCGCCGCTGCCACCGGCGCAGATCCGCGACCACAGCGCCAACATGCACATGATCCCGGGCAACGAGCAGATTGCCCGGGCGCTGCTGGCGATCCAGCCAGACCAGCACATCCGGTTGCAGGGCTGGCTGGTCCAGGTCGAAGGCGCCAATGGCTGGCGCTGGCGCAGCTCACTGCGCCGCGACGACAGCGGTGCCGGTGCCTGCGAGCTGGTCTATGTCTGTGGCGTGGAAGTGCTTTAAGCCCTGCACACGCTTCAAAACACCCCCAGCACCAGGCCGGCACCCAGGGTGGCACCCCATTCATGTGCCTGCGCCTGCTGCTGCGCGCTGAGCTGCTTGGGCGCGAGGATGGCCTGCATGCTCTGGGCCCGGGTACACAGGCGCAGCGGCGCACAGACCTGGCGCCAGCGCAGCCCGGTGGCCACCCGCCCCAGTTGCTGCACGGTCGGCTCGCCATCGCTGCCGGCAACCACCACCAACCCGAGCGGCAGGCCCGGGCACTGATCCAGCAGCGGGTAATAGCTGCGGTCCAGGAAATCCTTCATCAGCCCGCTGATCGAGCCAAGTGTCTCCGGGGTGGCCAGCACCAGCGCATCGCAGGCCAGCACATCGGCCGCACCGGCATCGCGCGCCGGCACGGCGCGGACCTGCAGGCCATCGCCGCCCTGTTCACGGGCGCCGGCGCACAGCGCATCGACCGCGGCGGCGGTGGCCCCGGTCAGGCTGTGCCAGACCACCAGCAGGCAGCGCGGCGCCGGTTCAGCCATCGACATCCAGCCCGAGCGGGCAGCTCACCCCGGTGCCGCCCAGCCCGCAGTAACCGCCCGGGTTCTTGGCCAGGTACTGCTGGTGGTAGTCCTCGGCGTAGTAGAACGGCGGCGCCGGATGGACGATCTCGGTGGTGATCGGCCCGTAACCGGCCGCGTCCAGCTGTTGCTGGTAGGCCGCCGCACTGGACCGGGCAGCGGCGAACTGTTCCGGGCTGTGGCAGTAGATCGCCGAGCGGTAGCAGGTGCCCACATCGTTGCCCTGGCGCATGCCCTGGGTTGGGTCATGGCTTTCCCAGAAGGTGGCCAGCACCGTAGCCAGGCTGACCCGGGCCGGGTCGAACACCACCCGCACCACCTCGGTGTGCCCGGTCAGGCCGGTGCAGCTTTCCTCGTAGGTCGGGTTCGGGGTGTAGCCGCCCTGGTAGCCGACCGCGGTAGTGACCACCCCCGGCAACTGCCAGAACCGGCGCTCGGCGCCCCAGAAGCATCCCAGGCCAAGGTCGATGGTCTGCATCCCCGGGAACTGGCCGCGCAGTGGCTGGCCGTTGACGAAGTGCACGTTGTGCAGTGGCAGCGGCTCGGCGCGGCCGGGAAGCGCATCTTCCGGCGCCGGCAGGCGCTGCTTGAAGGCACCGATACCGCGGATCAACGAAGCAAGCGGGAGCATGGAAAAACCTCGACAACAAGCGGATGGCCCAGTCTACGCGCGCACGCGCGGCTTGAACGCCGGCCGCCCCCCAGCCGATGCCGGACAGGCCGAAAGCGCGCCTTCGCGCTATGCTAGCCGGTCAGATTTTCAGCCTGCAGCGACCATGTCCGAGAACACCGCCCCCAACGCCGGCACCGCGCCGGAAGCCACTCCGGTCGAAAAACGCGACTTCATCCGCCAGATCGTCCGCGAGGACCTGGCCAGCGGCAAGCACACCGCGATCAAGACCCGTTTCCCGCCCGAGCCCAACGGCTACCTGCACATCGGCCATGCCAAGTCGATCTGCCTGAATTTCGGCATTGCCGGCGAGTTCTCCGGCGTGTGCAACCTGCGCTTTGACGACACCAACCCGGCCCGCGAGGACCCCGAGTACGTGGCGGCGATCCAGGACGACGTGCGCTGGCTGGGCTTTGAATGGAACGAGCTGCGCCACGCTTCGGACTATTTCGACGCCTATTACCTGGGCGCGCAGAAGCTGATCCGCGACGGCAAGGCCTATGTCTGCGACCTGTCGGCCGAGGAAGTGCGTGCCTACCGCGGCTCGCTGACCGAACCGGGCCGCGAGTCTCCGTACCGCAACCGCAGCGTCGAGGAGAACCTGGACCTGTTCGCGCGCATGCGCGCCGGTGAGTTCGCCGACGGCAGCCGCACCCTGCGCGCCAAGATCGACATGGCCAGCGGCAACATCAACCTGCGCGACCCGGCGATCTACCGGATCAAGCACGTCGAGCACCAGAACACCGGCAATGCCTGGCCGATCTACCCGATGTACGACTACGCCCACGCCCTGGGCGATGCGCTGGAAGGCATCACCCACTCGCTGTGCACGCTGGAGTTCGAAGACCACCGCCCGCTGTATGACTGGTGCGTGGACAACGTCGACTTTGCCAACAGCCCGGAGCTGACCCAGCCGCTGGTGGACAAGGGCCTGCCGCGCGAGGCGGCCAAGCCCCGTCAGATCGAGTTCTCGCGCCTGAACATCAACTACACGGTGATGAGCAAGCGCAAGCTGATGGCGCTGGTCACCGAAAACCTGGTCGACGGCTGGGATGACCCGCGCATGCCGACCCTGCAGGGCCTGCGCCGGCGCGGCTACAGCCCGGCGGCGATGCGCCTGTTCGCCGAGCGCGTGGGTATCTCCAAGCAGAACTCGCTGATCGACTTCTCGGTGCTGGAAGGCGCGCTGCGCGAGGACCTGGACAGCGCCGCTGCCCGCCGCATGGCCGTGGTCGAGCCACTGAAGTTCGTGCTGACCAACCTGGCCGAAGGCCATGAGGAATCGCTGAGCTTCGCCAACCATCCGAAGGATGAGTCCTTCGGCAGCCGCCAGGTGCCGTTCGGCCGCGAGCTGTGGATCGAGCGCGAGGACTTTGCCGAAGTCCCGCCCAAGGGCTGGAAGCGGCTGGTGCCTGGCGGCGAGATCCGCCTGCGCGGTGCCGGCATCGCCCGCGTCGACGAGGTGATCAAGGATGACGCCGGCAATGTGGTCGAACTGCGTGGCTGGCTGGACCCGGAATCGCGCCCGGGCATGGAGGGCGCCAACCGCAAGGTCAAGGGCACCATCCACTGGGTCAGCGCACAGCACGCGGTGGCAGCGGAAATCCGCCTGTACGACCGTCTGTTCTCGGTGGAAAACCCGGACGACGAAGCCGACGGCAAGACCTACCGCGACTACCTGAACCCGGAATCGCGCAAGGTCGTCACCGGCTATGTAGAGCCGGCCGCTGCCAGCGCCGCGCCGGAAACCTCGTTCCAGTTCGAGCGCACCGGCTACTTTGTCGCCGACCGTTACGATCACCGTGCCGACAGGCCGGTGTTCAACCGCAGCGTGACCCTGCGCGACATCTGGGCCAGCAAGTAAGGCCGGCGGCAATCCGGCCGGGGCTCCGATGACCGGCCATGGACCACCCCAGGTCCATGGCCGTTTTCGCTACCGCGCTGGCAATGACAAGGAGCAAGCATGTTGCAGGCACAGGTCCATCTCACCCTGCCGGTATGGATCCACGAGGCGGTGGACCTGACGGCTACCTATCCCGGCGACGAGGCCAAGGTGGCCCTGGCCATCGCACTGTCACGCCACAACGTGGACCACGCCAGCGGCGGGCCGTTTGGCGCGGTGCTGTTTGATGCCAACGACCGGGTGATTGCCGCCGGGGTCAACCGCGTGGTGCCGCAGGCGACCTCGCTGGCCCATGCCGAGAACATGGCCTACATGCTGGCCCAGCAGAAGCTGCAGAGCCCGCGGATCAATGCGGTACTGCCCGGGCCAATTACCCTGGCCACCTCCTCACAACCCTGCTGCCAGTGCTTTGGTGCCACCGTCTGGGCCGGCATCGACCAACTGCTGATCGGCGCCCGCGCCAGTGACGTGGAGTCACTGACCTGCTTTGACGAAGGCCCGCTGCCGGAAAACTGGATCGCCGCGCTGGAACAGCGCGGCATCCAGGTCCGCTGCGACATCCTGCGCGAACAGGCCTGCAGCGTGCTGGCCGCCTATGGCCAGGCCAACGGCGCCCATTACTGACCCTCCGGGCCCAGGCCCAATGCTCCGCCGCGGCGGAGCCTCACCCAAGGAATCCCCATGTCCGGTCTGCTGTGTTACTGCCGCCAGGGTTTTGAACCCGAACTGGCCGCCGAACTGACCGAACGCGCCGGCCAGGCCGGCATTGCCGGCTATGCGCGTACCCGCCGCAACGATGGCTATGTGCTCTACGCCTGCGAGCCCGACCAGGTCGATACGCTCAGCGAGCTGCTGCCCTGGCGCGGGCTGATCTTCGCGCGGCAGAAACTGCGCGTGCTGGCCGAACTGCCGCAGCTGGACCCGACCGATCGCATCACCCCGATCCTGGCCGCGCTGGAAGGACAATCGCGCTTTGGCGACCTCTGGGTCGAGCACCCGGATTCGGACGCCGGCAAACCGCTGGCCGGGCTGGCGCGCAGTTTCGGCAATGCGCTGCGCCCGGCGCTGCGCAAGGCGGGCCTGCTCAGCGACAAGCCCAACGCCAAATTGCCGCGCCTGCACATCACCTTTGTCGATGGCACCCACGCCTTTGTCAGCGTGGCCGATACCCGCGACAGCGCGCCGTGGCCACTGGGCATCCCGCGGCTGAAGCTGCTGCCCGAGGCGCCCTCGCGCTCGGCGCTGAAGCTGGAAGAGGCCCTGATGACCCTGCTCGATGCCGATGAGCGCGAGCGTCTGGTCAAGGCCGGGATGAAGGCCGCCGACCTCGGCGCGGCTCCCGGCGGCTGGACCTGGGTACTGACCCGCCAGCACATGAAGGTGTCCAGCATCGACAACGGGCCGCTGCGCCAGCACGTGCTCGATACCGGCCTGGTCGAGCACCTGCGTGCCGACGGCTTCCACTGGCAGCCGGAACAGCCGCTGGACTGGATGGTCTGCGACATGGTCGAGCAGCCGCGCAAGGTCGCCGAGCGCATGGCCACCTGGCTGCGCGAAGGCTGGTGCAGGCACACCATCTTCAACCTCAAGCTGCCGATGAAAAAGCGCTGGGACGAAACCGCCCTGTGCCTGGAGCTGTTTGCCCAGCAGGCCGGCAAGCCCTTGCTGATCCGCGCCAAACAGCTCTACCACGACCGCGAAGAGATCACCGTTTTCGTCACCCCGCTCAGCCGCCGCTGAGCCTTTGCCGATGCACCGGCCAAACCGGTGCATCCCGGGCGCAGATTCCGCCCATTCAGCACATCTGCGGCAGTCTGTGCGGCATCCCCGTTCAAGGAGCCTGCCATGCGTGGCCTGCCGCTGATCTTCGCTGCCGTGTTTGCCTTGGTGCCCACCCTGGCATTGGCCCGGACCGTGCCTGCCGCCCGCCCGGCTCCGGGCAACCCGGCACAGACCCAGGCCATGCCGGAACTGCCGGTGGGCATCCGCACCCAGTCGCTGGCCGCCGGCGCACAGACCGGACGGGTAGAGATTGCCGTGGCCGAAGGCGATACCCCGGTCAGCGTGCGCTCGGTACAGCCGGACAGCGTGGATACCGCTGCCTATCGCCTCACCTTCGCCACCCTGGATACCAATGCCGATGGCTTCATCGACCGCATTGAAGCCGCCGCGCATCCGGCATTGAATGACGAATTCAAGGCACTGGACATCAAGCGCCGCGGCAAGCTGGACCGCAGCGATCTGGCCGGTTGGCTGATCGACTGAAAAACCGGCGCGCCGGTGGGCACCGATCACCGGCGTCGCGCTGGACACCCGCGCCACACCTGGGCTGCAATGGGGTCATGAATCTGCCCCGGCTGCTGCCCCTGATCTGCTGCCTGCTGCTGGCCGCCTGCCAGCAGCCACCTGCACGTGAACCGGCCAGTGCCGCGCCGCCGGGCACGGCCATCCAGCAGCTGGGACCCTACCGCTTTGCCATCCCGGTGGATTATTTCCATAACCAGCATGGCCCATCACCCGACGCGGTGGGCTCGCTGGTGATGCTGCTGCCCGAGCTGGGCCCCCGCCCTCCCAATGCCCTGCATCGCCCTTCCCATTCGCCGTACATGAAAGTCCAGTACAGCTTCTATTACGTGGACAAGGTGCCGATTGATGCGGTGCTGGAACGCGCCACCAGCCGCTGGCACCAGACCGGCGATGCCTATGAGGACAACGACCCGCGCGAGCAACTGGCCCTGCGCCCTGCTGCCCTGCAGCTGCATGGGCTGACCCGTCACGACGTGGACCCGGCCCTGTTCGAACAGCACAAGCAGCGGGCCATAGCCAAGTTCGGCAAGTGGCAGGACCGCACCGGCTATGGCATGGGCGATGACTGGTATATCGCCCGCGATGCACAGGGTCGCCTGCGCAGCTTTATCAAGTGCGACCCCCTTCAGCAGCCTGATGGGGTGGTGTGGGAGGGGGACAAATATCGATCCGCAGGCATTGGCCGCATCGCCGGCTGCGAACACCACTTCATCGACCGCAAACGCAGCTACCACATTCATTCAAGCTACGCGCGTGTACATCTGGCGCAGTGGCAGGCCATTGAAATGGCATTCCACCAGCTACTGGATGCCACCCAACTGGATTGAGCAACAGCAAGAGGCATACGGTCACAGAATCCACCTGTATACAGGGCCCATGCTGGACACCCGACCCGGACATGGACTGCAATGGGGCCATGAACCTGTCACGGCTGTTGCCCCTGATCTGTTGCCTGCTGCTGGCCGCCTGCCAGCAGCCACCTGCACGTGAGCCGGCCAGTGCCGCGCCGCCGGGCACGGCCATCCAGCAGCTGGGACCCTACCGCTTTGCCATCCCGGTGGATTATTTCCATAACCAGCATGGCCCATCACCCGACGCGGTGGGCTCGCTGGTGATGCTGCTGCCCGAGCTGGGCCCTCGCCCTCCCAATGCCCTGCATCGCCCTTCCTATTCGCCGTACATGAAAGTCCAGTACAGCTTCTATTACGTGGACAAGGTGCCGATTGATGCGGTACTGGAACGCGCCACCAGCCGCTGGTACCAGACCGGCGATGCCTATGAGGACAACGACCCGCGCGAGCAACTGGCCCTGCGCCCTGCTGCCCTGCAGCTGCATGGGCTGACCCGTCACGACGTGGACCCGGCCCTGTTCGAACAGCACAAGCAGCGGGCCATAGCCAAGTTCGGCAAGTGGCAGGACCGCACCGGCTATGGCATGGGCGATGACTGGTATATCGCCCGCGATGCACAAGGACGCCTGCGCAGTTTCATCAAGTGCGACGCCCACCAGAAACCGGACGGATTGCTCTGGGATGGTCAGCAATATCGTTCAACTGGCACATTTCCTATAGCCGGCTGCGAACACCACTTCATCGACCGCAAGCACAATTATCGAATCCACGCCAGCTACGCGCGTGTACATCTGGCGCAGTGGCAGGCCATTGAAGCGGCATTCCACCAGCTTCTGGATGCCACCCAACTGGATTGACCCAGATTGCTTTACAGGACTGACCCATGAAAGGACTCACCGAAAAAGACCTGCAAATCCTCCAGCACTACGCTGCTGAAGGAAACCGGGTGTTGTACTTCAACTACCTGGCCGCGCTGGAGGGCGTGGACAAGTACCCGGCCATGGCCCTGGGCGTTGGCAACAACGACTCGCTGGCCGGGCAGATTGCCAACCGCCACGTTGCCGGCTTTGTGGCACGCCAGCAGTCCGAGCATGGATCGCAGCACCCCGACCGCACGGACATGACTGAACGTGACTGGGAACAGTTCGGCATCGAGTTGATCCGCCAGGACCTGGAGCGGCGGCAATTTCACATGCGCCGCGGGGATGCGCATCTCGCCCTCAACCTGCCCGGAGAAGACGTCAAGCTTTCCCACGAACGCGCCTTCGAGAAATACGAACTGGACCCGCGCGCCTGGACACCCCAGGCCGCGATGGAAGCGGTGCTGGCGGCCCATGGCGAGAAAGCCATGCAGGCCTACTGGGAAATGCAGCTGGACGGTGGCCTGCTGAACATGGGCGCATGGCGTGCCGGTGAAACCATGGTGCGCAATACACTGGAGCGCGGATGGTGGGACGGCGGCATCGCCAACCTCGGCCTGGTGGCACATGGCTCGGCCACCCTGCTATCACAAGGGGCTGACCCTACCCTCAGCTACCAGGACCCCAACCGCATCGTGCTGGCTGGCAGCCTGTACCAGCACACCGACCAAGGCTGGATGCTGGCAACCCGCGACAATGCCTTCAAGGACGGCTTGCCCCACGACCGGCTGCACCCGCTTGCCGACCCAGCCCTGCGCGAGGTGCTGGACGATACCCGCCAGTTGCGCCTGGAAAAGCAGCAACTGCGCCAGGACTACCACCCCGATGACCCCAACCGCGGGCGGCCACTGCAACCGTCTGCCGACCTGGGCGAAGAGCAGAAGCTCGAACTGGAACACCGGCTGCTGGCACAGACCCAGCGTCACCCGGCCAACCCCGACCACCCCGCGCATGCGCTCTACACCCAGACCCGGGCCGGCGTGGAGCAGCTCGATGCACAGGCCGGCCGCGTTTTTGATGTGCGCAGCGAAAACATGACCCTGGCACTGACCGCGCAGGCCTGCACGGCCGGCCTGACACGGGTGGATGCGGTACTGCTGAGCTGCGCAACAGCCGAGGCAGCGGCCGCCGCGCGCGTGTTTGCGGTGCAAGGTGCGCCGCAAGACCCTGCCCATTGCCGAACACACCTGCCTACCGCGCAAGCCTGCCAGCAGCCCGGGGGGCAATCACTGGCCCTGTTGGAGCAGGCCAGTGAACAACAGCAGCAGGCACGTGCGCAGGAGCAGCTGCAGGCGCAAGCGCCGCAGCAGGCACCCGCACGGCAGATGGCCTGACGCTCAGGCGCACGCCCGGTGCCTCAGCCGCCGGAAGCATGCTTCCAGAACAGGCTCACCAGCGGCGGCAGCTTGCCGGCCAGGCCCATCGCCGGGCCACGGGCCAGGCTCAGGTGCAGTTCGTCGTTGGAGAACAGGGTATTGATCGCCGAGAAGCTCTTGGCGGCCACCGTCGCTTCGCTCTGGCGGGCATTGGCCCAGCGTTGCAGGCGTGCGGGGCTGGCCCAGTCACGACGCTTGGCCTTGGCATCGAGCACGCTGGCCCGCAGGGCGGCCACATCGCGCAGCCCCAGGTTGACGCCCTGCCCGGCCAGCGGGTGCACCGCATGGGCGGCATCGCCGATCAGCAGCACACGCCCTTCAAGATAGCGATCGGCCAGCTGCCGGCGCAGCGGGAAGGCCACGCGTTTGGATGCCAGGGTCAATGCGCCCAGACGTCCGCCGAAGGCATTGGTCAGCGCGCGGTTGAAGGCCGGCTCGTCCAAAGCAAGCATCGCCGCCGCTTCTTCATCGGGCAGGGTCCAGACAATCGAGTTGCGCTGGCTGCCAGCCGGCAGCACCGCCAGCGGCCCGGTCGGCAGGAAGCGCTGCCATGCCGTTGCTTCATTGGACAGCTCGCTGTCGACATAGGCCACCACGCCGCGCTGGCCGTAGTCATGCCGGTCCACACCGATGCCGGCCATGCTGCGCACGGCCGAATCGGCGCCGTCGGCAGCAATAACCATGCCGGCCTCCAGCCTGCGGCCATCGCTCAGGCGCAGGCGTACGCCATCGGCGTGCTGTTCAAGCTGCTCCACCGTGGCCGGGCATTCAATCCGCACGCCCGACAGCGGCAACTCGGCCCACAGGCGGTCGACCAGCAGGCCGTTTTCGATGATCCAGCCCAGCTGGGCCCGGCCCAGGTGGTCGGCATCAAAGGCCAGCTCTTCACCGCCGGCCGCATCCCAGACCCGCATGCGGCGATACGCCACCGCGCGTGCCTGGCGGATCGGCTCCCATACGCCCAGCGCCTTGAACAGGGCGGCGTTGTCCGGGGCAAAGGCATACACCCGCAGGTCCGGGTTGTCGGCGTGCCAGGCAGGCGGCTCGCGCCCTTCCACCAGCACCACTGACAACCCAGCCTGGGCCAGCGCCAGCGCGCAGGCCGCACCGACCACGCCACCGCCGACCACCACCACATCGTTGCCCGGCGTGCGGCTCATGCGGCGTCCTCCCGGCACAGTGCCGGTACCTCACCGCGAAAGCCCATCGCGCCGCCGACCAGCGTGGCCTTCAGGCTGCCCGAGGCCGAAGCCGCCAGCAGGCCGAGGCTGCGCAGGCCGCGTGCGGCCGGGCGCTCGTTGCCGGTGAAGCGGGCCAGGCCATCGGAAAAGGCCAGGGTCTGCTCGCGGTCCGGGCCGCGCCGGGCCACATACGCGGCCAGCTGGCCGGCACTGCCCGGGTCATTGCGGTCGTGTTCGATCAGCTCAGCCAGGGTCAGCGCATCGCGCAGGCCCAGGTTGAAGCCCTGCGCACCGATCGGGTGGATGGTCTGGGCGGCATTGCCCATCAGCACCACCCGTGGCGCCACCAGCTCGCGTGCCAGCACCCGGGCCAGCGGGTAGGCGCTGCGCGGGCCGACCTCGAGCAGGCGCCCGGCGCGCCAGCCAATGGCAGCCTGCGCCCGGGCCAGGAACGCGGCATCGTCCAGTGCGGCCACGGCGCCCGCTTCGGCACGCGGCACCGTGTGGATCAGCCCGTAATGGCGGTCACCCCGCGGCAGCAGCGCGGTCGGGCCGCTGTCGGTGAAACGCTCCCAGGCCGTGCCATCGGGGCCACGCTCGGCGCGCGCCCGGGCCACGAACAGGGTCTGCAGGTAATCCTGCTCGAGGGTGCCAATGCCCACGGCCTGGCGCACACTCGAGGCGGTGCCATCGCAGCCGACCACCAGCCGTGCGTTGAGGGTCTGCTCACCGTTGTCTCCGGCAATCACCACCGGCCGGCGGCCATCGACCACCGCTCCCAGGCGCACAAAGCGCGCCGGGCGGTAACGGGCAAGGGCCGGCAGTTCGGCCAGCCGCGCCTCCAGCGCCAGGCCGAAATCGCGCGCCACCACCACCTGGCCGAACCAGGGCCGGTCATAGTCGGTAGCGTCCAGGGTGACCCGGCCAAAATCCCCAGCACGGCTGACATGGATGCGCCGGATCGGCCCGGTGGCGCTGCGCAGCCTGGCCATCACCCCCAGTGCGGTAAGCGCATTGACGGTGGCGGCGGCAAAACTGAGGTTGCGTTGATCGAACACTGCCGGTGGCGTACCGGCGGGGTTGGCCTCCACCAGCGCACAGTCCACGCCAATACGCTGCAGCGCGATCGCCAGACTGGCCCCGACCAGGCCGCCACCAACAATGACCACATCATGGTTCGTACTCATGCCGGCAATGATAAGCCACCCCGGCTTGTGCCACCCCGCTGGCGGATGGCGTGCTGCTGGCTAGAATGCAGGCTGGCCTTGCATAGATGAAGAACCATGGGCAACCGTTTGTCGAAGATCTACACCCGTACCGGCGATGACGGCAGCACCGGACTGGGCGACGGCAGCCGCACCGGCAAGGACGCCCTGCGGGTGGAAGCGTTCGGTACCGTGGATGAGGCCAACTCGGCCATCGGCGTGTTGCTGGCGGTGGAACTGCCCGGCGACGTCCGCCAGCTGCTGACCCGGATCCAGCACCAGTTGTTCGACCTCGGCGGCGAGCTGTGCATTCCCGGGCATGCGGCGATCATCGATGCCGATATCGACGCGCTGGAACAGCAGCTGGACCATTACAACCAGGACCTGCCGCCGCTGAAGGATTTCATCCTGCCGGCCGGTGGCGAGGCAGCCGCACGTTGCCACCTGGCCCGCACCATCGTGCGCCGCGCCGAGCGCGTCACCGTGGCGCTGTCGCGGGTGGAAAGCGTGCGCGGGCAGGCAGTGCGCTATCTCAACCGGCTCTCCGACCTGCTGTTCGTGCTGGCCCGGGTGCTGGCCCGCAGTGCCGGCCATGGTGAGGTGATCTGGGAACACGCACGCCGCCACGGCTGAGGAAACCATGATGCTGGTGATCACCCATCCGGCCTGCCTGGGGCATGATCCCGGCCCCGATCATCCCGAATGCCCACAACGCCTGAGCACGGTGACCCAGGCCCTGCGCGACGGGCTGGGCGAGGCATTGCGCTGGCAACAGGCGCGTCCGGTCAAATACGGCGAACTGGCCCGGGTGCATGATGCCGGGCTGATCGAAACGGTGATGGCCACCCAGGGCCAGCCGCTGCATGCGCTGGACCAGGACACCTATGCCTCGCCGGGTTCGGCCGAAGCGGCGGTGTATGCGGCCGGTGCCGGCATTGATGCGGTCGATGCCGTGATGGAGGGCAACGCCAGCAGCGTGTTCTGCGCGATCCGTCCGCCCGGCCACCACGCCACCGCCACCGCGGCGATGGGGTTCTGCCTGTTCAACAATGCCGCCATTGCCGCAGCCTATGCCTGTGACCGGCATGCACTGGAACGGGTAGCGGTGGTCGATTTCGATGTCCACCACGGCAACGGCACCCAGGACATCTTCCAGCACGAGCCACGCGTGGCCTATTTCTCCTGCCACCAGGCCGGCCTGTTCCCGTATTCGGGCCAGCGCCGTGAGCGCGGGCTGGGCAACATCTTCAATACTCTGCTGCCTGCAGGCAGCGGCGGCCTGCGCTTCCGCAACACCTGGGCCGACGAAATCCTGCCGGCCATTGACGACTTCCGGCCGCAGCTGCTGATCCTTTCGGCCGGTTTTGATGGCCATATGCGTGACCCGCAGGCCGACCTGATGCTCGATGCCGAGGACTTTGCCATGTCTCTTATCCA
>NZ_LDJH01000028.1 GCF_001431525.1 Stenotrophomonas koreensis
TACATCGAGCGCCGCCACAATCCCAGGATGCGACGGCGACGGGTCAAACAGGATCAGAAGTTTTCAGCCCTTTCCAAACAGTCCGTGATTTCGGGGTAGAACCCCGTTGTGTTAATTTTCTACAAGCTTTTTTCCGGCATCGCTTCGCATGCAAGCTAGCATTCTCGTTCTGTCTTGGTGTTATCATTCAAACCGAGCTGGCTCCGTCAGTAGGGTTAACTTAGCCTTAAGTCATTAGGATGGAGCTGCATGCGACTTTCTCGCTCTCTCTGCGCAGTAGTCGGTGAATCTCTTCGGGGATCTCACGATACGCTCAATGCGCTGTTCATTGCGGCAGGTGCCCCCGGGGAGCCCCCAGCCCTCTCTCACGGCTCAAAGTGGAAGGAGTGGCTGTTCCGTGCAGGGCAAGACCCAGCGGTTGATAGTTTGGCTGTGTTGGGAAACGTGCTCGAAGAATTCATGGATCTACCACCACTCCCAAGTGCGGAAGATTATGACGACTGGAAACAGCGGCGGGCTCGCATTGAAGGTGCACTGGAAGAGAACGGACTTCGCTACTACCGATTCGGCCGAGTCTTGCCACAAGGAGTCGGATTAGGCGAGTCTGAGGTGAGCAGGGTTTCTGCTCAGCCTTTGCCTTCTAAGCCAGCACGGGTAGAAGAGCTCCTGGAGATCATTGTTCGCGGCCTACGCCGGGCAATGCATCCGCTGACGCATAGGCGGAAAGGGACGCAACCGTTATCGTTTGGTAGCGAATACGATGTTCAGGACTTGCTGCATGCTCTCCTTCGTCCGTGGGTCAGCGACATTCGCCCAGAAGAGTTCACCCCTAGCTATGCCGGCTCCAGCACGCGAATGGACTTTTTACTTCCTGCGCACAAGCTTGTTATCGAAACAAAGATTGTTCGTGATCGAGCGCATGCAAGGCGCGTCGGTGACGAATTGATCGTGGATATCGATCACTATCGCCGACATCCTTCTTGCCAGTCACTTTGGTGTGTAATCTACGACCCAGACCAGCTGATCACTAACGCCGACGGACTGAAAACAGACCTTCAAGGCCCGCGCTCGTCTAATGACGGAACAGTCCATGTTCGAGTTTTCGTCCTGTAGCCGTGACGAGCTGCAGCCTAACTCTTGTATCGAGAGAGCCCGCCTCGGCAGCCCGGTCGAGCCCCTCATCTCAAACGTTGTTGACTGACCGCTTCTGGCCGAAAGCGGACATTGAGAATGGTCCCGTTCTCCCGACGTCCCCCCGAGATTGAGTAGCCCGGCGTTTACCTGGCGTAGAGCGCATCGAGCGGTCACAAGGCAGAATCAACCTGAGTGGCCAGCCCACGCGGACACCGACGTTGCATTCCACGGATGGCGGGATAGAACCCCCCAGTTGCCACCGTCGGTGTGGCAGTCATAACCACGATGACTCGCCGACGCATGGGACGCCCCGAGGCAGGTGGACACCTACGCTGCAGATGTCGGCTCGGCCATGCCCTGCAGCAGTAGTTTCATAGCCGTATCGACGAGGCGCTGCAGTTTGCCGGTGCGCGTGCGGACCTGGAGGAAATGCTGGGCAACCTGCTGGACAACGCCGGCAAGTGGGCGCGGCAGCGCGTGTCGATCAGCGCGCCAAGTGGCGAAGGGCAGCTGCGCATTGATGTGCGCGACGACGGCTCCGGCATGGCCGCCAATGCGCTGGCGCAGGTCACCCAGCGCGGCGCGCGCCTGGATGAGCGCGAAGGCAGCAGCGGGCTAGGCCTGTGGGAGACATCGCCGCCAGCTACGGCGGGAAGCTGGTGATGGAGAACGCCGAGCCGCGGTTGCGCGCAACGCTGTGGTTGCCCGTGGTGTGACTCGCCTCTCTCCCCATCTGCTTCGCCCATTAGAAGAGCACGTCATGATGAGGATTGCCCAGCACGCGAATGTCGGGAGTAGTGGTGGTAACCACATTAGCGTACGGGAGACCCGCATAGAAGGCAAAGTCCGGGTGGCCAAAGCTGTTGTTCGAGGCGCAGGAAAAGACGATGTCAACAGAGTTTGCCGTTGACGTCCACCCACTAAGAAGGCTCTGGGTAGCCTTGCAAATGTGTAGCTTGGAGCCATGATGGAAGGCCACCATTCCTCGCAGCACGTACCCCTTTTTACGTTGACCTTCATAGTGTTTCACTTTTCCAAAGGCGGCATCGCCTGGAAGAAGTACTACCTGTGGCGCTCCTCCGCCTGGATTTTTCTTAACTACCGAGAAGGCTATGCCCGTACGATTGCAATCCTCGTCTTCGGCATTTGCCGGAGGAGCGCTTGCTATCTTTTCCCAGCAAACCTGATCTCCGGACGTCGTGGTGAAGATCCAAGTCTGTCCCACCATTGCCTCCGGTACGCAGTAGATCTTAGGCAATGTTGTTGAGAACATGACCGCTCGAGGCGAAGTGATCTGTCTAGGCACTAGCCATGTCGCGGCCTTTGCAGAGACTCCCATTGGGGCTGAATACCAATGGTCCTCATCCCAGTGCGAAAGCATAACCAGGGAGTCGTTTTTGACAGGGACATGCTGGTCGATCTGATTGCGAAAGATGTTTCCAACCTTTCCGCCGTAGTCAATCTGCAAGAACGGCTCCAGATTCTCATCAAGAATGCTGATGGCGTCCCCTTGGCCGATGTCATGAACCCGAACTCCACCAATGGCAGACACCCCACAAGTCGGATGTAGACCCGATATCGAGTCCAGATCCACTGCTTGAATCCACTCTCTCTTTCGCGCCTTAGGCATGCGAACTACCTTTTCCGATGGGAACGATTGACGAACTGCTTACATAGCTGGACTATCTGGAGGCCTAGCCCGGGCCAGGTCTTCCACCGATATCGGCATCAGCTACATGAGCCAGCGAAAAGATATCCCGAAGGCGACGCAACCAGTACTGCGGAACGGCCCCGAAGATCCCCAATGGCAAGGGCCCCGTGTCGGACTGCTTCCTAGGATCCCTAGTATCAGTCAAGAATAGACGAGCATCCGCCAATGTGGGCACACCGCCGCCCAATCCGAGCACCCACCAAGTCCCGACCGGAAGTCTGACGGCCCATGGCGGTCGCGAGCGGATCAGGAGATCAATAACCGGAAGATCAGCCCCACTCAAGTTCTCTTGAAGCTGCAGGAGCCGCACCCTCCTTGCTTCATCGGAGACGAGCCCGGGCTCCAGGTCATCAATCTGATCTGCCGCATCAAAGAACTGCGTACATGGAATTGCAGCGAACCTGATCTGCGTCAGCTTGCCTCCGTCCTCAGTCCGGGCCAGTACTCGACCGTCGCCCCCGTACACGACTCGACCTGGCTCGATGGAGTTCTTCTCTTCCAAAAAAGCAAAGTACAAGCTTGGTTCGGCCGCCGGCTGTCCGTCCTCAGTGTGTACGGCGCCCTTCCAATCTAGCCACCTCAACAGCCTCCACTGCCTGTCTTTACCGGGAACTGGCCACTCCTGCCAACCGGTCAATGCTTCGATCCTGGCTAGGCTGAAGTTCGCTCCCTTACTCCTCTTGTCCAGCAGGCTTAAAGCCACACGATGAAATCGGAAGGGAGTCATTGGGCCCTGCCGAAGCAAATGCTTCACCTGCTTGTTGTAGAAGCGAACAGAATCGCCTCCTTTGGGTAGCGCGGCTGACCAGCTGTCATCGTCCACGCTATCCAGCGCGACTTTTAGCTGCCTAGCCGCCCAGTACCGATCCTCCGGATAGCTTGAAATCAGCATCTCTCGGCGAATGATGTCGCGTATAGCGAGACTAACAAACTCTAAAGCTACCGCGGCATATCTCATGTCCGCTCCCCTGATCGTTCAAATGGGCACCGGAGACTTGGCACCGAAGTACTTCGAGTCAAACGTTGACAGAACTTATCGGGATAATACCAATCTTTGCGCGCACGTCCCAGCAACTGGTGCTGGGTGCCCCGGGCGGCTACGATGATTCGTCTCCACTAGGATCCTACCCATAAACGTAGATCTGACCGAGCTTTCCGCAAAGGAACTTCGTTTCCTGACTTCCAGAGCAGAAGTGCAGCAGACCAAAGTACTGACCCGCCCGAAAGCTCCTGCAATGCGCGCCAAGATCAATAAGTACGTTCGTGACATGGATACACGATCGAAGAACTGTACGGTGCGCCAGGCGAAGCGTCTGTGGGTACGCCATTAGGTCCTGTCATGCAGCCAGAGGGTTCCCCCCATCCAGCGCCATCATTCGATCAGGGGGAATATCAGATTAGCTTTTGTCCGAAGGACGCCATGCGCCCCAAGCGAACATTGCGCGCAGTGTTCGGCCTTCTGTAAGTTGGATGGACTGGCGCCGGGGATAGGGGGATGAAGATGGGAGAGTTTACGAAGCGGGTCCGCAGTGATGCTATCGCCGGGCCGTTGAGGCGCGCATTCACCCCCGACAGATGGAACCGTGCATTCGGTGACCTGCCGGCACCTGATGCCGAGGATCAAGACATTCATGCCGCTGGGCTGGTGTTACATGAAAAGCTAGGGACGATCCGTAGCATCCTTAAGCTCTCTTCGTCAGACGAGATCTCCGCGACGACCAAGCTGCGCGCCTTTCTGGCGCTCGCCAACTACGATTTTTTCGTAACACGCGACAAGACCGGTCTTGCGATTGAGCGGTTCATGACCGAGAGAGCGGCTGTATCGCAGGAGCTTTACGACATGGAGGAAATGGCGGCGGTGAAACTCAGCTTGCCTGGGGGGGCCGCCTGGATGCCCAACGAGGTTGTGGAAGGCATTGTCGATGGCATAGAACTACCTATTAGGGTTGTTATGCAAGCCAAACCCGATCTGGCCGGCAATCCTCGAATGAATCGGATCCAGTGGGACGAAGCTATCCGCGAACTGAACCTGGGCGTCCTTTACCGCTTCGCTGTCGACCTGTGGGATGACTGCCTTTGGAACAGCTACAAGATGATCGACACGGGACCGGTCAAGGTCTTCCTGCCGCGAGAAATCGATGTGCTCCGTTCCTATCGAACAGGTTTGGCGCGCCGAGCTTCTCTCTCGATGGGCTTCAACATTCAGGCGACGCAGTTCCAACGCGAAGCGTTCGCTCAAGGTATGAGGCTGAAATTTCGCGATGTCTGCGGCATCGAGCGTCGTGGCAAACGTCAAGTGATCAAGGTCGCCAAACAAGGCGTCTCGACCGGCATCCTAGAGCAACTCAGCATCCTACGCACCCATGCCGCCGAGCCATACTACGGAGAGCTGCTAGAGGAGCGTCTTGAGGCTCTCCACGGATTAACTCTGTCCACGCTCATGGACGCCTGGACCTTCATTTCGCGCGCCGCGCAAATGCTGGCAAAATCCATCGGCGAGAAACATACCCAAAATGTTGGGGAAGATCGTGTCCATGCCTGGATGCCCGAGTATGCCCCCACGCTGCAGACTGGGGCTCTGGAGGATGCCTTGGCGATTGCGGCGGGGATCAACAAGGCGGAGGCCCGGAGGATCGTGGATTTCTTCACGTTTCGGGGCATGGCTGGACAGGAGCTCTGGGCGCAGCCACTCGTACCAGTTGGGCCAGACAAGGTGGTGCCTGTCTTTGCAGCGGTCGCATCGCCCAATCTGCGTCGGCTGGTCGATGTATGGATGCGACAAACCGGCGTGGACCTAGCCAGGCGAGGACCTGCGTTCGAAACCCACATCCAAGAGCTTGTCATAGATGCCATTCAGAGCTCGGAGGTGCTGTCACCTGTCGCCGCTTGCATCACTGGCGACTATACGTTCAGGCCCTCGGGCAGCCGCGACGAGCAAATCGATCTGATCTTCTCCATCGGCAACACGGTGTTCGTTGCCGAAGCCAAGTGCATCCTTGAGCCCACCGATGCTAAGGGCCTCGCTATGCACCGCAAGACCGTGCTAGGCGCTGCCGAGCAGGCATTACGCAAGGCTAAAGCGGTTGAAGACAATCGCATACAGTTCATTGAGGATGCGAGTCGGTTCGGAATGACCCTAAGCGAAGACTTCAAGGTTGAGCCCTTGGTCATAGTGAGCACCAGCACCCATGTGGGCATTGCTGCACTGACAGTGCCTGTCATCGACGAGCACATTCTTGGCCGTTTTATGGACGGCGAACTAGAGGACATAGCCTATCAGCCGGGCGATCCGGCTTCCTCAAAGCGCTTCAAGACCCGGTTCTACTCAAATGCCGCTGAGGCTGAAGAGCGAGCTCCAGGCTACTTTGCATCTCCACCGCAGATGAAGCGATTCATTGATGGTTTGCGCGTACGTGTCGTACCCCTCTATGCCGCGGACGAGAGAGATTGGGCTGGCCAGGTGGTGACAATGGAATGCGTTGCGGGAGGCGTTCCACTCTCACTTCAAGAGCAGGCGAGGTCGGCAATCAAAGGCGATCCAACCACATCCATCACCCACGAGCGCTATGTCGACGTGCCATAGTCAACGCTACCCACTGTCGCAGAATACTTGAAGCTTCGTTGCCGCAACGTATTGCCGGCTCGTACCGATTAGAAGGAGCCGACGCGCGCCCATATGAACACTGCTTGCGCCATGATAACTACCGCTTGGCGTCGCCTATCCCCGGACGGGGACCAGACCGGCGACTGGTTTCAAGACGAGGCGCTACCCGCAGATGCCTGCGTCTTCTGGCGATCGACCTCGAGCGTCCTGGAAAATGGCTTACGGCCGCTAAGCGACTCGCGGCGGCATTGTACGGAATGACTTTGCCTCGTCCGCACCGGTGTACTGTTCCAGGCGCAACGCAGCTTCGGTCAACGCCAAGCGCGCGAGATAGTCCGCAGCGTTGCGATCACTTTCGAATGCCTCCATGCGATCGTGGCGACTCTCGTTGAGGCTCATGGGATGGATAGCTCACAGGTGCGCGATTCGAGAGTTCCATCGTGCCCACTTCTTGCCTATCCGCGCTAGGGTCAACGGCGTCGTTCGGCGGCGATGACCGCTTCTGGACGTAGCGGACATCGGTGCCATGCCAAGAGTCCAACTGGCTGGCTGCTGTGACCACTTCGTTTGGCGGCGCTGTCCAACTGCTTGGTTGTTAGTAGCATGACCTGAGCAGGAACCGATGGGTCGCTACACAACTAGCCGAGGCCGGGGTCGAACTGTCGGCGGGCAGCGTGCACGATAGCTATGGCAGCACGCTGGCCGAGACGACCAATGGGCTGTACAAGGCCGAGGTGATCCATCGGCATTCGTGGCGCAATCGCGATCAGGTGGAGCTGGCCCCACGCTGGACTGGGTGTACTGGTACAACCACCAATGACTGCTGGGGCCGATCGGGAACATCCCGCCAGCGGAAGCCGAAGCGGCTTACTATCGGCAGCAAGCCGGTCAGGCCAAAGCGGCCTGACTCAAACCAAATGGCCTCCAAGAAAGTCGGGGCGGTTCAGTCCGGAGCAGGTCTGGGGAGGATGAAATCAGCCCATGCCTGCATCATGGGGCGTCGTTGCTCCAGCAGATCGGTGCGGTGATAGGCAGCTTCGACCTTGTTTTGGACAGTGTGGGCCAGCGCGCGTTCAGCAAGATCCCGAGCATAGCCTTCCTCGCTGCACCAGTCGCGAAAGCTTGACCGGAAGCCGTGCGCGGTGGCTATCCGCTTGTCGCTATCGCTGTGGGCCTTCAGGCGGCGCAATAGCGCAGTTAGGGTCATGTCCGAGAGGACTGTTCGGGACTGGATCGATGGGAAGACCAGATGATCGTGCTTCCCTGCCTGTACCTGCAGCAAAGTGATGGCTTGCTCAGAGAGTGGGACACGATGGGTCTGGCTGGCTTTCATGCGATCGGCAGGAATGATCCAGACTTTGTTGCGCAAATTGACCTCATCCCAAGTCATTCCCCTGACTTCGCCAGAGCGCGCAGCGGTCAAGATCAAAAACAGCAGCGCACGTTTGGTGACATCTAGCTCGTTTGTATCCGCCAGTCTGGTTTTTACAAACGCCGGGATGTCGGCCCAAGGCATGGCCGGTTGATGCTCTTGTCTGACCGTCTTGCTGGGTTGTACCGGCAACAGATGTGTGACTACATCCACGGGGTTGGCTTGGTTGAACCCGTGTGCCCAGCCCCAGGCCATCACGGCATGCAAACGCTGCTTTACCCTGGAAGCGGTCTCTGCTTTTTCCAGCCAGATCGGGCGCAAGACATCGGCCATATGACGAGGCTGAAGTTGATCCATCGGTAGGGAGCCGATCTTGGGGAAAACGTATTCGGTAAGTGTGTTGATCCACTGCTGTGCGTGCTTGGCATTCTTCCAGCCTGGCTTCAGTTCGGCGTGTACCTGTTTTGCTGCCTCTTGGAAGGATGGCATCACCGGTGCGGCCACAGGGGTCTCCTTGATCGCCAGGGGGTCTTGCCCCAGTGCAATCTCTTCGCGCATCTCGCGAGCCAGCTTGCCGGCAAGAGCGACGCCCACGTGCGGGTAGCTGCCTAGGCCGGCGTTGCGCCGCTTGCCAGTGACAGGGCTTACGTAGCGCAAGACCCACTTGCCTTGGCCCTTCTGGGTGCGTGAAGGAAGCAGACTCAGGCCGGTAACTCCGCCGTGTGGCAGTGCTGCGCTTCCGGGAGTGATGCTTCGAGCTTTGATGTCGGTTAGCAGTGCCATGCGTGCCTGGTATGCCATCTGGTATGCCATCCAGTATGCCATCTGGTATGCCATCTGGTATGCCATCTGGTATGCCATTTCGCGTTGGGTGGTGATGGGCGTTGCTGGACGGTGCTGGATGATGTCACGTGTAAGTCATTGAAATTAAATGGCAAACATATGTTATTTGAGATGCCACTGGATTTCCTTGGACGGATCTATGGCAGTCCCCCTCTCCGCCAGATTCGACAAAACCCCGGTTTTTCCGGGGTTTTGTTTTTTGTCGGAATGGCAAGCGCTGGGACACTCGCCGGGACACTCCCATGCGTCTGCCCCATTACCTGATCTATCGCCCCAGTGGCTATGCCTTCCGTCTGGTGGTGCCTGCGCACCTGCGAGCCACGCTTGGCCGCAGTAGCGTCAAGCACGCCCTCAACACCCATGATCCCCGTATGGCCCAGGCCTGGGCACTGGTGCTGGCGAACCGTTATCGTCATGCCTTCCAGGTGTTAGGGAGCAATGGGACGATGGGCAACACGGACAAACTGCTACGCCAGTTGACCGGCAAGACCACCGCCGAGATCGACGAGATCGGCCGTGTGGTTCCAGATGACGGCGCCGACCGCCGGACTCCTTCCTTTCGTAACGAGAGCCAAGACCCCAGCCAGGCCCTGGCCGAGGCGTTGGGCCTGGACGCAGACGGTGGTGGTAAGACCTACACCCTGCGCCGCGATCCCAGTACCGGGCAGGTGGTGGAAATGTCCAGCGATGGCCCGGACGACCACGCCCGGCTATTGGAGGCGATCCAGGCCACCGCGCCCATCCGGGCAGCTACACCCGCCGCCCTGCCACAGCTCGCAGACATACTGCCGAAAGCCGGGCCACCGTCTGGGGTCCAGCCCATCACCCTGGAAGCCGCCGCCGAACAATACCTGACGTACCTCGCCAGCAAAGACTTGCCGCCAAACCAGCAGAAAACCCGTGGCGCACGCGTCAGGGCTGTTCGTCATTTTCTGGCTTACGTTCGGCCCAAGACCACCACGGCGAAGGCTAGCGCGTCCAGGGCCAAGCTCTACGATATCGGGCGAGTTGAATGCGCAGGGTTCCATGCCGTCAAGAGCCGAACGGTCTTGGAGAACACCGCAGGCAACTACATGCTGTGGCTGGCGGGGTTCTTTGAGTGGGCGCAGGTTAGTGGCTACTACCCACAGGGAGACAACCCCGCGAAGGGGTTTGGTGGCCAGTCCAAAAAGAACAAACGCGAGTCCCGGGCACGGGGATGGGAGCCGTTCGATCAGGATCAGCTGCGCACGATATTCAGTCCTGCCAACTTTGAACGTATGCCGCTGGCGCACAGTCGTTGGCTGGTGTTGTTGGCTCTCTATACCGGCGCACGCTCCAACGAGTTGGCCTATCTCGAACTTCCTGACATTCGCCAGATGGAAGGCTCATCCCTGTGGGTGTTCGATTTCAACATTCGAGGCGAGTTCAAGTCCACGAAGAACGAGGACAGCGACAGACTGACGCCCATCCATCCCAACCTGATCGCGCTCGGCCTGTTGGAGCGTGTGGAGGCATTGAAGGCGCAGGGTGAAGTGCGCCTGTTCCCAGAAACGAACCTCACCGTACAGAATGGGCCGGCCAGCGCGACAGGGAAGGCCTTTTCTCGTTTGCTGCAACAACTGCGGATCAAGCCCCGCTTTGGCAAGATCGGTATTCACTCGCTACGCGATACCGTCATCCAGACGATGGACGACGCGGATGTGCCACTGGACAAGCAAGAGGCCTACTGCGGCCATGTCATCAGCGGCACCAGGAGCACGCAGAAGACCGATCACAAGGAAGCCTATTCCTCCAAGACCACCAGGGTGGCCGCGAACTTGGCGGCAGCCTGTCATCCTGCCTTGGATTGGGCAAAAGCCGGTGTCGTCGATGTTGCGGCGATCAGGCCACTGCTGTTCGAAGTCAAGACGCCCAACCCACGCCATATACGCCGGCGCTAGCCGGGGCATAATCCATGCTCAGGGGACAACAACGGCCAGGACGGAATGACACCACAGGAATTCATCGCCAAGTGGCGCAACGGGGGCGACGAGCGCCGCGATTTTCAGTCTTTTTTTGACGACCTGTGTCGGCTGATGAACCACCCGACCCCGCGCGAGGCCGACCCGGAGCATAAGTGGTTTACCTATGAGTACGGGGCCAGCAAGACCAGCGGCGGCGAAGGCTGGGCAGACGCTTGGAAGCGTGGATTTTTTGGGTTCGAGGCCAAAGGCACGGGCAAGGACCTGGCCAAGGCCTACGCTCAGTTGAAGATGTACGCTGACGCGCTGGAAAACCCGCCTTTGCTGATAGTCTGCGACCTTCAACGGTTCGAGATCCACACCAACTTCACCAACGCGGTGAAGCAGGTCCACCGCTTCACGGTGGAGGATCTGGCGAACCACGAAACGCGCCGTTTGCTGGCTGCCGCGTTCAACGATCCGCAACAACTGCGCCCAGGAACGACGCGCGCGGACATCACCAAGGAAGCGGCGGCGAAGTTCGCCACCCTGGCCGACGCCCTGCGCAAGCGCGGACACGAGCCGCACGCGGTGGCGCATTTCCTCAACCGCCTGCTGTTCTGTATGTTCGCCGAGGATATCGGCCTGCTGCCCGACCACATCTTTTCCAAGTTGGTGCGCAGCGTCCAGGACAAGCCCGACCAGTTCGAGGCCCGCGCCGCCGCGCTGTTCGCCGCGATGAAGGACGGCGGCGACTTCGCGCTGACCGAGATCGAGCATTTCAACGGTGGCCTGTTCGAGGACGCCAGCACCCTGCGCCTGGAAGCGGCCGAACTGGCCACCCTGGACCAGGCTGCGCGCCTGGACTGGGCCGAGATCGACCCCAGCATTTTCGGCACGCTGTTTGAGCAAGGGCTAGACCCGAACACCCGCAGCCAGTTGGGCGCTCAATATACCGACCCGGACACGATCACGAAGATCATTGATCCGGTGGTAGTGGACCCGCTCCTGGCCGAATGGGAGGCGGAAAAAGCAGCCATCGCCGCCACCCTGGACAAGGCCAAGACCAAGGGCGTGCCGAAGGCGGCACAACAGCGGTTCAATGCGTTCCTGGAACGCCTGCGCGCGTTCCGCGTCCTGGACCCGGCCTGCGGCTCCGGTAACTTCCTGTTCCTGGCCCTGCGCGCATTGAAGGGGTTGGAAAGCCGCGTGCTATGGGAGGGCGAAGCCCTAGGCTTGGGCCGCCAGGTGCCGAGCGTGGGGCCTGCCAATGTCCTGGGCATTGAGTTGAACGAGTACGCCGCCGACCTGGCGCGGCTGACAGTCTGGATCGGCGAAATCCAGTGGATGATCCAGAACGGGTTTGGCGTGCGCCGTAATCCAATCCTTCAAGCCCTGGGCGGGATCGAGAACCGCGATGCCTTATTGAACGCGGATGGCACGGAAGCCACCTGGCCGGCGGCGGATGTGATCGTTGGAAATCCCCCTTTTGTCGGCAATCGCAAGATGGTGGGCGAACTCGGCAGGACCTACGCCGACGCCGTGCGCGACACGTACGAGGGGCGTGTCTCGCGTAGCGCGGATTTCGTTTGTTTCTGGTTCGCCAAGGCGGACGACGCCATCCGCAGCGGAGCGACCCAGCGCGTGGGACTGGTAGCGACGAACAGCATTCGCGGCGGGGCTAATCGCGAGGTCCTGGATCGCGTGCTGGAACGGTCGAGGATTTTCGAGGCGTGGAGTGATGAGCCCTGGGTCAATGAGGGCGCGGCGGTTCGCGTGTCTCTCGTCTGTTTCGGCGACAGCGCCCAGGGGGCGGAACTCGACGGCGCGGCAGTCGGGACAATCACATCCAGCCTGGTCGAACTCGTCCATCACGATATTGCCAAGGCGGTCACGCTAGTAGAGAACGCCGGTCGCGGGTTCCAGGGTATTACGCCACGCGCGGAAATACAGAAGAAGCGCCGCATTGAGTTGGGCTTGCCAGAGGCGTCGTTCAACCTGGCGGGAAATCAAGCGCGGGACATGTTGCGTTTGCCCGCGAATGTGCGCGGAGAACGAATGGCGGAGGTTGTGCGTCCGTACTGGATCGCGGACGACATTACGACGCGCCCCCTGGATCGCTTCATCGTGTTCCTTGGCGAGCGGGATGAACTCAACGCCGCCATGTTTGAGGCACCGTTCAACGCGATCGCGAACGTGCGGCTACACCGGGAGCAGATGGAGGACGCCAAGGACTATCCGTGGTGGCGGTTGTGGCGTCCACGCTCGGCCATGTTCGCGGCACTTGCCGGCCTGCCGCGCTTCATTTCGATCCCGCGCGTGTCCAAGCACCATATCTGCCTATGGACCCCTGCTGGGGTGGTGCCTGGTGACGCCATTGTTGTGGTCGCTCGTGAAGACGATACGACGCTGGGCGTCCTTCAATCGCGTATCCACGAAGTCTGGGCGCTGCGTCAGGGGAGCGCCCTGGAAGATCGTCCGCGCTATACGCACACCACCTCATTTGAAACCTTCCCGTTCCCCGAAGGCCTGACGCCGAACATCGCCGCCCAGGACTACGCCGACAACCCGCACGCGCAGGCCATCGCCGCCGCCGCGCGCGCCCTGGTGGAAGCCCGCGACCGCTGGCTAAACCCGCCCGAGTGGGTGGACTGGGAGTGCACGCCGGAAGAAGAATCCGCCGGCTTCCCCGCGCGCCCCGTGGCCAAGCCCGGCCACGAAACAGCGCTGAAAAAACGCACCCTGACGAACCTCTACAACGAGCGGTCCGCCTGGCTGGCCATGCTCCACCGGAATCTGGATGCCGCCGTGGCCACGGCTTACGGCTGGGAATGGCCGCTCACGGATGACGAAATCCTGCGCCGCTTGTTCGAGTTGAACCAGGCGCGCGGCGGCGCAGGGTCATAGCGCTACGCGGGCACGGGACGAGGCCGCCAGTTGGGCAGCGTCCAGGTGGCGCGTCTGCGCCGACTTGGACGCCCTGGCCTTGGGGTCCAGGAGCAGCACGCGGGTGGGCCGCTTGTGGAGCGTCAGCACACCGTGGGCAATGTCGTAGCGTTCGAAGAACGGGGCCGCCGCCTTGACGCGATCCAGGGCAGCCACCAAGCGCGGCTTGAAGTGGTGGGCCGTTAGCGTGGAGCCGCACAGATCGCGCAGCGTGGCCAGTTCGATTTCATACACGCGCCGATGGGTGGCGGTGTAGTCATGAAGCCAGGTGGCCAGGGGATACGCGCCGAGCGCGGCGCGACCATCTAGGGGCAGACATACGGCCTCATCTTCCAGCAGTTCGCGCAGCCCTGGCGGCCAGGTTACGGAGACGCGCCCCCTGGGCAGTTTGCGATATTCGAACATTGGCCCCCGGTAATCCTGGCGGCGTGTCCTGATCTCCACGCGACTGCTGGCCAGGTCATCCAGTAAACCGAGAAGGCGACGCTTCGCATGGGTCTGGACCGAGGCCACACCGAGCGCGCGCAGGGCGTCGATCAAGCGCACCTCATCCCGTGGCGACTTGTGCGCCAGCGTGGTGACCACTTGCCAGGCCGAGGCATGGGCCTGGGTTAGGTTAGGACCGGCTTGGCGCAGGCTGATCGGGTAATCCTGGGCGGCGCGGATTTCGCGCATGGCAGTGATCGACTCGGGCGCGGGTTGAACGGACACCGCGAACAGCGAGGAGCGCGCGAAGGCGAACGGAATGCGGGCGATCAAGGACATGGGCGGGCCAAGTACGAAGGGCCTGCGCTTGTAATCGCTGCCGGCGCATTGTCCAGCCTTGGCCGGTGCTGGCGTGCGATGGGTTGCCGTTACGCCGTGCGATTTAGCGGTTACCGCGTGCGAGCGGCGACCAGTTACGGCGTGCGAGGAAACGCGCGGCAACTCATTGAACGCGCGAGCGAAACGCCGCAGGAGGCTAATGCTCTTTCAGGCTTTACAGTACTAAAAGCAAGGGGCCGCAAACGCGGCCCGTGTTCCCGCTGCGCGGGTTGAAAAGCAAAAGCCCCGGGAGCCTGGGCAGCGCTTCCGGCCTGGCTACATCGTCTCCACTCGTAGCGGGGGCCATACCCCCGCACCCCCGGCGATTGGGAAAAGCAACTACCTGGCAAGCGCTACGCGCTTGCGCCTCCGGCCCTATCTGCTAAGTGTCTTCCTCCCGCCCCGAGTACGACCATGCCCGATAGCACGAAGGAAACCCGCGCCGCCCTGCGCTTGCTCCTGGACCAGGTAGCCAAGACCCTGGCGAAGCCGAAGCCGCAACCAGAAGCAGAAGGCGGGGAGTTCTTCCCGCCGCCTGGCTACCGCACGCGCGTGAATGTCCGCGAGTTTCTGCGGGGCCAGAAAGGCGACGGCGAGGACAGTTGGTGGGATAGCGGCAGCGACGGCGACCCGCTGATCGGCCTGCGCCCCCCACGCAGACGGCGCGGTCCTCGTCGCTGATTACCAACCTGGCCGAGGTGTGCGCCGCCTGGGTGGCGATGCTTTTTGTGCAGATTGCGAAGAAGTCCGCGCGGCCAGTCGCGTGGCCACCTGGGCGAGACGTTCGGCCAGGGTGGGCGGCAATGTTTTCGTTTGCCGCACCGGGCGCGACGCTGTGGCCGCCTTGATTGTTACCGCGCCCTTGGCGCTCCTGGCGTGGCCGTAGCCTTGTTGCGTCCTGTCATTCGAGTGGCCGAGCCAGGCCGCTGCGCCTGCGCGTCCCTGGCTGGCCTTGGCGTCACTCGCTCGCGCGTGCCTGTATGCGTAGGGGCTTAGCCCCGGCTGGACCTGGCGCATGGCACGTCGGACGGCCACCACATCGGCACGGCTGGCGTCCATATCGCCGCCGGTTGCGTCCACATAGGCACGCAGGAAGGCCACCGCGATGGCGGATTGCCCGCGCCGTGTCGGTTCCACTTCCAGCACGCGCAGGGGCTGGCCGCGTACGGCGTCCACCTTGGCACCGGCGACGGCCAGACGCAGCCCGATGGCGGTTTTTTCCATGGCCAGGCCCCGCGTGGCTTCGGCAGGACGTATGCCGAACAGGGCAAACACCATGGCCAACGCCTCAACCCGGGCGCAGCGTCCAGGCTGCTGGCCCAGGGCCACCAGCAGACGATCCGGCGACAGCGCCCGCCGTCCTGCGAAGCGCTTAGATTTGCTCACCTGGCGCAGGCCTGCCGCGCGCATGGCGTGCGCCTTCTGCGCCCAAGTGGGGCGATCCTGGGCGAGGTATAGCGCCCGGTAGACCATGGCCCGCTCGAAGGCGGCCAGCGTGTAACCCCGCATGGCGTCCAGGTCCCGGGCCTTGCGTGCTGTCTCAGCCAGGGTGCGCAGCCGCCTGATTTCATCTGCCTCCACCCAGCGGCAGGCGCTGCGCAGCCGGTCGAAGTGGGCGCGCGTGCCGGCGTGGTCCAGGGGCGTGCCTCCTGCCGCACGCAGCCGGGCATGGTCGCGCTGGTATGCGGCCACGGTGGCCGCCGACGGGTTGGCCCCGCTCGCGCTGGCTTCGTCCAGGACCGCGCGGATGGCGCGATCCTGCGCCACCCCCACCGGCACCCGGAAGCGCAGCCCCTCGGCTTGGGCAAGGGTGTGCGCGTTGGCCAGGGTGTCGGCGTAGCGCGTCCGCAGTCCCTCGGGCAGCCCATCGCCTGGGCTGGGTGGTGTCGTCTTCGTGGCTGGCGTGCTGTTGCTCCTCATCTCCTCCCCATCCCAAACACCCCGGGACGGCGAAGCCGTCCCGCGTCGTCGGGCGTCAGCCCGACGACAGGCCCCAGGCTCCCGCCTGGGGACCAGCGGTCAACGCTGGCGCGTGTCCGTGGCCCGGTCGCTCCCGCTTACCCCGTCGCCGCTAGACGCGGCAACGGGCCGGGCCGCCTCTCTACGCCCTGGCGAATACTTCGCCAGGACTACGAAAGGCCACATTGTTGGCCAGTGCCAACAATGCGGAGAGCCAGGCCCAGAGTGTGGCGGGTGAGAGATTTAGCAAGGTCTGCGGCGCGAAGTGATACGGAGGTCGTGAAGCTCGTGCCCAGCCTGTGCCAGGTGTGGGACAATGCGCGGAACACCTTTCCGCCAACTCGTTTCCAGCGATTTGCCCGGGATTTTGTGCGTTTCTGGCCAAGGTGGGGAAACTCCCCCCCTCTCCGCCAGATTGAAGAAACAAGCCGCCTTCGGGCGGCTTGTTTCGTTCTGGCTTGTGCTGGGTACGCGATGCCGCTGGCCCTGTCTGCGTTGTGCCGCGGCAGTGGTGCGACGGCTTGAGCGTGCCTGCGCGCGGGCGGTTAAACTTGCCGCACTTTGAAGTGAGTGCGTGCCATGTCCGAGATCCAGGTTCCCGTTTCCTTTGGCGAGTTGCTGGACAAGATCTCCATCCTGCAGATCAAGTCCGAGCGCATCAGCGATGCGGCCAAGCTGGCCAACGTGCAGCGCGAGATGCAGGCGCTGCAGCACACCTGGCAGGCGCATCCGGCCAGTGCGCGTGACATCGCCGGCCTGCTGGACGAGCTGAAGGCGGTCAACGAGCGTCTGTGGGACATCGAGGATGCGGTGCGGCTGAAGGAGCGCGACCAGGCCTTCGATGCCGGGTTCGTCGCACTGGCGCGCAGCGTCTACCAGAACAATGACGAGCGCGCCCGGATCAAGAAGGCGATCAACCTGGCGCTGGGCTCGGGCTATGTGGAAGAGAAGTCCTACCGCGCGCTGTAAGCGTCCCTGGCACTGAACCAGGACGGGCAGCCCGGAAGGGCTGCCCGTTGTCATTGGCCGATGCTGCCGTTCAAGCGGTGCGGTGGCCGGCCGGATGGTCCTGGCGGTAGCGCTGGAAGGCGGCAATCGCATCCTCGACCGTGACCAGGTCCATCACCCCGGCATGTTCGATCCGGGTACCCCAGGCCAGTGCGCTGGCGGGCTTGCCGGTATAGCGGCGTGCCGCATCGTCATAACGGTCCACGCAATAGCGACGGTCGGAATAGGGGCCACTGCGCTCGGGGTTGGTCGCCGCGTGCAGGCCCAGCACCTTGGTGCCGACGGCATTGGCGATATGCATCGGCCCGGAATCGGGCGTGACCAGCAGGTTGGCGCGTGCCAGCAGTGGCGGCAGCTGCTTGAGCGTATCGCGGCCGACCAGATCCAGGATGGGGTGTTGCGCCTGGGCCAGGATGGCATCGCTGGTCTGCCGTTCCAGTTCACTGCGGCCACCGACCAGGACCACGCGCCAGCCGTGGGTGCTGGCGTGGTCGGCCAGCGCCGCATAGCGGTCGGCCCGCCAGTTGCGCAGTGCATGGCTGGAACACGGCGAGATCGCCAGCACCGGGCGGCCATCGTCCTGCCATTGTGCATTGGCCCACGCCACGGCGGCCGGGGGCGTGGCCAGGTCCCATTCGACCACGGTCTGGGTGATGCCCAGTGGCTGGCTGAAACGGCCGATCGCATCAAGCACATGGCCGCCGGCATGGGCGGGGATGCGCTCGTTGACGAACAGGCCGTGCAGTTCCTTGGAGCGGCTCTTGTCATAGCCGATACGCCGCCTGGCCGGGATGAAACCGGAAAGCACATTGGCGCGCAGCGAGACCTGCAGCTGCAGCAACGCGGCAAATGGTGCATGTGGCATCAGTTGCCGGCGCAGCGCACGCATCCCGGCCAGCCCGGTCTTCTTGTCGTAGGTATGAAAGTGCACGCCCGGCAGGCCTTCGAGCAACTTGTGCCCGGCCTTGTCGATGATCCAGTGCAGCGGCTGCTGTGGGTTGGCCCGTTGCAGGGTGCGCACCAGTGGTACGACATGGGTCACATCGCCCAGTGCAGACAGGCGTAAAAGGCACAAGGGGGAGGACGATTGCGGCATGGTGTTGTTAGACTCAATGGAATGGTCGCTTTCGACGCCAATGAAGCAATGACGCCGTGCCGCCAGGGGCGAAGCTACGGTGCCATTGTGTTTGACCGGGAGCAGTTGCGACAAGTCGAGGCAACGCTGTTTGACCCGCAGTTCTGGGCCGGGCGTGCCCGTCCCGTCGGCGATGGTGGGCGGGGCAGTGCCTGGTTCATCGATGCGCCGTTCGGCCCGGGTGTGCTGCGGCACTACCGGCGTGGCGGACTGGTAGCGCGCCTGAGTGCTGACCGCTATGTCTGGACCGGTGCCCAGCGCACGCGCAGTTTTGCCGAGTTCCGTCTGCTGCGGCATCTGCACGCGCAGGGCCTGCCGGTGCCGCAGGTGATCGCTGCGATGTACCTGCGTTCGGGTATCAGCTACCGCGCGGCGATCCTGATGCAGCGTCTGGAAGGGGTGCGCTCGTTGGCCGAGCGCGCACAGATCGCCGGCGAGGGCGCACCGTGGGAAGAAGTGGGGCGGATGATTGCGCGCTTCCATCGTGCCGGCCTGGACCATGCTGATCTGAATGCCCACAACATCCTGATCGATGCCAATGGCCGCTGCTGGTTGATTGACTTTGACCGTGGCCAGATCCGCATCCTTGCCACCGGCTGGCGCGAGCGCAACCTGCGTCGTTTGAAGCGGTCGCTGCTGAAATACCGTGGTCAACGCAGTGTCGGCGAGGTCGAACGTGACTTTGCCCGGCTGCGGCGTGCCTACGACCTGGCATGGTCGCGGGGCTGTTGATGCGCTGGCAGCTGCGTTTTCTCGGGGTGGGCAGTGCCGCGGCGGTGGAGCTGGGCTCGCCAATGGCGGTGATCGAGCGCGACGGTGCGCCATGGCTGACCATCGACTGTGGTGGCGAGGGCCTGACGGCCTACCGCGCCACCTACGGCGCGATGCCCGATGCGCTGTTCATCACCCATGTCCACCTGGATCATGTCGCCGGCTTCGAGCGGCTGTTCGTCGATGCTTTCTTCAACCCGGCGCGGCGTGGCCGTATCCGGCTGTATGTGCCGGCAACCGTGGTACCGTTGCTGCACCGGCGTGTGGCCGATTACCCGAATGTGCTGGCCGAAGGTGGCGCCAATTTCTGGGATGCGTTCCAGCTGGTCGTGGTCGGCGAGGCGTTCTGGCACGACGGCATCCGCCTGGAGGTGTTCGAGGCGCGGCACCATTGGCCGCAGACCGCCTACGGGCTGCGCCTGGCCGGCAGTGTGGTGTGGACCGGCGATACCCGGCCCATTCCCGAGCAGCTGGCGCGCTTTGCCGCCGCCGGTGAGCTGATCGCCCACGACTGTGGCCTGCACGGCAACCCATCGCATACCGGGGTGGATGACCTGGAGCGCGAATACGATGCGACGCTGCGCGCGCGCATGGTGGTCTATCACTATGGCAGTGTGGCCGATGGCCAGGCCTTGCGCGCGCGCGGTCTGCAGGTGGCGCAGCCGGGGCAGTCGTGGCCGTTGGCCGAGCCGACGGCAGCGCGCGCCGGTTGAGCCGGCGCCTGTGGCCGGTTGCAGGCAGGCGTGCGCGAAAAGCTGCAGTGTGCTGCTCGCACAGTCGCAAAAAGGTGGTAGCCCCGCCGGCTGGCCTCGGCGCCCGCGTCGATCGATACCGTTGCTGCCTTCCGGCCCTGGCGGGGTTTTCGATCTAGCGTCGCGAGGGGCCGACGGGGCCACCATAGACGCGAGCCGCGCGTGGCGCGGCCCGGGTATTTGAATCTGGCGGAGAGAGGGGGATTCGAACCCCCGAAGCGCGGTTTAGACGCTTACACACTTTCCAGGCGTGCTCCTTCAACCACTCGGACACCTCTCCGTGCCCTGTACCGGCTACCGTGGCAGCAGTGCAGGGGCGCAAATCATAACGTTAGTTTGCGGTGAGGACAAGGGTTGCGTGCAAGGCCCGGTATGGGCAGGTTGAGCGTGGCACAATGCCGCATCCACCTTATTCCTCGAGCCGATGTCCTATCTCGTTCTGGCCCGCAAGTGGCGCCCCAAGCGTTTTGCCGAATTGGTCGGCCAGGAGCATGTGGTGCGTGCGCTGTCCAATGCGCTGGACACCGGCCGGGTGCACCATGCCTTTCTGTTCACAGGCACCCGCGGGGTGGGCAAGACCACGATCGCGCGCATCTTTTCCAAGTCGCTCAATTGCGAGCGCGGCACCAGTGCCGACCCCTGTGGTGAATGCGCCGCCTGCCGGGATATCGATGCCGGGCGCTATATCGACCTGCTGGAAATCGATGCCGCTTCCAATACCGGTGTGGACGATGTGCGCGAGGTGATCGAGAACGCGCAATACATGCCCAGCCGCGGCAACTACAAGGTGTACCTGATCGACGAGGTGCACATGCTGTCCAAGGCGGCGTTCAATGCGCTGCTCAAGACCCTGGAAGAGCCGCCGGCGCATGTGAAGTTCCTGCTGGCCACCACCGACCCGCAGAAGCTGCCGGTGACCGTGCTCAGCCGCTGCCTGCAGTTCAACCTCAAGCGGCTGGATCATGCGCAGATCAGCGGGCAGATGTGCAAAATCCTTGCCGCCGAACAGATTGCTGCCGACAACGAGGCGATTTCCCAGCTGGCCCGCGCCGCTGATGGCTCGATGCGCGATGGTCTGTCCCTGCTGGACCAGGCCATCGCCTATGCCGGCGGCGAGCTGCGCACCGATGTCGTGGCCAGCATGCTCGGCAGTGTCGACCGTACCCGGATTGCTGCGCTGCTGCAGGCCCTGAGCGATGGTGATGGTGCGGCCCTGCTGCAGACCGTCGAGGCGCTGGCGGAATTTTCGCCGGACTGGTCCAGTGTGCTGGATGCGCTGGCCGAAGGCCTGCACCGGATCCAGGTGCGCCAGCTGGTGCCTTCTGCGCCGCTGGTTGCCGAAGGCATCGACGCCGATGCCTTTGCCGCGCAGCTGCGCGCCGAAGTGGTGCAGCTGTGGTACCAGATGGCGCTGGCGGGCCGCCGTGACCTGCCGCTGGCCCCCACTCCGCGTGCCGGTTTTGAAATGGTGATGCTGCGGATGCTGGCTTTCCGCCCTGCCGCCCAGGTGCCCGCACAGCCGCCTGCCGCCACGGTTGCCACAGCTGCGGTGGCGGTTGATCCTGCTCCGGCTGCTCCGGCT
>NZ_LDJH01000029.1 GCF_001431525.1 Stenotrophomonas koreensis
CCTGCCCCTGGCCGGCCAGGCGGATCACCTGGCCGGGGCGGATGCCCTTGGGAATGCGTACATCCAGCTGCCGGCCATTGACCGTGATGCGCCGGCTTTCACCGGCATACACCGCCTCCAGCGGCACCGCAAAGCGGGCCCGGGTGTCCTGGTTGGGGGCAGCGCCAGCAAAACCGCCACCGGCACGGCCACCGGCACGCTGGCGGAACAGGCTTTCAAAGAAATCGCTGAAGCCCCCCGCCCCGGCAGCACCACCGCCGCCGAACATGTCGCCAAAATCGAAACCCTGGGCACCGGCGCCATTGAAACCCGGTGGCACGTTGACCTCATCGCCCGGGCGATACCCCTGCGAACGCAGCTGGTCGTAGGCGGCGCGCTTTTCCGGGTCGCGCAGGGCCTCGTAGGCTTCGTTGATGCCCTTGAACTTTTCCTCCGCCCCGGCTTCCTTGGAGACATCCGGGTGGTACTTGCGGGCCAGGCGGCGATAGGCGGTCTTGATTTCCGCATCGCCGGCACCCGGCTCCACGCCCAGCGTGGCGTAATAATCCTTGAACTGCATTGCTCACCTCATGCAAGTGGCCTGGGGCCTTGCGGCCGCCGGGCTTGAACCCCGCCATGGTAGCAGTGCCGCACTGCTGCTCCGGGTCGAGACGACCACCGCAACCAGAGCGCGACCGGGCACATTGTCCCACCCGACTACCTTGATGACCGGCAAGCAGGTGGTTGCGCCGCAGCACGCATTCAAGCCCCACCGTAACAGCCAATCAGGCACACTCAAGCTTGGTTCATCACCCAGAGCACTGCCATGACCGTCCATGCCGGCGACAGCCTTCCCGACATTGCATTGAAAACCCTCAGCGAAGGGTTGCAGACCCACTTTGCCAGCAGCTTGTTTGCAGGCCAGAAAGTGGTGGTTTTCGGTGTCCCCGGGGCATTCACCCCGACCTGCAGTGCACGCCACCTGCCAGGGTTCGTCGACCATCTGGCCGAATTCAGCGAGCTCGGGGTGCAGGTGTTCTGCATGGCGGTCAATGACCCGTTCGTGATGCAGGCCTGGGGCCGCGAGCAGAAGGTGCCGCCCGCCCTGCAGCTGGTGTCTGACGGCAATGCCGAACTGACCCGTTACTGGGGGCTGGAGCTGGATGCCTCGGCCTCGGGCATGGGCACGCGTTGCCGCCGTTTTGCGATGTATATCGAGCACCGGGTGATCAAGCATGTGGCCATCGAGGAACCGGGCCAGTTCGAGGTCTCATCGGCCGAGGCGATGCTGGCCTGGCTCAAGCGCTGAGCACGGCCAGTCCGGCCGGTAGGGTGCTACCGATGGCCGCCCGGTGGGCGCGGGCGGCGCTCATTCCAGCACCCGGTAGTTGACCCGCTGCCAGTTGCCATCGGCGGCCAGCGCGGTCAGGGTGTGGGCGCCCGGCGTGCCGGGATCAAACGCGAACCCGGCGCCGGCTTGCGTGCGCGCCAGCCAACGGCCATCGCGCAGCCAATCCACCGCCGAAGTGGCACCGAGCGCACGCAGACGCAGCAGCGGGCGCCGCTGTGCCCCGGGGGCGGCGGCGATCACCGCCCCCTCGTGCAGCCCTTCCACATGCAGTGCGGCGGCCTGCGGCCGGCCATCATCGGCGCAATCGGCGGCCAGTGGCGGCAGCCGCGCCGCCTCGCGCTCGGCCTGGCTCAGCCACGGCTGCAAGCGTATCGGCCAGTGGTGCAGCTGGCGCTGGCCACGGCGCGGATGAGGGCCGCTGCAGTGCGCACTCAGGCGCTCACCGCTGTCCAGATCCAGCGTGAGCTCGCTGCGCAGCGGCCATTGCAGCGGGGCATCGCGCTCGGCCAGGGTCGGCGGCAGCTGGCCATCGAGCACCCAGGCCTGACGCCGCCGCGCACACTGTCCGGGCGGGGTCTGCGCCAGCCCGATGCCACCGGGCCAGCAGATGGTCTGTTCGCTGACGCTGGCCGGCATCGCCAGCCGGTCGGCGGCATGGGGCCCCTGCGGCAGGCTGTCGACCACCTCCAGCAGCAGCGGCAACGCGGTGATCGCGCCGTACTGGCCCGGCAGCGGCGTGCCATCCGGCCGGCCGACCCAGACCCCGACGGTGTAGTCGGCGGTACTGCCAATCGCCCAGGCATCACGAAAGCCATAACTGGTGCCGGTTTTCCAGGCCACCGGCAGCCGCCCGGCCGGATCGAAGGTATCGGCCAGGTAACCGGGCCGCTGCTGCTCGATCAGGATACGTCGCACAATCCACGCCGCCCCGGGCGAGACCAGCCGCCGCTCGAGCAGCGGGCTGTCGGCCTGGTAACGCACCTTGCCGGCGATGCCGCCGCGGCTGAGCGCGGCATAGGTGCCGACCAGGTCTTCCAGCCGCGCGCCGGTGCCGCCCAGGATCAAGGCCAGGTTCGGCGCGGCGCCCGGGGCAAAGCGCAGCGGCAGGCCGGCATGCTGCAGGCGGGCGGCAAACCGGGCCGGGCCGATCCGCTGCAGCAGGTCCACGCTGGGCACGTTCAGTGACTGCTGCAGGGCCTGATCCAGCGCCACCGGCCCGGCAAAGGTCTGGTCGAAGTTCCCGGGCCGGTAGGTGCCGAAGGACTGCGGCGCATCCACCAGCAGGCTGCCACCGTGCACCAGGCCCTCATCCAGCGCCATCGCATACAGCAACGGCTTCAGGGTCGAGCCCGGTGAGCGCCAGGCGCGCACCATGTCGACATGGCCGGCGCGCCGGTCATCGGCAAAATCCAGCGAGCCGACATACGCCCGCGCCTGCAGGCTGCGGTTTTCCACCACCAGCAGCGCGGCCGAACTGCGCTCGGGCAGACGGCCAAAGTAGCTGACCAGACGTTCTTCCAGCGCGCGCTGCAGGCCGGCATCAATGGTGGTTTCGATCTGCCCGGCCTGCGGCTGGGCGTTGCGCAGGCGCTGGGCCAGCAGCGCGGCATGCATCGGCGGTTGCAGCCGGCGGGTAATCACCGCTTCCTGGCGGGCATCGGCCACGTCGGCGGCACTCCAGACGCCCTGGGCCTGCATCCGCGTCAGCACCTTGTCACGCGCCCGCTGTGCGGCCTGTGGGTGTCGGTCCGGGCGCAAGCGGCTGGGTGCCTGCGGCAGCACCGCCAGCAGCGCGGCCTCGGCATGCGACAGCGCACTGGCCGGTTTGCCCAGGTAGGCCCAACTGGCCGCCTGTACGCCTTCAATCGTGCCGCCGTACGGCGCACGCTCCAGGTACAGGGTCAGGATCTGCTGCTTGTCCAGGTGTGCTTCCAGCTGCAGCGCGCGCAGGATCTGCCGCACCTTGCCCAGCACCGAACGGGTATCCGGCTCGAGCAGGCGCGCTACCTGCATGGTCAGGGTGGAGCCACCGGAGATGATCCGCCCCTGCCCCAGCCACTGCCCGGCCGCACGCCACAACGCCCACGGATTGACCCCGGGGTGATGGTAGAAGTGGCGGTCCTCGTAGGTCAGCAGCGCCTGCAGGAACAGCGGCGAGACGCTGCCCGGATCGGCCGGATAGCGCCACACGCCCTGGGCATCGGCAAACGCCCGCAGCGGCGTGCCATCGGCGGCGGTCACCAGGGTGGCGGTATCCCGCTGCTGCGGCAGCGGCGGCGGGAACAGGGCGTCCAGCAGCAACAGCCCCAGCAGAAGCACCACCGTGCCCCAGCGCAGCCACGCCCACAGCCGCGGGCGGCGGGCGGGCACCGCCGCTGGCTGCCGCTGCCCGGCCGGACTGCCCGCGACCATCAGGGCTGGACCACCTCGAGGCTGGCCGGCTCGGCCTTGCCGACCCCGCGCAGCTGCGGACGGTACATGTCCTCCACCAGCGGCGGCGGCACCTGGTAGCTGCCCGGGCTGACGGCACGCAGCAGGTAGTACACCCGTGCCGTGCTGCCGGCCGACAGCCGCAGCGCGGCGACATAGCGGTCATCCAGGAAGCCTTCGTAACGCAGGCTGGCCTGCTCGCCACGCTCGGCCACCGCGACCCCGTCGATGCGCACATCGGCCCACTGTCTGGGATCGGCCAGGTTGAGGTTTTCCAGTTCCAGCCCGGCCGGCAGCAGCTCGGTCAGCAGCGCCTCGGGCATCGCGCGGTTGGCGGTGATGGAAACCCGGGCCAGCAGCAACTGCCCTTCGCGCAGCGCCCCCCCTGCCCAGCGGCTGCCGTCCGGGTTGAAATACTGCCGCTGCACCCGTACGTGGCGCTCGTCAAAGGCCGGCGGCTGGCGGGGGATACCGGCCACTTCATAGCTGGCGTAGACCCTGCCGGCAGGGCCGGCCTGCCAGCTGATTCCACTGGCCAGCTGCGCGCCGTCAAACACCCGGGAAAACAGCCGCTCGCCACTGACCGCCTGGCTCTCCCCTGCCAGCAGCAACTGCCCGCTCAAGCGCTCACTGGCACCGGCCACCAGCCGCTCGCCCAGCCGTGCCAGCGCGATCTGCTCCTGGGTGCTCAGCCACAGGCGGCCATCACCGGCGCGCGCCTGCAGCTCACGCGACACCTCCATGGCCAGCGTGCTGTTGCCATTCAGGCCGTGCTCCAGCGCCAGTGCCAGCACCAGCGAGCGATCACGCACCGCGCTGCCGTAATCGTTCAGATCGATGCCGCGTGTGGCCGAGCTGTCCAAGGCCTGGCGCATCGCGGCCTGCCCGCGGGTGCGGTCGCCCTGCAGCGCCAGCGCAGCCCCCAGATAGGCCGCCGGCAACGGGCCGGCCGCCTGCTTGAGCTCGTTGTCATACATCGTGCGCAACGTCCCCAGCGGCGCCTGGTTCACGCGCGCCAGCACATAGGCGGCATGGGCACGGTAGGCAATGCGCAGCTGGTCACGATGGCTCTGCCCATAGAACTGCTGGCTGTTGCCGAGCAGGTCCTCCTTCAACCGCTGCAGCGCCTTGTCCAGTACATGGCCGGGGACGGCAAAACCGCCCTGGCGGGCGCGCAGCAGGAACTCGGCCACATGCGGGGTGAGCATCGGCACGCTGCCATCGTTGCCACCCCACATCGAGAAATGGCCGCTGCTGTTCTGCAAGGCCGCCAACCGGGCGAAACTGCCTTCCAGCCGCGCGGCACGCTCGCCGCTGTCCAGCCCCTGCATGCCCAGGCTGCGCGCGTTGTCCGCATCCAGCAGCAAGGCGGCCCAGCCGCGGCTGGTGGTCTGCTCGACACAGCCGTAGGGGTAGTCGAGCAGGCCCTGCAGCGCACTGGCATAGGGAATCGGTGGCACCGGCGAGAGCTGCATCCGTGCCTGCACCGAGGCCGGCAACAGCCCCTCGGCCAGCGCCGGATCAAAGCGCCGGGCCTGCCCGGGCGCCAACTGCGCCGTGGCGGTGCGCAGCACCTGCGGCCACGGTGCACGCACCGGCAGGTCATAACGCCGATCCACACGGACTCCGGCACCGTCCACGCGCACATGCACACGGCCCAGCTCGTGCCCTTGCAGGGCCTGCACGGCAAAGTTCAGCGTTTGCCGGGCGCCATCGGCCAGGGTCACGTTGCGGCTGCCGGCCTCGATCCGCAACGGCCCCTCGGCGTCGACCCGCACGCGGAAGCTGCCGGCCTTGCCGCTGAAGTTCTGCACATCCAGGGTGACCTCGCTGCGGTCGCCCGGCGCCAGTACCCGCGGCATGCTCGCCTCGGCCACCAGCGGGGCGCGGACCACGGTTTGCGCGCTGGCCTGGCCATAACTGTCATCGCCGTAGACCACGCTGGAAACACGCAGGGTGCCGTTGAAATCGGGCACTTCCACCCGCAGCGTGGCCCGCCCCTGCGCATCCAGCTGCACCGGGCCGGCAAACAGGTCCACCGTCTGCACCCGGGCCGTGGGCCGGCGCGCCTGCGGCAGCGCATCCAGCGCCATGTCACCACCAAAGCGCAGCTTGCCCATGCCGCCTTCGAAGCTCTCGATCACCCGGCCGTACAGGTCATGGGCGTCTATGCCAAAACGGCGTTGGGCAAAGAAATGCGCCGCCGGGTCGGGCACCGGATAACGGGTGATGTTGGTGATGCCCACATCCACCGCCGACAGCGTGGCATGGGCGCGTTTGCCGGCCAGCGCCGGCGCCTGCACGCTGACCTGCAGGGCACGCCCCGGCTGCATCTGCGCCGGCGCCTGCAGTTGCACCGCCAGCTTGCGTGCACTGCGATCGATCGGAACATGGACCACGCCGAGCGCGCGCGCCGGGGTCACCCGGCTGCTGGCACTGCCACCACGGAAGACCAACGCGCTCAGGTAGACATCATGGCGCTCCCAGTCCGCCGTCACCGGCACCTGGAAGCGGCCGTCGGGTTTGACCTCGATCGGCTGTACATGCAGCAGGCGGTCGGTTTCCACCAGCAACAGGCCATGCCCGCGCTGCGGCGCGGTGACCTGCACCTGCACGGTATCGCCGGCCCGGTAGCTGGTCTTGTCCAGCGCCAGCTTGACCTTGTCCGGGCGCGCATCCAGGCCACGGTTGCCATCGTCCCAGTTCCAGCCGACATGAAATGGCAGCCGGGTCAGCAGGCCAGTCTGTGGATCACGCACCTCCAGCCGGTACTGGCCCCATTCCAGCGCAAAATCCAGCGTCAGCGGCCCGCTGCCCAGGTCCACGGTGCGCGTCTGCACGTTCTGGTAGCGCCGGTTGAAGTCGTAGTTCCACCGCCCGTCCTGCAGCGTCCAGTGGTAATCACGCAGCTCGCGCACCAGGCTGACCTGCACCCCCTTCAGCGGTTGCGGCCGGCCCTGTGCATCCACGCGGACCAGCGCAAAACCGGCCTTGGCATTGAGGTCGGCGCCTTCGGCCAGATCGAACAGCGGGCGGATGCCGACCAGCTGCGGCGCCGGCCACAGCACCCGGGAAATGCTGCGGTTGACCGCACGGCCACCGGTCTCGTGCACGCTGGCATTGAAGCTGGCCAGGATCGGCGTCCTGGCCGCCAACGCTTCGGCCGGCAGCGGCAGGCTGGCCTGCCAGCGCCCATCGGCAGGCAGGGCAACGTCGATCAGGTCCTCATTGGTGGCCGCCGGCAGGCTGACGGTGGCATCGCCAAACAGATAGCCGGGCAGCTGGCCTTCCAGCGGGGTGCGCGCCACGCTCAACGCCAACCGCCCGGTAAACCGGTTGCCGCCGGCCGGCGCGCCATACAGGTAGGCCGCCTGCGCAGAAACCGGGAAGGTGCCGTCGCCGGCCAGCGTGGCCCGGGGGCTGTCCAGCTCCAGCTTCATCCGCTCGGGCAGGAACTCCTCGATGCGCAGGCTCATCGCCTGGATCACCTCGCGGCTTTCCGGCTCGGTGCGGAACTCCAGCTGCCAGCGTCCGGTCGGTGCATCGCCGGGAATGGCCTGCTCGAACTGCAGGTAGCCCTGCTCGCCCGGCTCCACCCGGGCCTGGCGGAAGACCTTGCCATCGGGTTGTTTCAGGCTCAGGAACAGAGCCTGGCCGGCCCGGTCCGGGCCAGCGAGCGGCTTGCCGTCCTGGTCGCGCAGCAGCGCCGACACCCGCAGGGTTTCGCCCGGACGGTACAGATCCCGTCCGGACCAGGCAAACACATCAAACCAGGCGTTGCGCCGCCCGGCCACCGCAAACTCGCTCAGGTCCAGCGCCGGCTGGTTGAACGCCAGCAGGCTCTGGTCCTTGCCCGAACTGGCCAGCAGCACATGCCCGGCATCCAGGCGGTAATCGAGCAGGGCATTGCCGTGACGGTCGGTGCGCGCGCGCAGCAGCGGCTCGCCCTTGGCATCGACAATGCGCAGCTGGGTATCGGCCAGTGGCTGGCCGGTGGCCAGCGAGGCGGTGTGCACGAACAGCCGCTCGCCGTAGGCGCGCACATGCAGGCCGATGTCGGTGACGCTGAAAAACGTGGTTTCCCATTCCTGGGCATAGCTGCCGCTGCGCTTGAGCAGGGCAAAGTACAGGCCGGGCTCGCGCAACTGGCTGATCTGGCCGATCGGCAGGTAGGAAACCGCGCGCTCGTTGGCCCGGGTCTCCAGCGCAAAGCGGGTGACAAACACCGGGTCGGCCAGATCGGCCAACGGCTTGTTGCCGTTGTAGCGCGAATCCAGTTCCCAGCCACCGCGCGAACCGGCGCGCTGGTACTGGCGCAGGAAGACCGGCAGGGCCGAAGGCCGCACGCGCAGGAACTCGACATCGATATCGGCCACATTGACCGACACCACCGGCAGGCCACGGCTGTCGCGGGCCGGCAGCACGCTGCCCTGCGAGGCAAACGAGGCCGATGGTGGCAGCTGGCCACTGTGCACGCTGACCGTGCGTGGCTGGCCCAGCGGCTGGCCATCGCTGTTCTGCAGCGCCGCGGCAATGGTGATGCGGTAATCGCGGTTGGCCTGGGCAAACGGGTAACGCAGGCGCAGGCCATCGTCATCCAGGGTCCAGCTGCTTTCCTCGGCCTTGGCATCCTCCACCTGCAGCAGGTGGTCAAAGTCCTGGGTCGGCAACAGCCGCTGGCTGAACTCCAGCACCAGGCTGACGCCTTCATCGCTGGTTTCCGGATAGGCCGCCACCAGCGCAAAACCTTCCACCGCTTCCCGGCTGGCAGCCAGGCGCTCCCCCGTGACCGGCGGCAGCACCCCGGCGGGGTCGTCCTTGCAGCCAGCCAGCACCAGCAGCACCAGCATGGCCCAGGCCATGACACTCCAGCGCGCGCACATCGACATCCTGTTGATCATGGCGTTCTCCCAGCGTTGCCCGGGAGTATAGCCAGCGGCCATGGCATCACGGCGTGCGCCTGGCCGCAGTTGTCGCCGGGCCCAGGCCCGGGGTTGGCTCCCGAACCCGGATCAGGTCTCCGCCCGGCAGCCGCGCCGCTGGCTCAGAAGCTGCCTTGCGGCACCCGCACCCAGCCTTCCATCAGGATCCGCGCCGAGCGCGACATCACAGCGCGGGTCACCGTCCACTGCCCGTCCACCTGCCGGGCCTGGGCGCCGACCCGCAAGGTGCCGGAAGGGTGGCCAAAACGCACCACCTCGCGGGCGCCGCCGCCGGCGGCCTGGTTGACCAGGGTGCCCGGAATCGCCGCGGCGGTGGCAATGGCCACCGAGGCAGTGCCCATCATCGCGTGGTGCAGCTTGCCCATTGACATCGCACGCACGTTGACATCGATATCGCCGGCGGCGATCGGCTTGCCGGCCGAGCTGAGGTAATCCTGAGGCGGTGCGACCCAGGCGATCTTGGGCGTGTGCTGGCGGGTGGCCGCTTCTTCGGCGGTCCTGATCAGGCCCATCGCCAGCGCGCCGGCCACGCGGATGTCTTCCAGCCGCGCCAACAGTGCCTTGTCGCCGTTGACCGCCGGCTGCAGCTCGGTGCCGGCAAAGCCGATGTCCTGGGCATTGACGAACACGGTGGGAATGCCGGCAGTGATCAGCGTGGCCGGCAGTGCCCCCACGCCTGGCACATCCAGCACGTCAATCAGGTTGCCGGTCGGGAACAGTGCACCACCGCCCTCGCCTTCGCCCTCGTCGGACGGATCCAGGAACTCCAGCACGATCTCCGCGGCCGGGAAGGTCACCCCGTCCAGTTCGAAGTCACCGGCCTCCACCACCGCGCCATCGGCCACCGGCACATGGGCCAGGATGGTCTTGCCGATGTTGGCCTGCCAGATGCGTACCGTGCAGATGCCGTTGGCATCGGCGCGGGCCGGATCAACGTAGCCGGCATGGATGGCAAAGGCGCCGGCGGCGGTGGACAGGTTGCCGCAGTTGCCCGACCAGTCGACGAAGTCCTCCTCGATCGCGACCTGGCCATACAGGTAGTCCACGTCGTGGTCGGGCCTGCTGCTGGGCGAGAGGATCACGCACTTGCTGGTCGAGCTGGTCGCCCCGCCCATGCCGTCGGTCTGCTTGGCGTAGGGGTCGGGCGAGCCGATCACCCGCTGCAGCAGGCGGTCACGCGCGACACCCGGCACGCGTGCGGCCTCGGGCAAATCCTCAAGACGGAAGAACACGCCTTTGGAGGTGCCACCGCGCATGTAGGTGGCGGGGATCTTGATCTGGGGGATGTGCTTCATGACGACTCTTCTTCCAGTTGCCTCCCCTGTCTGCGGGAAGGGTCAGGGTGAGGATATACCCCGCCGCCAGACCATCAGGCCTGTGACGAAGGGGTTGTTGATGGACTCGAAGGAAAGGGAATGACCTGCGCTGCCGGCATCAGCCGCTGCCGCAGCAGGTCCAGTGGCATGTGCCAATCCATGTTGTGGTGGGTGTTACGGCCCAGCGCCGGGTGCTTGAAGAAGCCTTCCCATTCCCGCAGCGCCGCTTCCGCCAGCGAGTAGCCGTCATGCTCGAAGCGCAACCAGGCCATTTCCTTGCGTTGATTCATCGAGGCCAGCAGGCTGCGATCGCGGGTGGCGGCGAAGGTGAAACCGGCATCGAAGCCGTGCAGTTCCGCATCCACACCGGGCCCACGCAGGTCAAAGTGCTCGCAGATCGAGGCGAACTGCAGCAGCGCCCGCTCGTGCAGCATGCGCAGGCCGGCCGCATTGCCATTGAGCATCAGCGTCGCGCCGGTGGCGGCATTGAGCATCACCACATACGGCTTGCGGTTCCAGAAGTCGATATCGGCATACCACTCGCCCAGCGGATTGGCCTGCGGCTCGGGCTCCGGCGGCTTGGCAGGCAGTTTCAGGCGCTTAAGCAGTTTGGCCGTGCAGCGCAGGACAGTCATGGCGGTGTGCGGGTCAACAGAGGGTCGAGGCAAGCAGATAGTGACAGGGCAAGGACCGAGCGTGGTAAACCAGGGCTGCCGCCTGCACGCAGAACCTGCTGGATGCGGCCGGACAGGTTGGCCACACGGTCACCCAGCGCATCGTCGTGATCAACGATGCGCTCGGACAACGACTGGTGCCAGTTGCCCGGTGCAAACAACGCACGTCCCAGTGCATCGAGGACGCCGTGCTCGCGCGCGGCGGCCTCGATGGCCATGCGCACCGGTGGCGGCGGCATGGCGGCAAAGAACATCCGGGCCGTGCTCATGCCTCAGGCATTGCCGGCCAGGAAGTCCTGGGCAAAGCGCTGCAGCACGCCGCCGGCCTGGTAGACCGAGACTTCCTCGTCCGAGTCCAGCCGGCACAGGACCGGGACCACGACCTGGGTGCCATCACGGCGGTTGACCTGCAGCGTCAGCTGGGCGCCCGGGGCCGGGGTGCCGACCACGTCGTAGGTCTCGGTGCCGTCCAGGCCCAGGGTCAGGCGGTTGGTGCCGGGCAGGAACTCCAGCGGCAGCACGCCCATGCCGATCAGGTTGGTGCGGTGGATGCGCTCGAAGCCCTCGGCCACGATCACCTCGACCCCGGCCAGGCGCACGCCCTTGGCCGCCCAGTCGCGCGATGAGCCCTGACCGTAGTCGGCACCGGCAATGATGATCAGCGGCTGGCCACGCTGCATGTAGGTCTCGATCGCCTCCCACATCCGCATGACCTGGCCTTCCGGCTCGACCCGCGCCAGCGAGCCCTGCTGGACCTGGCCATCGACCACGGCCATTTCGTTGATCAGCTTGGGGTTGGCGAAGGTGGCGCGCTGGGCGGTGAGGTGGTCGCCGCGGTGGGTGGCGTAGGAGTTGAAGTCCTCCTCGGGAAGGCCCATCTTGGCCAGGTATTCGCCGGCGGCACTGGAGGCCAGGATCGCGTTGGACGGGGACAGGTGGTCGGTGGTGATGTTGTCACCGAGCAGGGCCAGCGGGCGCATGCCGGTGAGCGTGCGCGGCTTGGCCAGCGCGCCCTCCCAGTACGGCGGGCGGCGGATGTAGGTGGACTGCGCGCGCCACTCGTACAGCGGGCTGACCCGCGCCGCGGCGGCCTTGCTGCGTGCGAACATCGGCTCGTACACGCTGCGGAACTGTTCCGGCTTGACCGCCTTGGCCGCGACCGCGTCGATTTCCGCATCGCTCGGCCAGATATCAGCCAGGCGCACCTCGTTGCCATCGGCGTCGATGCCCAGCACATCCTTCTCGATGTCAAAGCGGATCGTGCCGGCGATCGCATAGGCGATCACCAGCGGCGGGCTGGCCAGGAAGGCCTGCTTGGCGTAGGGATGGATGCGGCCATCGAAGTTGCGGTTGCCGCTGAGCACGGCGGTGGCGTACAGGTCGCGGTCGATGATTTCCTGCTGGATCGCCGGGTCCAGCGCACCACTCATGCCGTTGCAGGTGGTGCAGGCAAAGGCAACGATGCCAAAGCCCAGCTGCTCCAGCTCGGCCTTCAGCCCGGCTTCTTCCAGGTACAGCTGCACCGCCTTCGAACCCGGTGCCAGCGAGGACTTCACCCACGGCTTGCGGGTCAGGCCACGCGCATTGGCGTTGCGTGCCAGCAGGCCGGCGGCAATCACGTTGCGCGGGTTGGAGGTGTTGGTGCACGAGGTGATCGCGGCGATGATCACCGCGCCATCGGGCATCAGGCCACGGGCCTCATCGGCACGACCGGCTTCCAGCTTGGCGGCATCGGCGATGCCGCGCTCGGCCAGCGCAGCCACCGGCAGCCGGCGGTGCGGGTTGGACGGCCCGGCCAGGGTGCGCTCGACACTGGACAGGTCAAAGTGCAGCACGCGCTCGTAGCGCGCCGCGGCCAGGTCATCGGCCCACAGCCCGGCGGCCTTGGCATAGGTTTCCACCAGCGCCACCTGCGCCGGCTCGCGGCCGGTCAGGCGCAGGTAGTCCAGGGTGTTGTCGTCGATGAAGAACAGCGCCGCGGTGGCGCCGTATTCCGGGGCCATGTTGGCGATGGTGGCGCGGTCGCCGATGGTCAGCGCCGCCGCGCCCGGGCCACGGAACTCCAGGTAAGCACCCACGACCTTTTCCTTGCGCAGGAATTCGGTCAAGGCGAGCACCACGTCGGTGGCGGTGATCCCCGGCTGCGGGCGGCCGCTCAGCTCCACCCCGATCATCTCCGGGGTGCGCATCCAGCTGGCGCGGCCGAGCATCACGTTCTCCGCTTCCAGCCCGCCGACGCCAACGGCGATCACGCCCAGCGCGTCCACGTGCGGGGTATGCGAGTCGGTGCCGACGCAGGTATCCGGGTAGGCCACGCCGTCGGTAACGCCGATCACCGGGCTCATCTTCTCCAGGTTGATCTGGTGCATGATCCCGTTGCCCGGCGGGATCACATCGACGTTCTCGAAGGCCAGCTTGGTCCAGTCGATGAAGTGGAAGCGGTCGGCATTGCGCCGGTCCTCGATCGCCCGGTTCTTGGCAAACGCCTGCGGGTCATAGCCGCCGCATTCCACCGCCAGCGAGTGGTCCACGATCAGCTGCACCGGCACCACCGGGTTGACCTTGGCCGGGTCGCCGCCGGCTTCGGCAATGGCATCACGCAGGCCGGCCAGGTCCACCAGCGCGGTCTGGCCGAGGATGTCATGGCAGACCACCCGCGCCGGGAACCACGGAAAATCGCGCTCGCGCTTGACCTCGATCAGCTGGCGCAGGCAGTCATCGATGATCGCCGGCTCGGCCCGGCGCACGATGTTTTCCGCGTGCACGCGCGCGGTGTACGGCAGCTGCGCCCAGGCACCGGGGGCCAGCGCCTCCACGGCCGCACGGGCGTCGAAATAGTCCAGGGAGGTGCCCGGCAGGGGCTTGCGGTGGTTGCGGTTCATGGCGGGCCTACGATGACGGCGGGCTTGAAGGAAGGCGGCACGGGCGTGCCGGCAAGGAAACGGCCGCCTGCCCAGGTACGGCAGGCGGCGCAGTGCTCAGCGCTGGTCCAGCGGCACGAACACCTGGTCTTCCGGACCGGTGTAGTTGGCACTGGGGCGGATGATCTTGCCGTCGATGCGCTGCTCGATGACATGCGCGCTCCAGCCGGCAGTGCGGGCAATCACGAACAGCGGGGTGAACATCGCCGTCGGCACGCCCATCATGTGGTAGCTGACCGCACTGAACCAGTCCAGGTTCGGGAACATCTTCTTGGCATCCCACATCACCGACTCCAGGCGCTCGGCGATGTCGTACATCTTGCGGTTGCCGGCCTCATCACTCAGCTCGCGGGCGACGGTCTTGATCACCTCGTTGCGCGGATCGGACACGGTGTAGACCGGGTGGCCAAAGCCGATCACCACTTCCTTGCGCTCGACCCGGGCACGGATATCGGCCTCGGCCTCGTCGGCGGTCTCGTAGCGCTTCTGCACCTCGAAGGCGACCTCATTGGCACCGCCGTGCTTGGGGCCGCGCAGTGCGCCGATGCCGCCGGCAATGCAGCTGTACATGTCCGAGCCGGTGCCGGCGATCACCCGGCTGGTGAAGGTGGAGGCGTTGAACTCATGCTCGGCGTACAGGATCAGCGAGGTGTGCATCGCATCGACCCAGCTCTTGGGCGCCGGTGCGCCGTGCAGCAGGTGCAGGAAGTGGCCACCGATGGAGTCATCGTCGGTCTCCACGTCGATGACCTTGCCGTTGTGGCTGTAGTGGTACCAGTACAGCAGCATCGAGCCGAGGCTGGCCATCAGCTTGTCGGCGATGTCACGCGCGCCGGCATGGTTGTGGTCGTCCTTCTCCGGCAGCACGCAGCCCAGCACCGAGACACCGGTACGCATCACGTCCATCGGGTGGGCCGACGGCGGCAGTTCCTCCAGCGCGCCCTTGACCGCAGCCGGAATGCCACGCAGCGACTTCAGCTTGGCCTTGTAGCCGGCCAGCTCGGCGCGGTTGGGCAGCTTGCCGTGCACCAGCAGGTGGGCCACTTCCTCGAATTCGCAGGTGCGGGCCAGGTCCAGGATGTCGTAGCCACGGTAGTGCAGGTCATTGCCCGAGCGGCCGACGGTGCACAGCGCGGTGTTGCCGGCGGCATGGCCGGAGAGGGCAACCGATTTCTTCGGCTTGAAGGCCGGTGCGGGGGTGGTGGTTTCGCTCATCGTCTTCTCTCCAGAAAATGCGTGCACGTACGTGCCACTGGCCGGACAGCCAGCTGGCGTGGGGCCGGAAATGGCCATGCAGTGATCATCACCCAATAACCATTGAAGGCTATAAGTCACTGATATTGAAAAACCAGTGTTGCAAAACAGTGCAACAAACGTTTCACTTTGTTTCACACCTGCGCATCGATGAACCATGAATACGGCCGACACCCTCCCCGTGATCTGGACGGTCAGCGTCTCGCGTCTGGCCGGGCTGCTGGCCGATGTGGCCCTGGAATATGCCGACCGCGCCCGCGTGCATGCCATCGACCTGGCCTTCGAGCAGGCCCACCAGGTCATCGACCAGCGCCTGTACCGCGAACACTGCGATGCGGTGGTGGCCGGCGGCGCCAATGCCGCCTTCCTGCGTGGCCGGCTGCAGGTGCCGCTGGTCACCGTGCAGGCCTCCGGGTTTGACCTGATTGGCGCGCTGACCCGTGCCCGCCGCATCCACCCGGCGGTCGGCCTGGTCACCCATGCCGGCGACCTGCCCGACATCGACCCGTTCGCACACGCCTTCGGGCTGGAACTGGCCCACCGCAGCTTCGAGACCCGCGAGGAGGCACGCGACTGTGTGGCCGACCTGAAGGCGCGCGGGGTCGGGGTGATTGTCGGCACCGGCATGGCAATCGACTTTGCCGAGGCCAATGGCCTGCCCGGGGTGCTGCTGTACTCGGCCGACGCGGTGCGCCGCAGTTTCGAGCAGGCGCTGCAGCTGGCCCGGGCCAATGCCCCGGCCCTGCCCGGCCCGCGCCCGGGCCGCGGCGGGCGCAAGCCGGCGCGCCAGCTGCTGCTCGGCGAGAGCGAGGCGATGACCGCGCTGCGCAGCCGGATCGCACTGTACGCACCGCAGCCAAGCCCGGTAGTGATCAGCGGCGAGGCCGGCAGCGGCAAGGGCCTGGTCGCACGCCAGCTGCATGCCGCCAGCGCACGCAATGGCCGCCTGCAGGTACTCGGCTGCAGTGGCCTGGATGCCAGCAGCCTGGAAAGCGAGCTGGCCTACAGCAGCAGTGGCCAGCGCAGTCCGCTGCTGGAGTCGGCCTCGGCCGGCAGCCTGCTGCTGGACAACATCGATGAACTGCCGCTGCCGCTGCAGGGCCGGCTGCTGCGCCTGGTCGATGCCACCGCACAGGCCCGCAGCCACACCGGCGGGCATGATGTGCGCCTGCTGGCCAGCTGCAGCCAGCCGCTGGCCGCGCAGGTGGCCGACGGCCGCTTCCGTGCCGACCTGTATCACCGCCTGGCCGGGCTGACCCTGGCGCTGCCCGCACTGCGCGAGCGCACCGGCGATGCCGCGCTGCTGCTGGACCATTACCTGGCCGTGGGCGGACCGGTGGTGCCGCTCTCGGCCGGAGCACGCGATTTCCTGCTTGCCTGCCCGTGGCCGGGCAATGTGCGTGAACTGCGGATGATGGCCGAACGCATCGCCCTGCACTGGCGTCACCGGCCGCAGGGCGCGGTCGAGGTCAGCCACCTGCAGCAGTGGCTGCCCGAGCTTTTCAGCCAGACCGCGACCGTGACGGTGGCCGCCCAGCACCCGCCCGCAGCGCCCCGGCGCCCGGATGGGCAGAGCCTGCGCCAGCAGCTGCACCGCTTTGGTGGCGACCGCCAGCGGCTGATGGCGCATTACCAGGTCTCACGCACCACGTTGTGGCGCTGGCTGCGTCAGGCCGGGGTGGACTGACCGGATCGGGCTGGTCCACGCACAGCCATATGGGGCTGACCTCGATCACCGGACTGTGCCAGGGGTGATGCGGGGCGATGCCGTGTTCGATGATGCGCTGCAGCCGCGCCTGATCGGGCGGCAGATGGAACTGCACGATCACCGCCGGCACCCGCTGGCACTGGCCGACTTCGCCCAGGGCCGGGGAACTGCCGGGCAGCGGGCGGAACTGCTCGATGCCCACGGCCTGCTCGAACAGGCCGCTGTCATAGCCGCCGGCGGCCAGCCGGTCCACCGCCAGGATGCCTGCGCGCACCGCCGCCAGTGCCGCCAGCGGCACGCTCACCTGCACCCGCCACATCGGCTGCAGGGCCATCGTTTACGGGTAGAGCAGGCGTTGGGACCACTGGCCATCGGCGCCGAGCTCGATGCACACCCGCTCATGCAGGCGGTAGCCGGCCCCGTACCAGAACTCGAAACTGCGCGGCACCACGCGCAGCCCGCTCCAGCCGGCCGGACGCGGCACCGGGCCATCGGCAAAACGGGCCTCCTCGCGCGCCAGGCGCTGTTCGAAGGTCGCCACATCCGGCAGGGTCTGCGACTGCAGCGAGGCCCAGGCGCCGAGCTGGCTCATCCGCGGCCGGCTGGCAAAGTAGGCATCGGCCTCGGCGTCATCGACCTGCTGCACATCGCCCTCGATGCGTACCTGCACCCCCGCCTGGCGCAGATGGCGCCACAGAAACAACAGCGCGCAGGCCGGGTTGGCGCCCAGCTCGCGGCCCTTGCGCGACTGCAGGTGGGTATAGAAGACAAAACCGCGCTCATCGAAGGCTTTCAACAGCACCGTGCGCGAGGACGGCCGCCCTGCCGCATCGACACTGGCAACCACCATCGCATTGGGATCGGCAATGCCACTGCTGGCCGCCTCGTCGAGCAGGCCGGCAAAGGTTGCCAGGGCAGTTCGGTACAGCTGGCTCATATCCATCCATCACACCAACCAAGGAAGGGCTATTGTGACCGCATGCGCCCTGCCACGCCTACCGCTGTCCACCCGCTGGCGGCCCTGCTGCTGGCCAGTCGCCCTGCCAGCCGGCAACGGCTGCAGGTGCTGGGGATCAGCGCGCCGCCGGGCAGCGGCAAGAGCACCCTGGCCGCCAGCATGGTGGCACTGGCCGGGCAACAGGGGCTGCGCGCAGCGACGCTGTCACTGGATGACGTCTACCTGCCGGCCGCACAGCGGCAGCGGCTGGCCAGCCAGGTGCACCCGTTGCTGGCCACGCGTGGCCCACCGGGCAGCCATGACCTGGCGCTGGCACTGGCGACCATCGCCGCCCTGCGCCAGGGCCGGCCCTGTGCACTGCCGCGCTTTGACAAACTCGCCGATGATCGCCTGCCGCCGCAGCACTGGCCACGGGCACCGGCACAGCTGGACCTGTTGGTGGTGGAAGGCTGGATGCTCGCGGCCGGTGCCCAGCACAGGCAGGCACTGATGACGCCGATCAACGCGCTGGAGCGCGAACACGACCCGGACCGGCGCTGGCGACAGTGGTGCAACCAGCGCCTGGCGCAGGACTACCCTGCGCTGTGGCAGCAACTGGACTGGTGGTGTTTCCTGCAGCCCCCGGGCTGGGAAATCGTGCTGGACTGGCGCGCCGAGCAGGAAGCCCGGCTGGCGGCCAGCCAGCAGCGGGCCGGCATGTCACGGGCTGCGCTGGAGCACTTCCTGGCACATTTTGAACGGATCGGCCGGCATGCCCTGGCCACCCTGCCCTGCCAGGCGGCGCTATGCATCGAACTGGATGCACAGCGCCGTGCGTCGGGCATGACCTGGAACGGATTCACTCCACCAGGAAGGTCACCCGCATGTTGACCCGCCACTCGCTGATCTCACCATTGGCATCGGTATGGGCCTTGATCTCGTTGACCCAGGCTCCCTGTATCCCCTTGACCGTGGTGGCGACTTTTTTCAGACCGGTACGCACCGCATCTTCGACACTGGTTTTGGATGACGCACTGACTTCAATCACCTTGGCAACAGACATGGACACCACTCCTTCGGGCAGATGGCAAAGCGCCAGGTGCCATCCTCGCCGAGTCGGTGTTAAGCCGGTGGCAGTGAAATGCTAGGATCGTGGCGATGAATCCCTCCAGCAACCTCGTCTTCATCGGCCCCACCGGCGCCGGCAAAACCAGCCTCGGACGCCGTGTTGCCGAGCGTTTCGGCCTGCATTTCATTGACCTGGACGTGCTGATCAGCGAGCTGTCTGGCAGCAGCATTGCCGAGCTGTTTGAACATCTGGGCGAGAAGGGCTTCCGTGGGCATGAAAGCCAGGCCCTGGCGCAGGCGCTGCGTGCCGATGGCGTGCTGGTGGCTACCGGTGCCGGTGCGGTGCTGTCGGCCGCCAACCGTCAACTGATGGCCGAGCGCGCCTTTGTCGTGCACCTGCATGTCAGCGTCACGGCCCAGCTGGAACGGCTGTCGCGCGACCGCACCCGGCCGCTGCTGCAGCGTCACGACCGTGCCCAGGTACTGCAGGACATGGCCGTGCAGCGCGACCCGCTGTATCGCCAGCTTGGCGAGCTTTGCCTGGATACCGACCAATACATTCCAGCCGAAGCTACCGCACAGCTGGTGCTGCAACTGGCCGCCCACTGGCACCAACTGACCGGACCCACCCCCCAATGACTGCCATCCGCACCGTCACCGTCCACGGTGACAGCCCCTACACCATCCACATCGGTCACGGCCTGCTCGAGGACGGCGCACTGATCGCCGGCCATATCCGTGGCCGCCATGTGCTGATCGTCAGCGATGACCAGGTCGCGCCGCTGTACCTGCCGGCACTGCGCCAACGGCTGCTGCAGCAGCGCCCCGAGCTGCTGATCGGCGAGCAGGTGATCGCTGCCGGCGAGGCCTCCAAGACCCTGGACAATTTCGCCCGGGTGATCGACGCCCTGGCTGGCCTGGGCGCCACCCGTGATGCCTGCGTGCTGGCCCTGGGCGGCGGCGTGGTCGGCGACCTGGCCGGGTTTGCCGCCGCCTGCTGGATGCGCGGCATCGACTGCGTACAACTGCCGACCAGCCTGCTGGCGATGGTCGATTCCTCGGTCGGCGGCAAGACCGCGGTGGATCTGCCGCAGGGCAAGAACCTGGTCGGTGCCTTCCATCCGCCCCGGGCGGTGATTGCCGATACCGCTACCCTGGCCACCCTGCCGCCACGCGAACTGCGCGCCGGCCTGGCCGAGGTCATCAAGTACGCCGCGCTGGGCGACCTGCGCTTTGGCCAGTGGCTGGCGCAGGAACGGCCGGCCCTGCTGGCAGGCGACAGCGAAGCACTGGCCCTGGCCATTGCCGCCAGCTGCGAGCACAAGGCCGAGATCGTCGCCCGCGATCCGCTGGAAAAGGCCGAGCGCGCCCTGCTCAACCTGGGCCATACCTTCGGCCACGCGATCGAAACCGCCCAGGGCTACGCCGCGCCGGGCAGCGACAACCTGATCCATGGCGAGGCGGTGGCCATCGGCATGCTGCTGGCCGCACGGCTGTCGGCCCGGCTGGGCATGGCCACTGATCGCGATGCCGACGCGCTGGAGCAGCTGCTGCGCAGTTTTGAACTGCCCACGCAGATTCCGGCCGGACTGACCGCCCAGACCCTGCTGGCACACATGCGCCTGGACAAGAAGAACACCGCCGGCAAGCTGCGCCTGATCCTGTGGACCGCGTTTGGCCAGGCCTGCATTGTCCCGGACGTTGACGAACAGGCGGTGCTGGCGGTGCTGCGCCAGCCCTGACGCCGTAGACCCGCCCCCCTGCCCCGTCCGTGTCTCCAAGCCACGGGCGGCGGTGATAGCCGGGCACACTGGCGGCAATAGGCTCCGGCGATCCCCGCCGGGCCTGGCACCTTCGCTGTGCAGTTGCCGCTACAATCGGCGCCATGCGCGTATTCCTGCAACAGCTGCCGGTGAGCAACGAGGCACCGAAGTACATCCAACTGACGCTGCAGCCTGACCTGTTCGGCGGCTGGGTGCTGTTGCGTGAGACCGGACATATTGGTGGCCGCAGCCAGCTGCGCCGGGAACTGTTCCTGGACGAGCAGCAGGCCGCGACCGCTTTCGAGAAAGCCCGCGACAGCCAGATCAAGCGCGGCTTCCAGGTGACCTTTATCAGCGGCCATGCCGTCCAGGATAGAACACCGTAGTCCCCACCCGGGCTGCCCCTGCAGCCTTCAGCGAGCAAGCCGATGACCAGCCCTGTGAAGAATGATCGATTCCTGCGCGCCCTGCGCCGCGAGCCTGTGGATTGCACGCCGGTCTGGCTGATGCGCCAGGCCGGCCGCTACCTGCCGGAATACCGCGCCACCCGGGCCAGGGCCGGCTCCTTCCTGGCCATGGCCAAGAACCCGGACATTGCCTGCGAAGTGACCCTGCAGCCGCTGCGGCGCTTCGATCTGGACGCGGCGATCCTGTTCTCCGACATCCTCACCGTGCCCGATGCAATGGGCCTGGGCCTGTACTTCGTCGAAGGCGAAGGCCCCAAGTTCGAACGCCCGATCACCGGCATGGCCGACGTCGCCCGCCTGGGTGTGCCGGACATGGAAGCCGATCTGGGCTATGTGATGGATGCGGTGCGCGTCATCCGTCGCGAGCTGGACGGCAGCGTGCCGCTGATCGGTTTTTCCGGCAGCCCGTGGACCCTGGCCTGCTACATGGTGCAGGGCGGCGGCAGCAAGGATTTTGCCAAAATCAAGGCAATGGCCCTGAACGAGCCGGCCACCCTGCACAAGCTGCTGGAGGTGGTTACCGATGCGGTGATCGCCTACCTGGCCGCCCAGCGCGCGGCCGGTGCGCAGGCGCTGCAGGTGTTTGACACCTGGGGCGGGGTATTGTCCCCGGCGATGTACCGCGAGTTCTCGCTGCGCTACCTGCAGCGCATCGCCAGCGAGCTGGAACGTGGCCAGGGCGATGCGCGTACCCCGCTGATCCTGTTCGGCAAGGGCACCGGCCAGTACGTGGCCGAGCTGGCGGCCACCGGCACCGACGGCGTCGGCGTGGACTGGACCATCTCACTGGAACAGGCAGCACGCCTGGCCGGTGGGCGGGTGGCACTGCAGGGCAACCTCGACCCGACCACCCTGTACGGCAACCCCGAAGCGATCGAGCGCGAGGTCGCACGCACCCTGGACAGCTACCGCGACGGCAACAACGGTTCGCGCGAAGGCCATATCTTCAACCTGGGCCATGGCATGTCCCCGGACATGAACCCCGAGCACGTCGCCGTGCTGGTCGAAGCGGTGCACCGTTACAGCGCGCGCTGATACACCGCGCACCGCAACCAACAGCAACCACCTGCACAGGCCGGGCTCATTGCCCGGCCTGGTCGTTTCCGCTGCCGGCCGTGGCGGCCTGCCCTGCCGCGATGATCGCCGCGGCAATGGCCTCTTCCAGCATCTGGCCGGTTACCGGCTTGCGCAGGAAGCCATTGAAGCCGTGCGCCATCGCCTGCTCGCAGGCTTCGGCATCGGCGCGCGCGGTCACTGCCAGCAACGGCAGCCGGTAGCCCATCGCACGCAGCTGACCGGCCAGCTTGATGCCATCCAGGCCCGGCAGGTCCAGGTCCAGCAGGGCGATGTCAAAGGACTGCGCAGCGAGCTCGGCCAGGGCTGCCAGGCCATGACCGACATGCCGCACCCGGTGCTGGCGCACCTGCAGCAGGCTACAGATCACCTCGGCAACGGTCAGGTCATCCTCGACCAGCAGGATCGACAGCCCCTGCAGGCTCGGCGTGCTGGGCACCACCGGCTCGGCGGCCACCGGCTTGAGCTCCCAGGGCAACGGCAACTGCACCATGAAGCGCGCACCACGGCCGGGCTGGCTGTCGACACTGATGCTGCCGCCCATCGCCATGGCCAGCTCATTGCTGATGGACAGCCCCAGGCCACTGCCGCCATAGCGCTCGGCGGTACGCGCCCCTTCGGCCTGCTCGAAACGCTTGAACAGGCGCTGCTTCTGCGCATCGGCAATGCCAGGGCCGGTATCGACGATCTCGATCGACAGACCCGGCGAAACCGCCGCTACCTTCACCCGCAGGGTGACCTGGCCGGTCGCGGTGAACTTGATCGCATTGCCGAGCAGGTTGAGCATGATCTGACGCAGACGCACCGCATCACCCAGCACATGGGTGGTCGGTGCAAAGCCCCGCTCGGTGACAAAGTGCAGCTGCTTGGCCTGGGCCAGCGGGGCCATCAGCATCACCACCTGGTCGGTCAGCCCGCCCAGATCCACCAGGGTCTGCTGCAGCTCCAGCTTGCCCGCTTCGATCCGGGCCAGGTCCAGCGCGTCATTGACCAGCCGCAGCAGGTGCTCGCCGGCCTGCTGGATGGCCTGGGCGTAGCCGCGCTCACGCCAGGCCAGGTCCGAGGCCAGCAGCAGTTCACTCATGCCCAGCACACCGGTCAACGGCGTGCGGACTTCATGGCCGAGGTTGGCCAGGAACCGGGTCTTGGCCAGCGAGGCCTGCTCGGCCAGCTCGCGCGTGCGCCGGGCCAGGTCCAGCTCATTGATGCGCTGCAGCCGGCGCCGGTACAGACGCAGGCCAACCCAGACCAGCACCAGCAACAGCAAGGCATACAGCACGATGCCGGTGGTGCTGGCCCACCACGGCGGCAATACCCGGAACGGGAGCACCTGCACCGATGACCAGACGTTGTCGGCCGTACGCGCCTGCACCAGCAGCTTGTACTGGCCCGAACGCAGGGTGGAGAAAATCCGCTCGCCACTGTTGCCCACTTCGACCCAGTCCGGATCGAAACCTTCCAGCTTGAAGCGGTAGAGGTTGCTGCTGCCATCGGCAAAGGACAGCAGGCGCGCATTGACCTGCAGGTCACGCATGTCCGGCTCGATCAGCAGCGGCGTCTGGTGGGTCAGGTCCAGCAGTTCGTCGCCCTGGCGTGCGGTCACCCGCTCGATGGCCAGCACCTGGCGCAACTTGCTCGGCACCAGCGCGGCAGGATCCAGCAGCAGCACACCGAAGGCGGTGGCGGCATACACCTGGCCGCGGTTGCTCATGCCCAGGGTATTGGCAATGAATTCCTGGCTGCGCAGCCCGTCCTGGACACCGAACGGGCGCACACTGCGATTGGCCAGGTCCACCCGGTACAGCCCACGGGCGGCACTTACCCAGGCCACCCCCTGCACATCCAGCACCAGGCCATTGGGGGTGATGTGCGGAAAGCCGCTGAGCTGGTCAATCCGGTCCACCTTGTGCAGGCCATCATCGCGCAGCAGGTGCAGGCTCAATGCCCCCTGGTGGCCCAGCCACAGCACGCCATCGACACTGAAGCGCATCACATACACCGCCAGCTGCGGCGAGCCCGGCACCGGAATGAACTGCTGCTGCAGCGGGTCGAACCGCTGCACCCCCAGTTCGGTGCCCAGCCACAGCTGGTCATCCGGGCCGCACTGGAGCGTGTGGATGTCCTGCAGCGGAGCCGGGGCCAGGTCAACAGCAAGGGACCAGGCGATCCGCCCATCGCTGTCACGCAGCTGCAGGCCGCCTTCGCGGCTGAACACCCACATCCGTCCCTGGTTGCAGCGGACCAGGCGCGAAATCGTGCCCGCCGGGGCCGGGTTGTCGTTATCGCCATTGAACCAGCGCCGCAGCTGGCCAGTGCCCGGGTCATAGCGGATCAACTGGTGATGGGTGCCGATCCAGACCCTGCCCTGGCCATCTTCGGCGACCGAGCGCAGCCAGGTCTGCCCCAGCGGTAGGGTGAAGTGCTGCTGGATCCGGCCGCTGCGTGGATCGATGTGGTCCAGAATGCCGCCACTGCCGACCACCCACAGGCCATCGCGCGAGGAAGCCGCCAGCGCCGTGGCCAACGGATTGCGCAGCCCCTGACGGTTGTCGCGGTCCCCCTGCAGGTGGGTGAATTGACGCCAGTTGGCAGGCAGGTACCACAGGCCATTGTCCATGCTGCCAAACCACAGGCCACCTTCGCGGTCCTCGTAGCCCAGCATCCATGACGGCCGCACCGCACGCCGCGCCATCGCACTGAACACCGGCACATCGCTGACCCAGTGGCCATCCCGGCTCAGGCCCAGCCCCCCGCGGGTGTCGTACCAGTACTCGCCCCGGCTGTCCTGTACCAGCAGCTGCAGTGCTTCCTTGCCCGGCTCGCTGTCCAGCTGCGGGGTCTGGATCTGGCCATCGGGCTGCACCACCACGGTGCCCCGGCTGGTGCCTACCCAGACCCGTCCCTGTTGATCGCCCTGCAGGGTGTTGATCAACGGCGAGGGCAGCTGCTCCAGCGGCAGCCGTTCAAAATCGCCCCCGGTCCAGCGGGCCACACCGTTCTGGGTACCGACCCACAGCTGGCCGTCATCGGTGACCAGCAACTGCCCTACCGCGCGTGAGGGCAGCGAGCGCGGATTGCCGTGCTCGGGCAGGAAAACGCGGATGCTGTTGTCCGGCGCCAAACGGTACAGACCGGCGTTTTCGGTGCCGAACCAGATCGCGCCGTCGGCGGTTGAGGTGATGGCCCAGATCCGGTTGGAACCGATCTGCGGATAGGACTGCTGGTCGAAATAGCGGAAGTTGCGCCGGTCGGCACTGAGCATGACCAGGCCGGCCGAATGGGTCCCCACCCACAACTGGTTGCGGGCATCGACATGCACGGCCCACAACTCGTTGTCGCGCAGGCCGTTTTCGGTGCGCCAGGTACGGAAATCGCGCCCGTCAAAGCGCACCAGGCCATCGGCACTGGCCAGCCACAGGTAACCAAACCGGTCTTCGGCGATGGCGCGGATGTTGGACGAGGGCAGGCCATCGGCCACGGTGAACTCGCGCAGGTACGGCTGTGCCTGCAAGCGGGCCGTGGACAGCAATGCCGCGCCGGCCGTCGGCACCAGCAGCATCAGCAATGCCAACAACAGCAGCGCCCAATAGCCGGGGGTACGTGGCTTGATCACTTACGCCAGCTCCTTGGCCGTGGCCGGATCCTGCTCACGCAGCATGCCCACCAACGCCTCGGCCAACAACACCCCGGTCACCGGCTTGCGTACATAGGCATCGAAACCGGCCTGGCACACCTCACCCTCGGCCTGCGCATCGGAGCGGGCGGTCACCGCCAGCAACGGCAGCCGCTTGCCCATCGCACGGATCTGACGGGCCAGGCTCAGGCCATCGATGCCCGGCAGATCCAGATCCAGCAGACCGGCATCAAACTCTTCGGTCACAATCAGCGACAGCGCCTGCAGGCCGTTGACCACATGGCTGACCTGGTGGCCACGGGCCTGCAACAGCGCACAGATCACCTCGGCCACGGTCCTGTCGTCTTCGACCAGCAGGATTTTCAACGCAACCGGTGCAGCTGCCGGCAGGACCACTGACGGCAGCGGGTGATCGGCGCGCTCCAGCTCCCAGCGCAGCGGCAGCTGCACGCTGATGCAGTTGCCACCGCCACGGTCACTGTGCACCTGGATACTGCCACCCATCGCATGCACCAGTTCACGGCTGATGGCCAGGCCGACGCCACCACCGGCAACCCGCAACTGGGCATTGTCCCTGCCCTGGAAGCGATCAAACAGGTGGCGTTGGTTTTCCTCGCTCAGTGCCTGGCCGCTGTCGTGCACCTCAAGGCACAGGCCACGCCCGAGCGAGTCCAGCCTCACCTGCAGGGCGACCGTACCGCTGTGGGTATGCCGGATGGCGTTGGCCAGCAGGTTGTTGAGCACCTGGCGCAGGCGCACCATGTCGCCATGCACGCAGACCGGGCCCGGCAGGTCGTCGGGCATGGCCAGGGTCAGCCCCTTGGCCTGCACCTTCTGCTGCAGTGGCCGGGCCACCTCGGCAAGCAGGCTCTGCAGCGAAAACGGCTGGCATTGCAGCTGCAGCCGGCCGGCCTCGATTCCGGCCATGTCCAGCGCATCATCCAGCAGGTTGAGCAACTGCCCACCGGCATTCTGGATGCCACTGACCCAGTTGCGCTGACGCTGATCCAGCGGGGTTTCCATCAACAATTCACTCATCCCGATCACCCCGGTCAACGGGGTACGCACTTCATGGCCCAGTGCCGAGAGGAAGTGGGTCTTGAACTGCGAAGACTGCTCGGCCAGCTGTTGCCGCTGACGCAGCGCCTGCCAGCGCCTGTGCTGCTGCCTGCGGCGCTGGAACACCAGCCAGGCCAGCCCCAGCAGCAAAAACCCGCACAGCACCCAGACAGCCCGCGCCGGCGCACTGGCCCACCAATGCGGCAGCACCTGGATGCCGAACGTGGTCGATTCGCTCCAGCCGGACTGCCCCGAACGCGCCTGCACTTCCATCACGTAGTGCCCCGCCGGCAGACCGGCCAGGCTGCGCTGGCCATCGACGCCGACCTCGAACCAGTCCTGCTCGTGGTCACGCAGCCTGAAACGGTAGCGCTGGCTGTTGCGGCCGACATGGGTCAGCAGCCGGGCGGTGATCAACAGTTCACGGTCATCCGGCTGCAGCGTGACCAGGCCATCAAGCAAGGGGCGGGGCTGCAGCCGGGCCGCATCGGCCACCCGCACATCCAGTGCTGCAATCTGCAGCTGCGAGGGTGGCAGCGGTTGCGGCGGTTGATCCAGATCGAAATGGACCAGACCACCGCTGTTCAAGGCCAGGCCACGCCGCGCATTGCGGCTGGGCGGATGGTGAAGGAACTCGGTTTCGGCCAGACCATCACTGATCCCGAACACCTGCACCTGGCCCTTGCCGGACCAGCGCACCAGCCCGCGCGAGGAGGTGGCCCAGACCTGGCCACTATCGGCCAGCAGCAGCCCCCCCAGGCTGACCGGAGGGACGCCCTCGGCAGGACCGACATGCTCCTGCAGCTGCAGCCGGTTGCCTGCCTGGCGATAGCGCCCGATCATGCCTTCACCGGCCAGCCAGACCAGGTCCGGATAGGCAAAGACAATGTCATACACCGGCAGGTCCGCCGGCAAGCCACTGACGGTGACCAGCTGGTTGTCATGCCAGCGCTGTACCCCACCCTCGCTGGTGATCCACAGGCCGCCATCCGGTCCCGGCCGCAGCTGGTGGATCAGCTCGTCGAGCAGGCCTTCCGGCCCGCCTGGCCGCAGCTGCCTGAGCAGCCGGCCGTCGACGCTGCGCTGCTGCAGGCCGACGCCATGGACCTGCATCCAGATGCTGCCATCGGGCATCAGGGTCATCAGATTCACCCGCTGGAACGGGTCATCGCCGGCAATGATGCGTTTGCTGCTCAGGCGGCCGCTGTGCCGCTCATACCAGAACAGCTGACCCCGGCCACCGAGCAGGATCCGCCCATCAGGCAGCACCAGCACCGACCACAGGGCCTTGTCATCGACCTGCTTGCGGCTGAGCAGGCGGCTGAGCTGTCCCTGGCCATCGAGCCGGAACAGGCCGGCGTCACTGCTGATCAGAAAGCCATCGCCATCGGGCGTACTGCGGGTCAGGCCGATGCTTTCCAGCAGCTCGCCCTGGAATTGATGCACATTGCCAAAACGCCGCCAATCCGGCGGCAGGTAGGCCAGTCCCTGGCTGTAGGTGGCAAACCACAGCCCGCCCTCGTGGTCCTGGAGCATGTCCACCACCGTGCTGTTGGGCATCCACAGCCCGGACAGCGCACCGCCCTGGAGCTGCTGCATCCGGCCATCGCGCTGCAGGTACAGACCGGCGGCGGTGCCCAGCCAGTGCGTCCCGTCGTTGTCCTGGAGCACGGCGGCCGAGCGCAACGGCTCGCCCTGCGGGCCGTTGACCGCGGTCAGTGCCTCATCGGCCACCCGCAGCTGCCACAGCTGGCCATGGCTGCCGACCCAGACCCGGCCATCGCTGTCCACGCTGATCCGGGTGATCACGCTGTTGCCCAGCTGCGCCTGGGCCACCCGGTGCAGCTGGTCATTTTCCCAGCGGACCAGGCCGGCACCGGTACCAATCCACATCCGCCCGCGCGGGTCCGGGCGCAGCACATAGATCTGACCGTCAGGCAGCTGATCGGGCTGCCCGCCGACGCCGATCTGGCGGATGCGACCCTGTTTGTCGACCAGGCACAGGCCTTCGCCATTGCCCCCCACCCACAGCACCCCGTCCATCCAGGCCAATGACCACACCTGCCTGCCACAGCGCAGGGTGATTTCCGGAAACACCTCAAAGCCACTGCCATCGGCGCGCAGGCGCAGCAGCCCCATGCCGTTGCTGCCCACCCAGACCCGGTCTTCGTCATCAATGGCCAGTGATTCGATGTAGTTCAGCGGCAAGGAGTCGCGCTGTCCCGGCTGGTGCTGCCAGACCCGGATCTCGGTGCCGTCCATCCGCGCCAGGCCATCGGCGGTCGCCGCCCAGATGTTGCCTTTGCTGTCCTTGGCCAGTTGCAGCACCTGCCGCGAGGGCAGGCCGTCGCTGGCCAGGAACCGCTGCATGCGTGGCGACTGCATCTGTGCCACTGCGGCCAGCGGCACGGCAAGCAGCAGCAACATGGCCAGCACCCTGCCAGGCCACGCCAGTGCGTTGATCGGTCGTTGAAGGCCATCCCACATCGCCTCGCGCCCCTTACGCGCAGCCATCCGTTGGCACCAGGTCGGCAGTGTAGCCTTAAGTTCAATCCCTGCACACGCAGGCGTGCCGACTGCCGCTAGACTGCCGGCAACCCGGCCCTGGAACCCACTGCATGCGCCCATTACTTGGATCGGCCCTGTTACTGCTGAGCCTGGCCAGCCAGGCCAGCGTACCGCTGTGGCAGGTGGACCCGGTCCACAGCAAGCTCCTGGTCGCCGTCGAGCATGCAGGCTTCTCGCAATCACTGGCGTTGATGCCGGTCAGTGCCGGCGTACTGCACTACGACCCGGAACAACCGGACAGCAGCAGGGTCGAGGTCGTGCTGCAGCCGGCGCGGCTGGATTTTGGCGATGAGCGCTGGAACGCCGCAGTGCATGGCAGTGGCCTGCTCGCCGTGGACAATTACCCGGAGGCGCGCTTTCGCTCAGACAAGGTCACGCTGGATCAGAACGGTGACCTGCTGATCGACGGCACCCTGGAGCTGCGCGGGGTGAGCCTGCCACTGCAACTGCGCGCCCAGCGCAATGGCCAGCGTCGCCATCCGCTGCCCCCGTTCCGGCAGACGGTGGGCTTTTCGGCCACCACCTCCCTGTCCCGTGCCGCCTTTGGCGCCGATGCCTGGCCGGGCATGGTCGGCGATACCGTGCAGATCCGGATCGAGCTGGAGGCCACCCGCGACCGCAATGCCGAACTGGCTCCGCTCACCCCAGATCAGCGCTGAGTGGGCGCGGGCGCCGCCCCGGCGGCGCTCATGGCAGTGCCAGCCAGGCGCGCACCTGGTCGGCGGCAAACGGCCAGGCCAGCTCGCGCCCGCGGGCATCCACCAGCACCGGCACCCGCGCGCCGTAACAGCGCTCCAGGGCCTGGTCGCCATCGATGAAGACCGACTCGAATTCGGGCAGCTGTGCCTGCGCCAGCACCCCCAGGGCCAGGTCACACAGGTGGCAATCGTCACGCTGATACAACTGGAATCGCATTTCCCCTCCGCCTGCTGGTCATTGCTGCGCCGCAAACAACCGGCGCCATGCTTCCCACCTAGAATAGACAGCCTTGTACCGTCGTTAAGCAGCTGCGCATGTCCGTTTCTACCTTTGATCTGTTCAAGATTGGCATTGGCCCGAGCTCCTCGCACACCGTGGGCCCGATGCGGGCGGCCGAGCGCTTTGTGCACCGCTGGCTGCTGGATGGCAATTGCCTGCGCGATACCGTGCGCATCCGTGCCGAAGTGTTCGGCTCGCTGGCCCTGACCGGGCGTGGCCACGGCACCGACACTGCGGTACTGCTCGGGCTGGAAGGCCATCGTCCCAACCTGATCGACCCGGACATCATCCCGCAGACGCTGGCACGGATCCGCGCCGACAAGCGCCTGAACCTGATGGGCCAGCACAGCATTGCCTTTGATGAAAAGCGCGACCTGGCGCTGAACAAGCGCCAGAAGCTGCCTTACCACACCAATGGCATGCGTTTTACCGCCTTTGATGCGGCCGGCGCCGTCCTGGCCACCCGCGACTATTACTCGGTCGGCGGCGGCTTTGTGGTCAATGCCGACGATGCTGCCGATGACCGCATCGTACCGGACCAGACTCCGCTGCCCTACCCGTTCAAAAGCGGCGACGAACTGCTGGCCCAGTGCGCGCGCAGCGACCTGTCCATCGCCCAGCTGATGTTTGAAAACGAGAAGTGCTGGCGCAGCGAAGAGCAGATCCGCGCCGGCCTGCGCGAAATCTGGGAGGCCATGCAGGCGTGCGTCAACCGCGGCATCCGCAGCGAAGGCGTGCTGCCCGGCGGGTTGAAGGTCGGCCGGCGTGCCCCGGCCCTGCACCGCGAGCTGTCCGCGCGCCCGGAAGCGGCGATGCGTGATCCACTGACCACGCTGGACTGGGTCAACCTGTACGCGCTGGCGGTGAATGAGGAAAACGCCGCCGGCGGCCGGGTGGTCACCGCTCCGACCAACGGCGCGGCCGGGATCATCCCGGCAGTGCTGCATTACTACGACCGCTTCTGTGCCGGCGCCAGCGAACAGGGCGTGTTCGACTTCCTGCTCACCGCTGCGGCGATCGGCATCCTGTACAAGGAAAACGCCTCGATTTCCGGGGCCGAGGTCGGCTGCCAGGGCGAAGTCGGGGTGGCCTGCTCGATGGCCGCCGGTGGGCTGATGGCCGCGCTCGGCGGCAAGCCGGGACAGATCGAGAACGCCGCCGAGATCGGCATGGAGCACAACCTGGGCCTGACCTGCGATCCGATCGGCGGCCTGGTGCAGATTCCGTGCATCGAACGCAATGCGATGGGCGCGGTCAAGGCGATCAACGCCACCCGGATGGCGATGCGTGGCGATGGCAAGCACAAGGTCTCGCTGGACAAGGTGATCAAGACCATGCGCGATACCGGCCGCGACATGCAGGACAAGTACAAGGAAACCAGCCGCGGCGGGCTGGCGGTCAATGTGATCGAGTGCTGAAACCGCGCTCGCTGGCCGGCCTGCTCAGGCGCCCGGCTTCAGGCGCCTGGCTTCAGCCGGCAACCGTCGGCACCACGCGCCCAGCGGCCTGCGCCGCCCGCTCCAGTGCGGCGGCCAGGTCCTGCAGCAGGTCCTGAGCCGCCTCGATGCCCACCGACAACCGCAGCAGGCCATCACCGATGCCGGCTGCCTGACGCGCCGGCGCGCTCATCGCCGCATGGGTCATGCTCGCCGGGTGGGCCACCAGGCTTTCCACCCCACCCAGGGATTCGGCCAGGGTGAACCAGCGCAGGCCGGTGACAAACGCCTCTGCCGCCGGCAGCCCACCGGCCAGTTCAAAGGACAGCATCGCGCCGAATCCCTGTTGTTGCCGCCTGGCCAGGCGATGACCGGGGTGGCTGGGCAGGCCGGGCCAATGCAGCGCCGCCACCGCCGGGTGGCCATCCAGCAAGGCGGCAATGGCGGCGGTATTTTCCTGGTGCACGCGCAGGCGGGCATCCAGGGTACGCAGGCCGCGCAGGGTCAGGAAGGCATCGAACGGTGCTCCGGTCAGCCCCAGCGCGTTGGCCCACCAGGCCAGCTGCTCGTGGACCTGGGGATCGGCGGCCACGACCGCACCACCAACCACGTCGCTGTGGCCGTTGATGTACTTGGTGGTTGAATGCAGCACGACATCGGCGCCCAGCGCGATCGGCTGCTGCAGCGCCGGTGACAGGAAGGTGTTGTCCACCACCAGCAAGGCCCCTGCACGGTGCGCAGCCTCGGCCACGAAACGGATGTCGGTCAGCCGCAGCAGCGGGTTTGACGGCGTTTCCACCAGGACCAGTGCCGGTGCCTGCGCCAGCGCCGCCGCCAGCGCCTGTGGATCAGTGAAATCCACCGTGATCAAACCGAAATGGCCCTTGTCTGCCAGCGCATTGAACAACCGCCAGCTGCCGCCGTAGGCGTCGTGCGGGACCAGCAGCTGCTGTCCGGGCTTGAGCAGGGCATGCAGGACCAGGCTGATGGCGGCCATTCCCGAGGCCGTGATGACCCCGCCGGCGCCACCTTCCAGTTCGGCCAGGGCCTGGCCCAGATGGTCCCGGGTGGGGTTGCCGCTGCGGCTGTAGTCATAGCGGCGCTTGCCGCCCAGGCCGGTAAAACTGAAGTTGGAGGACAGCACCAGCGGCGGGGTTACCGCGCCATGGGCGGTATCGCAGTCAATTCCAGCGCGTACCGCCAGCGTGCTCGCTGCCGGGAAATCTGTCGCGGTCAGGCTCATCGGGTTTCTCCAGGGGGATGCAAGGCACTGGCCAGCAGCGCATCGATACGGTCGGTTTCCTTCAGGAAGGCGTCATGGCCATAGGCCGAACGCAACACGCGCAGGGTGGCCCGGCTGCCCAGGCCTTCGACCAGGTTGACCATGTCGGCCAGCGGCACCAGGCGATCGCCCTCCACCGCAATCACCGTGGTCGGCAGCTGCACCTGCGCCGGATCGACCCGGTGCAGGTCGATCGATTCGGACAGGCGCACGAAGGCGGTGGCCGGCATCCTGCCCACAAAGCGCGCACCGGCCGCATCCAGGTAGTCTTCGGCCGGCACCCGCACCCGGCCATTGATCAACACCGGGGCAGCGTCAAAACGCTCGTCAAACTCTTCCGGCGTACGGTAGCTGAGCATGGCGAACTGCCGGGCCAGGGCCAATCCGTGGGCATCACCGTACTGCAGCTGCCCCAGCGCCACCGCCCGCCGCTGCAACGCGCGCCAGGCGCTGGCGTAAGGGTGTGGCCGGTGCGCGCCACTGACCACCACCAGCCGTTGCAGCAGGCTCGGGTGTTGTGCAGCCAGCTGCAGCCCGACCAGCGCGCCGTAGGAATAGCCGACAAAGCCCGCCAGCTGGGCGATCCCCAACTGCGGCAGCAACTGCGCGATGGCCTGCGCCTGGTCGGCGGTATCGATGGGCAGGTCCAGCTGGCCATCGGCGCCCAGGTAATCCATCGACAGCAGCCGCCAGCGGCCCGGGTCCAGCGTGCGTTGCGCCCCGACCAGGCCCTGCGCCCAGCCGGGCTCGGGCCAGAGTGCACTGCCTGCCAGGTGCCGGTTGGCTGAAATACCGCCGGCCACGAACAGCACCGGGGCATCGGCCGGGCCCTGCAGCTCGTAACCGATCCTGGCCACCAGCGGGCCGGCATGGCGCAGCACCAGCTCGGCCCGGTGGCTGCCGCGGACATGGGTGGGAACAGCGGTGGCAACAGGGGCAAGCGCGGCAGGCATGATGGGCTCCGACAGGGAAAAACCAGCAAGACCGCGCGGCAGACGTCCGTTCCGGGGGAGAGAAAGGACGGACCATCTGCCGGGTGACGCCAGGGTCACACCGCAGGATTTGGCACCAACACACGACCGAAAGGTCGCGCTGGCTGCCCCGGCTTCATCGGGCCTGTCCCTCTGCCGGTCTTGATGGTGGACCGAGCATGCCACTGCCCCTGGAATGATGTCAATCGCTTTATCGGCATGAAAAGATAAATGCGCCAATTGGCAACCCGGCATGCCCGTGCTGGGCAAGTCTTCCCACCGATGCGATGCTGTGCCGATGTCCTGTCTGCGTCGCTGCTGTGTGGGTTTGTCTGCCGGCCTGCTGGCCCTGGTCTGTGGCACTGCCGCGGCCAGCCAGTGGCGCAGCGGCTGGGGCCTGGCCGGCAGCCCGCCCGCCCCGGCCAGCGACACCGCCACGCCACAGCTGCAGTTGCGCCAGCGCGGCACGCTGATCCAGGTCTGGGTCGACCACCGCGGCTTTGGCCCGGTGCAGGTCCGTCTGCGCAACCGCCAACCCGGGGTCTCGCCGCTGTTGCCGTTGCTGCGCACCCTGTCCGGGCCGGGCCAGCAGCTGCTGCTGGAATTGCCGGCAGGCCCGGCCTATCAGCTGGTGCTCGACAGCGTGCCTGGCCAGCCGCAGCCGGCCAGCCAGGCATTCGAGTACCGGCTGCCGTTCGACCCGGCTGCCGGGGTGCGCGTGCACCAGGGCGCCCATGGCCGAGCCAGCCATCACGATGCACAGAACCGCTACGCCTGGGATTTCGCCCTGGCCGAAGGCACGCCGGTGCTGGCCGCACGCGCCGGCCGGGTGATGGCCACACGCAGCAGCGCCTGCTGCACCACCAACGTGGCCGGCGATGGCGGCAACTGGGTACGCATCGAACACGAGGACGGCAGCATGGCGATCTACGCCCACCTGCAGGCCGGCAGCCTGGCGGTCACACCGGGGCAGCGGATTGCCCAGGGCCAGCCCCTGGGCCGGGTCGGCAATACCGGCTACAGCCGTGGTGCGCACCTGCATTTTGCCGTGCAGATCAACACCGGGCTGTCCCTGCACAGCATCCCGGTACAACTGAATGGCCCGCAGGGCCGCTTGCAGGCCAGCAGCGGCAGCGCCGGACCCTGACCGCTATAATCGCCGGTTTAATCGCACACACGGCGCCCGCGCGGGCGCGGGTAGCCCATGTCCACAGTTGCCACCGAAGCCGGACGTCGCCGTACGTTCGCAATCATTTCCCATCCTGACGCCGGCAAGACCACGCTGACCGAAAAGCTGCTGCTGTTCGGAGGCGCGATCCAGATGGCCGGCTCGGTCAAGTCGCGCAAGACCAGCAAGCACGCCACCTCCGACTGGATGGCGCTGGAAAAGGAGCGCGGCATCTCGGTCACCTCCTCGGTGATGCAGTTCCCGTACGAGGGCAAGATCGTCAACCTGCTCGACACCCCCGGCCACGCCGACTTCGGCGAGGACACCTACCGCGTGCTGACCGCGGTGGACTCGGCGCTGATGGTGATCGACGTGGCCAAGGGCGTGGAGGAGCGCACCATCAAGCTGATGGAGGTCTGCCGCCTGCGCGACACCCCGATCATGACCTTCATCAACAAGCTCGACCGCGAGGGCAAGGACCCGATCGAGCTGCTGGATGAAGTGGAAACCGTGCTCGGCATCCAGTGCGCGCCGGTGACCTGGCCGATCGGCATGGGCCAGCGTCTGAAGGGCGTGGTCCACCTGATCAGCGGCGAGGTCCACCTGTACGAACCGGGCCGCAACTTCACCCGCCAGGACTCGACCATCTTCGCCTCGATCGACGACCCGGCCCTGGCCGAGCGCATCGGCGAGAAAATGCTCACCGACCTGCGCGAGGAGCTGGAACTGGTGCAGGGCGCCAGCCATCCGTTCGACAAGGCTGCCTACCTGGCCGGCAGGCAGACCCCGGTGTTCTTCGGCTCGGGCGTGAACAACTTCGGCGTGCAGCCGCTGCTGGATTTCTTCATCGAGCACGCCCCGGCGCCGCAGCCGCGTGCCACCACCGGCCGCCAGGTGGCCCCGGCCGAGGACAAGCTGACCGGCTTCGTGTTCAAGATCCAGGCCAACATGGACCCGCAGCACCGCGACCGCGTGGCCTTCATGCGGGTGTGCTCGGGCCGCTTCAGCGCCGGCATGAAGACCTTCCACGTCCGCTCCGGCAAGGAAATGAAGCTGGCCAACGCGCTGACCTTCATGGCCAGTGATCGCGAGATCGCCGCCGAGGCCTGGCCGGGGGATGTGATCGGCATCCACAACCACGGCACCATCTCCATCGGTGACACCTTCACCGAGGGCGAGGCGATCAGCTTCACCGGCATCCCGAACTTCGCTCCGGAACTGTTCCGCCGTGCGCGCCTGAAGGACCCGCTCAAGCTCAAGCAGCTGCAGAAGGGCCTGGCCCAGCTCTCCGAGGAAGGCGCCACCCAGTTCTTCCGCCCGATCATGTCCAACGACCTGATCCTGGGCGCGGTCGGCGTGCTGCAGTTCGACGTGGCCGCCTACCGCTTGAAGGACGAGTACGGGGTGGAAGCGGTGTTCGAGCCGGTCTCGATCACCACCGCGCGCTGGGTCAGCTGCGACAACGAACGGAAGCTGGAAGAGTTCCGCGAAAAGAACGCCTCCAACCTGGCGCTGGATGCTTCCGGCCACCTGGTCTACCTGGCCCCGACCCGGGTCAACCTGCAGCTGGCCCAGGAACGCGCGCCGGACGTGCGCTTTGCCGCCACCCGCGAGACCGCTTACAGCCAGGGCACGGACTGACGCGACCCGATGACCTGCTCCGTACCAGCGCCCGGAGCAGGTCAATCACGGGATATGGCAATGCAGCCATTGCGGGGGACGCGGTAGGATGATTCACCCCACACTGTGACCTGATCCGACCCATGACCTCGATTGCTTCCATCCGCGAGGAAATTGTCAATGCCATGACCCATGGCCTGGCGGCCACCGCGGCACTGGCCGGTGGCGCCGTGCTGATCACCCTGGCGGCGATCTATGGCGATGGCTGGCAGCTGGCCAGCGCGATTGTCTTTGGCGTCACCCTGCTGCTGCTGTACACCGCCTCGACCCTGTACCACGCCATCCAGCACCCGGTATCCAAGGGCCGGCTGAAGGTCTTCGACCACTGCGCGATCTACCTGCTGATCGCCGGCACCTATACCCCGTTCACCCTGGTAGGACTGCGCGGGGCATGGGGCTGGGGCCTGTTCAGCGCGATCTGGACCCTGGCCGTGGCCGGAGTGATCTTCAAGTTGTTCTACACCGGCCGCTTCAAACGGCTGTCCACGCTGATCTACATCGCCATGGGCTGGCTGGTACTGGTGGCGATCAAACCGATGTGGGCGTCACTGGATGGCTGGACCCTGGGCTGGCTGTTCGCCGGCGGCGCCTTCTATACCCTGGGGACGATCTTCTATCACCGCGAATCGATCCCCTACTCGCACGCGATCTGGCACATGTTCGTGATCGGCGGCAGCGTCTGCCACTTTGTCTCGGTCACTTCGGTGATCCTGTAACCCACCCAGCGCCACCAGACCCGCAGCCCCGCCCCCGCGGGGCTGCCGCGTTTCAGGCCGGTTCGTCCTCTGCGCCCTGGGCAACGCCGGCCGGCAGCCAGCTCTCCACCAGGTACAGCGGGCGCTGCTTGGCTTCCTCGTACAAGCGGCCGAGGTACTCGCCGATCAGGCCCAGTGCGATCAACTGCACGCCACCGAGCAACAGGATCACCGCCATCATCGTCGGCCAACCGGCGACCCGGTCACCAAACAACAAGGCCTTGCCGACCACCCAGATCGCAAAGGCAAATGCCAGCCCGGCCGTGGCCAGGCCCAGATAGGTGGCCACCCGCAACGGCGCGGTCGAAAACCCGGTTACCCCATCCAGCGCAAAGTTCCACAGCTTCCAGAAGCCGAACTTGCTGCCCCCGGCCATCCGCGGCTCACGCCGGTACGGCAGGGCGACATGCCGGAAACCGACCCAGCCGAACAGGCCTTTCATGAAGCGCTGGCGCTCCCGCAGCTGGCGCAACGCCGCCAGCGCGCGCGGCGAAAGCAGGCGGAAATCGCCGGTATCGGCCGGGATCGGGGTGCGCGACAGGCGCCCGATCACCCGATAGAACAACGCCGCCGTCACCCGCTTGAGCCAGCCCTCACCCTCGCGCGCAATCCGGGTGCCATGCACATTGTCAAAGCCCTGCTGCCACAACTGGACAAACTGCGGCAGCAGCTCCGGCGGATCCTGGCCATCGGCGTCCAGAATCAAGGCCGCCCCCTCGCTGACCTGGTCCAGGCCGGCGGTCAGGGCCACTTCCTTGCCGAAATTGCGCGACAGCCGCAGCAGGCTCACCCGGCTGTCGGCCGCCGCCAGCGCCTGCAACACCGACCAGGTGTCGTCACTGCTGCCATCATCGACATACAGCACCCGCCCCTGCAGGCCGTCGACCAGCGCCAGCGCCGCCTGGATCCGCGGATGCAGCAATGGCAAGGCCTGCGCCTCGTTGAACGCGGCCACCACCACGGTCAGCTTCAGTGGCAGGCCGGAAGGAGCCGGGATCAGGGTCATCGGCAGGGCCGCCGGTTCAAGGTTCATCATTGTTCCTGCAGATAGCCAGGACCACCGAGCTGGCGTACCTGGCGCTGGATCCAGGCCGCGCGCCGTTGCACATACGGCCCCGGAGTGGCGGCGTTGTAACGCCGCGGCGAGGGCAGCACCGCCGCCAGCCGCGCACACTGGCCAGCCGACAGCCGGGCAGCATCACGGCCAAAGAACCGGCGCGAGGCCGCCTGGGCGCCATACACCCCGGGGCCGAACTCGGCGATGTTGGCGTACATCTCGATGATCCGCTGCTTGGGCCAGAACAACTCGATCAACCCGGTGTACCAGGCTTCCAGGCCCTTGCGTAGCCAGCTGCGGCCCTGCCAGAGGAACAGGTTCTTGGCCACCTGTTGGCTGATCGTGCTGGCACCGCGCACCTTGCCGCCGCGCTCGTTGTGCCTGCGCGCCTTGGCAATCGCATCCAGGTCAAAGCCGCGATGGAACGGAAACTGCTGGTCTTCGGCAGCCACCAGTGAAATCGGCAGGCAGGCGGCCATCTGCCCCCGATCCACCCAGTCATAGGCCACCCAGCTGCGATCCGGGCCGTGGATCCAGCGCCCGGCCTGATCGGCAGCCATCACCATCGAGAACGGCGGATCGACAAACCGCAGCACCAGCACCTGCAACACGCTGAACAGCACCAGCACAAACGGCACAATCAACAACCACCGCCAACCACGCCGACGCTTGCCTGCCGGCTGCCCCGTCCCCATATCCAACCCACCTGTCTACCTGCATTGGTCAGCCATTATCCGCCAATGCCCCTGCCCCCGGATGCCCTGATGACCACCCATACCGACCAGCTTGTACGCTTTCTGCTGCCCGAGGCAGGCGTTCGCGGCGTGCATGTCCAACTCGATGCCAGCTGGGCCGAGCTGCAGTCCCACGCCCAGTACCCGCCCGCCGCTACCGAGCTGCTCGGCCAGGCCCTGGCTGCCAGCGCCCTGCTCACCGGCCACGTCAAGGTTGACGGTCGGTTGTCGCTAACCCTGCGCAGCCCGTCGGACCTGCACACCCTGTTTGCCGAGTGCACCTCGGCCGGTACCGTGCGCGGCCTGGTGCGCCTGGCCGAAGGCCGGGATGCCCCGCGCCAGCTCAATGCCCTGGGCGACCAGGCCATGCTCGCCATGACCATCGAAAACCCCGGCCTGGACCCGCGCGAGCCGCAGCGCTACCAGAGCCTGATCAACCTTGACGCCGTCAGCCTGGACGGTGCCCTGGAAGATTATTTCCGCCGTTCCGAGCAGCTTCCCACCCGGCTGCTGCTCACTGCCGACGGCAACGGCATTGCCGGCCTGATGCTGCAGAAGCTGCCCGGTGACGAGGGCGACAGCGATGGCTGGAACCGCGCCTGCGCGCTGTTCGATACCCTCGGCCAGGCCGAACTGGCCACTACCCAAGCCGAAACCCTGCTGCACCGGCTGTTCCATGAAGAGGCGGTGCAACTGCTGGGCAACAAGCCGCTGCGCTTTGCCTGCTCCTGCTCGCCGGAGCGGGTCAGGGACATGCTGCAGTCGCTGGGCCAGCAGGAGGCCCTGGCGGCCGCCGAGGCCAATGACGGCGAAGTCGAGGTGCGCTGCGAGTTCTGCGCACGCGAGTATCACTTCTCTTTGACCGACCTGAACTTATTGTTCAACCCCGCCCACATGCACGCCACCTCTGCCGACCGGCTGCATTGACAGCACAGATATGGAACGCAGGTCGCGATCTGGGGAGATCGCGACTTGTTAAGGATTCATAATATTCCTACGATGGCGTACCGGCCGTCGCCGGAACTTTCCTGTTTGCCCGGTGTCAAAGGCTACGATGCGCTCCCTGCTCCGACTACCGCTGACCTTGCTGCTCGCCACCGCCGTGGCGGGCGTGGCCCATGCCGGCGGGCCCGACGGCACGGTGCTGCCTGTCTGGAACAGTGACAACGGCAAGGTCGAAGCCCTGCTGCTGCTGGAGCCCACCAGTGAATCGGGCAGCAACTGGCGCCTGGGCCGTTCCAGCCTCGGAGCCACCTTCGGCCTGGACCAGGACGATTCGCTCGGCCTGCTGTGCAGCAATGCACCGGCGGGCACGGCGCTGTCGGCACTGGCCAGCAACTGCATGCTGGCCCGCAGCGATGGCAGCACCCGGCAGTTCAACACCGGCGCCAGCCTGGTCCGCCCCGGCGGCCGGCTCGGAGTCAGTGTCGGCAACAGCCGGCACCAGCTTCCCGCCTGGCTCAATACCAATCCGCGCGGCGGCAGCCGTGGTGAGCAGGCCAACCTGACCGTCATCGGGCAACGGAACATCGGCCGCGAAGGCTTCGTGTCGCTCGCCGGCACCTACGCCCGGGCACGACTGGTGCCGATGGCCGATGCCCCCGCAGCGCTGATCAGCCAGTGGGACAGCAAAAGCATCAGCGTCGGTGCCGGCTACGGGCCCTTCAGCGCCAATATCGTCGGGCGTGTCATCGATGCCCCCGGACGCGAAGGCAAATGGGAGGGGCTGGGCCTGGGCATTACCTGGCGGACCCCCTGGAGCGGCCAGCTCACCGTCGGTGCCGACAACGTCATCACCCGCGGCAAGAACCCCTTCGCCCCGCGCAATGCGGGCGATGACGAAGGCACCGTGCCTTACGTGCGTTACCAGCAAGATCTCTGATCCACAACGACGGCGCCGCAACGGCGCCGTCTTGCATTGCGCATTCATCAGCCTGAACAACGATCACGAAACCGTACGCATCGGCAAGTACGTATCGGGCTATTTCGGAAATTTGTTTACGAATCTTTAATTTCCGCAAAACCCCGGTTAGTATCGGCTCAGCCTGAGTGTTCTTGGAGCCGGTTTTCGTCTCCCCTCGCAGGCCAATCAATTAACTGTTCCAACCCGCTTGGAGAGAGAGAGAGCATGAATTGCAAGCAGAGCAAGCTGCGTGACGCCGTGCTGATCGCACTGGCCGTTGGCGCTGCTGGTACCACCGGCACCGTGTTCGCGCAAGATTCCACCACCACCCTGGACCGCCTGGAAGTCACCGGCTCGCGTATCCGCCAGGTCGACGTTGAAACCGCCCAGCCGGTGCTGAGCATTTCGCGTCAGGACATCGAGTCCCAGGGCTTTGCCTCTGTGGGTGACATCCTGCAGAACATCTCCGCCACCGGCAGCCCGTCCTTCAGCCGCTCCTCGCCGCTGACGTCCAACCAGGAAGCCGGCGGCCAGTACATCGATCTGCGCAACCTGGGTGCACAGCGCACCCTGGTGCTGGTCAACGGCAAGCGTCTGGCCATCAGCCCGGACGGTTTCCAGGACGTCTCCACCATCCCGACCGTGATGGTCGAGCGTATCGAAGTGCTGAAGGATGGCGCCTCCTCCATCTATGGCTCGGACGCCATGGCCGGTGTGATCAACATCATCACCCGCAAGAACTTCACCGGCGCAGAAGCCAATGCCTACATCGGCCAGTACAGCCAGGGCGATGGCTCCAAGAAGTCCTATGACATGGTCATCGGCATGGCAGGCGAACGCGGCTCGCTGACCATCGGTGCCGAAGTGCATGAAGAAGAAGCCGTGTGGGCCAAAGACCGCCACTACTCGGCCGACACCTATCCGGGCTTCTCGCCGAACAGCTCGCTGACCTCTGTCGGCCAGTGGGGCAACTGGCGCCCGTCGGGCACCAGCGGCGCATGGCAGGCTCCGAACCGTGGCGGCAGCGCCCTGGGCGCTGACCAGTTCCACGACCAGACCATTGATGACACCAGCAACTCGGCACATCAGATGATGCTGCTGACCCCGCTGGAGCGTCGCGCGGTCTACATCAACGCCAATTACGACATCACCGACACTATCCGCTTCACCTCGGATATCGGTTATACCCGTCGCGAATCGAACCGTCAGATTGCCGGTTACCCGACCCAATCGGCCGCTGTTGGCGCTCCGATGTCGGCTGACAGCTACTTCAACCCCACCGGCGGTGCGAGCGCCGTTGACTGGCGCCGTCGCGGCTGGGAGCTGCCGCGCACCACCGACACCACCGTGTCGCAGTGGCGTTTCACCGCCGGCCTGGAAGGCTCCTTCGAAGTGGGCGAGCGCTACTTCGATTGGGATGCTGGCTACATGTTCAGCGAAACCGACACCACCATCATCAACAACGGCAACTTCTACATCCCGGGCATCAAGTCTGCGGTTGGCCCGTCGTTCCTGAATGACCAGGGTGTGGTGCAGTGCGGTACGGCTGCCAATCCGATTGCGTTGACCTCCTGCACCCCGTGGAACCCGTTTGCCGGTTTCGGTACCGGTGCAGTGGCCAACTCGCTGGATGACCCGAACGTGGTCAACCACCTGTTCAAGCAGGAACACGCGCTGGGCCTGAGCAAGACCCACAACTACTTCGCCAACCTGTCCGGTTCGCTGTTCACCCTGCCGGCCGGTGACCTGGGCTTCGCCCTGGGCTATGAGTACCGCAAGGAAGAAGGCGGCTTCACCCCGGATGCGATTTCCCAGTCCGGTGAATCCACCAACCTGGCTTCGGGCCCGACCTTCGGCACCTACACCGTTGACGAGTTCTACCTGGAATTGAACGTGCCGATCCTGGCCGACCTGCCGGGTGCCAAGGAACTGACCTTCAACGCCGCCACCCGTTACTCCGATTTCAACACCTTCGGTGACACGGTCAACAACAAGTTCGGCCTGAAGTGGCGTCCGACGGATGACCTGCTGGTGCGCGCCACCTACGCCGAGGGCTTCCGCGCCCCGACCATTGGTGACCTGTACGGCGGTTCCTCGCAGACCTTCACCACCGGCTTCCGCGACCCGTGCGACAGCGTCTACGGTACCGCCCGTGGTTCGGCCAAGTGCTTGGCTGATGCCGGTGCCGGCTTCCGCCAGCTGAAGCAGGGCTTCGTCCCGACCGACGGCCCGGCTGACCAGACCCCGGTCCCGTTCAACTCCGGCTCCAACCCGTTCATGGAGCCGGAAACCTCCGAGTCCACCACCATCGGTATGGTCTGGAGCCCGTCGGCAATCGAAGGCTTCTCCACCAGCCTGGATTTCTGGAAGGTGCGCATCGAAAACACCGTGGTGTCCGATAGCCCGAACCAGATCCTCAGCGACTGCTATGTCAACCTGATCGAATCGCGTTGCTCACAGTTCTCGCGTGATCCGGCCAATGGCAACATCGTGGGCGAACTGACCTACGGCATGCGCAATGCCGGCTACACCGAAACCGAAGGTTTCGACTTCGAAGTCAGCTACGGCATGGAAACCGCCGTTGGCCGCTTCAACGCCAAGGTCAGCAGCACCTACGTCAGCAAGTACGAGTCCACTGCCACCAACGAGCCGGGTGTGATCCCGTCGCAGTCCAACGGCTTCAATGCGGCGTTCCGTAACCGCACCAATGCCAACCTGTCCTGGAACCAGGGCGACTGGTCGGCCAACTGGGGCGTGCGTTACTACTCCGGCACCAAGGAACAGTGCTACTTCGACGAGCGCTGCACCCTGCCGAACTACCAGGCTCCGGACACCCAGGGCACCATCGTTCCGTTGAACGAACTGGGTGGCGTGACCTTCCATGACCTGCAGATCAGCTGGGCTGCACCGTGGAATGCCCGTATCTCGGTCGGTGCCAACAACGTCTTCAACAATGAAGGCCCGTTGCACTTCGATCAGCCGAGCTCCAACTTCTCGTACTACGGTGGCTTCGATGTGGGCCGCTTCCTGTACATGAAGTACAACCAGAAGTTCTGATCAATCCGTTGATCTGAAAAGAAGGTGACTACGGCCCCGCAAGGGGCCGTAGTTGTTTGCGGTAGCAGTCGGCGCGCCACGCCTTGCCAGCAAGGCAGGCGGCCGGCAGCGCTGATCCCGTACTCACTCCCCATCAGACCGCGAACCTGGATACCGGAGCACATGGCCTGGATTCCAGACACAAAAAAGCGTCGGTACCGCACGGCACCAACGCTGGCTTGAGCACTGCCCTTGGGTCAACCCGGGATCAGGGTGGTGATCATGTGCTCGACATAGGATTCGAACTCTTCGCGCTGCTGCCGCGGCTGCTGCAGGTGCATGGTCAGCTGCAAGAAGCCGACATAGGCGGCGTAGGCCAGGCGTGCACGGTGCTGGGCCGCCACCCCTTCCAGACCGGCCTGCTGGAAGGCCTTGACCAGATAGTCCAGACGCCGGCGCGAGATCCGGTCAATCACCGGCCGCACCATCGGGTGATCCAGTGCCTTGAGCAGCTCGCTGTAGATGATGTGCGGAGTGACCTCATGGGCGGCAAGCAGGAACAGCGCGCGCAGCCGCTGGCGCGGATCCGGAACATCTTCCAGGCTGCCGAAGACATCCTGTTGCTCAAACAGCTCCCAGCGCTCCAGTGCCGCCTGCAGCAGGGCGTCACGGGACGGGAAATGCCAGTAGAAGCTGCCCTTGGTCACGCCCAGCCGGCGCGCCAGGGGCTCCACCGCCACCGCGCCAACGCCCTGTTCGGCAATCAGGTCCAGCGCCGCTTGCGCCCAGTCATCAGCGCTCAGGCGCTGGTTGCGCCCGCGGCCCGGCGCTTGTTCGCCGGCAGTGAGGGTATCGGTTGTCATTGCTGGATTTAACCATACCAATCACTGTTTGGCAGTATGTAAATGGTCCAATGTTGCTTTGCAGGCATTTCCATACCCGGCAGTATTGACTTACCCCGCACCCTGTCCATACCATTAGGTATGGACAAAACAGCGCAGCCTTGCATTCCGTTCAACGACAGTCTTGCTGGCGTGGATGGCAGTGCGTTGGCGCTTACCCGCCATCCCGGGCCGCGGGTGCCGGTACTGTTGGCCCATGGTTTCGGACAGACCCGGCACAGCTGGGCAGCCACGGCCCGGCAACTGGCAGCACACGGATTTTCCAGCCTGGCCTACGATGCCAGGGGACACGGGCAATCGCCGTGGAACCCGGCCGGTCAGCCGTATCATCCCCAGCAGTTTGTCGATGACCTGATCGCCGTCAGTGGCCAGCTCTCGCCTACTCCGGTGCTGGTGGCCGCCTCGATGGGCGGGTTGTTCGGGCTGATGGCCCAGGCCCGCTGGCCGGGGCTGTTTTCGGCCATGGTGCTGGTGGACATCACCCCACGCTGGGAAACCAAGGGGGTTGAACGGATCCTGGCCTTCATGCAGGCGCATCCGGAAGGCTTTGACTGTTTCCGGCATGCCGCCGATGAGATCGCCCGTTACCAGCCGCACCGCCCACGCAAGAGCGAACAGGCACTGCGTAACCTCCTGCGCCAGAGCGAAGATGGCCGCCTGCACTGGCATTGGGACCCACGCCTGCTCAGCGAGCTCGGCCAGGGGGCCCAGGCCCACCAGCAGGCCATTGCCGAAGCGGCCCGCCGTATCGATTGCCCGCTGCTGTTGATCAGCGGCGGCCGCAGCGACATGCTCAGCCAGGCCACCATCGATGAATTCCTGCAACTGGTGCCACACGCCCGGCACACGCAATTGCCGCAAGCCACGCATATGCTGGCCGGCGACGACAACCACGCTTTTACCACCACCGTGATCCAGTACCTGGACAGCCTGCCGGTGCTTGCCACCGACGGAAAGTCCGCCACCTCGCACCTGACCGGAGCCTTGCAATGACCCTCGTGATTCCTTTCCTGGCGCTCGCGCTGGCGGGCGGCTTTGTCGCCTACCACCGCAAGAGCCTGCTGCTGTGGACCGTGCTCAGCGCCATTGCACTGGCGATCTGCTGGTTCACCGGCGTCAACCAGACCGCGGTGATCGTGGCCGCGGCGATCGTGGCGCTGATCAGCGCCATCGTGCTGCTGCCGTTCCTGCGCAAGCCGCTGGTCAGCGCACCGTTCATGGGCTTCTTCCGCAAGGTGCTGCCGCCGCTGTCGCAGACCGAGAAGATCGCGCTGGAAACCGGCTCGGTCGGTTTTGAAGGCGAGCTGTTCACCGGTGACCCGGACTGGAACATCCTGCTCAACTATCCCAAGCCGCAGCTCACTGCCGAGGAACAGGCTTTCCTGGATGGCCCGGTGGAAGTGCTGTGCAAGATGGTCAACGATTTTGAAATCACCCATGTGCATGCCGACCTGCCGCCGGAGATGTGGGAGTTCATCAAGAAGAACAAGTTCTTCGGCATGATCATCCCGAAGGAATACGGCGGCCTGGGCTTCTCGGCTCTGGCCCACCACAAGGTGATCCAGAAGCTGGCCTCGATCTCCTCGGTGGTGTCCTCCACCGTCGGCGTGCCCAACTCGCTGGGCCCGGGCGAGCTGCTCAACCACTACGGCACCAAGGAGCAGAAGGATTACTACCTGCCGCGGCTGGCCGTCGGTGAGGAAGTGCCCTGCTTTGGCCTGACCGGCCCGTTCGCCGGCTCCGACGCGACCTCGATCCCGGACTACGGCATCGTCTGCCGTGGCATGTGGAACGGCGAGGAAGTGCTCGGCCTGAAGCTGACCTTCGACAAGCGCTACATCACCCTGGCCCCGGTCGCCAGCCTGATCGGCCTGGCCTTCCGCATGTACGACCCGGACCACCTGCTGGGCGATGTGGAAGACATCGGCATCACCCTGGCGCTGTTGCCGCGTGACACCGATGGCGTGGAAATCGGCCGTCGCCACTTCCCGCTCAACTCCACCTTCCAGAACGGCCCGATCCGCGGCAAGGATGTCTTCATCCCGCTGAGCCAGATCATCGGTGGCCCGGAGAAGCGTGGCCTGGGCTGGAACATGCTCAACGAGTGCCTGGCCGTCGGCCGCTCGATCACCCTGCCCTCCACCGGTTCCGGTGGCGCCAAGGCCGGCGCGGTGGTGACCGGTGCCTATGCCCGCATCCGCAAGCAGTTCGGCCTGTCGGTCGGCCGTTTCGAGGGCGTGGAAGAAGCACTGGCCCGCATCGGCGGCAAGGCCTACAAGATCAGCGCGCTGTCCCAGGCCACCGCCGCGGCAGTGGACCGTGGTGACGTGCCGTCGGTGCCGTCGGCCATTGCCAAGTACCACTGCACCAACATGAGCCGTGAGGTCATCACCGACGTGATGGACATCATCGGCGGCAAGGGCATCATCCTGGGGCCGCGCAACTTCGCCGGCCGCAGCTGGCAGGCATCGCCGATCGCGATCACCGTGGAAGGCGCCAACATCATGACCCGCTCGCTGCTGATCTTCGGTCAGGGCGCGATCCTCTGCCACCCGTGGGTGCTGAAGGAAATGAAGGCCGCCCAGGACGAGGACCGCGCCGCCGGCCTGCGTGAGTTCGACAAGAGCCTGTTCGGCCACATCCGCTTTGGCATCTCCAATGCTGTCCGCTCGTTCTGGTTCGGCCTGACCGGCTCGCGCATCGGCGCCGCCCCGGGCGATGCCTACACCCGCCGCTACTTCCGCAAGCTGGACCGCTACTCGGCCAACCTGGCGCTGATGGCCGACATCTCGATGATGACCCTCGGCGGCAAGCTGAAGTTCAAGGAAGGCCTGTCCGGCCGCCTGGGCGATGTACTCAGCCACATCTACATGACCAGCGCGATGCTCAAGCGCTACCACGACGAAGGCGCACCGGTGGCCGAGCAGCCGCTGCTGGCCTGGGCCTTCCACGACAGCGTGCACAAGATCGAGGAAGCGCTGTCGGCGGCGCTGCGCAACTTCCCGATCCGCCCGGTGGGCTGGCTGATGTGGCTGCTGGTGTTCCCGCTGGGCCGTCGTGCCGAGGCCCCTGGCGACCGGCTGGGCCACCGCGTTGCCTCGCTGCTGATGTCGGCCAACCCGGCCCGTGACAGCCTGGCCCGCGGGGTGTTCCTGACCCCGGGCCAGAACAACCCGGGTGGCCGCATCGCCAGCTACCTGGAGCAGGCCATCGCCGCCGAGCCGGTGGAGCGCAAGCTGCTCAAGGCGCTGAAGACCGGCGCCATCAAGGCCCTGGACTTCCCGGCCCAGCTGGACGAGGCCGTGGCCAAGGGCCTGCTGACCGAGGCCGAGCGCGTGCAGCTGCAGGAACTGCGCAAGATCATCATCGACACCATCTCGGTGGACGATTTCGATGTGCACGAACTGCGTGCGGCCAGCTTCTACGACCTGCCGGGCAAACAGCGCCCGCAGCAGGCGGCATAAGCCAGCACATGCCTCACGACGGCGGGCCGCAAGGTCCGCCGTTTTTGTATCCGACCTGTTCGAGCAACGGAGCTTCCATGGCCCTGGATCTACCCGCCCTGCATCGCCGCCTGTCCGCCTGGCCCGCTGGCCAGTGGCTGTTCTCGAGGATGGTCTGCGCCAGGGCCCCCTACTTCGGCACCATCGCCCCGCGCATCACCGTGCTGGAAGCCGGCCGCTGCGAGGGGCACATCAATGACCGCCGCGCCGTGCACAACCACCTCGGCACGGTGCACGCCATTGCCCTGTGCAACCTGGCCGAGCTGGTGATGGGGCTGCTGGTCGATGCCGCCACCCCGGCGGACATGCGCTGGATCCCCAAGGGCATGCAGGTGCAGTACCTGAAGAAGGCCCAGGGGCGGATCCGGGCCAGCGCTGTGCTGCCGGCGCCGCTGCACAGCGCCGGGGCCGGCTACGAGGTGGTGGTGCCGGTGCGCCTGAGCAACCCCGCTGGCGAGCTGGTCTGCCAGGCCGATGTCACCTGCTGGATCTCGCCGCGTCGGCGCTGAGCCGGACTGGCCGGCCGTGCCTCGGCACGACCGGCACGCAGACGACAACGCCGGGCACTGCCCGGCGTTGTTGCATCAGCGGCCAGGGCGCTCAGCCTTCGCTGCGCTCCGGGGCCAGCTTCTTCTCTTCGCCCAGCACCCGCCAGGCGGCAAACGTCATGCCCGAGGCCACCAACACGCCGAGGCCAAACACCGCCGACGAACCGAAGATCGCAAAGGCCTTGTGCAACCAGACAAAGGTCAGGTCACCGCCACGGTAGACCACGGTATCGATCGCCGCACCACTCTTGTAGCGCCACTCGCGCCCGACCCGGGTATAGATGGTCTCGCGCGCGGGCTTGCCCAGCGAGAACTCCGACGAGCGGGTCATGACCTGGACGATGGCCACGATGATCGGCAAGGGCGAGGCGGCCAGGATCGAGAAACCCAGGATGATGCCGATGCCCGGGATCAACAGCGCCGGGGCGATGCCAAAGCGCGACAGCAGCGCGCGGGTGATCAGCAACTGCACTACCAGCGTCAGCGTGTTCACCGCCAGGTCGATGGTGGCGTAGAAGGCAGTAGCCTGGCGCGGATCAGGATAGTGCGCACGCACGATCGCCGCCTGCTCGTTGTAGAGCAGGGTTCCCACGCCAACGGCCAGCAGCATCAGCACCGCCAGCCAGCGCAGCAGCGGCTCGCGCACGATCAGCTTCAGCCCGGCCCAGACCTCGCCCCCCATCGGTTGCTCGCCGCTGCTCAACTGCTGGCGTGCCTCGCGTGCCACCGCATACGGACGCAGCTTGATGATGCACAGCACGCAGATGCTGAGCAGGCTGGCCGAGACCAGCATCAGGTTGGCGATGCCCACGCTTTCGACCAGGGTGCGGGTCAGCACCGGGCCAAGAAAGGCCCCCAGGGTGCCGGCCGCGCCGATGTAGCCGTAGTACGCCCTGGCCTGCACATTGGTGTAGATGTCGGCCATGAAGCTCCAGAACACCGCCACCGCGAACAGGTTGAACACGGTCAGCCACAGGAAGAAGGCCATGCCACGCCCGGCCACACCGCTGTCGAACAAGCCATAGAACAGCAACAGGGTGGCAATGAAAAAACCATACACCACCGGCAGGAAAACCCGCCGTGGATGCCGGCTGACCAGCCAGCCATACAGCGGCTGCAGCGCGAGCATGATCAGGAAGGTGCAGGTGAACAGGATCTGCAGGATGTACTTGTCCAGCGGCATTCCCAGCCCGGCAAAGAACTGGATCATCGCCGGCGGGAACACCGCATTGACATCGGCTGCCGCGCCCATCGCCTCGCGTACCGGGCGCAGCACGTAGTAGCCGGAAAGCAGGCAGAAAAAATACACGAAGGTCCAGCCCAGCGCCGGCGTCTGTGCCATCGCACCGCTCAGGCCACGCCAGCCGCGCGGCAGGGTCTGTTGCCCGCTCATCGATCCACCCGGCAGGGGGTGACAGGAACACGCGTGGCGGACATCGGGGGCACTCCGTTTCAAAGCGCGCAAGGTAAACGATGCGCCGCAGCATCGCCAGTGGATGGCGTCATGCAGGGACACCTTTGGCCTATGCTTGGCAACCACCTTGGGGAAGGGTTCCATGTACGACTACATCATCGTCGGCGCCGGCTCGGCCGGCTGTGTCCTGGCCAACCGGCTCAGTGCCAACCCTCAGAACCGGGTCCTGCTGATCGAGGCCGGCCCGGCCGACCGCCACCCGTTCATCCACATGCCGGCCGGCATTGCCCACCTGGTCAACAACCGGCGCCTGAACTGGAGCTATGACACCGCGTCCGAACCGCAGCTGGACGGACGCCGGCTATGGTGGCCACGCGGCAAGGTGCTCGGCGGCTCCAGTGCGATCAATGCGATGTGCTACATCCGCGGCGTACCCGGTGACTATGACCGCTGGGCCAGCGCCGGGGCCGAGGGCTGGCACTGGGACAACGTGCTGCCCTACTTCCGCCGCAGCGAATGCAACAGCCGTGGCGGCGATGCCCTGCATGGTGATGCCGGCCCATTGCATGTGGCCGACCTGCGCCACGTCAACCCGTTGAGCCAGGCCTTCATCGAGGCCGGGCAACAGGCCGGCTGGCCGCACAATCCCGACTTCAATGGCCCGCAGCAGCAGGGCGTGGGTCTGTACCAGGTCACCCAGAACGACGGCGCACGCTGCTCCTCGGCGGTGGCCTACCTGGCACCGGTGCGCCAGCGCCCGAACCTGCAGGTGATCACCGGCGCGCTGGTGGAGCGGCTGCAGCTGCAGGGCCAGCGGGTGACCGGGGTGCACTACCGCGTCCGCGGCAGGTCACAGCTGGCCCAGGCACAGGGCGAAGTGCTGCTGTGCGCCGGCGCGGTCAACAGCCCGCAGCTGCTGATGCTGTCCGGCATCGGCCCGGCAGCGGAGCTGCGCCGGCACGGCATCGACGTGGTGCTGGACCAGCCCGCGATCGGCGCCAACCTGCAGGACCACCTGGACATCTGCACGCTCTACCACACCGTGCCCGGGGTCAGTTACGACCGCGCCAGCGAACTGAAGGTGGCCATCGATTACTACCTGCGTGGCCGCCGCGGTGCCGGCACCAGCAATGTCGCCGAAGCCGGCGGCTTCGTGCGCTCACGCTTTGCCCCGGACGAGCGTGCCGACATCCAGTTCCACTTCGTGCCGGCCATGCTCGACAACCACGGCCGCCAGCGCCTGCCCGGCGATGGCTACACCCTGCATGCCTGCTACCTGCATCCGCGCAGCCGTGGCCGCATCGGCCTGGCCAGTGCCGACCCGGCGGCAGCACCACGGATCCAGGCCAACTACCTCAGCGATGCCGAAGGCTTTGATCTGCGCATGATGGTCGAGGCTGCGCGGCTGTCGCGCGACATCCTGCGCCAGCCGGCGTTTGACCGCTGGCGTCGCGCACCGATCTTCCCGGCACGCGATGACCTGGACGAGGCCGGGCTGGAAGCCTTCATACGCGCCAAGGCCGAGACCATCTACCACCCGGCCGGCACCTGCCGCATGGGCAACGATGCGCGCGCGGTGGTCGACCCGCAGCTGCGCGTGAACGGCATCGCCGGCCTGCGCGTGGTCGATGCCTCGGTGATGCCGACCCTGGTCACCGGCAACACCAACGCGCCGACCATGATGATCGCCGAGCGCGCCGCCGACCTGATCCTGGGCAGCGCCACGACCACGGCCCTGACCGGCTGACTTGCACGGCCTTTCAGTTGCCGGCCTGCAGACAGGCCGGCAGTGGGCAGTGCAGCACACCGCAGACGGTGCGCAGCAGCTCGGCCTCGGCGACCCGGATATGGCCGTCATGGGCCATCGCTGCCACCAGCGACTCCACCACCAGCTGCTTGGCCAGCGGCTCCAGGCCATCGAGCACCGGCCACACCGTCTCCAGTGCACGCACGCCATTGGCCGGCGGCTGGTAGACCATGCCCTGCCCGGCCACTACCCGCTGCAGCCCGGCGGCATAGGCTTGCCGCGCCAGTGCCGGCTGTCCCGGATGGCCGGCCTCGGCCATCACCGACAACAGCAAGGAAAACTCCTTCTGTACCGCACCGACACGGCGGCGGCCAAAATGTACGTGTGCAGCCGGGTCCAGCGCCTCGATCACCTGGGTGCGCAGCAGGCGCGCCAGGCAGTATTCGAACAACGTCAGCTCACCATCAAGCTGCACCATGGCATCAATGGCCTGTACCAGTTGCTGCAGCTGCGGCCGCGGGTTGCCGCGCAGGGCCGGAAAGGCCAGCGCGGCCAACGGCAGGCGCAGGCCGGCATGCAGCTGGGCGCACAGGGGCCAGAGTTCACCCATCGGCTGCAGCAGCACCGGGCCGAAAACCCGCTCGACAATGGCCCGCTGTTGCTGCCGCAGCTGCTCACTGCCATCCAGCAGCAAGGCCAGTACCAAGGCCAGTGCCTGCTGCCGGTTGCGCGCTGCTGCCAGCAGGTCAGCGGGCAACTGCCCATGCAACCGCTGGGCCTGACGGTAGTCATCCTGGCCCGGGTTGGCCACCTGGGTACTGACCATCCGCGGCGCCAGCGAAGGGGCCACCGCGCCTGCCGCTGCCAGTGGCGGCGAGGCATTGCCTGCCGCCAGACCCAACACCCGGTCCTCCTCCAGGCCATCAGGCGCACTGCGCTGCCAGCGTTGCTGCAGCAGCTTCAGATGCAGGGCACTGAAGCCTGGTTCCAGCCGGGCGATGCGTTCGAGCATCGGCGGGTGGGTGGCAAACCAGCGCCGGTATGCAAAGCCCTCGCCGAACAGCATGTGGCTGACTTCCTCCGCACCAGCACGATCGACCAGCCGCGAACCTTCCGGCAAGCCGGCGATCTTCTTCAGCGCCCCGGCCAGACCGGCATTGTTGCGGGTGAACTGCACGGCCGAGGCATCGGCCAGTACTTCACGCTGGCGGCTCACCGCAGCCTTGATCAGGCGCGCAAAGAACACCCCGACCGCACCGATGATGACTGCCGCCAGGCCGGCACAGAGGATTGCTGCCACCGGGCCGATGCCACCGCGTCGACGGGACAGGCCACTGCTGCTGGCGGCGCCGAGCAATTTACGCCCGATGACCCCCAGCATCAGGATGCCGAACAATACGCCCATCAGGTGGATGTTCAGCCGCATGTCGCCATTGAGCACATGCGAGAACTCGTGCGCTATCACCCCCTGCAGTTCGTCGCGATTGAGCCGCAGCAAGGCGCCGCGAGTGACCGCCACCGCCGCATCGGACGGGCTGTAACCGGCAGCAAAGGCATTGATGCCCTGCTCGTCATCCAGCACGAACAGCAGCGGCACTGGAATCCCGGCAGCGATGGCCATCTCCTCGGCCACATTGCGGTAACGGCGCAACAGTGGATCGGAGGTGTCGGCCGGTACCAGACGGCCTCCCATCTGTGCGGCAATCAGTGCACCACCGCCGCGCAGGGCGCGTACACGCCACCATGAGGCAATGCCGATCACCAGCGCCGTGGCCAGGCTGAGCAGCGCCTGCGCCTGCAGGTCAGCTCCCAGCACCGGGTACGCGGCCAGGTTGACCGCCAGCACGATGGCCAGCACCGCCAGCACAAACAACAGCACCAGGCGCGTGGTCGCCCGCCGCGCCTGATGCTGGTACCTGAAGAAATTCATGGCTGTCCCCGCAGCACCCGCAAACTCAGAAGCGAACCGATGGCGCTGCCCGGGTCTGTGCCCGCTCTTCGAGCGGGATCTCCAGCAGGCTGGCCTGTTGGAAGTTGAACGGCCCGGCAATCAGGCTGCCCGGGAACATTTCGCAGCGGGTGTTGTAATCGGTCACCGCATCATTGAACGCCTGGCGGGCAAAACCGATGCGGTTCTCGGTGCTGGTGAGTTCTTCAGCCAGCTGCAGCATGTTCTGGTTGGCCTTCAGCTCCGGATAGGCTTCGGACACGGCCAGCAGCCGGCCCAGCGCGCCATTGAGCTGCTCCTGCCCTGCCGCCAGCCCGGCCATCGCCGCCGCATCGCCCGGGTTGGCCTTGGCCGCCGCCAGGCCCTGCTGGGCCGCATTGCGTGCGGCAATCACCGCCTCCAGGGTCTGCCGCTCGTGGGCCATGTAGCCCTTGACGGTTTCCACCAGGTTGGGAATCAGGTCAAAACGCCGCTGCAGCTGCACATCAATCTGGGCAAAGGCATTGCGCCAGGCATTGCGCGCACGCACCAGGCCATTGAACGTGCCCACGCCCCACAGCGCAACGCCGCCGAAAACCACCAGCACCAACAACAGAAAAACCACCATTCCCATCCTTGTCCCCCGGTTTGTGTAATCGCAAAAACAGGCGCTAGAATCGTTCCAGCCGCAAGCATACAGGCAACACCCACGATGAAAGCTTCCCACCGGCAGGCGCGCAAGCGCCCGATCGTCATGGCCCTGCTGGCCGTACTGCTGCCCACAGCGATCATCTGCACCGCGCAGGCACTGGGGCCTGCTGACAGCAGTGCCAGCGCTGTCCCGGTTCCGGTCAATCTTGAGCACACCGCTGCGCCGCCCGCCCAACCGCAGGCATGGCGTCAGCCACTGGCAGAAGAAGCGGTCAAACCCCTGCCGGCCAGCTTTGACCTGGCCGCGATCGAATCGCAAGCCGAGCAGTTGACCTGGGGCAACCGGGTACCGGGCATCTCGATGGCGATCGTGCAGGGCGGCCAGATCCTCAGCGCCCGCGGTTATGGGGTCACCGATGTCAGCAATCCCGAACCGGTCGATGCCCACACCGTCTTCCGCCTGGCCTCGTTGTCCAAGGCCTTTGCCGGAACGATGGCCGGATTGCTGGTCGAAGATGGCACGCTGCGCTGGGACAGCCGGATCGTCGATTACGTCCCGGACTTTGCCCTGCGTGATCCGGCAGCCACCCAGGCACTGACGGTTGCCGATGTGCTCAGTCACCGCGTCGGCCTGCCCTACAACGCGTTTGATCGTGATGTCGAAGCCAACGCTGACTACCACACCCTGACCCGGCGTCTGGCCAATGCGCCACTGACCTGCCATCCGGGCCAGTGCTATGCGTACCAGAACGTCGCCTTCAGCCTGATCGGCGATGTGGTCTTCGCCGCCTCGGGCAACTTCTACGAGCAGGCCGTGGACCGGCGCATCCTCAAACCGCTGGGCATGAACGATGCCAGCCTGGGCCTGCACGGCATCATGGGCAGCACCCGCTGGGCACGGCCGCATGTGCGCAGCCGCAACGGTTGGGCCGCCTTGAATCCCAAGCCCACCTACTATCGTGTGGCTCCGGCCGCCGGCGTCAACGCCAGTGCGGCGGACATGGCGCAATGGCTGCTGGCCCAAACCGGGCATCGCCCCGATGTGCTGTCCAGGCCGCTGCTGGCCACGCTGCACGCCCCGCTGGTCAGCACTCCCGGTGAATTGCGCTCCGGCTGGCGTCGCGAGCGCTTGAATGCTGCCGGTTACGCGCTGGGCTGGCGCGTGTTCGACTACCGCGGCCACACCGTGGTGTTCCATGCCGGTGCCGTGCAGGGTTACCGCGGCTTGCTGGCCCTGCTGCCGGAGCGGGACCTGGGCGTGTCGATCAGCTGGAATGGAGAAAGCCCGTTGCCTTCCGGGCTGCTGCCCACCGTGATCGATGCGGCACTCGGACTGCCCAGTGATGACAGCTGGCTGGATGTTGCGCCGTTGACCCCGGAATTGCTGCAGGCACAGCGGCCTGCCGGTGCTCCGCTGCCCTCGGGCATCAGCTCGCACCGCGCACTCACTGCCCCGCCGTAAGCGGCGCCCAGCCGCTGCCACAAGCACAACGGGCGGCCATTGGCCGCCCGTTGTATTTCCTCCCATACCGAACCGCTGGCGTCAGTCAGCCGCCGGATTCTTGGGCATTTCCGCAATCGGCAGCACACTGACGTCGGCAGCCTTGGGCTTGCGCGCCGGCTTGACGCCGTTGCCACCGACTGCCTTCCTGGCAGCGGTCTTGGTCACCGATTTCTTGGCAACCACTTTCTTGGTCGCCACCTTCTTGGTGGTCGCGACCTTCTTGCCGGCCTGCTTGGCAGCCTTCTTCACCGCCGGCTTGGCAACGGCCTTCTTGGCTGCCTTCTTCACCGCCGGCTTGGCAACGGCCTTCTTGGCTGCCTTCTTCACCGCGGGCTTGGCGACGGCCTTCTTGGCTGCCTTCTTCACCGCCGGCTTGGCGACGGCCTTCTTGGCAACCTTCTTCACCGCTGGCTTGGCAACGGCCTTCTTGGCAACCTTCTTTACCGCCGGCTTGGCAACGGCCTTCTTGGCAACCTTCTTTACCGCCGGCTTGGCAACGGCCTTCTTGGCAACCTTCTTTACCGCCGGCTTGGCGACGGCCTTCTTGGCTACCTTCTTCACCGCCGGCTTGGCGACGGCCTTCTTGGCTACCTTCTTCACCGCCGGCTTGGCGACGGCCTTCTTGGCTACCTTCTTCACCGCCGGCTTGGCAACGGCCTTCTTGGCAACAACCTTCTTCGCTACGGCTTTCTTGGCGGCGGTCTTCTTCACTGCCGGCTTGGCGGCGGCAGCCTTCTTGGCGACCTTTTTCACCGCTTTCTTTGCTGCCGGCTTGTTGCTCGCGACTTTCTTCGTGGCCATACGATGGCTCCTCGTCAGTGATCTATCAGGTTAACAACCCAGGTGACACAGCCCGCACGCGCACCGCGCTACGACCTCCGGACCCAAGCGACATCCGGTTACGGATACGCAGACAGCCGCGGCATTGCGGCCGCGACTGTCATCGGCAGTGTCATTGCCTTGCCCATCGTTGAGCATGTCACCGCAAGCCGTGGTCAACCGACCCATGGCAAGTGCGAGCTGACAGTTCAACAATCGATGGATGATCTGGATCACGGGCACCAGCAACGTCATCTGCTTGTGGCGAAACCTAATCATCGTTTTTTTTACTGTCAACTCTCCAGGTGCAATCAACGTCAGACACCCGACATGGCAACGTTGAAAAACCTGCATGCCACCACGCCGGCGCAGCAGGCCGGCCGCCATGTGGCAACCACCAGCAGAAGCGATGAGCTACTTCAAACCGCTTGAAACAGGCACTCAAACCACATCACTGAGGTAAACACGGATCACCGGCGCAGCATCAACAACCCGCCAATCCAGCAGCGAGCAACAGACAGCATGCTGTGGCAGGCAGGTGCGGCGCTGTCGCAACAGAGCACAACAATCGGCGGTTGGCATCGACCAACTGCGCAACTTCCTGGTCACTGTTTTATCGCGTTCGATGATCGCAGCGCATGTAAGCAGAAATAAAAAAACGGCCGCACCAGGCGGCCGTTTCTGCACAACACACTCAATCCTCAGTGCGCGTCGTCTTCCAGCACAGCGGCATAGGCATCGGCATCGAGCAGCGCGTCCAGCTCGGCCTTGTCGGCCAGCTCGACCACGAACAGCCAGCCTTGACCGTAGGCATCTTCGTTGATGGTTTCCGGCTTGTCAGACAGCGCATCATTGACGGCCACCACGGTACCCGAGACCGGGCTGTACACATCCGAAGCTGCCTTGACCGATTCGACCACGGCCACCGGATTGCCGGCGGTGACACTGTCGCCTACGGCGGGCAGTTCGACATACACCAGGTCACCGAGCAGGCCCTGGGCATGATCGGAAATACCGACGGTGGCGCGGCCGTCGCTTTCAATACGGACCCACTCATGGGACTTGAGGAACTTAAGCTCGCCGGGGATCTGGCTCATGAAACTGCTCCGGATAAAGGACGGTTGGAACGGGGTGGATAGTGTAGCCGAGCGCTCAGCCGCCCGGCCGTTGTGAACAGCAGGATCAGAGCAGAACGCCCGGCTGGGCGACGCCTTCACGCACAAACGGGAACTTGACCACGCGCACCGCGACGTGACGGCCACGGATATCAACACGCACATCGGCCACGCTGCCGGCAGGCACGCGTGCAAAGGCAATCGCCTTGCCCAGGGTCGGCGAGAAGGTTCCCGACAGGATTTCGCCCTGGCCATTTTCGGTCAGCACGACCTGGCCATGGCGCAGGACGCCCTTGTCGTCCATCACCAGCCCGATCAACTGGGTCGGCACGCCGGCAGCCTTCTGCGCTTCCAGAGCGGCACGGCCGATGAAATCACGGCCTTCGTCCAGCGCCACGGTCCAGCCCAGGCCGGCTTCGAACGGGGTAACCGATTCGTCCATGTCCTGGCCATACAGGTTCATGCCGGCTTCCAGGCGCAGCGTATCGCGGGCGCCGAGCCCGGCCGGCTTGACCCCGGCGGCCAGCAGTTTTTCCCAGAACGCAACCACGGCACTCTGCGGCAGCAGGATTTCAAAGCCGTCTTCACCGGTGTAGCCGGTGCGGGCCACAAACAGCGCCACGCCATCGGCAGCGCGCACATCCACCGCACTGAAGCGTGCCAGCTTGTCCAGCGCATCACGCTGATCGGCTGCCACCAGCTCGATCACCTTGGCACGCGCCTGCGGGCCCTGCACGGCGATGATGGCCAGGTCTTCGCGCAGCTGCACCTCGACCTGGAAGGCAGCGGCATGCTGCTTGATCCATGCCAGATCCTTTTCACGGGTCGAGGCATTGACCACCAGACGGAAGAAATCCTCGCCCAGGAAATAGACGATCAGATCGTCGATCACCCCGCCCTGGGCATTGAGCATGCACGAATACAGCGCCTTGCCCTGCACCTTGAGCTTGTCGATGGAGTTGGCCAGCAACTGGCGCAGGAACGCACGCACGTTGGCGCCACGCAGGTCGACAACCGTCATGTGGCTGACGTCGAACATGCCGGCCTGCTGACGCACCAGATGATGCTCGTCAATCTGTGAGCCGTAGTGGATGGGCATATCCCAACCACCGAAATCCACCATCTTGGCGCCCAGCGCGCGATGTGAGTCGTTCAGAAGGGTCTTTGCAGTCATCGCCTTGCATCCAACACAGGAATAGAGGCGGCATTATCCCAGATTCACCCTGCCCCGGCCGCTGTCCGCGGCGGCTGCCTGGCGGCACTGGCGCAAACCTGCAGTGCCGTGTGCGGAGTGCTCAGGCCTGGCGTGGACCGAGCATGATCGCGGCCATCCCGGCCAGGCACAGCGCCACACCGAGCACATCCCAGCGTGTCGGACGGATGCCGTCCACCAGCCACAGCCACGCCAGGGCGGCGCTGACATAGACACCGCCATAGGCGGCATAGGTACGCCCGCTGGCGGTGGGGTGCAGGGTCAACAGCCAGGCAAACAGCGCCAGCGCCACTGCCGCGGGCAGCAACAACCAGACACTGCCGCCCTTGCGCAGCCACAACCACGGCAACCAGCAGCCAACAATCTCCGCCAGCGCGGTCAGTGCGAACAGGGCGAAGGTCTTGAGCATCACTCCTGCGCCTTGACCGCCTGCCAGAGCGCCTCCTGCGCCGACAGGTCCAGCTGGTCGAAGGCCTGCCCCTGCGCGGCCGCCAGGACCTCCATCGCACGGAAGCGCCGCTCGAACTTCAGGTTGGCCCGGCGCAGGGCCGCGCCGGGATCGACCCGGGCATGCCGTGCCAGGTTGGCCGCAACAAACAACAGGTCACCGATTTCCTCTTCCAGTGCCTCGTGGTTGTCGGCCGGCGCGGCGGCGTCAAATTCGGCGCGGACCTCGGCCAGTTCCTCGGCCAGCTTGTCCAGCACCGGCCCCGGGCCGGGCCAGTCAAACCCGGTACGCGCCGCACGCGACTGCAGCTTGCTGGCCTTGAGCCACTCCGGAAGCCCGGCGCTGATGCCGGCCAGCGCCGAGTTGTCACTTTCGCCGCGGGCGGCGCGTTCGGCGCGTTTGATCTGGTCCCAGTTGGCCAGCACCTGCCCGGCATCGGCGGCCTGGGCCTGGGCAAACACATGCGGGTGACGACGCAGCATTTTCTCGGTGATGCTCAAGGCGACGTCTTCGAAGTCGAACAGACCGGCCTCACTGGCCATCTGGGCATGGAATACCACCTGCAGCAGCAGGTCCCCGAGCTCATCGCGCAGGTCGGCCATATCGTCGCGGTCAATCGCCTCGGCGACCTCGTAGGCCTCTTCGATGGTGTAGGCGGCGATGCTGGAAAAATCCTGCTCCAGATCCCACGGGCAACCGCCATCGGGGTCACGCAGGTCGGCCATCACCGCCAGCAGTCGGTCAATCGGACGCGGGTGTCCAGGTACAGGCTTCATGCATGCTCCACGGCAGGTCAATCGACCAGCCACTGCCGCCATGGCAATGACAGGTCGCCCAGGGCGATGAACTCGCCGTTGAGCAGACTCGGTCGACGGTTGTAACGGAATGGCTTGCCGGTCTGCAGCGACAGCACATTACCACCGGCCGCGTGCAGGATGCATTGACCGGCCGCGGTATCCCACTCACTGGTGGGGCCAAGGCGCGGATACACATCCAGCCGGCCTTCGGCGATGTGGCACAGCTTCAACGATGAGCCCAGGCGGATGCTCTGTACTGGCCCCATCCGTTGCAGCATGGCATCGACGCGGTCGCTGTTGTACGAGCGGCTCACCGCCACCTGCAACGGTGCACTGGCGGGAGTGCGGGTATGCAGGGCGGTGTCGTGGTTGTGCTCGCGCCGGTAGGCAAGCTCACCGCGGGTAGCGTGCCAGACCGTGCCGGTGACCGGCTCCTGGATCACCGCAAAATAGGGCGCGCCCTGGTGGATCAGCGCGATGTTGACACTGAACTGGCCATTGCGCTTGACGAATTCGCGGGTGCCATCGATCGGGTCAACCAGCCAGTAACTGGTCCAGTGCTGGCGCTCCTCCCAGCTGACCTGGGCACTTTCCTCGCTGAGGATCGGCAGGTTGGGAGTAATCCGCGCCAGGCCCTCGACAATGATCCTGTTGGCCAGCAGATCGGCATCGGTCACCGGGCTGGCATCGTCCTTGTGGCTGACCTCGAAGCCGCGGCCATACACCTGCATGATCGCCTGGCCAGCGTGTCCGGCCAGGGCGATGACCATTTCGCGCAGGTCGACCGGGACGCGGATCATGCCTGCATGGCCAGCCACTGCCGGGCGATGAACAGCGCCGCCAGTGAACGCCCTTCTGAGAAGTCCTCACGCAGCATCAGCCGGTCCAGCTCGGCCAGTTTCCACGGCACCACTTCCAGCTCTTCGGGCTCATCGCCGGGAAGGCGCTGCGGATACAGATCACGCGCCAGCACCAGGGTGGTCTGGTGGCTCATGTAGGTGGGGGCCAGGCTCAGCTCGCGCAGCACCAGCAGCTCCCTGGCGCCATAACCGGCTTCTTCCTTGAGCTCGCGGTCGGCAGCCTGCACGGCGCTTTCGCCTGCATCAATCCGGCCCTTGACCAGCCCCAGCTCATAACGGTGCATGCCGGCGGCATATTCGCGCACCAGCAACACGGTCTGCTCATCAAGCATGGGCACCACGATCACCGCGCCATGGCCACGCCCGTTCAACCGCTGGAACTGGCGGCGCTCGCCATTGGCAAACTCCAGGTCCAGATGTTCCAGCTCGAAGGGGCCAGCCTGCTCCTGGCGACGGCCATGGATGACCGGCAAACGGCGGCTCATGCCTGTCTCCAGGACGCAAAGACAGCTGGCGCCGATACAATAAGAACGTGCACGCGGATATTCATCTAGTCGCCAATGCTAGCAGACCGCGCACTCCTCCCCGCTGACTCTGAACTGATTTTTATGCGCATCACACGTTGCCCCGTCAACCAACCACTGAGCCCGGGGATGGAGCTGGAGCTGCCAGAGGACATCGCCAACCACCTGTTGCGTGTGCTGCGGCTTGGGGTGGGCGACAGTTGCGTGCTGTTCAATGGCGACGGCCATGACTACACCGCCACCTTCATCGAGGCAGGCAAGCGGCATGCGCGGGTACAGATCCGTGGCGTGGAAGCGGTGAACAACGAATCGCCACTGAAGATCACCTTGCTGCAGGGGGTGGCACGCGGCGAGAAGATGGACCTGATCCTGCAAAAATCCACCGAGCTGGGCGTGGCCGCCATTGTCCCGGTCAACAGTGAACGCAGCGAGGTCCGCCTGGAGGGCGAACGCGCGGCCAAGCGCCTGGCGCACTGGAACAATGTGGTCAGCTCGGCCTGCGGCCAGAGCGGGCGTGCCTGCATCCCCGAGGTCGCCGCCCCCGCGCCGCTGGCCCAAGCCTGCAACGCGCTGCCGGCAGACAGCCTGCGCCTGTGCCTGGACCCGCGCGGGCAGTGGACCCTGAACACGCTGCCTGCGCCGGGCAGTGGCGGCATCGTCGTGGCCATCGGACCGGAAGGCGGCTGGTCGCCGCGTGACTTGGAAATTCTGGCGCAGGCCGGTTTCAGCGGCCTGCAGCTGGGCCCGCGCGTGCTGCGTACCGAAACCGCCGGCCTGGCCACACTGGCGGCACTGCAGGCCCGGCTGGGTGACTTCTAGCCGGGCGCAGGCGCCACGGCAGCGGTGCTTACGCCGCTGTCGGCAGGCAGGACAGTACCGCCGCCTCAACCGCGTCCAGGTCCGGCAGCAGCGCGGTCTGTTCGCCGAGCAGCACACGCATGTGCACCCCGACCGGTACGATTTCCTCGGAGGCATCGGCCAGCAGGCCATCGCGCGGAACCGCGATCAACTGCGGGAAGGACTCGGTCAGCAGCGCGTAGTACGGCAGATGGACCTGGCCCCCGAGCGCCTTGAGCACCACCACTTTCAGCTGACCCACCAGCAGATCGCTGCCCAGGCCGGTAAAGCGGCCAAACGCGACCACCGGGACATCAAAGCCCTGCCATGCCAGGGTGCCGGCCAACCATGCCGGCCCCCCTTCGGCGGCAGGCTGCAGCTGCACCCGCGACATCACCTCGGCCACGGTGGCATTGGGCAGCAGCACCTTTTCGCCGGCACACTGCAGCACGACACCGCGGACTTCATCGTTACTCATGTGGTTCATACGGCTTCCTTACAGTCCCCAGCGTGCAAGTAGTTCACGGGCCAGCCATGCCGGCTCGCCGATCGGCATGCCGGCCACGGCCAACGCGCTGGCTGCCGCAGGGTCATAGCAGCCCTCGCCGGATTGACCGGCAACCCAGGCACCGCGTTCGGCCAGACGCAGTACCGCATCGACCTGGTCGGCATCGGCGCCGCTGAGCATCAACACGGCACTGCCTTCGGCCGGCAGGTCGGCCAGCACACTGGCCATCGGCGCAAGCGTGTCAAAACGCAATGCCTGCCCGCCGCTGACGGTGATGTCATCGGCGATGACATAGACATGCCCGGGCTCCAGTGCCTTGCCGGCCTCGGCAAGCTGCAACGGCGCCGCACAGACACGCGCCAGCTGGGAGACCAGGTTGGCATAGCGGCCGCCATCAAGGCGCAGCTGGATCAGCACCGCACCGGGCATGCCCTCGGCCGGCAACTGGCTGAGCAGGCGGCGGATCGCATCCGGGCCACCGATACCGGCCATCACCAGCGCCACCGTGCTGACGGCGCCGGCTGCGCCCGGAGCATCGTCCTCCTGCCCAGGATCCAGCAGCGAGAGATTGCTCAGATCCCAGTTCTGCAGCACCGCGGCGGCAGGGGCCGCTGCGACCACCGGCTCGGCGGCGCTGCTGTCAAAATCCACCAGCGACCATTGGCTCACGCCCGGCATGGCTACCGGTGGCGCCGGTGGAGACACTGCGGCGTGCTCAGGTTCCAGTGGCGGCAACGGTGGCGGCACCACCGCCGGCCTCCCGGCCAGCGCCGCAACCGCGGCTTCCGGCGCCGGTGGCGCCGACGCCAGCAGATCATCCAGTGAGGGTGCGACACCGGCGCCTGCAGCCGGCCCGGTTACAACCGGTTCGGCATCGTAGTCGAACGCATCAAAGGCATCGAACGAGGGCTGATCCACCTGGCTGCCCTCACTGCCTGGCTGTGCCGACGGCACGGCCTGAAGCCCTGCGGCGGCAAATCCTGCGGTTCCGGCCGCTGGCTGCACGACAGGCTGCTCCTGCTCTGCCCCCGGGGGCAGCACATTGGCATGGCCCTGCAGCTTGGCTGCCAGATGGCGCTCCCAGCGCTGGGCATCCCAGCCCTCGCGCTGCGCGGCCAGGTCGGCCTCTTCGAGCAGGACCATGACCCCGGCCTGGTCCAGCACCGGCTCCAGCACATCCAGTGCCTGGTCGGTGCTGGCATCAAGCGCGATCACCACCACGGCCGGGGACGCCGCCAGTACCTGGGCGGCCTGCACCTGTGCCGGCGCGGCCTCCAGCACGATCTGGCCACCGGCATTGACGATCGCCTGACGCAGCTTGTCACCTGCCAGACCCGGATTGGCCAAAAGAACAACCGCTGCTTTGTGATCAGTCGCGGGCACGGGAAATCCCCAGTAGGTCATAGACATTGCGCATCAGTTCCGGCTCCTGATAGGGCTTGCCCAGATAACGCTGGACGCCGATTTCAAGGGCACGCTGGCGATGCTTGTCGCCGGTACGCGAGGTGATCATGATGATTGGCACGTCCTTGTAGCGGGGATCGGCGCGCATCGCGGTGGCCAGCTCGTAGCCATCCATGCGTGGCATTTCGATATCCAGCAGCATCAGGTCGGGCACCCGCTCTTCCAGCTGCTCCAGCGCCTCGACGCCATCGCGCGCGGCGCTGACTTCGAAGTTGTGGCGCTCCAGCACACGCCCGGTGACCTTGCGCATGGTCAGCGAGTCGTCCACCACCATCACCAACGGCACCTGGCGCACCGGCACCGCCGGCGCCGCGGCCAGCGTGCGGCTGGGCTGGTTGAGCAGACGGCGCACCAGCGGCGCAACGTCCAGGATCACCACCACATTGCCTTCGCCGGTGATGGTGGCGCCGTAGATACCCGGCACCGAGGCGATCTGCATGCCGACCGGCTTGACCACCACTTCGCGGTTGCCCACGACCTGGTCAATGGCCACGGCCGCGCGCAGGTCGCCGGCACGCACCAGCAACAGCGGCACCTGTGCCTGGCCTTCGGCCTTGGCCGGGCCCTGCCCGACCAGCAGGCCGAGGTCGTGCAGCGCATACTCCTCGCCACCGTAACGGTAGATGCCATCGCCGTTTTCAAAGCGTTCGCGGGCGATACGGCCGATACCGCTGACCGAGGCCACCGGCACCGCATAGGTGGTTTCACCGATCTGTGCAAACACCGCCTGGGTGACGGCCAGGGTCTGCGGCAAGCGCATCACAAAGCGCGCGCCACGGCCACTTTCCGAGTGCACATCCACCGAGCCACCCAGCTGGCGGACCTCGTTGCGGACCACGTCCATGCCCACGCCGCGGCCGGCCAGCTGGCTGACCTGGTCGGCAGTGGTGAACCCTGCGGCAAAGATCAACGAATCCAGCTCGTGCTCGGACAACACGTCATCAGCCTTGATCAGGCCACGCTGCTCGGCGCGACGGCGGATTGCCGAACGGTCCAGACCGGCACCGTCATCGGTCACTTCCAGCGCGATTTCCGAACCTTCGCGGCGCAGCTGCAGGGTGATGACCCCTTCCTCGGGCTTGCCCGCGGCCAGGCGCACCGGTGCGGTTTCGATGCCGTGGGCAACCGAGTTGCGCAACATGTGTTCCAGCGGCGCGACCATGCGGTCGAGCACGCTGCGATCCAGTTCGCCCTGGGTGCCTTCCACCACCAGGCGCACCGACTTGCCGCTGTCGGCCGCGGCCTGACGCACCACCCGGCGCAGACGCGGCACCAGGCCATCAAACGGCACCATGCGGGCACGCATCAGGCCATCCTGCAGCTCCGAGCTCACGCGCGACTGCTGGCTGAGCAGGTTGTCGTAGTTGCGCGCCAGGTCATCAAGCACGCCCTGCAGGCCTGACAAGTCGGCTGCCGATTCGTTCAATGCACGTGACAGCTGCTGCAGGGTCGAGAAGCGGTCCAGTTCCAGCGGATCGAAGGTCCGGTCCGCACTGTCCTGCTCGCGCTGGTAACGCGCCACGATCTGGGCTTCGGTTTCCAGGTCCAGACGGCGCAGCTGGTCGCGCAGTCGCGCATTGGTGCGGTCCAGTTCGGCCATCGCACCGCGGAAAGCACCCAGCTGCTGCTCCAGACGCGAGCGGTAGATCGCCACTTCACCGGCATGACCGACCAGGCGGTCGAGCAGGTCAGCGCGGACACGCACCTGTTCCTGCCCGGCGCGGACCGTACCGTCTTCACCAGCGACGGCATCATCATCGACCGGGGCCGACAGCGGTTCAGCCGCCACCCCAGTCGGCGCGGGGGCCTGCTGGACAGGGCTGGATACCGCCAGTACGGCCGCCGGCTCGGTCACTGCCAGCGACGGCGGCGTTGCCGGCTGCGGCACGGCTGCCGGAGCCTGCGCCTGGACGGTGTCTTCGGCCAGGGCCGGCTCGACCGGGGCATCGTGCTCGTCGTGCTCATCCAGCACACCGGCGATGGTGATCACCCGGCCGATCGTCGTTGCCTGCTCGGCATCGACATCGACATCGACATCGACATCGACATCGGCTTCGGCTTCGGCTTCGGCTTCGGCTTCGGCTTCGGCTTCGGCTTCGACTGCGCTTTCGGCTTGGTCAGCAGCAACCAACGGTGCGGCTTCTTCCACCACCACGGTCGCCACGCCAGCGTGATCGGCAACAGCGGCAGTGTCGGCTACCGGTTCATCCGGCTCATGAGCAGGGCTGGCTTGATGGGCGGCTTCATCACTGACAACGCTGGCCTGCTCGACCTGCAGCTCCAGGCCCTGGGTACGGGCTTCAAAAGCCTCGACCAGGGCTGCGGGCAGATCCACGCGCAGGTGTTCGCCGGTACGGGTAACCATCCGGTGCAGATGATCAAAGCCGTTTTCCAGCAGGCGGACTTCACCGTCACCCAGGCTCAGACGCTCGGCCACGACCGCTTCCAGCAGCGACTCCACGGTATGGGCCAGGTCGCCGACCGGGTTGATCCCGGCCATGCGGGCACCGCCCTTGAGCGTATGCAGGTCACGCTGCAGGCCGGCTACCGCTTCGCGGTCATCGGGGTTGCTGCGCAGGTCGGCCAACAGACCATCACAATGGTCCAGCAGGTCCTTGCCTTCTTCGACAAAGATATCCACCAGCTCCAGATCCAGGACCTGGAAGTCCAGCGCGGCCGCATCAGCGGCGGCCTCATCGCCGGCAACAAGCTCCACTGCCGGCTCAACCGGGGCAGCCACCTCGGCGGGGGACGGCTCCAGTTCGAAGTGCAGCGACGGCGCCTGAGCGGCAGGAGCCAGCGCGACATCGTCCGCGGCAGGTTCCAGCCCTGCCGCAGCATCGACCAGCGACGCTTCGCTGACCGCGGTGTCTTCCACCAGCTCCAGCGTCTCGCCGACCTCGGCCAGTTCCATCACACCAGCCGGTGCTTCCAGCTCGGCCACAGCGTCGACCAGCGACGCTTCGCTGGCCGCGGTGTCTTCCACCGATTCCTGTGTGTCGCCGGCCTCGGCCAGTTCCATCACACCAGCCGGCACTTCCGGCTCGGCCACAGCGTCGACCAGCGACGCTTCGCTGGCCACGGTGTCTTCCACCAGCTCCAGCGTGTCGCCGGCCTCGGCCAGTTCCATCACGCCAGCCGGCGCTTCCGGCTCGCCCACAGCGTCGACCTGCGACGGCTCGCTGGCCACGGAGTCTTCCACCGATTCCTGCGTGTCGCCGGCCTCGGCCAGTTCCATCACGCCAGCCGGCACTTCCGGGTCGGCCACGGCGTCGACCAGCGACGCTTCGCTGGCCGCGGTGTCTTCCACCGATTCCTGCGTGTCGCCGGCCTCGACCAGTTCCACCACGCCAGCCGGCACTTCCGGCTCGGCCGCGACTTCGACCAGCGACGCTTCGCTGGCCGCGGTGTCTTCCACCGATTCCTGCGTGTCGCCGGCCTCGACCAGTTCAACTACGCCAGCCGGCACTTCCAGCTCGGCCACAGCGTCGACCAGCGACGGCTCGCTGGCCACGGCGTCTTCCACCCGCTCCAGCGTCTCGTCGGCCTCGGCCAGTTCAACCACGCCAGCCGGCACTTCC
>NZ_LDJH01000003.1 GCF_001431525.1 Stenotrophomonas koreensis
CCGTTTCGCGGTGACTTTCGCCGTAGCGAGCCGCCCATTATGGCGGATTTTTTTTTGCTGTCAACAAGTTTTTAGGCTTGTTGACCGCGTTGCTGGCGCCAGTGGCTGCCTGCGCGGCGTGGAGTGAATATTAGACCAAATCTGCCCAAGGTCAAGGGTTTTTCAGATTTATGACACTGGCGCCAACTTGCGCACACTCGCAGCGTCGTTCAGCGCTGGATGGCATCCACCACCGGGGGCGGCAGGACAGCGCGCTACCGCCTGCCACCATCTCCTCCCCCGGGAACGACAGTGAGCAGGCGGCAATTCAATCCAGCAGGTGGATGCTCTGCTGCAGCGTATGGCTTTGCCCTGGCAGCAACTGACGGGTATCGGTGCCGGCATTGGCCACCTCGATGCATACATAGTGCTGCCAGCCACTACCGACATCACTGATCTGCTGGCCCAGTTCCGGGCCCGGCGTCCACAGCACCAATGCCCGCCCACCCTGTGCCTGCAACTGCAGCCGCCGCCCTTGCACGCAGTCAGCCAGGATCACCGGCCCGGCTACATCCAGATAGATGCGGTCGCAGCGCCCGCCATGCTGCTGGTGGTCGAACTGCCAGTCTCCCTGCTGCAGCTCCAGGCGCCCATCGGCCAGGGCATCACTGTAGCGATGGCCATCGACACCGAGCAGGCGAACTGCCGTGATATCGGCAACCTGGAAATAGCTGTGCAGTGCCTGGCTGAGCGGCTCGACCTGACTTCCGACATTATGCGAAGTGATTGCCTGCTCAAGATGTCGGCCTATCCAGAGCTGCTGTTCGACCGCCAGGCCCGGATGCAGGGAGGCAAGCGGTGACAGGCGCAGATGCATCCGGCCATCCTCAAGCAACTGCACCCGGTCCAGTTGCCAGGCCGCGGTGCGGGCCAGACCATGCGCCGGCGCCTGCGGGTCATGCGGATGCTTGCCAAACCACGGCCAGCACAATGGCACTCCACCCCGCAGGGGACGCGGCGGCTGCAGCTGCGGGCTGCACCAGAAAACTTCCGACGCCCCGGCCGGCTGCCAGCTCAGCAACTGGCCGCCAAAGCAACTGATGCGTGCCAGGGCGTCGGCGCTTTGCAGCTCCCAGACCGCAATGCCTCGCCATTGTGTCTGCTCCATCCGCATCGGCTCAGTTGCCCCCGCCGGCTTCGGCCTGCAGGGCCGCCAGGATTTTCCGGCCGGCACGGCCATCAGTCGTGCTCCAGCCCAGCCGCTGCTGTTCAAGCTGGATAGCACGCCGGGTCGCACTGCCGATCATGCCGTCGGCCTGGCCAATGGCATGGCCGCGCGCAAGCAGCAGCTGTTGCAGCGCGCGCCGCTGGGCGCGGTCCAGCCCCGGGTCATCGGTTGGCCAGGGCGTGCTGAAACCGGACAGGCCCTGCAACTGGTCGGCCAGGGTGGCGATGGCCAGGGCGTAGCTCTCGGCGGCGTTGTAGGAATAGATCGCATCGTAGTTGCGGAACACCAGCAGCGCCGGACCCGTGCGCCCGGCCGGCAGGATCACCGCCGCACGGTCCGTATCGGCAATACCGGCCACCTGCAATGGCCCACCGTCGTGCAGACGCAGCCCCAGCGCGCGCCATTGTGACAACGGCTGGCGCTTGCTCCGCCCGGCCAGGCGCTGATCAAAGCCGGCCGGCAAGCGGATCTCCACCCCCCAGGGCTGGCCGCTGCGCCAGCCGGAACGCTTGAGGTAGTTGGCAGTGGAGGCCAAGGCATCGGGGATGGAGGCAACCAGATCGCGGCGGCCGTCGCCATCGCCATCCACCGCTATCCGGGCATAGGTGCTGGGCATGAACTGGGTATGGCCAAACGCCCCGGCCCAGGAGCCGGTCAGGCCCTCGGCGGAGAGATCACCGGCGGCCAACAGGCGCAGCAGGGCCAGCAGCTCGCTGCGGAAGAAAGCCTGCCGCCGGCCTTCGCAAGCCAGGGTTGCCAGCGACTGCAGCAACGGACGCTGGCCAAACACGCGGCCGTAATCACTTTCCACGCCCCACACCGCAACCACCGTTGCGGCGGACACGCCATAAGCCGCTTCCACGGACTGCAGCAGCCCGGCATGTTCGGCCAGGCGCTGCCGGCCATCGTCAATGCGCTGGGTATCGACCAACGCGGCCAGATAATCCCAGACCGGTGTGGTGAACTCCGGTTGCCGGTCCAGCAGAGCCAGCACGCTGCGATCCGGGCTCAGCCCGGCCAGCAGCGGAGCCAGCTGCTCGGCGCCAATCCCCTGCTCACGCGCGCTCAGCGCGATGGCCTGCAGGCAGCGTTCAAACGTCGGATCACCCTGGCCGGCGGCCGGCGTTTGCGCGCCCGCCAGGACCGGCAGGGTCAAGCCCAGTGCCAGCACCACGCCACGTACCGGTTTCCACATCCTGTCGATCATGTTGCACCCTTGCCTGCTGCCGGGTTTGATCATACCCAGTGCCGGCAGGCGGGAAGCCTGGCTACAGCGCATCCAGGTAGTACCAGTGCTCACCGATGCGGACAAAACGCGAGTGCTCCTGCATCCGGACGGCGCTGCCACCGCCGATGCGATAACGCGCCACGAATACCACCTCGGCAGTGTCCTGCCCAGTCACCCGGTGCTGCTGGATGCTCAGGCCCAACCACTGCGTGCGTTGACCGGCCGGCTCCTGCAGCGAAAGATCGGCCGGGCGCGTATCCGGGTGCCAGCTGCTGCGCAGGTAGGCGACATTGCCCAGGACATAGGCGCTGTAGCGTGAGCGCATCAATGCTTCGGCATCGACCGCGGGCTGGCCCTGGTGCAGCGGCCCACAACACTGCTCATAGCTGACGCCGCGTCCACAGGGACAGGGCGTGGAAATCGGCTTTTTCATCCACGTATTGTCGACCAGCGGCAGCCACATTGCAGCTGCTGCCGGCACACGGCAGGGCTGGCAAAAGCACGCCACCTGTCCGTTATGCTTGCGCCATGACTATTTCCCAGCGCCTTGGCCGGCATGCCAGAACCGCCGGTCTGTTGATCCTTGGCCTGTGCGTGGTGGCGGTATTGCTCAGCCAGTGCAGCGGCCCGCGATTGGCAGCCACCACGGTGCAGACCCAGCCGCTGGAGCAGCGGCTGGTGGCCACCGGCCGGGTGGCGAATGTTTCGCGGGTCAGCGTCGGCAGCGAGGTGGCCGGGGTGGTACGCCAGCGTCTGGTTGCCGAAGGTGACCGGGTCAACGCCGGTGACGTGCTGGTCGTCATCCAGGCCGATGAGCTGGCCGCCAACCTGGAGCAGGCACGCGCCCGGCTGGCGGCACTGCAGCAGGCGCGGCGTCCCCAGGCACAGGCGCAGCTGCGCCAGGCCGAGGCCAACCTGGCCCAGGCCGAGCGTGAGGCCGGACGGCGCAGCGCACTGGCACAGCGCCAGCTGGTCTCGCGCGAGGATGCCGAGCAGGCACGCCAGGCCTTGGTCAGTGCCCGCGCCGCCGCCGAACAGGCACGCAGCGCACTGCAGGCACTGGATCCGGGCGGTGCGGAACTGGCCGAGGCATACGCCGCCGTCGCCGCCGCCCAGGCGATGCTGGACAAGGCCCAGGTGCGCGCCCGGGTCGCCGGCACCGTGCTGACCCGTTCGGTCGAACCCGGCGATGTGGTGCAGCCGGGCAGCGTATTGCTGGAAATCGCCAGTGATGGCCCTACCGAGCTGCGCGTGCCGGTGGATGAAAAGAACCTGCAGGTACTGGCGTTGGGGCAACCGGCACAGGCCGTTGCCGATGCCTGGCCGCAACATCCTTTTCCGGCCAGCGTGACCTATATCGCCCCGTCGGTGGACAGCAGCCGCGGCTCGGTGGAGGTGCGGCTGCTGGTCGACCCGGTGCCGGCGTTCCTGCGCCAGGACCTGACGGTCTCGGTCAACATCCTGACCGCACGCAAGGAAGCCGCACTGGTGGTGCCCAATACCGCCATCCGCACTGCCCGCGGTGACAACCAGCGTCAGGTCTGGGTCATCGAGGACGGCAGGCTGCAACCGGTGGCCGTCACCCTGGGCCTGCGCGGCACCACCGCCAGCGAGGTGGTCAGCGGCCTGCAGGCGGGGCAGGTGGTGGTGGTCGATGCCAGCGACAGCCTGCAGGCCGGGCAACGGGTTCGCGCCAGCCTCATTGCCGCGGCCGATGGCGACCTGCCGGCCGCTACGGACTGAACCATGTGGATTGAGTGGACCCTGGCGACCCGCTTCCTGCGCGAAGGGCGCAGCCAGTCGCTGCTGATCCTGGGCGGCATCGCCATCGGCGTGGCGGTGATCGTGTTCCTGTCGGCGCTGATTGGCGGGCTGCAGGCCAACCTGATCGAGCGCACCCTGGGCAGCCAGGCGCACATCAAGCTGCAGGCCCCGTTGCAGCGCAACCACATCCTGCCGGCAACGGCGGGCACCGCCACCCTGTTGCTGGAAACCCCACGGCCGCAGCCGTTGCGCTCGATCAACAACTGGCAGCAGCTGCGCGACAGCCTGGACCGGGAGGCCGACATCACCGCCGTCTCGCCGTTGATTTCCGGCCCGGCCTTCGTCCGCCGGGGCGATGCGCTGGAATCGGTGGCCCTGATCGGGATGGACCCGGAGCGCTACCTGCGCATCGTGCCGGTGGACAAAAACATGCGTGATGGCCAATGGCGGGTGGCGGCCGGCGAGGTGGTGATCGGCAGTGAGCTGGCGCGCGACCTCGGTGCCAGCCGTGGCGACACCCTGCGCCTGGATACCGGCCGCGATAACGAAACCCTGGTCACCATCGCCGGCATTTTCGAGCTCGGGGTCGGCGAGCTCGATGCCCGCTACGTGTACATGGACCTGCACCAGGCCCAGGCCCTGCTCGGCCTGCCCGGCGGTGTGACCACGATCGACCTGCGGGTGGATGACCTGTTCGCCGCCGATGGCATCGCCGAACGCCTGGGCCGGCTCAGCGGCCAGCGCAGCGAAAGCTGGATGGTCAGCAATGCCCAGCTCACCAACGCGCTCAACGCCCAGAGCCAGTCCACCAACATGATCAGCTTCTTTGTCGCCGTCTCGGTGGCCTTCGGCATCGCCAGCGTGCTCTCGGTCAGCGTGGTCCAGCGCACCGGGCAGATCGGCATCCTGCGCGCAATGGGCACCACCCGCCAGCAGATGCGACGGGTGTTCCTGATCCAGGGCGCGCTGTACGGCCTGGCCGGCTCGGTGGTGGGCTGCTCGGCCGGCTATGCGATGTTGTGGGCCTTCAACCGGTTTGGTCCGGGCCTGTTCGAGGCCCCGGTGTCGGCCACGCTGCTGTTGATGGCCACCCTGCTGGCAACGCTGACCGGGATGCTGGCGGCGATGCTGCCGGCACGCCGGGCCGCGGCGATGGATCCGGTCCAGGCGATCGCCCATGGCTGAGCCGCGTGCCGATGGCCAGGTGCTGCAGCTGCAGGACCTGCGCAAGTCCTACAACCTCGGCAAGCCGACCGAGATCGAAGTGCTGCACGGGATTGACCTGGAGCTGCAGCGGGGCGACTTTGCCGCGCTGATCGGCCAGTCCGGCTCGGGCAAGAGCACCCTGCTCAACCTGCTCGGCCTGCTCGATACCCCGACCTCCGGCGAGCTGCTGCTGCTCGGCCAGGCCACCTCGACGATGGACGATGCCGGCCGCACCGCGCTGCGCGGCCGCGATATCGGCTTTGTGTTCCAGTTCCACCACCTGATCCCGGCCTTCAGCGCGCTGGAGAACGTGCTGATGCCGCGGATGGTCGCCCGCGGCAAGCCCAGCGCCGAGGACGTCGACCAGGCCCGTGGCCTGCTCGAAGCGGTGGGGCTGGGCAAGCTCAGCGAGCGCCGGCCCGACCAGCTCTCCGGCGGCCAGCAACAACGGGTGGCCGTCGCCCGCGCCCTGATCACCCGCCCGTCCCTGCTGCTGGCCGACGAGCCTACCGGCAACCTGGACAGCCAGAGCGCGGCGGAGGTGTTCAAGCTGTTCCGCCGCTTCAACCGGGAATTTGGCTGTGCGGTGCTGCTGGTCACCCATGATGCGCAGCTGGCCCGGCAATGCGACCGCCAGATCACCCTGACCGATGGCCGCATCAGCGATGACCGCCGCCTGTAGGCATTGATCCAAGGGCGGCACAAGCGCGCCTGCATGCGTATGCTGCACCACCCTCATTGCCCTGACCGCTGCCGTGCTGGAACTGCTGCCGCCTGAATTGCCTTGGTTGCTGGTGATTGCCTTCCTGGCCGGCGGCATCGATGCCGCGGTGGGCGGCGGCGGCCTGATCCAGCTGCCCGGCCTGTTTACCGCCCTGCCCCAGCAGCACCCGGCCCTGCTGCTGGGCAGCAACAAGTTCACCTCGATGTTCGGCACCGCAACCGCGGCCTGGCGCTATGCACGGCGCATCACCATCCCGTGGCGGCCAGTACTGCTGGCGGCAACGGCCGCGTTCGCCTGCTCGTTCGGCGGCGCCAGCGCGGTCAGCCTGCTGCCTCGCGAGGCGGTACGCCCGCTGGTCCTGCTGCTGTTGATCGCCATCCTGGCCTACACCCTGCTCAAGAAGGACTTCGGTGCGCTGCAGCGGCCCACCGTGGTTGGCCGCCGGCAACTGGCCATCGCCGTCGCGCTGGGCGGGGCGATCGGCTTCTACGACGGCTTCTTCGGCCCCGGCACCGGCAGCTTCCTGATTTTCCTGTTCATCCGTTTCTTCGGCCTGGATTTCCTCGGCGCTTCGGCCAGCGCCAAGATCGTCAACCTGGCCACCAATGTCGCCGCGCTGTGCTGGTTCGTGCCCGCCGGCCAGGTGCTGCTGGCGATCGCGGCGCCCATGGCGGTGGCCAATGTCGCCGGTGCGGTGACCGGCAGCTGGCTGGCCATGCGCGGAGGCAGCGGGTTGATCCGCCGTCTGTTCCTGGGTCTGGTCTGTGTACTGATCGTACGCATGGGTTGGGATACGCTGCAGTCCTTGGCCTGAGCCCACTGCGATGCCCCAGCTAGCGTTCAAACGTCGCGTACCGCTGACCGTTGCTGGCCTGGCCGGGCTGCTGATCGGCCTGCTCGTCTATCCCCTGCTGCTCAACCAGGTCCGGACCCGGGTCATTGACGAGCAGTTTGCCCACCTGTCCGACGCGACGGCCGCCGCCACCCGGATGACGGCAACGGTACATCAGGCGCTGTCGGCACTGGCCAGCGAGCTGGACCTGCCAGCCAGCCCCCCGGGTTGCCCGAAAGAGCTACAGGACAGACTGCAGGCCTTCCAGCTGCGCACCCCCAGTGCCGAAGCGGCCTTCCGTATAGAAGACAACCGCCTCACCTGTGCCAGCCTGCCCTCGCTGGGCGACAACACGCTGCTGCCGGCCCATCACAGCCAACGCAGTGACGGAACCCGCCTGTGGTACCGCCTGCAGCTGCAGCAGGCCCCGCAGGGCGGCCCCTATACCTTGCTGGAGCGCCAGCAGCTGGGAGTGATGCTCGACCCGGATGAACAGTTCTCACGGTTCTTCGGCGGGGATGTCCGCGTGGCCGTCTACGAGAACAGCCCACCATTCCCGACCTCGCTGACCGTTGGCCAGATTCCGGCACCATGGCTGCAGCGGATGCCGCCGGGCAGCCGCGAACAACGCCTGCAGGATCGGCAAAGTGGTGACCTGCTGGTGCGCCGGCTCTCCACCAGCGGCCAGACCGTCATCCTGGCCAGCCGCAGCGCTGCCAGCCTGCAGGCACAGATCGCCAACGGCAGCCATTACCTGTGGTCACAGGCGCTGCTGATCGGCCTGGCCGGTGCGATCCTCACCCTGCTGGTCTACCCACGGCAGAGCTCCTCGCGGCGGGTACTGGAGCGCGCACTGCACAGCGGCCAGATGTTCCTGCTGTACCAGCCGGTGGTGGACCTGCAGAGCGGGCAGTGCATCGGCGCCGAGGCGCTGATGCGCTGGCGCCAGCAGGACGGCAGCACGCTGGGGCCGGATGTGTTCATCCCGCTGGCCGAGCAGCTGCAGCTCAGCGACAGGATCAGCGACTGCGCCTGCCAGATCATTGCCCGCGAGCTGCCGGCGCTGCTGCAGCGCGTGCCGGACTTCCATATCAGCGTGAATGTCTCGGCACACGAGCTGAACACCTTTGCCATCGTCCAGCGCCTGGTCGAGCTGCGCCAGCGCCTGCGGCTGCAACCTTCGCAGCTGATCGCAGAGCTGACCGAAAGCAGCCTGGCCGAGGCCGAACGCGCCCTGCCGGTGATCCGGCAACTGCGCGCCAATGGCATCAGCGTGGCCATCGATGATTTCGGCACCGGCTACTGCTCGCTGTCGTACCTGGCCACCTACCCGTTCGACATCCTGAAGATCGACAAAAGCTTCGTCAGTGCGGCAGGCACCGATTCGATCATCGGACCGATCGCCGAGCACATCGTCACCCTGAGCAAGTCGCTGGGGGTAAGCGCGCTGGCCGAGGGCATCGAAACGGCCGAACAGGCGGAAAACTTCCGCCGGCAGGGCGTCGCTCTGGCCCAGGGCTACTATTTCGGTGCCCCGATGCCGATGGCGCAGCTGCTGGAAAGGGTCCAGGGCCCGGCGCAGTCCTGAGCCCGGGCCGGCCCGGCAGCGCCACAGGGTGATTGATTATCCCTATTGGACGGCTGTGAAATCCAGTCGCAACAAAGCTTCAAACCATTGAAAAAAAAGGATTTTCCATCCCGCCATAAGCCATTGAAAGGGTCGCCGGCGACACGCTTGATCCAGATCAACGCTGCTGCGTGCAGGGCGGCGATGCTGGCCTCCCCCACGTTGTCTTTCTGTAGCCATGCCTGCCTGTCCTGCCTCCCCCCGCGTCGCCCTGGTCACCGGCGCCTCCTCCGGTATCGGTGCGGCAATCTGTCGTCAATTGGCCGAAGAAGGCCACCAGGTCATCGCTGCCGATGTGAACCTGCCCGGCGCGCAAGCGGTGGCCCTGTCGCTGGGCGGCAACGTCCAGGCGGTGATGCTGGATGTCACCGACCCGGACGCGGTCGCCGCCTGCATCCAGCAGATCATCCAGCACCACGGCCGCCTGGACATGGCGGTGAACAATGCCGGTATCGGTGGCGCCAGCCTGGAAACCGGCGAATATCCGCTGGATGAGTGGCACCGCGTGCTGGCGGTGAACCTGCACGGAGTCTTCTACTGCATGAAATACCAGCTCAACGCGATGCAGGCCCAGGGCAGTGGCGCCATCGTCAACATGGCCTCGATCCTGGGCAGCAACGGCTGGGTCGGATCGGCCGCCTATGTGGCGGCCAAACATGCGCTGGTGGGCATGACCAAGAGCGCTGCGCTGGAATACGCCAGCCAGGGCATCCGCATCAACGCGGTCGGCCCGGGTTTCATTGAAACTCCGCTGCTTTCCTCGATCAAACCGGACGAATATGCGGCCCTGGTCGGCCTGCATCCGGCCGGCCGCCTCGGCAAACCGGAGGAGGTGGCCGCGCTGACCTGCTTCCTGCTCTCGGAGCAGGCCAGCTTCATCAACGGCAGCTACCACCTGGTCGATGGGGGTTTCAGCGCCCGCTGAGCGGTGCCGGGCAGGCCACAAGCCAGCTGCCGCTGGCCGGCCTTTTCGCGCAGCGGAAAATCCAGAGCGGTGCCAGGTTGGCGCCGCCACGCCGTCGCTCAGCGGCAGGCATGCGGCAACCGCCTGCGGCCTGGCCAGCGCTGACAACCGGGCCCGGCCAGCGCCGGTGCAGCGTCGACCGACATCGCCGCGCAATGGGCAAGGCCCCACTGCCGTCAGCGACGGTGGGGCCCGCATACAGCGGCGTACTCAGTACCGCCCCGGCGTGGTCACTGGGGCGATGGACGGCTGCTAGCTGTCCGTCCGGGTCGCGGCCTTCTGGGCGGTCTTTTTGCTTGCCTTGCTTGCCGATTTGCCGGCCGATTTGCTGGCAGCCTTTTCAGCCACCTTGCCGGTCGCCTTGCTGCTGGTTTTGCTGGCGGTCTTGCTGACTGACTTTCTGGCTGGCTTGCGGGCGGCCTTGCCAACCGGTGCGCTGGACGTGTCCGTAGCACTGGCCGGCCCGGTGGCCGGAACCACTTCCGCCACGGCATCGGCCTGGATCTCCGCAGCCGCCGTTGCCGGCAAGTCAATCACCGGCAACGTCTCCACCTCCGCTTGCACCGCTGCCGCTGCCGGGCTGCGCAGCGCACGCAGGGCACTGCTGCCACCGGCGCGCTCGGGCAGCTTCAGGCGGGCGTGTTCCTCGTCATATTCGATCAGCAGCACGCCCGAATCGTGGCGGCCGGAGATCTCGACAAAGCAGGCACCACCAATGAACGGCTCCAGCGTCATCACCGACTTCAGCGGGGTGGCCACCACCATCTGGAAGCCGAAGTTCTCGAAGATGTTCATCGCCAGCGCGGTGAACTCGTTGTCGGCCTTGTCGAAGGCCTCGTCCAGCACCACCGCCGCATAGCGCGGCAGTTCGCCATCCTCGCCGCCGAGCTGGTAGCGCAGCGCCGCGGCCAGGCAGGTGGTGGCCAGCTTCTGGCGCTGGCCACCGGACTTGCCGGCGCCGGAGCGGTAGATTTCCACCTGCTCGCGGGTGGCGGCATCGAGTTCGACACCGATGAACTCCACATGCTGGCGCACGTCCAGCACCTGCTCGCGCCAGCGGCGCAGCTCCGGTTCCTGGGCGCCGAGGCGGCGCACCAGGTCACGCAGGATGGTGAACTGCGACTCGGCCAGCGAGCGGTCCTCGGTCTGCTGGTGGCTCAGCACCGCGCGCAGCTGCAGCTGGAAATCGGCCACCTCGGGCAGTTTGCGGTCATGCACTTCGATGGTCAGGATGGTGCCGCGGTTGAACGGCACCTGCTCCAGCGAGGCGTTGACCTCGTCCATGCGCTGCTTGATCGCCTTGTGCGCCTCGGCGGTGTGGCGCTGCAGGGCCAGCAGGTTGTTCTTGCTCTGGGTCTGCAGCAGCTCGAAGAAGCGGCCTTCGTGGCGCGGCAGGCCATCGCTCTCCAGCCGGTCCAGACGGGCCAGGAAATCCTCGGCACTGGCCAGCGACACGGTGAAGTCGGCGCTGTCTTCGGGCCACTGCTGGACGAAGCGGCGGAAGCAGTCCAGCACCTGCCCGGCCAGCCTGGCATCGCGGCCCTGGCTGTTGGCCAGCTCGTCGGCCAGCGCGCGCTCGATCACCCGGAAATGGCTTTCCACACTGTCCAGGTTCAGGCCCGGCAACACCGCCAGGCGCTCATCCAGCAGCGGCCGCTGGCTTTCATCCACGCCTTCCTGCTCCAGCTTGAGCTGGCACTGCTCGCGCTGCTGTTCCAGGCGCACGCGTTCGCGGCCCAGCTGGGCGCGCTCCAGGCGCACGTCTTCATAGGTGCGGCGGGCCTGGTCGCGCAGGCCGCGGGCAATGTTGATCTGTTCGGCGATCTTCGCCAGCGCGCTGTCGCCCTCGCGCAGGGCCACCAGCTGCTCGTTGATGTCATCGATGCGCTGCAGACGGCCACTGACATCGATCTCGTCCCATTCGCGCTCGGCCAGGGTGTGCGCGGCCAGCTGCTGTTGCTGGGCACTCTGGCGCTGGCGGCGCAGCGCATCGACATCGGCATCGCAGGCGGCGATGCGCGCGGCCAGCTCCTGGGCCTCGCGCTCGTAGATCCGGCGCTTGTCGCGGTTGTCATGGCCCAGCATCCACAGCCGGCGGTCGTTGACCGCGTGGCGGTCATCCTTTTCGTAACGGTCGCCCGGATGCTTGATCTGGCCCTCGCGGGTCAGGCCGCGGTCCTGGTGGCGCAGCTGGGCGGCGCTGTCGACGCAGGTGTAGTCGAAGCGGCGCAGCAGTTCGTTGTAAACCCAGTCGGCGTAGGCGTGGTCGCGGATCTTGAGCTTGTTGATCAGCGAGCGCGCATCGGGCTGCTGGGCATGCAGCAGCTCGTTGTCGCGCACCCGGAAATAGACCAGCTTGGTGCCCAGGTGGGTGCGGTTGACCCAGTCGGCGACCTGGGCGTGGTGCTTTTCATCCACCAGCAGCGACTGTGCAAAACCGTGCAGCACGCGTTCGATCGCGCCGCGCCAGGCCAGCTGGTCATCGTGCACCTGCAGCAGTTCGCCGACAAACGGCAGCAACGTCTCGGCGATGCCGGTGTCCTCGGCCAGCCGCGCACGCAGGTTCTGCAGCGGTGCCGGGATCGAACTGGGCGCGGCCTTGAGCGAATCCAGCTCGGCGCGCAACTCGTTGAAACGCTTTTCATCGGCACGGCGTTCGCTCATCCGCTCGGCGATGGCTTCATCCACCGAGCCGGCGCCCTGCCCGCCCCCGGCCAGCAGCTGGCGCGCCGCCTCGACCTGCTCGGCAAAGCGGGTCGCGTCCTCGGCCAGGCTGATGTCCAGATGCCGGCAGGCACCTTCCAGCTGCTTGCGCCGGCGCAGGCGGTCCTCGACCTCACGCTCGATCCGGGCGCGCTCGCGCTCGAGCTCATCGACCCGCTCGCCGCCCTGCTCGCGCTGCTGGCGTTCCAGCTCGACCAGCTTCTGCTCGTGGTTATCCACCGCCTGGCGGCGGGTGCCTTCCTCGCCCTGCAGGCCGCGGTCCTGGACCTCGACATCCTTGAGCCGCTCATTGATCAGCGCCAGGCGCTTTTCCTCGCGGAAACCATCCACGCTGTCCTGCAGCGCGCGCAGGTCGGCGACACTGCGGCGCAGCTCCTGCAGCGAGGCATGCAGTTCGCGCGCCGGGCTCAGGGTCTCGACCTGGCGGCGGGCAGTCACCACCGCATGGTGGGCGCCGTCGAGCTCGGCAAAGTCCTCGACCAGGCGGTCGGCGGCCTCGAAGGTGCGTGGCTCATCGAGCATGAACCCGCGCAGGAAACCGTTCAGATCGCCCAGGTTCTTGGCCGACTGGGTCTTGTGCAGCAGCCGCAGCGCCATGTCATTGCCGATGCCCAGCAAATGGCGGAAACGCTCGGCATAGCCGGAGAAACTGTCGAAGTGGGCCACGTCCTCGCCCAGCCGCAGGCGCAGCTTGCGCAGGTCCAGGTCGAAGCCGTCCATCTCGGTGGCGATGTCAAACCGGCGCGGCACCACCATGTAGTGCTTGCGCACGTCGGCCGCGGCAGTGCCGGTGCCGTTGATCCAGAACAGGCGGACGATGGAAACCACATCGCCACGGGCACTTTCGTAGGACAGCACCAGCGCGGTCCAGGTCGCGCCCTTGCGCAGGTACTGGGTGGCGATCTCGCCCGAAGCGCTGTCCTGCTGGTCGGCCCAGGCACCGCGCACGTAGGAGACCAGGTTGCGGTCACGTCCGGAACGCTCGGCTTCGCGCGCGGCGGCGTTGAAATCGACGATGCTCGGCGGGGTCAGCAGCGCGCTCATCGCGTCCAGCAGGGTCGACTTGCCCGAGCCGGAACGGCCGACGAACAGGAAGCCGCGCTCGGCAATCGGCACATCGGTCAGGCCGGAGAACGTGCCCCAGTTGTAGACCTGCAGCCGGCGCATCCGGAACTGGTTGGCGCGCGCATCGGTGAGCGGGTCATGGAACAGCGCAGCGGCGGGCAGCAGGGTGTGGGTGGTGTTGTCCATCAACGGTGTCCTTGGGCACAGGCGTCAGTGACGCCGGCCGGGGTAATCAGGCAGGAGCAGGCGCGCTGCATTCACTCGCCGAGCAGGTCATCGACCGGGGTACCGCCTTCACGCAGCTGGCGGTAGGTCTCGCCGAGCACGGCCACATCCTCGGCCGAGAACAGGTGCTTGAGCGCCGGTGACACTTCGTAACGGTCCTCGCTGCCGCGCAGGCGCGAGAGCAACTGGTTTTCGCGCATCTTGCCGATCGCCGCGGCCACCCGCTTGGCAAAACCGGCCTGGTCGGTGGAGACGTTCTTCTGGTAGACGCTCATCGCCTCGACCATCTGCAGCTCCTCCACCACCGCACGCTCGCCACGGGTGTCGGCATCGGCCAGCTGCTGGCGCAAAAACAGCAGCAGCACCGATTCGATGAAGGTCAGCGGCGCGGTGCGTAGCAGGCTGGGAGCCTCCAGCTCGCCGGTGTCGGCCTGGCGCACGAAGGCAAAGCCGGCGTCGCGGTCCATCACCAGCTCCAGGAACAGGTCGCACAGCAGCGAACGGATCGCCGCCTCGTTGCGCAGCAGCGCCGCCCACTGCGCCGGCTGGCGCTGGGCATCGACACTGGGCCCGGCCAGCAGCTGGCAGGCCGCGCGGCGGGCGTCATAGCCCAGCTCGCCGCTGTCGCCGAGGAACAACGGGCCATTGGCCGGCACGGCGGCCTTGCTGTCGGGCACCGGGTCCGGGCTGGCATCGTGGTCATGCAGGGTCGAATCAGACCAGTTCATCGCGTTTTTCCTTTACAAACCAGACCTGCGGCACCCGCGCGCGGCGCACCTGGCCATCGCCGCCGGTCCACTGCACGGTTTCATGTTGTTCGGCGGCAACCACGCCGTAGCGGGTGGCGATGGAAAGATAGCCAATCACGCTGCCCAGGCCCTGGCGTGCCGGGCGCTGCTCCAGCACCTGGCTCAGGCTCAGGCGCGGGCTCTGGCCGAGCAGGAAATACAGGTCATCCTTGAGCGAACGGATGTCGATTTCCGACTGCGCGACCAGGTCGCCAACGCTGTCCAGCGAAATCTCGGCGCCATCGGACCACCAGATCGTCGAATCCACCTGGTGGGTTGACGGGTCATGCAGCTTCCACTGCCCGATCGAGCGCAGGCGGCTGGCCGACAGCGGCAGCACATAGCCGGTGGCGGCGGTCGGACGCAGGCCATCGCGCAGGCCCAGGGCCTGGCTCTGCGCCTGCTTGAGCAGCTGGTTCAGGCGGCGCTGTTCCAGGAAGCCACGGCTCTGCACGAAACCGCGCAGGCTGCGCGCGAAGTTCTGCATCACATCGTGGACCTGGCCACCGCGGTCGAGCAGGGTCGCGGTGAAGTTGCGCAGGAAGTTGCGCTCGCCACGGCCGAGCTTGCGGGTGTAGTTGCGGCTGAGCACCTGCTCCAGCGCCTCGTCGAGCTGGCCACTGCGCAGCGGGTCGTTGAGCAGGTCCCAGAACGCCTGGAAGGTCCGCCCGGCCTCGGATTCGCCAATCACGTCGATGCCGTTGAACAGCTTGTCCAGCACATCGCCACGGGCGCCCTCGGCGTCGATGATGCTCTCGCGGAAACGGCGGTTGAGCTGCTCGAAGTCATCGCGGACGCGACGGAAATCCTCGGCCAGTTCATCGGCCAGGCGGATCAGGTCGCGGGTGCGCTCCAGCGCACGCTTGCCGTCCAGCGCGGCCACCTTGCCGGAGCTGACCTCGGCAATCTCGGCATCGATGCGCGCCCGTTCGGCCTGCAGTACGGCCAGCCGCGCTTCCGGGTTGACCTCGGTCTGCTGGGCCAGCTGCGCCACCTGCTGCATCACCAGCGACAGCCGGCTTTCGGTGGCCACGGCCGCACTCTGGCCGATCCCGGCGATGAAACGGATGGCCTGCAGGGCCTGGCGCGAAAGTTCGTATTCTTCCTCGCTGGCGCCTTCGGGCAGGCGCCGCTCCAGCCAGCCCTGCGCCAGCCAGTAGGCGACATAGGCCTGGGCGGTGCGCGGAAGCTCCATCTCCAGCTGCTCGGCATTGAGCGCATCGAGCTGGTTCTGCAGCCGCTCGTGCAGCACCGCCGCGCCGAGGCGGCGGTCGTTCTCCATCAACAGGCCCTGCAGCAGACCCACCAGCACCGGCGCGCGGTCGGCAGCCAGCAACTTCCATAGCGGCTGCTCGCGCAGGCGCTGGTAAGTGGCGATTCGGTCGCGGTACTTCATCGGTTCGGTCGGTCCCCGGGCCTGTGATGGATGGCCTGACGCTGGCTCAGCGGCGGCCGCTGCCGGACTGCACGAACTGCAGGAACTCGGCACGGGTGCGGGCATCGTCGTGGAAGCTGCCGAGCATGCGCGAGGTCACCATGCTGACGCCGCGCTTGTGCACGCCACGGGTGGTCATGCACTCGTGGGCGCCTTCCACCACCACCGCCACGCCCAGCGGCTGCAGCACGTCCTGGATGCAGGTGGCGATCTGCGCGGTCATCTTTTCCTGCACCTGGAAGCGGCGGGCATAGGCCTCCACCACCCGCGCCAGCTTGGAAATGCCCACCACCTTGCCATTGGGGATGTAGCCGACATGGACCTTGCCGATGATCGGCGCCATGTGGTGCTCGCAATGGCTTTCGTACTCGATGTCACGCAGCACGATCATCTCGTCGTAGCCGGCAACTTCTTCGAAGGTACGCTGCAGGTACTCGCGCGGATCGATGTCATAACCGCTGAACCAGTCGCCATAGGCCTTGGCTACCCGACGCGGGGTATCGAGCAGACCCTCGCGGGTGGGATCTTCGCCAGCCCACAGCAACAAGGTGCGGACGGCCTCTTCGGCCTGCGCCTGGGTGACGGGGGACTTGTCGGAATCGGCCATGGTGCACTGCGCCTGTAATACGGGGTCCACATGCTACCAGCCGGGGGCCGGCAAGGCATGTTCCGGGCAGGCAAGCCTTTGCCCATCAAGGGCTTGGGCAAACCTCCGCTGGGCAAGGCCAGACCGTCCGGCAGCCGGTTGCGCAGGCCACGCACGGGCCGGCAATGGCGGGCGTTTTCACCCGGCCTGCAGCCGCGCCTCCAGCCCGCTCCAGCGCGCGGCCTGGCGGGCCAGGGCCAACTCCAGCACCTGGGCGCTGCCGGCCAGGTGCAGGCTGTCGCGGGCACGGGTCAGGCCGGTGTAGACCAGCTCGCGGCTGAGCACGCGGTTCTCGCGCAGCGGCAGCTGCAGCCAGACCTGGCCGTATTCGGAGCCCTGGGCCTTGTGCACGGTCATCGCAAAGGCGCTGTCATGGGCCGGCAGCGCCGCCGGATGGAAGGCACGCGGGGCGCCCTCGGCCTCACCGGGGAACCAGGCCAGCAACTTGCCGTGTGCATCGGCAAAGCACACCCCGACATCGCCGTTGAACAGGCGGTGGCGGTAGCTGTTCTCGGTGATCAGCAGCAACCGGCCCTGGAACCACGGCGAACCGTCACGGCCACCGCGCAGCAAGGCCTCGATGCGGGTATTCAGGGTGGCCGCGCCCTGCGGGCCTTCGCGCACGGCGGTGAGCACGCGCAGTTCATTGGCCAGCGCCAGCGCCTGGGCCGGGTCGGCCGCATCGCGCAGGCGGTGGGCATGGGCCAGCAGCGCCTTGCGGCCGATGGCCAGGGTGTCGCCCTGGTCCTGGTGCCAGTGCACCCCGGCCAGCGCACCGCCACGCAGCAGCGCCAGCGCCGCGGCCGCGTCGCCCTGGCGGCAGGCCGCGGCCAGCGGCGCCAGATCCAGCGCCTGGCTCTGGCGCCAGCCGCGCTGCAGCTGCACGCGACGGCCGGCAAAACCGCTGGCCGGTGCCTGCCGCGGCACTGCTGGCAGCGTGCCGAGCAACGGCTGCAACGCGGTGGCATCGTCAGGCTCGATGCGGCTGCCATCGCCACTGGCACGCAGCAGCGCCGCCAGCACGTCGCCAGCCTCCACCGAGGGCAGCTGGTCCGGATCGCCGAGCAGGACCAGCCGCGTGCCGCTGGCCACCGCTTCCACCAGCCGGGTCATCAGGGACAGGCCCATCATCGAGGCCTCGTCCACCACCAGCACCTCCAGCGCCAGCGGGTTGTCGGCGTGGTGGCGGAATTCGGGCGAATCCGGGATCACCCCGAGCAGCCGGTGCACGGTCGAGGCATGGGCCGGCAGCGCGGCCAGCAGTGCCGGATCCACCCCGGCGGCCAGCATCTTCTGCGCCGCCAGGCGCAGGCTTTCGGCCATGCGTTCGGCCGCACGCCCGGTCGGTGCGGCCAGGCCGATGCGCGGGGCCGGCTGGCCGGCGGCACGGGCCTGGGCGGCCAACAGCACCAGCAGCCGCGCAATCGTGGTGGTCTTGCCGGTGCCCGGGCCACCGGTGACCAGCATCAGTGGATGACGCAGGGCCATCGCTGCGGCCTGGGCCTGATGATCGCCGGCTGCCTGCGGGAACAGGCTGGCAAACACCGGGGCGATGGCCGCCAGCTGGCCAGTTTCCACCGGCTGGCTGCCGATGCGCTGCAGGCCCACGGCCAGGCGGCGCTCGAATTCGCGGTAACGGCGCAGATAGACCAGGCCGGCCTCCAGCACCAGCACCGCCGGGGCCGGTGCGGCCTGCAACAGGGCACCCTCCCGGTACACCCAGGGGGAGGCCTGCAAGGCCTGCGTCCACTGCGCCAGCGCCGGCCAGGGCAGTGGCACGGCGGCCGCGCCCTCCTCCGCCGAGGCCGCTTCAGGCAACAGGCGGGCGGCCTGGTCCAGCCGCAGGCCGGCATGGCCCTGGGTGACGGCATGGGCCGCCAGTACCGCGGCGGCCAGCACCAGCGGATCAATGGCCGGGTCCAGCCGCTGCAGGCTGTGGCCCAGGGCCAGGTCCACCGTCCGCAACGCCGGGTGTTGCTGCAGCGCTTGCCACAGGTTCATGCCACACCTCCCAGCAGCCGCGCATGCGCCTGCTGTCCACCGGCAAACAGCACATCCAGCCCGTGCACCAGTTCGGCCGGGAAGCAGCGGGCATGCAGGCCGGGACACTGCGGATCAGCCGCATCCAGGCCGCGCGCGAACAGGTAGCGGATGCCACCAAAGTCACGTTCGTAGTCGTAAGCACTGCCCAGGCGGAAGCGCAGCCAGCGGTGCAGGGCCACGGTATACAGCAGCGCCTGCAGGTCGTACTCGCTGCTGGCCATCGCCGCCTCCAGCGCGGCGGCGTCATAGCGCTGCAGGCGGTTGGACTTGTAGTCCAGCACGAACCACTGGCCGTTGTGGGTATAGGTCAGGTCGATCTTGCCGGTCATCAGGCCTTCCAGCTGGCGGCGCAGGCCAAAGCCGTGGCGTGCAGCGGCCACGCCGTGGGCATGCAGCAGGGCCAGCAGTTGCTGGCTGTGGGTGGGTTGCAGGGCGAAGTGGAACTCGATTTCCGCCCGCCGCTGGCTAGCCGGCAGTTCGCACAGGCGCACGCCCTCGGGCAGTGGCTGGGTCAGGGTCTGGCCGACCAGTTCGGCCAGCACGGCCAGGCCATCGGCCAGGTCCTGGTCCGGGTAGCCTTCCCCGCGGAGCGCCTTGAGCAACGGCTCCTCGCTGCCGGCCGGGGCCGGCTGGCCGCCGCGCCAGCCCTGCCAGGCGGCAAAGTCGCTGTTTTCCAGTGCCAGGTGCAGGGCATTGCCGAAACGGCTGCCGGAAAAACGGCGGTCAAAGGCCACCCGCTCGACGGGCGGCTCGCTGCCCAGCTCCGGGGCCGGGCTGTCGGCCGGTTCGTCCTCGGCCGCGGCGGGCGCCTCGGTCGCCGCGCTGGAAGGATCATTGCCGCGTTCGGCATGCGCCAGCTGGGTGAAGCTGTAGACCCACCAGTCCACCGCCAACGGGCGGGTGATCGTGCGCACCGGCGCCACTGCCTGCTGCGCCTGCACCGGCAACGCTGGCACCGGCTCACGTTCGGCCTGCCAGGGCAGGAGCTGGATCGCTTCATGCCCGCCCAGGCCATCGAGCATGGCGTGCAGCGTGGTGGACGATGCACCGGCCAGGTTGCCATGGGCCAGCCACAGCTGGTGCACCGCGCGGGTCAGGCCGACATACAGCAGGCGCGCGGTTTCGGCATGGTCCTCGGCCTTGCGCAGGGCCATCACCTGCTTCCAGGCCGGATCCTCCTTGTCCAGTTTCCAGTGCCGCTGGCGCTGCCTGTCCACCTGCACCACGGTGTGCCGGTCACGGCTGCCGCTGCTGCTGCCAATGCCGACAAACGGCAGGAACACCAGCGGGTATTCCAGGCCCTTGCTCTTGTGCAGGGTCAGGATCTGCACCCGGCGCGCGTCCGATTCCAGCCGCAGCAGCTGGGCCTCGTCATTGCTGTCGGCCAGGGCGATGGCCTGTTCCAGCCAGTCCAGCAGGCCGGCCAGGCCCAGCACCTTGCGCGCGGCTTCCTGCAGCAGTTCGCCCAGCTGCAGGTAGTTGGTCATGCGCCGCTCGCCATCGTCGATGGCCAACAGGCGCTGCGCCCGTTCGGCACACAGGTCGGCAATCAGCGCATAGGGGCCGCCGCGCTGCAGGCGTTCGCGCCACAACTGCAGCCGGTTCTGGTGCTCACGCTGGAGATCGCCATTGACCTCCAGCGCGGCAATCTCACCGGCACTGGCGCCGAGCAGCACCGTGGCCAGCAGCGCGCGCATGCGGCCCTCGTCGGCCGGCTGCAGCAAGGCCAGCAGCAACAGCCGCAACTCGCCGGCCTGTTCGCTGGCAAACAGGCTCTGCTTGCCGGCGGCCACCGCCGCCACCCCGCGCTGCTGCAGGGCTTGCTGGATCAGCGTGGCCTCGCGGTGGCTGCGTACCAGCACGGCGATGTCACCGGCCTGGACCGGCTGCTGCTTGATCAGGGCCTGGCCCTGCCGCCCCTGCCAGAGCACGGTCGCGATCGCATCGGCGCACAGTTCGGTGGCCAGCTGGCGCGACTGGTCCGCACTGAGCGGTTTGTCGCCATCCGATTCCACCCGTTGCAACACCAGCCCGGGGGCCGGCACTCCATCGATGGTGAAATCCGCATCGGCATCGGCGCGACCGGCATGCACGGTCTCGAAGGTGATGCCTTCCTGGCTGAAACCGTGCTTGCCGGCCTGGGTGTACAGCGCATCGATGGCCGCCAGTACGCAGGGCCGCGAGCGGAAGTTGTGGTCCAGCATCAGCGCCACATTGGCCTGGGTCTTGGCCTGCAGATAGGTGTGCACGTCACCGCCACGGAAACCGTAGATGGCCTGCTTGGGATCACCGATCAGGAACAGCGCCGGCGCTTTTCCCGCTGCCTGTACGTGTTCGCTGTGGCCGAAGACGCGGCGGAAGATCGCCCACTGGCGCGGATCGGTGTCCTGGAACTCATCGACCAGGGCAATGGCGTACTGCTGGCGCAGCTGCGCCACCAGCGCATCCCCACGTGGGCCTTCCAGCGCGCGCGCCACGCCTTCGATCAGGTCGTCATAGGTCTGCAGGCGACGCTGCGACTTGAGGTGTTGCACACGTTGCCGGGCCTGTTGGCGCAGGCTGTGCAGCAGGTGGATGGACTGCGCACGCAGCACGTTGTCCAGCGATTGCCGGGCCTGCATCCAGTGCGCCAGCGGTGCCTGCAGGGGCGATGCCGGGGTCTTGCCGGCGCCGGCCTTGGAGGTGCGCCCGAGCAGCGTTTCCGGCAGCAGGTTGGCGGCCTTCTCGTGCAGCGGGCCCTCGCCATCCCAGTGGCGGAACTGCTCGAACAGCTCATGGATCCAGCCGGCCTTGTAGCTGTTGCCATTGAGCCACTTGTTCTCCACCGCCGCCAGCAGGGCCTGGCGGAAATCCTCGCCATGGCTGGCAATGGCCTGCCGCAGCTGCGGGCCGGCGTCGTGCAGGCGCTGCTGCGCCTGGGCCAGGGTGATTTCCTCCGGCCCGGTCTGCAGCGGCTGCGGGAACAGCGGCTCCTCGCCGAGCAGGGCCGGCAGGTCGGCGGCCAGTTGTGCGTGGTTCTTCCACAACGTGGTCAGCACCGCGACCTGGTCGGCATCCTGGGCCAGCACCCGCCACAGGTCAGCGGCCACCTCGGCATGCAGCGGCTTGAGGTTGGTGACCAGCTCCGGGCCATCCAGGCGGTGGCCGCTGTCCAGCGCGTACTCGCTCAGCACCCGGGCACAGAAACCATGGATGGTGAACACTGCAGCCAGATCGGTTTCCTCGGCGGCCAGGCGCAGGCGCTTTTCCAGTGCCGCTGCCGCCTCGCCGCTGCGGGCCAGGTGATCGGCCAGGATGGTGCGGGTCAGCGCGATTTCCGGCGCCGCATCCGGCTCCTGGCAGTGCTTCACCTGGGCCGCTGCCAGCGCCAGGCGCGCGCGGATGCGCTTGCGCAGTTCCTGGGTGGCCGCATCGGTGAAGGTCACCGCCAGCACCTGGCCAATGCGCAGGTTGCGTTCCACCACCAGCCGGGTGAACAGCGTCGCCAGGGTGTAGGTCTTGCCGGTACCGGCACTGGCCTCGATCAGCTGCACGCCATCCAGCGGTACAGCCAGCGGATCGCGGTTGCTCGGCTGCGCCTGCACGTTGCGGTTTTCCATCAGGCGTTCTCCTCGTCTTCCCGGCTTGGCACATCCCCCAGGGTCAGCAGCGACATCACACTCAGCGCGGTGTGCTCAAACGCCTTCCAGCGTTGTCCATCCGCCAGTGGGTCACGTCCGCGGTAAACCAGCTGGTGGCTGTCCTCGCCAGCCTCGGCGTAGCTGTAATCACTGCCATTCCAGCTCTGCCAGGCCTTCTCGGCACGCTTTTCCTCATCGGCCAGGAAGATCGCCAGCGCCGTACGCGGGGCGTAAGCCAGCGGCTGCTGCATCCCGGCCAGGTAGAAATCCACCAGCCGGGCCAGCGCCTGCCTGGCCTGTTGCTGGCCCAGTGCCGGACGCAGGTGCGGCCCGAGATCGCCCTCATCGTCCAGATAAAGCTGCCACAGCTGACGCGGCTGGCCGGCAGCGCACAGCAGCAGCCAGTCCAGACCATTGCGCACCACGGTGCCGGCATTGAGCTTGCCGATACGCAGCCGCGGCAAGCGGTCAGGCAGCACGTCGGCCACCCGGCCATGCACGCTGATGCCATCGATCTGCACCTGGCACTCCACCGTTTCGAGCAGGCCCTCGTCCACACCGTTACGCCAGAGCTGGGCATAAGGCAGCACATCACGTACCTGGGCCTGGAGCTGTGCACGGCCGAAGGCACCGGAGGGCACCTTGCCCCGCGCCAGCAGGCGCTCGTAGAGCTGCTCGCTGTCGTCATCCAGCGCGGCCTGCAGCAACAGCTGCTGCAACTGGTGGCGTTCCAGCCCGGGGCCGGCCAGGTCCAGCGGCTCGATGTCCTCCATCGCCTGCGCCGGCTCGGGCAGACGGATGCCCAGCCGCTGCGCCAGGAAACTCTGCGCCGGCTGGGTAAAGAAGCGGCGCAGTTCGGGCAGGCTGATGGCCTCCGGCTTCTGTACCGCCTGCAGCGGCGCATCGACCCACGACGGCAGCCGCTTGCGTGGCTGCCCCAGTTGCGCGGCGGCAGCATGCCACTGCTGCCGGAAGCTGAAACGGCGTGGCTCGCCGGCTTGGCCGAAGGCATCGGCTGCAAACGGCTGCAGGGTGTGGTGCACGACCAGGCCATTGCCTGCCTGCTCCGGATCGGCATGCCAGGCCGCGGCCGCTTCGAGCAGCTCATCCACCAGCACCGACGGTTCGCGCACGCTGCCATCACGGGCATCACTGCCGATCCAGCTCAGGTAAAACACCTCCTGGGCCGAGGCCAGCAACTGCAGGAACAGGAACCGGTCATCCTCGCGCACCGAGCGGTCACCGTAGCGACGCTGGCCGTTGTGCAGGTCGGCCACCAGCTTGCTCAGGCCGGCGGCCGGATCGCGGCGCGGAAAATCGCCATCGTTCAGGCCCAGCACGCAGATCACCCGGAACGGCAGCAAGCGCAGCGGCACCATGCGGCCGAAGCTGATGCCGCCGGTCAGCAGCGGTGCACGGGTATCGGCCTGTGACAGCTGGTTGCTGAAGTGGGCCCGGACCACCGCCGCCGGCAGAGTATCGGCATAGCCGGCCTTCTGGGCCTGTTCGCGGAACTGGCCGATCAGCTTGCGCAGGCGGTCCAGCGCACGCTGCCCGGCCGGTGCTGCCGGCGTGGACGGCAACACCGCGGCGAGCAGGGCCAGCAGGCGGTCGCTCCACTGCGCCGGGGTCAGCTCCTGGTCCAGTGCCTGCTGGTAGTGCGCGAGCACGGTGAGCAGGCGCAGCACCGCATCGAGCACGTCCAGCGCACTGCCTTCCAGCAGCGGCAGGCTGGCCACCCCGGCCACATCGGTGTCCTCGCCGATGGCATGGCCCAGCAGCAGGCGGTCCAGCGCGAACTGCCAGGTGTAGGCGGCATCGGCCGGCGCCTGGTGGCACACACGGTGACCGGCATCCAGGCCCCAGCGCGCGCCGGCCTCGTCCAGCCAGCCGCGCACGCGCTCCAGGTCAGCAGCGTCCAGCCCACTGACCTCGGCCAGCGGCGCACTGGCCAGCAGGTCCAGCACCTCGCCCAGGCCAAAACGGCTGACCGGCAGCGCCAGCAGGCGCAGGAACACCTCGGCCAGCGGCTCGCCGGCCAGCGGGCTGGTATCGGCCAGCGCCCAGGGCAGGCCACCGGCCTGACTGCCACGGCCACCGAACACCGCTTCCAGATAGGGCACATAGGGGTCGATGTCCGGCGACAGCACCGCGATCTCGCGTGGCTGCAGCGGCGGATCGAAGCGCGGGTCCTCGAGCAGGCCGCGCAGCTGGTCATGCAGCACCTGCAGCTCGCGCAGCCGGGTATGGCAGGCATGCAGCTGCAGCGAGGGATCGTCCAGCCGCAGGGCGGGCAGGCGCTCCTGCGGCTCGCGCGGCGGGGGGCGGCGATGGAACAGGTCGCCCTGCAGCCGGCGCAGCAGGGTATCGCCGAGGCCACCGCCAGCCAGCGGCGGCTTGCCACTTTCCAGCGGGTCGGCATAGGCATCGATTTCCAGCGACGGGTGCACCACTTCGTAGTTGCCGAGCAGGGCCATGAAGTCGCGCCCGGCCGCGCCCCAGGAGGCGAGCAGGGGGCTTTCGCCTTCCAGCCCCATCAGCGGATCGATATCGCCCTGGCGCAGGCGCGCACGCACGCTCTGCAGGTCGCCCCAGTAACCGCGGGTGGGCGTGGGCAGGTAGAAGTGCAGCGTTCCCACCCGTGCCTGGGTCGCCAGCACCCGCAGCACGTCCGGCGAGATGCCGAGGATGGCGAAGGCAAACAAGCGCACCGGCAGCCCCTGCGGCAGCGGCTGGCCATCACCCTCGAAACCGTCCAGGTAGGCCTGGATGCGGCGGGCACGGTGGTTGCGGCCAGCGGCGATCTGCCGCCACAGCACGGCCTGGGCATCGCCGCCATCGCCACCCTGCTCCCAGTGCAGCAGCAGGTCACGCCGCCAGGCCTGGTATTTTTCAAACACCGAGCCCAGCTCACCGGCCAGCGACCAGCGCTTGAGCGCATCACCATCGCCCAGGTAGGCCGCCAGCGCCTGCATCGGCGGCTGCGCCATCAGCGCCGCATCGCCGAGCGCGGCATGCAGCTGCCACTGCAGCGAGGCCGCATCCAGGTCGTCCTTCTCGCCGGGCACATTGGCCTTCAGCGCGCGGGCGACAAACTCGCCGGGGGTCAGGAATTCCAGGTTGGCGGCGATCCCGTACTGCTCGGCCAGGGTAGCCTGCAGCCAGCGCCGCATCGCCACCTGCGGGATCAGGATCAGCTCCGGCTCCAGCGGCGACTGCCCCGCTGCCGGGCGCGCCAGCTCCGCCGCCAGCAGCTGCGCCAGCAGGTCCAGCGCATTGGAATCGTAGAGTCGGAAATCGCTGTCGGTGGCAAGCATGGGCCTGTTCCTTGTGGCCGCCGGATCCGGACACCGGCGCGTGCGGCATTGTCAGCCAGCCGGCACGGGCTGGCGAGTGGTGCGCCCGGCGCTGCCGGCGCACGCGAAGAAACAGGCCCGGGCAGGCCGCGCCGCCGCCGTGCTCAATGCGCCGCCGTGTCATGCACCTGGACCACCACCTCGCCCAGGCCGCGGCGTGCACTGCCGATCACCGCACTGGCCTCACAGCCATACGGGCCACCAAGCTCGATTTCCAGGCGCACGCAGGGCGGCTCCAGCCCCGCCGCCAGATGGGCCGCGGTATGCGGGCGGGTAAAGCCCCACAACAGTTCGCGCTGCTCATCGCTCAGTTCAATGGTGATCATCCCGGCCTCTCCTGCGTTGTCGGCGTCCACAGCATCGGCACAGAGCGTCTCAGCAACTGCGACGCCGCTGGCGGTCTTCCAGAACGGGGACAGTGCGACAATGCGGCTTGGATCAGTACGTATTCATTCAGGCAGGAGCCCGGAAGCTGTCGCGTCCGGTGCTCACAGAGGCAACCATGGCATCTGAAGTCGTTCCCATCGTGCAGTTGTCAGGCGTGCGCATCGAGCGTGGCGGACGGGCAATCCTGCGTGATGTTTCCCTCAGCGTGGCCCCCGGCAGCATCACCGCCGTGCTCGGTCCTTCCGGCTGCGGCAAGTCCACCCTGCTGGCCGCGCTGACCGGCGAGCTGCGCCCGGTGGCCGGCAGCGTGCAGCTGTTCGGCCAGGCCATCCCGCAGCGGCAGCGTGCCCTGCTGGAGCTGCGCAAGCGCATGGGCGTGCTGCTGCAGGGCAACGGCCTGCTCACCGATCTGAGCGTGGCCGAGAACGTCGAACTGCCGCTGCGTACCCATACCGACCTGCCGCCGCCGCTGCGCCAGCAGCTGGTGCGGATGAAGCTCAACGCCGTCGGCCTGCTGGCCGCCGCCGATGCCTGGCCGCGCGAGCTGTCCGGCGGCATGGCGCGCCGGGTCGCGCTGGCGCGGGCACTGGCGCTGGATCCGCCGCTGATGCTCTACGACGAGCCGTTGACCGGGCTGGACCCGATCGCCACCGGCGTGATCATGGAACTGATCGCGCGGCTGAACCACTCGCTCGGCCTGACCAGCATCATCGTCAGCCACCACGTGCACGAAACCCTGGCCATCTGTGACCAGGTGATCGTGCTGGCCAACGCCGGCGTGGTGTTTGCCGGCACCCCGGCGCAGCTGCATGCCAGCACCGACCCGCTGCTGCGCCAGTTCCTGGATGGCCAGCCGGACGGGCCGATCCCGTTCGATGCCGCGCCACGCGCAAGGAGCGCCTGATGGCCCTGTCTGCTTCGATCCGCTCGCTTGGCCGGGCCGGCCTGTTCACCCTGACCGTGCTGCGCGGCTCGCTGCCCACGCCCGACTTCCTGGCCGAGCTGGTACGCGAGGTCTACAAGATCGGCGCGCGCTCGCTGCCGATCATCGCCGTTGGTGGCGCCTTCGTCGGCCTGGTGCTGACCCTGCAGGGCTACCGCACACTGACCACCTTCGGCGCGGCTGATGCGCTGTCCACCCTGCTCGGGCTGTCGCTGTACCGCGAGCTGGCACCGGTGCTGACCGCGCTGCTGTTCATCGGCCGCGCCGGCAGCTCGATCGCCGCCGAGCTCGGCCTGATGCGTGCCACCGACCAGATCAAGGCACTGGAGCTGATGGCGATCGACCCGATTGCCAAGGCAGTGGCCCCGCGCTTCTGGGCCGCTGTGCTCACCGTGCCGTTGCTGACCGGGATCTTCTGTTCACTGGCGATCACCGGCGGCTGGTTCGAGGCGGTGCAGATCCTGGGCCAGGACAACGGCACGTTCTGGTCGGGCCTGCGCAACAGCGTGGATTTCTGGGAAGACTTCGGCGTGGCCCTGCTCAAGTCGGCAATCTTCGGTGGCACCGCCGCGCTGGTCGCGTCCTATGTTGGTTTCCACGCCGAACCGACGATCGAAGGCACCTCGGTGGCCACCACCCGCGCGGTGGTCAATGCCTCGTTGCTGGTGCTGATGTTCAACTTCGTGCTGTCCGCGCTGCTGTTTCAGTAATGCGAGTGCCCCGCAGGGCGCCCCACCGGGCCCACCTGCCGGGTCTGTCCAATGAACAATCCGCTTCGGTCAAACCAACGAAGCACCTGCTGGATCTGGAGTGAGAAAAATGGCTATCCGTGGACCCCGACTCGAATTTTCTGTGGGCGCCTTCCTGCTGCTGGCACTGGCCTCGCTGCTGGTGCTGGCCGTGGCCTCCACCAACCAGCGCTTCGGCTTTGCCGGTGGCGGCTATGAATTGACCGCCCGTTTTTCCCAGATCGGCCAGTTGCGCCCGCAGGCCCCGGTAAAGATCGGCGGCGTGGTGGTCGGCCAAGTGGCCGACATTCAGCTGGACCCGGTTAAATACGACTCGATTGTCCGCCTGAAGCTGGAGGGCAAGTTTGTCGACCTGCCGGCCGATACCTCGGCCAGCATCCTCACCGCCGGCCTGCTGGGCGAAAGCTATGTCAGCCTGCAACCCGGCGGCGACCCGGAGGTGCTGGCCGATGGCGATGAGATCGTGTTCACCCAATCCTCGGTGGACCTGATCCAGCTGGTGGGCAAGTACATGTTCAGTGGTGCCGGCAACAACGCCGAAGCGGCGGCCGACACCAATGATTCCACCGATGCCGGTGCACCGGCGTACTGACCAGGAAAGACCCGATGAAGATGTCCATTCTCTGCGCTGCACTCACTGCTGCCCTGCTGGCTGCCACCCCGGCGCTGCAGGCACAGAACCGTCCAGCGGCCAGTGCGGCGCAGGCCACCAGCGCCGGTACCGAGGTGATGGCTGCCAGCAGCCGGATCATCCAGACCCTGCAGACCCGCAAGGCCGAGTTCCGCAGCAACCGCCCGGCGCTGCGCCAGTACATCGACGGTGAACTCAACCGCAGCTTTGACCGCACCTACGCCGCGCGGCTGGTGCTCGGCGTGCATTCGCGTGGCGCCAGCGATGCCCAGATCCAGCTGTTTGCCGATGCGATGGCCGACAACCTGATGGGCCGCTACGGCGATGCCCTGCTGGAAATCGAAGGCCGCCCGCGTTTCCGCCTGAAGGGCGAAAGCCCGTTGCCGGGCAACCGCGGGGTCAAGGTCTCCACCGAGCTGCTGCGCAACGGTGCCGAATCCACCCCGGTCGATTACCTGATGCGCCAGGTCGATGGCCGCTGGAAGATCTTCGACGTGATGATCGAAGGCATCTCCTATGTGCAGACCTTCAAGAACCAGTTCGATGCCCCGCTGCGCCAGAAGGGCATCGAGCAGGTGGCCCGCGAGCTGCGCAGCGGCACCCTGCAGGCCGGCAGCAATGGCCGCTGAGGCACGCTTCGTCAACGACACCCTGGTGCTGGGCGGAGAGCTCGACCGTGCCGCGGCCAGCCAGCTGTGGCCGCAACTGGCCGCCCATGCCGGCAGCGTGGCGCGCATCGACCTGCAGGCAACCACCCGGCTGGATTCGGCCGGGCTGGCACTGCTGAGCCACCTCGCTGGCCCCGGGCTGGAACTGCTCGGCCATCCTGCCGGACTGGATGAGTTGATCGCCGCCTACCGACTGAGCCCGCAACTGGGCTTTTCACCCCCTCATTCTCCCGTGGTTTGACATGACACTTGCCCGCCCCTTGCAGACCCTGCTGTTGACCTCAGCCATCGCGCTGGCCTTGCCGGCGTACGCCCAGCAAGCCGAGCCGGCCGACAAGGCACAGAAGGCCAGCAGCGAACAGGCCGGCACCAGCGTCATTGAAGACGACTTTGCCGCCCTGTACGGCACCCCGGCCGATGCCCAGGCACAAACCACCCGCAACGCAGATCCGTGGGAGCCGTACAACCGCCGCATGCATCGCTTCAACAATGCGGTGGACCGCACCGTGGCCCGTCCGCTGGCCACCACCTATGTCAAGGTCGTGCCGCAGTTCGCACGCACCGGTGTGCGCAACTTCTTCAGCAACCTGCGCGCGCCGGTGACGATGGTCAACCAGGCCCTGCAGGGTCGCGGTGATGACGCCTGGGATACCTTGGGACGTTTCCTGATCAACACCACCGTCGGTGTCGGCGGCCTGTTCGATCCGGCCAGCGCCGACCAGGTACCCAAGCGCAGCGAGGACTTCGGCCAGACCCTGGGCGTCTGGGGTTGGCAGGACTCGCGCTATGTCGAGCTGCCGTTGTTTGGCCCGCGCACCGTGCGGGATGTGGTCGGCATGGGCGGTGACATGCCGCTGTCGCCGATCCGCCAGGTCGAGCTGGACACCGCGCGCATCGGCCTGCAGGGCCTGCAGCTGGTCGATACCCGTGCCCAGCTGATGGCCATTGACGGGCTGCGTGACAGTGCCCTGGACGAATACGCGATGACCCGCGATGCCTGGCTGCAGCGACGCAACTACCAGATCCAGCAGGACCGCCGCGGCGGCGACAACGAGTACCCCACCGTGCCGGTGGATGCGATGCCGATGCCGGACTGGAACAACTGAGCGCCAGCGCCTGCCGCTGGGAATGAAAAAGCCCGGAATTTCCGGGCTTTTTCATTCCTGCGCTGATCATCGCAACTTCGGCAGCACACTTGCGAACCCGGCACTCAGACCAATCAGCTCTTTCTGGATTCCCGCTCTCCCGGTAAGAATCCCCCTGTGCATGCAGGCAATCAGGCATGCGCCAGCATCCGTACCGATGCTGCAAATTCCAGCGCCACGACCGCCATGTCGTGGCTCAGAACCAGCCGGCGGGAAGCATCGAACAGGGGAAATGCGCTTGCCTGGTCCAGCACAGCAATGAACTTTTCCGCCCGTTCGATATCAAGCATGGGTTGCAACCGGTTTTCAGCCCGCCAGTGCGGCGTCGATCGCCTCGCGCAGGCGCGCATCATCGGCGGCCACATCCGGCGCGAAGCGGGCAAGCACGGCGCCGTCCTTGCCGACCAGGAACTTCTCGAAGTTCCACAGCACCGCCGGTGCCGGGTTGGTGGCAATGCCGAAGCCTTCCAGCCTTTCACGCATCGGGCCTTCGCCAATCGCGGCCGGCTGGGCGGCGGTCAACGCCTGGTACAGCGGGTGGATGTCGGCACCGGCAACGCTGATCTTGGCAAACATCGGGAAGCTGACATCGAAGTTGAGCGCGCAGAAGCTTTTGATCTCTTCCTCGCTGCCCGGTTCCTGGCCGTTGAAGTTGTTGGCCGGGAAGCCCAGCACTTCCAGGCCGGCATCCTTCTTCTCACGGTAGAGCTTTTCCAGCCCTTCGTACTGCGGGGTCAGCCCGCACTTGGAGGCGGTGTTGACCACCAGCAGCACACGTCCGCGGTAATCGGCCAGCGAGCTGGCGGCGCCATCAATGGTGGTCAGGGGGATGTCTTGGATCGACTGGCTCATAACCGGCTCTTGGGGGTGAATGTGGAGGCCCTAGGATAGACCGCGCAAGGTTCAATCGATGCAAACCAGCGCAGCAGGTGGTATCGGCTGGAGGCATGCACCAGCGTGCGATCAGGCTTCCCCCTCCGCCCGGGCCGGGGGATCCGCCAGCAAGGCCTGCTGGTCGCTGGGCAGGGTCTCCACCTCGCGCAGGCGACGCTCGATGGCACGCGTACGCACGCCGGTCTGGTCGATCTGGCGACTGGCCTGTTCCAGTTTGTTCTTGACGTTGTCCAGCACATCGCCAAATTTGCCGAACTCGCTCTTGGCCGCTGCCAGGACGCGCCAGACCTCGGCCGAGCGCTGCTCGATGGCCACGGTCCGGAAACCGACCTGCAGGCTGGTCAGCAACGCCAGCAGGGTGGTCGGACCGGCCAGCGTGATGCGCCATTGCCGCTGCACCGCCTCGAACAGGCCGGGGCGGCGCAGTACCTCGGCATACAGGCCTTCGGTGGGCAGGAACAGCACCGCAAATTCAGTGGTGTGCGGAGCGGCGACATACTTGTCGGCAATCCGCCGGGCCTCCTCGCGGACCCGCCGTTCCAGCGCATCACCGGCCGCGCGTGCGGCATCGCTGTCGGCACGCTCCTGGGCATCGAGCAGGCGCTCGTAGTCCTCGCGCGGGAACTTGGCATCGATCGGCAGCCAGACCACGCCGTCGGCGCTGGAGCCGGGGAAACGCACCGCGAACTCGACCCGTTCGCTGCTGCCGGGCACGGTGGCGACATTGGCCGCGTACTGGTCCGGGGTGAACACCTGCTCCAGCAGCGCCGCCAGCTGTACCTCGCCAAAAATGCCGCGGCTTTTGACATTGGTCAGCACCCGCTGCAGCCCGCCGACATCACTGGCCAGCTTGTTCATGTCGCCCAGGCCCTGGTGCACCTGCGAAAGCATCGCCGCGACATTGCCAAAGCTCTCGGTCAGCCGGGTTTCCAGCGTGGCATGCAGCTTTTCATCCACGGTCTGGCGCATCTGCTCCAGCCGCTGGGCGTTGTCGCTCTGCAGCGCGCGCAGCTGCTGCTCCAGGGTGGTACGCATCTGTTCGATGCCCTGGGCATTGCGCACGGTCAGCTCGGCCAGGCGCTGGTTCAGCGCCTCGGCAAAGCGCTGCTGTGCCTGGCTGTGCTCCTCGCGGGCACGGCGGCTGTCATCGAGCATGGCCTGGCGGTTGCTGCTCTGCTGCTCGGCCAGCGCCTGGGTCAGACCCGCCAGCTGCTCGCCGAACAGGCGCAGGCGGGTCTCCTGGGCCTGCCCGGCCAGTTCCAGCTGGCTACGCACTTCCTGCAGCCGTTGCCCGAGCATCACCGCACTGGCCTGCTGGCTGCGGCTGGCCTCCTCGCGCGCCAGCCGGGCCTGTTCTTCACTGCCGCGGCGCAGCTGATCCAGTTGATGGTCACTGCCGGCGGCCTGCTCATTGAGCTGTTCGCGCAGCTCACTGCGCCCCAGGCGCAGTTCCTCGCGCAGGCTGTGCTCGAGCCCGGCAGTGTGGGAAGGGCGCAGCAACAACACCAGTTGTGCCACCAGTACAGCCACCAGCAAGGCGGCAATCACAAGAAATTCGGTCTGCATGCCGCCAGTGTAGCCAGCCTCGTCTCACCGCTTGCGTCAGTCAGTGCCGGCCGGTGATCTGCGATCATGGCGTCCTCGCACTCATTCACCACCTGCCCCGCCATGCCCCTTCGCCACTGCCTGTCCGTTGCCCTGTTGCTGCTGTCTGCCTGGGCCAGCGCGGCGCCGTCGGTCACCATTGCCTCGCCTGCCCCGCTGCCGGCCGATGATGCCCGGCCCCGCGTGTTCCTGGCCGGCAGCATCGACAACGGACGTGCCACCGACTGGCAGGCCGAGGTCAGCGCGGCCTTGGCAGACATGGACGTGATCATCCTCAACCCACGCCGCGCTGACTGGAACCCGGCCTGGCAGTCCAGCACTGACGAGCCGGAATTCGTGCGCCAGGTGCGCTGGGAACTGGAAGCGCTGGAACAGTCCGACGTGGTGCTGATGTATTTCGCCCCGGGCAGCCAGAGCCCGATCACCCTGCTCGAGTTCGGCCTGCACGCCCGCGAGGGCAAGCTGCTGGTGGCCGCACCGGAGGGCTTCTGGCGCAAGGGCAATGTGGACATCACCGCCGACCATTACGGTGTGCCGCGCTTTGCCACGCTTTCCTCGCTGATCCAGGCCACCCGCATGCGCCTGAATGCCCTGGCCGCACAACGTGGCGATGCCACCGATACCAACACCACTGCGGGCAACGATCCGGCGCAGGTGCACTGAGCCGGCCATGAGTGTTCTGGGCATTACCGACGTGTGGCTGTACGCCGCCGCCGTCACCGTCTTCGTCCTGATCCCCGGGCCGGGCATGCTGTCGCTGCTCACCGCCAGCGCGCGCGGTGGTGCACGCGCGGGCTGGGCGACCTGGGCCGGCCTGGTGGTTGGCGAACAGCTGTTCATCCTGGCTGCCGCCCTGGGGGTAGCTGCGGCCCTGGCGGCCCATCCGGTGCTGTTTGCGGCCCTGCAATGGGCCGGGGTGGCCTATCTGGCCTGGATCGGCCTGGGCCTGCTGCGTTCAAGCGCCGGCAGCGGCGCGCCAGCCCCCAGCCCGCGCGGCGGTGATTTTGCCAACGGCGTGGCCGTGACCCTGCTCAATCCGAAGTCGATCGGGTTCTATGTGGCTTTCTTTCCGCTGTTCATCGACCCGCATCGACAGCGGGGTGCCCTGACTTTCCTGGCCATGGATGCCCTGATCATCGGCATCAGCCTGGTCTTCAGCGCCGGCCTGATCGCCGTCGGCCACCACGGTGCACGCCGGCTGGCGGCCCGCCCGGCGGCAGGCCTGTGGCTAAAGCGCGGCGCCGGCGTTGTGCTGCTGGGCTTTGCACTGCGCCTGGCCCTGGGCAGCCAGGGCGGCTGACGGCACGCCCCTGCGGCGGCCTTGCCGGAAACGACAACGGGCAGGCCCTGCGGCCTGCCCGTCATGCATCGCACCACTGCCGGCTTACTTGCCGGCCTGTGCCTTGGCGTAATCCTGCACCTGTGCCATCACCCGCAACACATTGCCGCCCCAGATGCCGGCGATCTGCTGCTCGCTGTAGCCCTGGCGCAGCAGCCAGGCGGTGATCCGCGGCAGCTGGCTGACATCGGGGTGGCCTTCCACGCCACCGCCACCGTCCCAGTCCATGCCGATGGCCACATGCTCCGGGCCGACCACCTTCAGGATGTGCTCCAGGTGGGCAAAGAAGTCATCCTCGGTTGCCTTGCGCACCGGGTGTTCGGCATCGATCGCCGCATAGCCACGGGCCAGTTCGACCCCCGAGGCCATGGTCATTCCGCGCCAGCCGCCCAGACGCTGCTCCAGCGCATTTTCTGCCGCCTTGCGCTCGGCACTGGCACCGGTATCGACCAGGTAGCCGCCGTAGGCGTTGACATGGATCACCCCGCCCTTGGCGGCGAGCTGGCGCAGGCGCGCGTCATCGATGTTGCGCGGGTGGTCGTACAGCGCCTTGGCCGAGCTGTGCGAGAGCACCAGCGGTACCGGCAACATTTCGATCAGGTCATCGAACACCGCGTCGGAGGCGTGCGACTGGTCGATCATGATGCCCAGCGCGGTGGCCTGTTCCACCAGCGCGCGGCCGGCCGGACTCAGGCCATTCCATTCCGGCTCGGCGGTGCCGGCGTCGCCGAAGCCGTTGTTGCCGGTATGGGTGATCGAAAGCAGGCGCAGGCCGGCCTGGTGGTAGAACGACAGCAAGCTGGGGTCATGCTGCAGCGGGCTGGCATTTTCCATCGAGATCAGCACCACCCGCTTGCCGGCGGCCTTGATCGCCGCCACCTCGGCGGGAGTCCGCGCGATGGCCAGGCGGTCGTGGTGGGCGGCCACGGTGGTGTGGATGGCCAACAGCCGGCGCAGGCCGGCATCACGGTCGGCGATCAGGCTGGCCGGGCTGCGGTCGCTCTGGCCGGTGTAGATGGTGAAGAAGCCGCCATCGAGCAGGCCGGCATCCATGCGCGGCAGGTCCACCTGCGACAGCGCGTTGCCGCTGTGGTCGTGGCGGATGTCGAAGTCCGGGCGCTCGAAGTTGGCCGGGGTATCCAGGTGACCGTCCAGGGTCAGGATGCGTGCCTGCAGCGCGCGCGCCGCCTCCAGTTCGGCTGCCGTGAATTGCGCGGCGTAGGCCGAGGGCAGGGCAAGGGCAAGGCTGAGCAGCAACGGCAGGCGACGGCGGATCATGGGTTCTCCGGAGATTGCGGTAGGGGCCGGGCACGTGGACCGGCCCGGCAGGGCCATCGTGAGTATGCCCTGTGGCCTGGCCCAGTGGTCTGCCTTCACAGCCACTGCGCACCGGCGTGAACCAGCATAGGGGCATTTGCCGCTGTTGACTGCCGTGACCGACGACCACCCGCCCCACACCGCTGCCACGCCTGCGCCCGCGTCCCCGTCGCTGCCACCGGCAGAGTCCGCGCTGCTGTGGGCGCCCCTGCTGGAGCTGGTGCCGGCCCTGCGGGTATTGGTCGGTCTGGGCATTGCCGCGCTGGTGATCGCCGCCCTGCACCTGGGCCGCGACCTGCTGATCCCGCTGGCCCTGGCCGGCCTGCTTGGCTTCCTGCTCGACCCGGCGGTGTGCCGGCTCAAGCGCTGGGGGTTGCCGCGGGCCCTGGCGGTGGCCCTGGTCGGGCTGGCGGCACTGGGCAGCCTGGTCGCTGCCGGCGCCTACCTCACCGTGCAGTTGCGGGCGGTGAGCACCGACCTGCCGACCTACCAGGACACCATCCGCGGCAAGATCGGCCAGCTGCACCAGCAACTGCGGGGACCCAGTGCCTGGGACGGGGCGGTGTCCACCCTGGATACCGTGCAGGACCAGATCCAGCAGGTGACCGAGGACACGCCGCGGCCGACCCAGCGGGTGGAAGTGGTGCAGCCGCCGCCGGGGCCGATCGTCACCGCCAGCCAGTGGCTGGCGCGCATCGGCGGGCCGCTGGCCACCGCGGCGATCGTGGCGCTGTTCGTGATCCTGATCCTGCTGGACCGCGACAGCCTGCGCGACCGCATGCTGCGGCTGATGGGCGGCGGCAACCTGCACCGTGCCACCGATGCCCTGGACGAGGCGACCACACGCATCAGCCGTTACCTGCGCATGCAGCTGATCATCAATGCCAGCTATGGCGTGCCGATGGCGGTGGGGCTGTGGTTCATCGGTGTTCCCGGTGCCGTGCTGTGGGGCGCGCTGGCCACGGTGATGCGCTTTGTGCCGTATGTCGGGCCACTGGTTTCGGCGCTGTTCCCGCTGACCCTGGCCTTCGCGGTGAGCCCGGGCTGGGAAATGGTGCTGTGGACACTGGCCTTGATCGCCGTGCTGGAGCTGCTGAGCAACTATCTGCTCGAGCCGTGGCTGTATGGCGCCTCCACCGGGCTGTCGACCCTGTCAGTGATCGTGGCGGCCATCTTCTGGACCGCACTGTGGGGGCCGATCGGGCTGATCCTGTCGACCCCGCTGACCGTGTGCCTGCTGGTCCTCGGGCGGCATGTGCCCGGGTTGGGCTTCATCGAAGGGCTGCTCGGGACCACCCCGGTGCTGGCCTTGCCGCAGCGGCTGTACCAACGGCTGCTGGCCGGGGATGTCGAGGAAGCGACGGACATGGCCAGCCAGTACATCGACGCGGCCATCGGCCCGGAACACACCGATGCGGCCCGGGTCGCGGCAGCCGTCACCGCCTTTTATGACCAGGTCGGCCTGCCGATACTGCAGCTGGCCAGCCAGCAGCACGCCGGCACCGCCACCGCCCAGCACCGGTTGCGCCTGGCCCAGGGTATGGACGCGCTGCTGGAGGAGCTGGAAGAACAATACCCGGCTCCCGAAGCGCGCCAGCACCCGTCATCGGTGCACTGTGTCGGCGTGCGCTGGGAGGTCGATGGCTTTGCCGCCGCGATGGCCGCCCATGCGCTGCGCCTGGCCGGCTGGCCGGCGCGGGCCCATGCGCTGGCCAGCCCGATGACCTGGCGCGCCGCCGAAGACCTCGCCGCCGCGGATATCGTCTGCCTGTCGGTGTTCCACCCACAGCCACCGGCCCAGTTGCGCCACCTCGCCCGCCGGCTGCGCCGCCGTCACCCGGCCCTGCGGGTCGTTGCCGCACCGTGGCTGGCCGCTGCTTCCAGCGTGGAACAATGGCAACTTGGCCGCAGCGGCCTGGACGGCGTGGCGCAGGATCTGGGCGCACTGCTGCTGCAGGTGGCCAGCCTCGCCGACGCGGCCGCCCCCGCGGGCGCCGCCAGCGGCCAGCGACAGGAAGCGGCCAGGGTCAGTGCCCTGCATGACGAGGGCTGGCTGGACCCGGCCCACCACGCGCTGTTCCATGCCAGCGCGCGCAAGGCAGCCAATGCCTTCGATACCCGTTATGCCCAGGTCAGCCTGATCGATGCCGACACCGTCCGTGCCCCCGGCTCCTTGCTGCCGACCCTGGCTGACGGCACCGCGCTGCCCCGCCAGGACAGCCTGTGTACACATGTGGCGCTGGCAGACGGGCCGCTGGTGATCAACGATCTGAGCGCCGATCCGCGCGCGCAGGGGTTGCACCTGGTCAACCGCTACCAGCTGCGCTTCTACGCCGGGATGCCGCTGCGCAGCGTCCACGGCGAAGTGGTAGGCTGCCTGTGCCTTATGGACAATGCCCCGCGCAGCCTGTCGGCACAGGAGCTGGCCCTGCTGGCCGAACTGGCTGCCGAGGTCGAACAGGGCGTGCACGGCGCGGACTGACGCCGCGCACGCCCGGCAGCGGCTCTCAGTCCAGCACGCGGCAGAACACTGCCTTGAGGTAACGCGATTCCTGCACGTGGGCCATGAACGGATGGTCGGCACCGGCGCCGGCCACCTTCAGGATCTGGATCGTGCGGCCGGAGAAATAGGCCGCGCGGCGCAGCATGTCCAGGAACTGTTCCTCGGCCACCAGGCCGGTGCAGGAGAAGGTCGCAAACAGGCCGCCCGGCTTGACCACGCCCAGCGCCAGCTTGTTCATGTCCAGGTACTTCTTCAGCGCGGTGATGACCTGGTCGCGATCGCGGGTCATCTTGGCCGGGTCCAGGATCACCACGTCGAACTGGTCGCCACGGTTGGCCGCATCACGCAGCCACGGGAAGATGTCGGCCTGGACGAACTTCGGCTTGACGTTGTTGAGCCTGGCATTGCCCTTGGCGATCTGGATCACGTCCTGGTCGATGTCCACGCCCAGCACCTCGGCCGCGCCACGGGCGGCGGCATACACCGCAAAACCACCGGTGTTGCAGCACAGGTCGAGCACGCTCTTGCCTTCCACCTGCTGGCTCAGCCACTGGCGGTTCTCGCGCTGGTCGGCGAAGAAGCCGGTCTTGTGCGCGCCGGCCGGGTCGGCGCGGAACTTCACCCCGTACTCGGTGATGACCGCCGGTTCGGTGGTGGTGTTGCCGTGGAAGTCGAAGCTTTCCTGCTTCTGCACGTGCTCATCGGCAAAGCTGTGGAAACGGCAGCCCGGGAACTGTTCGCGCAGGGCGTCATAGATCCACTCGCGGTGGCGGAAGGCACCGGCGGAGAAGAACTCGACCACGATCAGGTCGTCGTAACGGTCCACCACCAGCCCGGAAATGCCGTCACCCTCGCTGTGCACCACGCGCCAGGCATTGGATACCGCATCAAGCTTGAGCACGTCGCGGCGCAGCTCGACCGCCTGGGCAATCTTGCGTGCGAACCAGGCCTGGTCCACGTCCACGTCCTGGCGGGTTTCCAGAATGCGCAGCGCAATGCGCGAATGGCCATTGTAGAAACCGCGGCCGATCCATTCGCCGTCCACGCCGACCACGTCGACGATGCTGCCCGGCTTGGGGCGCACGGTCGGCTTCTCGACCAGTTTCTGGAAGATCCACGGGTGGCTGGAGCGCCACGCGTTCTTGAGGCGTACGATGGGGTAGGCGGTATTCATCGGGCCATTGTAACGGCGCCACGCCCCTGCCACCGCAGCCCGTGCGTCAGGTGTTCATTGATCTTGCACGCAACTGTGGCAAAATCATCGCCCAGAAGGGGAGTAGCTCCCAGACGTTGTCGCCGTCAATTCGAGCCAGCCGGCTCCGGTGCAACGGCAGTTTCGCTGCGGCGAAACTGTGAGCGAGACCTTCGCCGTTGTGGCGAAGCTCTGTTCCCGGTCTCCTTCGATTCCGTGTCCAGTTCTTGGCCAGAGCGGCTCCAAGATCCTATTTTCGAACGGAATTTTCCCATGCATACAATCGGTAATCCATGGCTCTGGGGCGGCTTCATCGTCGTGGTCATTGTCGCCCTGCTGGCCGACCTGGTGCTGATGCGCCACGGTGGCCCGCACAAGGTCAAATTCAAGGAAGCGCTGTGGTGGTCGATCGGCTGGGTCTGCCTGGCCCTGGCCTTCAATGCCGGCCTCTGGTACTACCTGAAGGAGACTATCGACCTGGCCACGGCCAATACCCTGGGCCTGCAGTTCCTGACCGGTTACCTGATCGAAAAGGCGCTGGCGGTGGACAACATCTTTGTCTTCCTGCTGATCATGAGCTATTTCTCGGTACCGGAAATCCAGCGTCAGCGGGTACTGATCATCGGCATCATCGGCGCGATCTTCCTGCGCACGATCATGATTTTTGCCGGTGCCGCGCTGGTCAATGAGTTCCACTGGATCCTGTACGTGTTCGGCGCCTTCCTGCTGTTCACCGGCTGGAAGATGTGGTCGGCCCATGGCGAAGAACCGGATCTGAACGACAATCCGGCGCTGAAGTTCATGCGCAAGCACTTGAAGATCAGCACCGAGTACAACGGCAACAACCTGATGGTCGAAAAGGACGGCGTGAACTGGTTCACCCCGATGTTCGTGGTGCTGGTGCTGATCGCGGTGACCGACGTGATCTTTGCCGTGGACTCGATCCCGGCGATCTTCGCCATCACCACCGACCCGTTCATCGTGCTGACCTCCAACGTGTTTGCGGTGCTCGGCCTGCGCGCGATGTTCTTCATGCTGGCCGGCATGGCCGACCGCTTCCACCTGCTGCCCTACGGCCTGTCGATCATCCTGGGCTTCATCGGCATCAAGATGCTGTTGATCGACCTCTACAAGATCCCGGTCCCGGTCTCGCTGGGCGTGGTGTTCTCGATCCTGGTGATCACCATGATCCTGAGCCTGAAGATCCCGCCGAAGGAAAAATCGGGCGAAGGCTGACCGCCTGCGCGTAGCCACCAACGGGCCGGCCTTGCCGGCCCGTTGTCGTTTGCCTCACCACAGCGTTTCACCGCTCCGGCCCTTGCAAGCAGCCGCCGGCGGCACCATGCAGGGGCAATGGACAACGCCGACCCGGCCGCACAGGCCCTGCACGACCGCCGCCGGCTATGGCGCGCCTTCAATGCCAGCCTCGCCTTCGTGGCGCTGCTGCTGGCCTGTTTTGCCGCCCAGCAGCAGCTGGACTGGCGGGCATGGGCAGTGGCCCCGCAAAGCCTGCCCGGGCTGCTCGGAATACTCGGCGCACCGCTGCTGCACGGCTCGCTCAAGCACCTGGCGGCCAATGCCACCGCCCTGCTGATCCTGGGCACCCTGGCCGGCAGTGTGTACCCGCGCGCCAGCCTGCGCGCCCTGCCGCTGCTGTGGATCGGTGGCGGTATCGGTGCCTGGTGGCTGGGCACGCCGGGCAGCCATCACCTGGGTGCCAGCGGGCTGACCCATGCACTGATGCTGTTGCTGTTGACCCTCGGGCTGCTGCGCCGCGACCGAGCGGCAATCGCCACCGGCATGATCGCCGTGCTGTTCTACGGCTCGATGCTGCTCACCGTGCTGCCGGGCGAAGCCGGCATTTCCTGGCAATCGCACCTTGGCGGGGCACTGGCCGGACTACTGGCCGGGCTGCTGCTGCGCAACCACGACCCGCGCCCGCCACGCCAGCGCTACAGCTGGGAGATCGAGGAAGAACAGACGCTGGCCGACCCTGCACTGGATGAAAGCCTGGAGCAGCGCGCGCCCGGTGATGTGCCGGTACTGTGGCAGCGCCAGCCCGAACCACGCGGAGTGGTGCTGCCGTTCCGCCGCCCGGAACGCGACGACCCGCCACCGCACCCGCCCGCGTGAGTGTCAGCGCGCCGCCGGGGCCTGCAGGGCGCGCACGCCCAGGGCCGGGTCATCGGTCATCAACCCATCGATGCCGGTCGCCAGGTAAGCCTGCATTTCGGCCACCGCCGCCACTTCCTGGCGCAGCCCCTCCCCGCTGATCGGCAGACCGGCCGGCAGGTACGGCTGCTCCGGACGGAAGGTCCACGGCACCACCTGCAGCCCTAGGGCATGGGCGCGGCTGACCAGATCGCCCGGCGCGGCCAGGCGGCCGTCGGCGGTCCGTGCGATCACATGCCCGCGCTCCGGGCCGAGCACATCGGCATAGGCGGCAATCCCGGCCAGCCCGGCCGGGCCCAGCAGCTGGCCCTGGTCGCTGTCCACCAGCTGCAGCAGGGCGATGTTGCCGCCGCGCGGCACCTGCTGGCGCAGCTGTTTCAGGCTGTCCGCCTCGAAGGACTGCAGCACGATCGGTGCCACCCGGGTGTAAGGATCAGCGGCCAGCACCTGCAGCACCCGCGGCTCCAGCGCCAGCCCCAGGCTGCGGAAATAAGCCGGATGCTTGAGCTCCGGGGCCAGCCCGACCCCACGGCCGCTGCGCGCGACCTGGCTGACCACCAGCGCGATCACCTCTTCCAGGCGGGCCAGCTTGAACTGGCCATCGAAGGCGGTGCCACGCAGCTCCGGCAGGCGCTCACGCGCGCGCAGCTGCTGCAGCTCCTCCCAGGTGAAGTCCTCAGTGAACCAGCCTTGCACCGATACCCCGTCGATCACCTTGGTCGTGCGGCGGTCGCGGAACTGGCGGTGCTCGGCCACATCGGTACTGGCCGACAGTTCGTTCTCATGCCTGACCACCAGCACGCCATCGGCGCTGGGCACCAGGTCCAGCTCGATGTAATGGGCGCCGTCGGCAATGGCCTGGGCATACGCCGGCAGGGTGTGCTCGGGCAGCAACGCACTGGCGCCACGGTGGGCGTAGATCCGTGCATCGGGCAAGGCTTGCGCCATCAAGGGACCTCCCAGGCACAACAGTCCAGCCAACACCATGCCACGACCCACCTGCCCCGCACACCACTTGCCTGCCACGTTGGTATTCCCTGCTAAAACCCGGATCAGTTTCCCAGAGCGATATGACCGCTTGGGGAAACCATGATGCAGCGCGCAGTTTACTTGCCACTGCGGGAACAGGAAAACTGCGGCAGCGCCGCGGGCTGCCGGCGTCAGCCCGGCACGGCCACCGCAGCGGGCAGAGCTCACAGCTGTTGCAGGCGGCGGCGGGCATGGGCAGCACCACTGCCTTGTGGCTGCAGCTCCAGGTAGGTGGCATACGCCTGGCGGGCACGGGCATGGTCACCGGCATGGAAGCAGGCATCGCCGAGGTTGAGGTAGGCCACCGCCCGCGACGGATCGATCTTCAGCGTGTTCTCCAGCCAGCGCACCGCCTCGGCGTAGCGTTGCTGGCGGTAATAGACAAAGCCGAGGTTGTTGGCGGCCTGGGCGAAATCCGGGCGCAGTTTCAGCGCTTCGGTCAGTTGTTCGGCCGCTTCGTCATAACGCTTCTCGCGGTACAGCTGCAGACCACGCTCATTGGCCTGCTGCGCACGCTGGCGGTCGCTCACCGTCACCGCCGCGGGAAGCACCAGAGTGTTGCGCCCGCCCTCCAGGTCGGCCACCGTCACCGGGGTGGCCGCGCTGCCGGCCACCCTGCCCTCCTGCGAAGCCTCGAGCCGGCCATTGAGCGCAATCGCCTCGGCCGAGAGCTGATCGGTGGTAGCGGTGAGGAATTCGGGATTTTCGGCCAGTTCAAAGACGAACTCGCCGCCCTGGGAGCCTGGCAGGCTGCCAAAGGCCGGGGTCTGCTGCGCAACCGCTGCGACCGCCGGTGCGACATAGGCCGCCAGCTCGGTACCGGTGATCAGGCCATCGCCATTGAGGTCGCCCTTGCCGGCCAGGGCCTGCAACAGCACCCAGGTGAATACCGAATGGCCATTGGGTCCGCCATCGGCCACCTGCTGGTCACCACCACCGGCAGTGAGCATCTGTCGCGCGCTGCGGCGGGCGTTGTCACGCAGGAAGGCCGCCGGCGACGGCCCGGCCCGGGTCAGGCCCAGGCCGCTGTAGCAGGCATCCATCACGAACATCACATGCTTGGCGCGCAGGCTTTCGGCAATGTTCTGGATATCGGTCATCGCGATCGCATCGCGGGCAAAGTCGGCGGGGCGCGAATCCACCGGGATGATGTAGCCCAGGTCACGCCCAGAGGCCAGCCGTCGGGTGGCGCCATGGCCGGCGAAGAACACGAACACCCGGTCATCGCGGCCGGTACCGGCATCGGCCAGACGGTCGTGGAAGGCGGCCAGGATGTTGTTGCGGGTGGCCTGGCCATCTTCCAGCACGATCACCTGCGAGGCCGGGAAGCCGAACTGGCCGGTCAAGGTGCTGGCAACGGCACGGGCGTCATGCCGGGCATGTTCGAGCTTTGGCCAGTGTGCATAGTCGTTGATGCCGATGACGATTGCCCAGGAATTGGCATAGGCCGTGGTGACGGTGGCTTCGGCACTGGCGGCGGCACGGGCACGGCTGACACTGAACTCGCGGCCGTTCCAGCCGGCGAACTGGTAACCATCGGCAATCAGCCGGTCCAGGATCTTCGGCAGCGCCTTGACCGTGCGCTCGTGGATGTCATGGAACAGCACGATGCCGCGCTTTTCACGCTCCACCTGCTCCAGCACCCGCTGCACGATCGATTCAGGCACCGGGTCGGCCCAGTCCATCGAATCGATGTTCCACATGATCGATTTCAGCCCGGCTTCGGCCAGCAGCTGCATGCCTTCGGCATTGCGGGCGCCGTACGGGAAGCGGAACAGCGGCGCACGGCGCTGGTCGACCTGGCGCAGCAGGGTATCGGCGGCCATCACCTGGTGCTGCAGGTCCTTGCCCTGGCTGCGCGAGAGCTGGGCGTGGCTGAAGCTGTGGTTGCCCAGGGTGTAGCCCTCGGCACTGAGCTGGCGGCTGATGGCCGCCATCGGACCCAGCCTTGCCTGGCCATCCTCGCCCACCGTGCCCAGGTTGCGGCCGACCTGGAAGAACACCGCCGGCACGTCGTAGCGCTTGAGGATGGCGATGATTTCTTCGGTGTGGGCCCGGTGCGGGCCGTCATCAAAGCTCAGCACCACGGTGCGTTCGGGCAAGGAGCGGCCGAACAGCTCGCGCTGGCCATCGTCCATCGCCATCGGATAGGGCTCGACCACACCGAAGTCGCGCAGGATCGCCGTGCGGCTGTACCGGGTCAGCAGGTAGGCCTGGTAGTCCTGCCATTTCTCCCGCTTCAGCGCGATCGCACGGGTGCGCTGGAAGCGGCTGAAAATGTGCGTGAGTTCAGCGTTGTAGGTCCGTTCGACCTCGGCCAGCGCGGCCAGGTCCTCGTCCACGCGCTGGCGCAGCTTGACCGCCGGCAACGAGGAATCGGCCGCCAGGCGGTGGTGCAGGTCGCGCAGCACCTCGACAAAGGCCAGCCGATCGGCGTCATACAGCCCGGGGTCGGATTCGATGTAATCCAGCAGGGCCGCCAGCACCGACATCCGCTCCGGCCGGCCGCTGTCCAGCAATGCAGCAAACCCGTCGGCCACGGAGCGGCGCTGTTCCAGCGCCTGATGGAACAACTGCTGGCCAACCGCGGTGGAGGTGGCGCGGTCGCTGGCCGACTGGTCCTGCTCGTCGGCCAGCAGCACGATGATGCGGCGATGCTTGTCCAGCAACTGCTGCAGTGCCGCCAGCAATGCCGGGTCCTGGGCACTGGCCACGACAGGCGCCTCGGCGGTGGCCTGCGGTACCTGTGGCGGCTTGTCGCTACAGGCCGCGAGCAACAATCCAAGCAGCAGCCCGGCCATACCCAGCCACGGGCGGACCATCGTTGTGGCCATCATCTGTTTCCATCCCTGGCAACCTTGCATGTGCAGCGATTGTAGCGACTCACGCCGTGCCGGCCGTACGCCTACTTGCCGATGCAGAAACTGGAGAAAATCTTCCCGAGCAGGTCGTCGGCGGTCATCCGACCGGTGATCTCGCCCAGCGCATCGTGGGCCAGGCGCAGCTGTTCGGCAGCCAGCTCCAGCACGTCGTGTTGCAGTTCGGCGGCGGCATCTTCCAGGTGCTGCTGGGCCTGGGCTATCGCTTCGACGTGGCGTTGGCGGGCGGAGAACTCGCCGTCCATCGCCTCGCCCGCGCCCTGCCCTGCCAGCGCGGCCAGGCGGGCGTGCAGCTGCTCCAGCCCTTGTCCACTGCGGGCCGAGACCCAGATCTGGTCGGCACTGTCCTGGGCCGGCCAGGCCGCAAGCAGATCGGCCTTGTTGTGGATGAGCAGACGTTGCGGCACACCCGCCAGCGCCCCGGCCACCGCATCCAGCCCAGCCTGCGGATCGGTGGCATCGACCACCACCAGGGCCAGGTCGGCCTGGCGGGTCTCCGCCTCGGCCCGGCGCATGCCTTCGCGTTCAATCACATCACCACCTTCGCGCAGGCCTGCGGTGTCGACCAGGGTCAGCTCCAGGCCGTCGATGTGGATGGTTTCACGCAGCACATCACGGGTGGTGCCGGCGATGTCGGTGACGATGGCCCGCTCGCTGCCGGCCAGGGCATTGAGCAGGGAGCTCTTGCCGGCATTGGGCGGACCGAGCAGGACCACATGCAGGCCATCGCGCAGCTTGCGCCCGCGCTCGGCCGCCTGGCGCAGGCTGCGCAGCTGTTCGCGCACGCTGGCCACACCGGCACGTACCTGGCTGCCGCCGAGGGTATCGAGCGGCTCGTCGGCAAAATCGATTGCCGCCTCGACATGGATGCGCAGGTGCAGCAGCTGCTCGCTGGCCGCATCGATGCGCCGGGAGAACACCCCGTCCAGCGAACGCCGTGCCGCCCGTGCCGCACGCAGGTCGCCGGCGGCAATCAGGTCGGCAATTGCCTCGGCCTGGACCAGATCCAGCTTGCCGTTCAGGAACGCGCGTTCACTGAACTCCCCTGCCCGCGCCAGCCGTGCGCCAAGCTCGCAGCAGCGGCTGCGCAGGGCCGCCAGCAGCACCGGGCTGCCATGGCCCTGCAGCTCGAGCACATCCTCGCCGGTAAAGCTGGCCGGGCCCGGGAAGTACAGCGCAATGCCATCGTCAATCACCTCGCCGGCCGCATCCCGGAAGCGCGCATAGCGGGCCTGACGGGGTTGCAGCGCGGTGATACCCAGCCCCTGGGCAATGGCCAGCGCCTGCGGGCCGGATACCCGCACGATGCCGACCCCGCCCGGGGCCGGTGCCGTGGCGATGGCAGCGATGGTCTGCGAAGCACTAGACATATCTGTGGATAACCTGGTGGAGAAAACCGGGATGATCGCCGCGCAGGCCTGTGCTGCCAAGCGATCCGCCCGTCTGATGACAGTGGAAAAAAACAAACCCGCCAGCGGGCGGGTTTGTGGTTTGGCGGCTTACTTGGCCACGGCCGTGGTCGGTGCCGGGTACTTGCGGATCATCAGCCACTGCTGCAGCAGACCCAGGCCACCGTTGACCACCCAGTACAGCACCAGGCCGGACGGCATGAAGGCCATCATCACACCGAAGATCAGCGGCATGAACATCATCACCTTCTGCTGCATCGGGTCCATGCCGTTCATCGGCGTCAGGCGCTGGGTAGCCCACATCACCGCAACGTTGATGATCGGCAGGATGAAGTACGGGTCACGCGCGGTCAGGTCCTGGATCCAGGCAAACCACGGCGCCTGGCGCAGCTCCACCGATTCCACCAGCACCCAGTACAGCGCGAAGAAGATCGGCATCTGGATCAGCAGCGGCAGGCAGCCACCCAGCGGATTGATCTTTTCCTTCTTGTACAGGTCCATCATCGCCATCTGGAACTTCTGGCGGTCTTCGCCATAGCGCTCCTTGAGCTGGGCGATGCGCGGCTGCACTGCACGCATCTTGGCGCCGGAACGGAACTGCGCGGCCGACAGCGGGAACATCACCAGGCGCAGCAGGATCACCAGGCCGACAATCGCCCAACCCCAGTTCTGCACCACGTTGTGCACCTTGTTCAGCACCCAGAACAGGCCCTTGCCAATCAATGCCATGGTGTCGAAGCGGCTGTAATCGACGACACGGTCCAGGCCCTTGACCTCTTCCACGGCAATCTGGTCGACCAGCTTCGGCCCCACCCACAGGCGGCCTTCGGTGCTGACCTTCTGCCCCGGCGCCACGCTGAAGCCCGGACCGTGCGATTCGATGCTGTAGCTGTTGCCGTTCTGGTTGAGCAGGAACAGCGAGGTCTGGTCCTGCTGCGGGATCCAGGCGCTGAAGAAGTGATGCTGCAGCATCGCCAGCCAGCCGCCTTCCACCACCTGGTTCAGGCGGCCATCGTCAAGGTAATCCCCATCAAAGGCACGCCGCTCATAGGCGTTGTGATACCAGGTGGCGCCGTTGAACGAGAACGAATCCGGGTTGGTCATGCCCTTGGAGATCACCGGCGGCACGCGCTGCAGGCGACGGTAGACATAGCCCTGCCATGGCGCTGCGCTGTCGTTGCTAACCTCGTCACGCACGGCAATGGCATAGCTGCCCCGGGTGAAGGTGTAGGTACGGCGAATGCTCACGCCATCGGCGCTGGTCCAGACAAACGGCACCACCAGCGACTGCTCACCCTCGGCCAGGGTGAAATCGGTAGCGCCTTCAACACGGAAACCAGCCGCCTCCGGCACCGCCGAACCCTTTTCGCTCGCCCAGCCGGTCACCGCGCTGTACGGATGGGTCGACTGCGTCGAGAACAGTTCCACCGGAGCGGCACCTTCTGCCTTGCTCTGTGGGAACTGCAGCAGGCGGGCCTGATCAATGGTGCCGCCATCCAGCTCCAGGTCCAGCACATCGGTCACCACCCGCACTCGCGGCGCCGCGGTCGATGCCACCGCGCTGGCCTGCGCCTGCGGCATGCCTTCCACCGTGGCCTGCGGTACCGCCGAGGTCGGCAATGCGCCGGGCACCGAGGCCTCACCCTCCACTGACGGTACCGTCGCTGCCGCCGTGGCCGGAGTGGCAGCGGGCGTGACCTGCTCGCGGTTCCAGGCCATCCACAACAGCACGGCCACCGCCATCCAGGCGAAAATCAGAAATACACGGGTCTGGTTCATCAGCAAGCAGGCTCGACTCAGCCGGACGTAGAGGCCGGCGTGTTCATAGGAAGGGAAGCGTTTTTCCCTGGCGAGGCGATTGTGACCTCGGCACCGGCTGGCGGCAATGCGCCGGCACGGCGGAGCAGTCGTTCAAATGCCTGACGGATCTCATCGTTGCTGGCCGTCTTCGCGGCTGCACGAGCGACCACGACAAAATCGCCACCCACCATCTGCCAGAGCAGATGGCGTGTAGCGTCTCGCAGGACTCGCTTGATACGATTACGACCCACGGCCCGCGTATCCACTTTTTTGGACACGGCAAGACCGAGCCGCGCGGGTGTTTCACCACGCAGCCAGTGGACAGTCATCAAGGGATCGGACACCCTGCGGGCGCCGTCGAAGACCGCACTGTATTCCGAACGCGAACGAACCCGCGCAGAGCGAGGAAATCGCTTGCACGGGTCAGTAGCGTTCATCGTCGTGTTCGCTGCTGCCGCCAGTGGCGGCGGCGCGATCAAGCGCTGAGGACTTTGCGGCCCTTGGCACGACGACGCGACAGAATCTTGCGGCCGTCGGCGGTCTTCATACGGGCGCGGAAGCCGTGATCACGCTTACGCTTGAGGTTGCTGGGCTGGAAAGTACGCTTGGTGGCCATTGGGGGCCTCTGTATGAAGTGGACGGATAGAACCGGCAAATCTACAGGTCAAAGCCTTGATCTGTCAAGGAACACTTGACATTTCCATTCATCCGCCTGTGCACACCTTGTGGATGGCTTTGTGAATAACTGTGGACAGAGCATTCACGCCGCCCGCGTCCAGTGGTAGTCTGGGGCCCCGTTTCCCTTGACTTGGCAGGACGTGCGGCGCGCTACCTGGCGCCTGTGCGCGCCGAGCTTTTGATGAATTCCCCATGGATGTCTGGTCCCGTTGTCTAGAGCGCCTCGAAGCGGAATTTCCGCCCGAGGATGTCCACACCTGGTTGAAACCGCTGCAGGCTGACGTGCGCGACGACGCAACGGTGCTGTATGCGCCGAATGCCTTCATCGTTGAACAGGTCCGCGAACGCTACCTGCCACGGATCCGTGAGCTGGTGCATTACTTTGCCGGGCACGCCGATGTCGGCCTGGAAATCGGTTCGCGGCCCAAGCCGGTCGAAGCCCTGCCGCCGCCGCCAAGCCAGTTTGCCGCCGCACCGGCACCGGCGCCGTTGCCTTTCAATGGCAATCTGGACTCGCACTACACCTTTGCCAACTTCGTTGAAGGCCGCAGCAACCAGCTCGGTCTGGCCGCCGCCTTCCAGGCCGCACAGAAGCCGGGCGACCGGGCACACAACCCCCTGCTGCTGTACGGCGGTACCGGCCTGGGCAAGACCCACCTGATGCTGGCCGCCGGCAACGCCATGCGGCAGATCAACCCGAACGCCCGCGTGCTATACCTGCGCTCGGAACAGTTCTTCAGTGCGATGATCCGTGCATTGCAGGAAAAGACCATGGATCAGTTCAAGCGCCAGTTCCAGCAGGTGGACGCGCTGCTGATCGATGACATCCAGTTCTTTGCCGGCAAGGACCGTACCCAGGAAGAGTTCTTCCACACCTTCAACGCACTGTTTGACGGCAAGCAACAGATCATCCTGACCTGTGACCGCTATCCGCGCGAAGTCGAAGGGCTGGAAGCACGCCTGAAATCCCGCCTGGCCTGGGGCCTTTCAGTGGCCATCGAGCCGCCGGATTTTGAAACCCGGGCGGCAATCGTGCTGGCCAAGGCCCGCGAACGCGGTGCCGAGATACCCGATGACGTCGCGTTCCTGATCGCCAAGAAGATGCGCTCCAACGTGCGTGACCTGGAAGGTGCCCTGAATACGCTGACCGCCCGCGCCAACTTCACCGGCCGGGCGATCACCACCGAGTTTGCGCAGGAAACCCTGCGTGACCTGTTGCGGGCCCAGCAGCAGGCCATTTCCATCCCCAACATCCAGAAAACCGTTGCCGATTACTACGGCTTGCAGATCAAGGACTTGCTGTCCAAGCGCCGCACCCGTTCGCTGGCCAGGCCACGCCAGGTCGCCATGGCGCTGACCAAGGAATTGACCGAGCACAGCCTGCCGGAAATCGGTGATGCCTTTGCCGGCCGTGACCACACCACCGTGTTGCACGCCTGCCGGCAGATCAAGCTGTTGATGGAAACCGACGGCAAGCTGCGGGAAGACTGGGACAAGCTGATCCGCAAGCTCAGTGAATGATGCCGCCTTGCCAGGCAGACGTCACCGCACAACTTGGTGCACAGTGCGGTAGCAAGGGCGGGAGAATCTGTGGATAAAAGCGCAAGGTTTCATCGCAGAAAACTTATCCACAAGATCACCCACGGCTTCAAGGTAAGTGATCCAAAGCCTTTTTGACATAAATTTTGCTTTTAAATCAATCGTTTATGCGGAAAACAACGGTTATCCAGCGCTACCATCACCACCAAGCTTTTGATTTATTCCACATCTTTTAAAGCATAGGGGCACCGAACCACATGCGTTTTTCTCTCCAGCGCGAAGCTTTCCTCAAGCCGTTGGCACAAGTGGTCAACGTGGTTGAACGACGTCAAACCTTGCCGGTGCTGGCCAATTTCCTGGTCCAGGTCAAAGACGGTCAACTTTCCTTGACCGGTACCGATCTGGAAGTGGAAATGGTTTCGCGCATCAGCGTGGACAATGCCAACGATGGTGAAACCACGATCCCGGCACGCAAACTTTTCGATATCGTGCGGGCGCTGCCCGATGGCAGCGTGATTACCGTTGCCCAGACCGGTGACAAGGTCACCGTTTCTGCCGGACGCAGCCGCTTCACCCTGGCCACCCTGCCCTCCAATGACTTCCCTTCGGTGGATGAAGTCGAAGCCACCGATCGCATTGCGATCAGTGAAGCGACCTTGAAGGAGCTGATCGAGCGGACGTCGTTTGCAATGGCGCAGCAGGACGTCCGTTACTACCTCAACGGGCTGTTGTTTGATGTGCGCGATACGTTGTTGCGTTGTGTCGCCACTGATGGCCACCGCTTGGCCCTGTGCGAGACCCCGCTGGAAACCGGCACCGGCAACAAGCGGCAGATCATTGTTCCGCGCAAGGGTGTCACCGAACTGCAGCGTCTTCTGGAAGGCGGTGACCGGGAAATCGAGCTGGAAATCGGCCGCAGCCACATCCGCATGAAGCGCGATGATGCGATGTTCACTTCCAAGCTCATTGATGGCCGTTTCCCGGATTACGAGGCGGTCATTCCGATTGGTGCCGACCGTCTGGTTACGGTGGATCGCGAGTTGTTGAAGGCTTCGTTGCAACGTGCAGCGATTCTTTCCAATGAAAAATACCGTGGTGTCCGGGTTGAAGTGTCGCCGGGCCAGCTCAAGATCAGCGCACACAACCCAGAACAGGAAGAAGCCCAGGACGAGGTGGAAGTGGATACCCAGGTCAGTGATCTGGCAATCGGCTTCAACGTCAATTACCTGCTGGATGCGCTTTCGGCCTTGAGGGATGAGCAAGTCGTCATCCAACTGCGTGACTCGAACTCCTCTGCCCTGGTCCGCGAAGCGTCGAATGAAAAGTCGCGCCATGTTGTGATGCCACTGCGCTTGTGACCGCATGTTCCACGTGGAACAGTGAAAGAAACCCGGCTCAGGCCGGGTTTCTTTTCGCTGGAAAAGCTGTATTGGCAGCGAATTGCGTGATGTTTTCAGCGGCCAGAGGGTTGCTGCACCAGTGCTTTTTGCATCCATGGACATTGGCACGCCAGGCGCCAGGCGGCAGACGTGAAGTGTTGTTGGATTGCCAGTCTGGCTGGCGCTGCAAATGGCAGGGCACAGGGAAATGCGTTGCACATGGCCAATTTCTTGAAATCTGCAGGACCATTGCCCGCGTGGACGTACAGATTTGAAGAATCTGCGGCGCTTTCACCCGCTGACGCTATTGAAACGGTCAAGCCATGGCTGTTCTCAATGAACGCTGTTGCACGTAGACGAAAAATCCGGAGGACACCGATGCGGCTGGATTGCCAGATTTCGCGATTCCAACCGCTTGCCTTCTGATGCCGAGGGACAGTGCCGCTGGCCAGGCTTGAATTTAGCTATAAATCTAAAGCCAGGTGGAGCATGGGCTCTGTGGATTTCTTCAAAAAAACAGGTAATCCATTGATTTTAAATGGATAAATGTAACTGAAAGGTCGGTGGGGAAGTGGCGTTGAAGTACCCTATGAAGCTGTGGATAACTTTCCCTTGCGGGATTGGCTTGCCTTTTATCCACAGCCAATCCTGTGCTTATGTCCTGTTTATGCAGAGCTTTTGCTTGGTTTTGCTGTTTTTTTGACCAGCTCCAGGCTTTTCCGGTGCGTTGAAACGCTTTGCGCAGCCCTTGAGCGCTGCTGCGGTGGAAAACCTCACTGTGCTGCAGTGGTAGAGTGGGCCCCCTTGTCCTGGCCGTAGTGCTGTTTTCGCGATGCAAGTCGAGCGTGTCGTCCTTGGACAATTCCGCCGTTTTCAGCAGGGGCAATGGTCGCCGGCTGCCGGAATCAACCTGTTGGTGGGCGACAATGGCATTGGCAAGACCAGCTACCTGGAAGCCCTGCATCTGATTTCCTACGGCCGCAGCTTTCGTGGCCGGGTACGTGATGGACTCATCCGCCAAGGGCAGGGCGCCCTGGAAGTTTTTGTCCAGTGGCAACAGATGCCAGCTGACCCAAGCAGCCAGCATCGAGGTGGCCTGCGTCATACCGGCAATGACTGGAGCGCGCGCCTGGACGGTGAGGATGTCGCCCAGTTGGGCCAGCTGTGTGCAGCCCTGGCGGTAGTGACCTTTGAACCGGGCAGCCACGGCCTGATCAGTGGCGGGGGGGAGCCTCGGCGCCGCTTTCTGGATTGGGGATTGTTCCATGTCCAGCCGGGATTCACCCCGTTGTGGCGGCGCTATTCGCGTGCGTTGAAACAACGCAATGCATTGCTCAAGCAAGGCGCCAGCCGGCATGCGCTGGAAGCCTGGGACCATGAGTTGGCGCAGGCCGGTGAACCCTTGACCGCGGCGCGGATGAACTACATCGCACGGTTGCAGGAACACGTGGTGGACCTGGCCGCCCGGTTGGCACCGTCCTTGCAGATACAGGCCATGGAATTCCAGCCTGGCTGGCGCCGGCATGAGATGCCGTTGGCTGACGCGCTGTTGTTGGCACAGGAACGCGACCGCAGCCAGGGGTTTACTTCCGTTGGACCGCACCGTGCCGATTGGGCCGTGCTGTACGACGGGCTGGCCGGGCGCGAAGCGCTGTCACGGGGGCAGGCCAAATTGACTGCGTTGACCTGTCTGCTGGCACAGGCGGCAGATTTTTCACTCGAACGGGGTTACTGGCCGGTGCTTTGTCTGGACGACCTGGGCTCGGAGCTGGACCGTCACCATCAGGGACGGATCCTGGATTTCCTGCAGACCACCTCCGCGCAGGTCCTGGTGACCGCCACCGAAGTGCCGCCGGCGTTTGTTGCCCGTCCGGTCAGTGTGTTCCACGTGGAACATGATGGGGGCGTCCTACCCGGGCCCGGAGCGACAGGCGAGGGCAGGGGGGCCACACTGGTATAATCGGCCGGTAACCCCCTTTCCTGGACCGGGCACTGGATGTGCCCCGGCCCATCATGCGGAGCCTGTGGCAAGCGCAATGAGCGAAGAACAGAACACCAACCCGACGAGCAATGGCACGTACGATGCCAACAGCATCACTGCACTGGAAGGCTTGGAGGCGGTCCGCAAGCGTCCCGGCATGTATATCGGCGACGTCCATGACGGCACCGGTCTGCATCACATGGTGTTCGAGGTTGTAGACAACTCGATCGACGAAGCCCTGGCTGGCCATGCAGACAACGTCACGGTGAACATCCATGCCGACGGCTCGGTGTCGGTTTCCGACAACGGTCGCGGTATCCCGGTCGGCAAACACGAGCAGATGAGCAAAAAGCTCGATCGCGAAGTGTCTGCTGCCGAAGTGGTCATGACCGTGCTGCACGCCGGTGGCAAGTTCGATGACAACAGCTACAAGGTTTCCGGTGGTCTGCACGGTGTCGGTGTCAGCGTGGTCAATGCGCTGTCGGAAAAGCTGCTGCTGGACATTTACCAGGGCGGATTCCACTACCAGCAGGAATACAGCCACGGTGTGCCACGCACGCCGTTGAACAAGCTGGAGCCAAGCAACAAGCGCGGGACGACCCTGCGTTTCTGGCCGTCGGTGGCCGCTTTCAACAGCAATACCGACTTTCATTACGAGATCCTGGCGCGGCGCCTGCGCGAGCTTTCGTTCCTGAACTCCGGCGTCAAAATCGTCCTTGCTGACGAACGTGGCGAGGGTCGTCGCGATGACTTCCATTACGAGGGGGGTATCCGCTCGTTCGTGGAGCATCTGGCTGCATTGAAAAACCCGCTGCACCCGAATGTCATTTCGGTCACCGGCGAGCACAACGGCATCACCGTGGATGTGGCGATCCAGTGGACCGACTCCTACCAGGAGACGATGTACTGCTTCACCAACAACATCCCGCAGAAGGATGGTGGTACCCACCTGGCGGGTTTCCGCGGCGCGTTGACCCGGGTGCTGAGCAACTACATCGAGCAGAACGGCATTGCCAAGCAGGCCAAGATCAGCCTGACCGGCGATGACATGCGCGAGGGCATGATCGCTGTGCTGTCGGTAAAGGTGCCTGACCCCAGCTTCTCCAGCCAGACCAAGGAAAAGCTGGTCAGCTCGGACGTGCGCCCGGCGGTGGAGAATGCCTTCGGCGCGCGTCTGGAAGAGTTCCTGCAGGAGAATCCGACCGAAGCCAAGGCCATCGCCGGCAAGATCGTCGATGCCGCGCGTGCCCGTGAGGCCGCGCGCAAGGCGCGTGACCTGACCCGGCGCAAGGGTGCTCTGGATATCGCCGGCCTGCCGGGCAAGCTGGCTGACTGCCAGGAAAAGGACCCGGCGCTGTCGGAGCTGTTCATCGTCGAGGGTGACTCGGCAGGTGGCTCGGCCAAGCAGGGCCGCAACCGCAAGAACCAGGCGGTGCTGCCGTTGCGCGGCAAGATCCTCAACGTGGAACGCGCCCGTTTTGACCGCATGCTGGCTTCGGACCAGGTCGGTACCCTGATCACCGCGCTGGGCACCGGCATCGGCCGCGATGAGTACAACCCGGACAAGCTGCGTTACCACAAGATCATCATCATGACCGACGCCGACGTCGACGGCGCGCACATCCGGACCCTGCTGCTGACCTTCTTCTACCGGCAGATGCCGGAGCTGATCGAGCGCGGTTACGTCTACATCGGCCTGCCGCCGCTGTACAAGATCAAGCAGGGCAAGACCGAGCTGTACCTGAAGGATGATCCGGCGCTGGATGCCTACCTGGCTTCCAGTGCGGTGGAAAATGCCAGCCTGGTTCCCGCTGCCGGTGAGCCGGCAATCGAAGGCGTGGCGCTGGAAAAGCTGTTGTTGACCTACAGCAACGCCCAGGCTGCGATCGAGCGCAACGGCCATCGCTATGACCGTCACCTGTTGCAGGCCCTGGTTGACTACATGCCGATCGATGTCGAGCACCTGCGTGGGGCAGGGCAGGGGCTGGACCAGCTGGCCGATTCGCTCAACACCGGCCCGCTCGGTGCGCCGCGTTACCGCCTGGAATTGATTGAGGCACAGGGCGAGCGTGGTCCGGCGATCATGATCTACCGCAGCCATATGGGCGAGGTCCAGCAGCAGGAACTGCCGCTTTCGGCCTTTGAAAACGGTGAGCTGAAGGCGATCCATGAAGCGCAGAAGCTGTTGCATGGCTTGATCCGTGCCGGCGCGCGTCTGACCCGCGGGCAGAAGTCGGTCGATGTGGAGCGTTTTTCGCAGGTCCAGGCCTGGTTGATGGATGAGGCCAAGAAGGGCCGCCAGATCCAGCGCTTCAAGGGCCTGGGTGAAATGAATCCCGAGCAGCTGTGGGATACCACGGTCAACCCTGACACGCGGCGTCTGCTCCAGGTCCGGATTGAAGATGCGGTAGCGGCTGACCAGATATTCAGCACCTTGATGGGGGATGTGGTTGAACCCCGGCGTGACTTCATTGAAGACAATGCACTGAAGGTTGCCAACCTGGACATCTGATCGAACGGGGGCTGCAAGGCCCCCGTTGCTTATGGATTGCCTGTAATGAAACAACCACCACCGCCGCCGTTCCTGTCTCCCTCCGCTAGCACCGCCGCCTGGGTGGGCTTCACTGCCGATACCCTGCTGGCGATCGGCTTGATGCTGGTGCTGAGCCTGTTTGCCGGTATCTGTCTGGCGTTGTTCAACGTTTCGTCCGGACAGAACCAGGCAGCGCCCGGAGTGCTGGCGCAGATGCTGATTGCCATCGTCGCCACCGGAGGGACGGCAGCGGTCCTGTACCTGTGGCGCCGGCGCGCCACGGCGGCAGAAAAGGCCGCTTCGTTGCAGGCCATCCATCGCCGCCGTACCTGGGTGACCAGCGTGCTGGCGGGGGCGGCCGTGTTTGTGGGCAGCCTGGTGGTTTCCTGGCTGTTTTCAAGGCTCAGCGCCTTGCCGGCACCCAGCAACAACGCACTGATGCAGCAGGCGCGTGAGCAGTACCCGGTGTTGCTGGTGGTCTTTGCGGTGGGGCTGGCACCGTTGTACGAGGAGCTGCTGTTCCGGCGCGTGCTGTTCGGGCGCCTGGCGGCCGCCGGGCTGGTGCTGCCGGGGATAGTCCTGAGCAGCCTGCTGTTTGCCGTGGTGCATGAAATTCCTGGACTGAGCGCCAACAGCTGGCCGGGCATGCTGCAGCTATGGCTGATCTATGGTGGGATGGGTGCTGTCTTTGCCTGGTTGTACCAGCGCACCGGAACCTTGCTGGCGCCGATCCTGGCCCATGCGGTCAACAATGGCGCGGCGTTGATCATGCTGATGCTGGGCTTAAGTTCGGGCTGAATCTGCCGCTGAATGGGTGACAGCGCGTCCGCTGCCTGGGTCACACTGTGTCGGTCGAATTGGGATGATCTGCGATGAAACGCTTGACCCTTTTGCTAACTACGGCGGTTGTCCTGGCTGGCTGCGCCACCACCACCTCGCCCACCGGGCGGCGGCAGGCTACCGGTGCGGTATCCCAGGCGCAGCTGAACCAGATGGGGGCGCAGGCCTTTGCCGAGGCCAAGGCCAAGCAGAAGCTTTCCACTGACGCCAGAGCCAATGCCTATGTGCGCTGCGTGGTCAATGCGCTGGTGGCACAGCTGCCGGCCCAGCAACGTGGTATTGCCTGGGAAGTGGCCCTGTTCCAGGACGACAGTGCCAATGCCTTTGCGTTGCCGGGCGGGAAGGTCGGTGTCAACACCGGGATCTTCAAGGTGGCGACCAACCAGGACCAGCTGGCCGCGGTACTGGCCCATGAAATCGTCCATGTGGTTGCCAACCATCACGATGAACGCATCACCCGCCAGATGGGTACCCAGATGGGCCTGAGCGTGATCAGCGTGCTGGTCGGTGGTGCCTATGGCGAAGCCGCAGGGCAGACCGTAGGCCAGCTGGGAGGCATCGGTGCCCAGGCCGGCTTCCTGCTGCCCAATTCACGCCAACAGGAAAGCGAGGCCGATGTGGTGGGGCAACAACTGATGGCCCAGGCCGGCTTTGACCCTGCCCAGGCGGTGGACCTGTGGCGGAACATGCAATCGGTCGCCGGCTCACGCTCACCGCAGTGGATGTCCACCCATCCTGATCCGAGCAATCGGATCAGCAAGTTGGCTGCTGATGCCCCCACGTTGCAGTCGATCTCCCAACAGGCCCGTGCAGCAGGGCGCAATCCACGCTGTGGCTGAAAGGCCGGCAGATGAAAATCGCCCCAAAGTGCGATTTCTTGGATAACAACTTTCTGCTACGTTTGACGCCCTGTTGCCGCGGGCAACCCATCCCCTGCCATTGATGGCGGCCAGTACGAGGTCCTTCCCATGCTATTCCGCAACCACAAGCAAGTTTTGCTTTCCGTTGTCATTGCTACCGCGCTGAGTGGTGCGGTGATTGTCGATGCCGCCGCCCAGTCGCGTTCGGCCGAGCGTGCCAACCGCGGAGGCCGTCAAGCGGCAAAACCGGAAGTCCTGTTCCCCGAGGCAACCCGCGTCGAGCCGGAGACCAAGGCGTCCAGCCGCCTGCAGGGCAAGCTCAACAAGCTGTTTGCGGCCTACAACAAGGACGATTTCGAGCAGACCCGTACCCTGGCCGATGAGCTTCTGGCCACCGAAACCGCCAATGCCTATGAGAAGGCGGTATCGGCGCAACTGGCTGCTCAGGCCGCTTACAACAGCGATGACAATGCCGCCGCCAAGGCTTACCTACAGCAGACGGTCCAGTTCAATGGCTTGGACAACAATGGCCATCTGCAGTCGTTGCTGATGTTGGCGCAGCTTCAGCTGCAGGACGAAGAGTACGAAGCGGGCCTGGCGAATCTTGACAAGTTCTTCACCGAGAGCCAGTCCAAGCGTGCCGAGGACCTGATCATCAAGGGCCAGGCCCTGTACCAGACCGAGCGCTATGCCGAGGCCATTCCGGTGCTGCAGCAGGCCATCGCTGCCAGTACCGAGCCGAAGGACCAGTGGAACCAGCTGCTGATGGCCGCCTACTCCAGCAATGACCAGGTTGCCGAAGCAGTCGCCGTGGCGCGCCAGATTGCCGAGCGCAACCCGGATGACAAGCGCGCCCAGATCAATCTGGCCAGCATGTACATGCAGGCGGATCAGATGGACCAGGCGGCTGCCGTGATGGAGAAGCTGCGTGTTGCCGGGCAATTGACCGAAGAGCGCGAATACCGCCAGCTGTATTCGATCTATGCCAATACCGAGAACGCCGAGAACAAGGTCATTGAAGTCATCAATGAAGGCTTGGGCAAGGGCGTTCTGAAGGATGATCACCAAGTCTATCTGGCCCTGGCCCAGTCCTACTACTTCACCGACCGCATCCCGCAGGCGATCGAGGCCTGGCAGAAGGCGGCTCCGCTGTCGCCCAATGGCGAGACCTATCTGAACCTGGCGCGTGTGCTGCACGGCGAAGGCCGGATTCCGGAAGCGCGCGAAGCTGCCCGCCAGGCATTGGCCAAGGGTGGACTGCGCAAGCCGGAAGATGCACAGAAAATCATCAACCTGAAGTAAGTGGGAATAACGCCTGAATGCCTGCTACAAGTGTGCGCAGGTACTCAGGATTGGTATAAGCTTGGAGGTTCGTGCGGTGTCATGCACCGCTGAACCTGGGGTAACATTTTTTGCTGCCCCGGCCCCAACAATGAGCTCTTAGGCGCATGACGGAACAACTGGTTTTCAACAGGCACGAAACCGCCGCTGACAAAGGCCTGAGCTGGCCGCGCATTGTCGGCTATGCTTTCGTAATTGCACTGCATCTGGCGGCATTGATGCTGCTGCTGATCCCGGCTGTGGCTCCCAAGGCCGCGGCTGAAAAAGAACGCACCGTGATGGTGACGCTGGTGGATGCACCGCCACCGCCGCCGCCGCCGCCGCCGCCGCCGCCGCCGGATGAAGTTCCGCCGCCGCCGGTAAAGAACCTGGCTCCGCCGAAGCCGTCGCCGATCCCGCCGCCGCCGGCTGCCCCGGTTGTCGATATTCCGGAGCCGCGTGCAACCGATATCGTCACCCCGCCGGCCCCGCCGTCGCCGCCGCAGCCGCCGTCTGATATCGGCGCCAGCGTGGACATCTCGTCCAAGGCCATGAATCCGCCGCGCTATCCGCCGGCCGCCTTCCGCGCTGGTATCCAGGGCGAGGTGATCCTGATCATTGATGTCGACGCCAACGGCAACGTCACCAATGTGTCGGTCGAACGGTCCAGCCGTAATCGCGACCTCGACCGTGCCGCAATGGAAGCGGCCCGCAAGTGGAAGTTCAATGCTTCCATTGTCAATGGACAGAAGGCAGCTGGTCGCGTCCGCGTTCCGGTCAACTTTGCTCTGAACTGATGGCTGCAGGCGGATACTCCCACCGCCCACAGCCTAGCTCCACCCATCAATACCACTCTTAACAAAGGTAAGCGTCATGCTGCAGGAAACCTTCATCGCCGCTGCTGGCGGAGCCAACGCTCTCTCGCAGATGGGCTTCGAACACATGATGGCCGAAATGGTCAGCAAGCCGGGTGAGTTCGCTGTCTCCTGGATTGTTCTTCTGACCCTGGTCTTCATGTCGGCCGCGTCCTGGTACTGGACCGTCATCAACATCTTCCGTTCCTCGCGCCTGAAGGCTGCTTCGAGCCGCGTGCCGAGCAAGTTCTGGGATGCCCCGAACGCCCAGGACGCCATCCGCGCCATGGAAGAAGAGCCGGCTTCGGAGCCGTTCTCCAAGATCGCACTGGACGCTGCCCAGGCCGCTGCCCACCACTCGCGTCTGGGCAACAATGAAAGCCTGAGCCGTTCGGAGTTCGTGGACCGTGCCCTGCGTCAGGCCGTTGTCCGTGAGAACGACAAGATCCAGGGCGGCATGATCCTGCTGGCTACCGTCGGCGCGACTGCTCCGTTCGTGGGCCTGCTGGGTACCGTTTGGGGCATCTACGGCGCGCTGATCAAGATCGGTGCAACCGGTTCGGCCTCGATCGACGCCGTTGCCGGCCCGGTGGGTGAAGCACTGATCATGACCGCCATCGGTCTGTTCGTCGCGATCCCGGCCGTGTTCGCGTTCAACTTCTTCTCGAAGATGAACAACGCTGTCGTTGCCAAGTTCGACTCGTTCGCCCACGACCTGCACGATTTCTTCGCCACCGGCTCGCGCGTGCGCTGAGCCTGTAACGAAGTCCTCGAGTCCAAGCAACGAATAGACGGAGCCGGTTATGGCCTTCAGTAGTGGAAACAGCGCAGGCCCGATGGCCGACATCAACGTGACGCCCTTGGTGGACGTGATGCTGGTGCTGCTGATCATCTTCATCATCACGGCACCCATGATGTCGCACAAGGTTCAGGTTGATCTGCCACAGGCCAACCTGATCCAGGATCCCGACTCGGCTGAAAAGCGCGCCAATCCGATCACCATCGCGGTGACCGAGGACGGTTCGCTTTACTGGAACGATGAGCCGATCACGAAGGAGTCGATGGAGGCTCGCTTCGCGACCGAAGCCCAGAAGACCCCGCAGCCGCCGTTGAACCTGCGTGGTGACCGCACCACCAAGATGCGTGTCATCAACGAGGTTGCCAAGATCGCACAGGGTCAGGGCATGCTCGACATCGGCTTCGTCGCAACGAAAGAACAGGGGCAGTAAGCCATGGCATTCAGTTCCGGAAACAAGGGGCCCATGGCCGACATCAACGTCACGCCGCTGGTCGACGTGATGCTGGTGCTCCTGATCATCTTCATCGTTACCGCGCCGGTCATGACGTATCCGATCGCCGTGGACCTGCCGCAGCGGGTGCTCAACCCGCCACCGGTAACCCAAGAGCCGCCGCCGCCGATCGACATCCGCATCGACGCCAGCAACCAGGTCACCTGGAACAACTCGCCGGTTGCCGTGGGTGAACTGCAGCAGCGCATGGAGCAGGAAGTGCAGCGCGATCCGACCAACCAGCCCGAACTCCGTATCGACATCAATCCTGATTCCGAATACGAAGTGACGGCCAAGGTCATGGCGGCTGCGAAGAATGCTCAGATGAAGAAGATTTCCTTCGTCCAGTAATACTCGCTGTAGCGCAAGACCTCAGTCATGACGCGACTGGAATGCCCCCGCCCTGGTGCGGGGGCATTTTTTTGTCCGCAGACTTCTTGCCGCACGACGATGCAGGATGGCTGCCACAGCGGTAACGATGCCTTTGCACGCAGGGCAGGCACCTGCAGGGGCGGACATGCTCGTAGGCGTGGCCGCTCAGCGGCCACTGCGCTCAGTGGCAAGCGATCGCCGGGTGGGCCAGTGGCGTTGGGTTCGTGGATCCAGACGGGTAAGCAGAAGTGGCCCCACCTGGCCAACTCGCCAAGGACCAAGCCGGCCATGGGGGGCCAGCTGTGATCCGGTGATGGCCGGCAGCAGGGCCGCCGGTAACTGGCCGCTGGCCGGTGCAAGGACTCAGTAAGCTGCGTTGATGGCCGCCAGGTAGGCCTGGACGGTGTTGTGCAGGCCGTCGTACAGCGCTTCACTGATCAAGGCATGGCCAATGGAGACCTCCTGTACTGCCGGCACCTGACGCAGGAAGGCGGTGAGGTTGTACTGGGAGAGATCGTGCCCGGCATTGATGCCCAGACCCACGCCCGCAGCGCGACGGGCGGCCTCGGCAAACAGGGCAAGGCTGGTGTCCGGGTTGCCCTGTTCATACGCCGCGGCATAGGGGCCGGTGTACAGCTCGATACGGTCGGCCCCCACCTGTGCGGCATGTTCGAGCAACGGATTGTCGGCATCGACAAACAGGCTTACCCGGCTGCCCAGGGCCTTGAAGGCGGCAATCAGTTCGGCCAGCTGCTGGTTGTCGTGCTGGAAATCAAAGCCATGGTCGGAGGTCAGCTGGCCATCGCCATCCGGGACCAGGGTGACCTGTGCCGGTCGGGTCGCACGACACAGCGCCAGCAGTCCGGGATAGCCCGGCCGTGGTGCGGCAAACGGGTTGCCTTCGATATTCAGCTCAACCTGGTGGGTACGACACAGGGCATCCAGGGCGAGTACGTCCTCGGCGCTGATGTGGCGGGCATCCGGACGCGGATGCACGGTGATGCCATGGGCGCCGGCCTGCAGGCAGGTGGCGGCGGCACGGACGACATCCGGCTCGTTGCCACCACGGGAGTTGCGCAGTACGGCGATCTTGTTGACGTTGACGCTGAGCGCGGTACGGGGATCAGGGCTCATCCGGGGGGTCTCCTTACGCGGCGGCGTGCTCGGCGGCCAGACGCTTCAGTTCATGGGAATCGATCAGGGTGTCGCCGCTGCCAGCACGGTGCCGGCGATACAGGCCACGGCCGCCAGCCAGGGCACAGGGCAGGCTCAGCAGCAGGCAGCCGCTGAACAGTGTGGCACTGGCGCAGAGTGTGGCAAGGACAACGCAGCCCACGGAAATCAACAACAGCAGCCAGCTCATACGCACGCCCCCCGCAAGTGGATGCGCGCAGTGTATCGCCGTGGCGGCGCAGCCGGCAGCAGCCGCAGGGATTTACAGCAGGGGCGAGGCCAGGCGCGCGAAGCCTTCCGGCAGGCGATCGCGCCACAGCCCACGTTGCCGGTCAGGGCTGACCTCGACGGCCTGCTCGAATTCGTTCTCCAGCAGCTGCGCCAGCTCGGCGGTCACGGCCTTGTCGCGGATCATCATCGACAGCTCGAAGTTCAGGCGGAAGCTGCGGTGGTCAAAATTCGCGCTGCCGACAATGCTCAGGTGGTCATCGGCAATGAAGGCCTTGGTATGCAGCATGCGCGGGCCGTATTCGTAGATGCGCACTCCGGCGGCCAGCAGTTCATCGAAGTACGAACGCGCGGCCAGGGTCACCAGCAACGAGTCGCTGCGCCTTGGCACCAGCAGGCGGGTATCCAACCCGCCGAGGGCAGCGGAGGTCAGCGCCATGCGTGCCGCTTCGCCGGGAACGAAGTAAGGGGTCACCAGCCAGACCCGGCGGCGTGCCTCGTGGATGGCGGCCACATGCAGGCGGTGGATGGTTTCCCAGCCCGAATCCGGCCCGGAGATCAGCACCTGGGTATGGATGGTTTGCTGTGCCGGCACCGGCGGATAGGGCGGCCACAGGCGCTCGGGCTGGAACACCTGCCGGCCCTGGTTGCTGGCATACAGCCAGTCCTCCACGAACACCAGCTGCAGGCTGCGCACCACCGGGCCTTCCACCCGCAGATGCAGGTCGCGGTAGGCATCGGCACGCAGGCGCTCATCCTGCTCGTCGGTGATGTTGATGCCACCGGTGAAGGCGACCTGGCCATCGACGATCACCAGCTTGCGGTGGGTGCGCAGGTTCATCCACGGCCGTTTGAACGGCCTGAGCAGCTGGCTGGGATGAAACCAGACCACCTCGGCCCCGGCCGCGCGCAGCGGCTGCAGGAACCCCTTGCCGACCTTGCCCGATCCAATGGCATCGATCAGCAGGCGCACCTGCACGCCGGCGCGCGCACGTTCAATCAGCGCATCGCGGACCGCCGTGCCGTTGTGCCCGGGGGTGAAGATGTAATACAGCAGGTGGATGTGGTCGCGGGCTTGCGCGATGGCCTGCAGGATTGCCGGATAGGCCATGCCGCCATCGATCAACCATTCCAGCCGGGTCGCGGTCGTCGGCGGCAGGCCGGTGGTGGACTGGGCAATCTTGGCCAGTTCGCTGGCATTGTCATCGGCCGGACAAACGGCGCGGTAGCTGCTCATGTCCTCGCGGTGGCGGCCACGCCGGATGTTCTGCCGCTTCACCTTCTGCGGGCCGAGCAGGTAGTAGATCAGCAGGCCGGCATACGGCAATGCGGCCAGGCTCAGGATCCAGCTCAAGGTGGCCACGGGTTCGCGCTTCTGCAGCACGATATAGCCCGTCAGCAGGCTCAGGTAGACCACATACAGGGCCAGCCCGATGCTTGCCAGGTGCGGGAGGCCGGTAAACCAATCCCAGCCGTTCATCAGAGTGGTGAGCATGGTTGATTCTAAGCATGCCCGGTGCACCGGGTGCATGCTCGGTGCCGGCAGGGGCTCCATTCTGCCGCTTCATGAATTACCGCTACTGCCGACGCAGGCCTTGAGACGCCGCCGCGGCATGCTGTGGCCATGGACAACAACCGGCCAATCAAGGGCCGTGGCAGCCACAGCCGGTTGCCCGGGCGGTTCGAGCGCACCATCAGCGAGGCGGTGGATGATGGCTGGTGCGCCGATACCACCGAGGAGTTTGCCGAGCCGGCACTGCGCACGCAGGTCCACGAGGAAACCGCACGCTCCATCCTCAGCCGCAATACCTCGCCGGATGTCGGTTTCAACGTCTCGCTCAACCCGTACCGTGGCTGTGAGCATGGTTGCTCCTACTGTTTTGCCCGGCCCAGCCACGCGTGGCTGAACCTGTCGCCGGGGCTGGATTTTGAAACCCGGATCTTTGCCAAGACCAATGCCGCGCAGCGTCTGCTGCACACCCTGTCGCGGCCCGGCTATGTGCCCGAGCCGATCGCGCTGGGTATCAACACCGATGCTTACCAGCCGATCGAGCGCAGCCGGCAGCTCACCCGCCAGTGCCTGCAGGTGCTGCATGACTGTGGCCATCCGGTCAGCCTGATCACCAAGAATGCGCTGATCGAACGCGACATCGACCTGCTGGCAGCGATGGCCCGGCGCAACCTGGTCAGTGTCGCGTTTTCGGTGACCACGCTGGATCCCAGGCTCTCGGCCCGGCTGGAGCCCCGCGCCAGTGCGCCGCATGCGCGGCTGCGGGCCATCCAGCGCCTGTCCGCTGCCGGTATCCCGGTTTCGGTGATGGTTGCTCCGGTGATTCCGTGGATCAACGATGCCGAGCTGGAAGCGGTACTGGAGGCGGCCTGGCAGGCGGGGGCACGGCGGGCCGGGTATGTGCTGTTGCGGCTGCCGCACGAGGTGGCACCGTTGTTCCGCGACTGGCTCGCTGCGCATTACCCGCAACGCGCAGCGCATGTGATGAGTACCGTGCAGCAGCTGCGTGGCGGCAAGGACTATGACAGCAGCTTCGGCCAGCGCATGCGCGGCACCGGGGTGTATGCACAGCTGCTGGCGCGGCGTTTTGGCCTGGCCTGCCGGCGGCTGGGGTACGCAGCCAGTGCCGGGCAGTGGCAGGCACTGGATGGCAGCCATTTCGTGCCTCCGCAGGCGCCGCGTCCGCCGTCAGCGCAGGGCGAGTTGTTCTGAAGGCCGGCCCTTTCTGTGGATAACCCTGTGTGGATATCGTGGGTTGCCCACAGGAAAAGGCTGAAAACCTTGGTTCAAGCGGGGTAGAGGGCTTCGGCGCGCTGGAACAGGATCCAGCTGGTGGCAATGAACTTGTCGCCACCCTGCGGCCGGTTGCCGCGATGGGTGTGGGTAAAGGCGGTCGGGGCGATCAGCAGGCTGCCGGTGCGCGGGGCGATCTTGCGCTGCTGGAACAGGAACTCGGTTTCACCCTCGGCAAAGCCGTCATTGAGGTACAGCGTCCACAGCAGGTGCCGGTGCAGGGTCTCGCACTGCACATCGCGCGGATACAGCTCGCAGTGCCAGTACGGGTAGCCGCCTTCGCCACTGCGGTACCACTGCAGGTTGGCCGCGCCCGGGCGCAGGCAGGTCCGCGCCAGCTGCCCGAGGGCAGCGTCATCCATGCCGGCGATGTCCTCGGCCTGCAATCGGCGGACGCCATCGGCCAGTGGCACCTGCAGCATCAACGGCGAAATCAGCGCCTGTGGATAAGTGCGTAGATAAGCCAGCAGGCCGGCGAATACCGCCTGCTGGATCGCGGCATTGGCCTGGGCCCATTCCGGCTGCCCGGCCAGGCGCAGGTCGCGGCTGTGCTTCAGCTCCGGGTACACCCCGCCGCCGACCTCGCCGGCCCGCAGGCCTTGGGATTGCTGCATCTGCGCCACAATCGCCGCGCACAATGCCGGGTCTACGGCATTGTCGATCACTTCAATGAAATCGTTCATGGCCCAAGCCTAGCAGGGGGCAGGCAAGCCTTGACAGGCGCTCTTGCCGATTGTGGACAACTTTGTGCGCTGCATCGCGTATCCGTGGAACCTGCCGATGTTTCACGTAATAAATTTGTCGAACACCTTGTCCCACAAGGGTTTTCCCGCAGACAACAAAGGCGGCCGAGGCCGCCCTTGCTGTGGATAACCCTGTGCAGAGTGCTTACTCGGCCTGGTCGGCGTTGCGGTGGTAACGGGTGGCCTCGGCCACTTCGTTCTTCGAACCGAGGAACACCGGCACGCGCTGGTGCAGGCCGGTCGGTTCGATCTCCAGGATCCGTTCGCGGCCGTTGGTGGCCGCGCCGCCGGCCTGTTCGACCAGCAGGCCCATCGGGTTGGCTTCGTACATCAGGCGCAGCTTGCCCGGCTTGGACGGGTCCTTCTTGTCCCACGGATAGATGAAGATGCCGCCACGGGTCAGGATGCGGTGCACATCGGCCACCATCGAGGCGATCCAGCGCATGTTGAAGTCCTTGCCACGCGGGCCGGTCTTGCCAGCCAGCAGGTCGGTCACATAGGCCTGCATCGCCGGTTCCCAGTGGCGCTGGTTGGACATGTTGATCGCAAATTCCCTGGTGTCCTCCGGAATCCGCATGCCGCGCTGGCTCAGCACGAACTCGCCGGTCTCCCGGTCCAGGGTGAAGGCGTGGGTGCCGTGGCCGACGGTCAGGATCAGCATCGTCGACGGCCCATAGATGGTGTAACCGGCCGCGACCTGGGCGGTACCGGGCTGCAGGAAGTCCCCGTCGCCGGGCACATCGACCCCGGCCGGCTTGCGCAGCACCGAGAAGATCGTGCCCACCGACACGTTCACATCGATGTTGGAGCTGCCGTCCAGCGGATCGAACAGCAACAGGAAGTCACCGTGCGGGTACTCGGCCGGCATCGGCGTGCTGTGGTCCATTTCCTCCGAGGCGCAGGCCGCCAGATGGCCACCCCAGGCATTGGCCTCGAGCAGGATGTCGTTGGAAATCACATCCAGCTTCTTCTGCGCCTCGCCCTGCACGTTGCCGGTGCCGGCATCGCCGAGCACACCGCCCAGCGCACCCTTGCCGACGGCAATGGAGATCGAGGTGCAGGCGCGGGCAACGATGGCAATCAACTGGCGCAGGTCGGCGGTGATGCGGCCTGCCTGCTGCTCTTCGACCAGGAAGCGGGTCAGCGAGGTGCGGGACATGGAGGGGCAGCCTTGAGCAAAAGGGGCCTCATTGTCGCGGTTTGGCCGGCGTTTGACGAGCTGGCCCGGCCAGCACCAGGGCGGCGCGGTGCCGCAGCGATGGCGGGCTGGCCTTGGCTTTACCGGTGCGCGCCGTACCATGGGCAGATTCGAGGGAGACGCGATGGACTGGGGTCAGGCAACCCACGCCCTGCTGGCCGCGCTGGGCATCGGCCTGTTGATCGGGGCGGTACGCGAGCGGCAGCACGGGGATATCCGCACACTGCAGGCCGGTGTGCGCACGCATGCGCTGCTGGCCCTGCTCGGGGCGGTGGCGGCCCTGCTGGGCACACCGGTGTTCCTGGTTGCGCTGCTGGCCGCATCACTGCTGGCCTGGAGCAGCTACCGCGTCACCGCCCCGCATGATCCGGGCCTGACCGGCGAGATCGCGCTGCTGATCACCGTGCTGCTGGGCGGGTTGGTGCTCAAGGCCCAGGCGCTGGCCGCGGCGCTGGGGGTGGTGGTGGCGATCCTGTTGTGGGCCAAAGCGCCGCTGGCCCGGCTCAGCCGGGAGGTGATCAGCGACCAGGAAATGCGCGACGCGCTGCTGCTGGCCGCCTGTGCGCTGGTGGTGCTGCCGCTGCTGCCCGATACCGCGGTCGACCCCTGGCAGGTGCTGGTGCCGTCCAAGCTGTGGCAGATCGTGGTGCTGGTGATGGCGGTGGGCATGCTCGGCCATGTCGCCCAGCGTCTGGTAGGTGCGCGCTGGGGCCTGCCGGTGGCCGGTTTCTTTGCCGGCTTTGCCTCCTCCACCGCAGCGGTGGCCAGCTTCGGCCGCAGCAGCCTGGCCGACCGCGCCCTGGTGGCGCCCGCTGCTGCCGCGGCATTGCTGGCCAACCTGGCCTCGCTGCTGCTGTTGGCCGCGGTGATCGGTACCACTTCGCCGGCCCTGTTGCGGGCCTGCGCCTGGCCGCTGCTGGCGGCCGCGATGCTGCTGTGCGCCTGTGCCGCGCTGGGCCTGCGCGCAGCGCCGCTGGACGACCTGCCCCAGGCCAGCCGGGCCAAGGCGTTCCAGCTCGGGCATGCGTTGGTGATCGCGCTGGTGATTGCCGCGGTGCTGTTGCTGTCTGAAGGCCTGCGCCAGCTGTTCGGCCAGGCCGGGGCGCTGGCGGCAGCAACCATTGCCGCGCTGGCCGAGCTGCAGGCCGGCGCGGTGAGCATCGCCAGCCCGGTGGTCTCGGGCAAGCTCGGGCTGCAGACCGCGCGCTGGGGGGTGGTGGCGTTGCTGGCCGCTGCCGGTCTGGCCAAGTCGGTGCTGGCCTTCCTCAGCGGTGGCCCGGCCTATGCGCTGCGCGTCGGCGCGGGACTGGCGCTGATGGTGGCTGCCGCGGCCACGGTGAGCGGGTTGCTGCCGGTGGCCTGAGCCGCACCGGTGTCATGCCGGCCGGGCAGGCAGCAAAAAGCCCGGGTTGCCCCGGGCTCCTGCATCACTGGATTGCGCCGGGCTCAGCCGCGGCTGACCGCGTATACCGCGCGGGCCACGTAATCCAGGTTGTTCTGGCTCAGCGCGGCCACGCAGATGCGGCCGGTGCCCACGGCATAGATGCCGAACTCGTCACGCAGCCGGTCGACCTGCTCGCGGCTCAGGCCGGAGTAGGAGAACATCCCGGCCTGCTGCTGGATGAAGGCAAATTCCGGCGCGCCCAGTTCGGCCAGCTTGCTGACAAGGCCGGCACGCAGGGCATGGATGCGGTTGCGCATCTGGCCCAGCTCGTCTTCCCACAGCGCGCGCAGCTCGCTGCTGCCCAGCACACCGGCCACCAGCGCGGCACCGTGGGTGGACGGGCTGGAGTAGATGGTGCGGATGATGCGCTTGATGTGCGACTGCACCGCCTTGGTCTGCGCGGCATCGGCCGCCACCACCGACAGTGCACCGACGCGCTCGCCATACAGCGAGAACGACTTGGAGTAGGAATTGGCGATGATGAAGCTGTCGATCCCGGCCTCGGCAACGATGCGCACGGCCACGCCGTCCTCGCTGATGCCCTTGTCAAAGCCCTGGTAGGCCATGTCGATGAACGGGAACAGCTGGCGTTCCTTGAGCAGCGCAGCGACCTGCTTCCACTGCGCCTCGGTCAGGTCCGCACCGGTCGGGTTGTGGCAGCAGGCGTGCAGCAGCACGGTGGTACCCGGTTCCAGCCTGGCCAGGTCGGCGAGCATGCCGTCGAAGTCCAGGCCGTGGCTGGCGGCGTCGAAGTAGGTGTAATCCACCACCGTGAAGCCGGCGGCGGTGAACACCGCGCGGTGGTTTTCCCAGCTCGGGTTGGAGATGGCCACGGTGGCATGCGGCAGGGTCTGTGCCAGCAGTTCGGCGCCCACGCGCAGCGCACCGGAACCACCGATGGTCTGGGTGGTGGCCACGCGGCCGGCGGCGACCAGCTCCGATTCCTTGCCGAACACCAGCTCGCGGGTGGCGTTGGTGTAGGTGGCCAGGCCGTCGATCGGCAGGTAACCGCGCGGGCGACCGGCCGCGGTGAGCTGCTCCTCGATCCTGCGCACCGCCTGCAGCAGCGGGATGCGGCCCTGCTCGTCGTAATAGATGCCCACGCCCAGGTTGACCTTGGTGGCGCGGGAGTCGGCGTTGTACGCCTCGGTCAGGCCCAGGATCGGATCACCGGGGACCTGTTGGACATGTGCAAAAACGGACACGGCAGTACTCGTAAAGGCAGTGGCGGGAGGAGGGCGCAGCGGTTACCAAGGTTTGCGTAAAACCGGCTCATCGTAACAGTCCGGAAGGTCATGCGGCGTCAGCGTTGCAGTGGCAACCATGCCGACGGCTTGCACTGGCCGTCACTCTGGTGATGATGCTCGGATGAATACTGCTTTGTTGCTTGCCGGGCTGTTGCAGCCTGCCGCAGCGGTCACCGCCGCCCCGCCGCCGGCCACCGCCCTGGAGGCGGTGCAGGTGCGGGCACTCGGGCTGCCTGGCCGTGATGCTTTTGATCTGCCCGCCAGCACCAGTGTGGTCGAGGTCGGGCAGCAGGCCTCTGCGGCCAGTGTCGATCTGGCCGGGGCATTTTCCGGCGTGGCCGGGGTGCTGGCACGCGACCGCCACAACCGCGCGCAGGACCTGCAGCTGTCCATCCGTGGCTACGGTGCCCGTTCCACCTTCGGCGTGCGTGGGATCCGCGTGCTCGCCGACGGCCTGCCGGCCGGCGCCCCGGACGGGCAGGCCCAGCTGACCCAGTTCAACCTGCTCGGGGTGGAGCGGATCGAGGTGGTGCGCGGGCCATTCGCCGCGCTGCATGGCAATGCCAGTGGCGGGGTGGTGCAGCTGCTCAGCGACCGGCCCGCCGCCGGTGACCCGTGGTGGCTGCAGGTCCAGGGCGGCAGCGACGGCGAGGCGATGCTTGGTGCCCGCCTGCAGGGCGAGCTCGGTGGGGTGGGCTACCGTATCGTCCCGATGCACTGGCGCAGCGACGGTGCGCGTGAACACAGCCGTGCACAGCGCAGCAGCCTGGCCACCCGCTTGGACTGGGACCTGCCCGGGCAGGGAACGCTGAGCGTGAGTGCACAGTATTTCGATGCCCCCGATGCCCAGGATCCCCGCGCGCTGACCGACCAGGAATGGCGGCGCGACCCACGTCTGGCCGCACCAGTGGCCAGAACCTTCAACACCCGTAAATCGGTGCGCCAGGACCAGCTCGGCGCGGTCTGGCACCAACCGCTGGGCAGCAGCGCACTGCGCCTGGCCGCGCATGCCGGGCAACGCGAGGTGCTGCAGTTCCTGTCGATCCCGGCGGCCGCGCAGGCCAACCCGCTGCATGGTGGTGGCGTGGTCGACCTGGCCAGTGACTTCGCCGGGCTGGACCTGCGGCTGTCCGGCCAGCCACATCCGGCCTGGCAGTGGAGTGTCGGGATCAACAGTGAAGGCCAGCGCCAGCTGCGCCGCGGCTGGGAAAATTTCGCCGGCTCCCGGCTCGGGGTGCGTGGCCGCCTGCGCCGCGAGCAGTTTGATACGGTCTGGAATCTGGACGGGCATGCCCAGCTGGCCTGGCAACCGCTGCCGCGCTGGCAGCTGCAGGCCGGTCTGCGCCACAGCCGGGTGCAGTTCCATTCCGCCGACCGCTACATCAGTGCCGACAACCCGGATGACAGCGGGCGCACGGCCTATCACCGCAGTACGCCGGTTGCCGGGGTCAGCTTCGCGCCCACCGCCAACTGGCGCTGGCACCTGGCTGCCGGCCGCGGGCTGGAAACCCCGACTTTCAACGAGCTGGCCTACCGTGCCGATGGCGCCCCCGGCCTGGCGCTGGACCTGCGTGCGGCCCGCAGCCAGCAGTGGGAAACCGGGCTGCGCTGGCAGGCCGGCCCGCACGCGCGGGCCAGCCTGACGTTTTTCCGTGCTGATACCGCCGATGAGCTGGCGGTGGCCAGCAGCAGCGGTGGACGCAGCGCCTACCGCAACGTGGGCAGTACCCGGCGCCAGGGCTGGGAGCTGGAAGCACGGCTGCCGCTCACTGACCATCTGCAGGCGCAGCTGGCGTGGACCCGCCTGGATGCCCGGGTGCACCAGTGTGATGCCCGTGGCTGCGCGGGGTTGCAGCCGGGCCGGCGCCTGCCCGGTACCGCACGCGATGTGCTGGCGCTGCAGTTGCAGGGCCGGCACGCCGGCTGGCAGTGGCAGCTGGGAACCAGCGCGGTCTCGGCGATGCCCGCCGACGATGCCAACCTGGCGCGGGCACCGGGGCATCTGCTGCTCGATGCCGGGCTCTGGCGTGATTGGATGACTTCCGCCGGCCCGCTGCAGCTGTCGCTGGCGGTGGACAACCTGGCCGATCGCCGGCATGTCGCTTCGGTCGTGGTCAATGACGGCAATGGCCGTTACTACGAACCCGGGGCCGGGCGGAGCTGGCGGCTGGGGCTGCGCTGGCGCTGGGGCGGAAACAGCCGGGGCTGATCCCGCGCGGTCGGCAGTGGTTGCAACCGCGCCAGCCGGCAGCCATCCAGCCGCTTGTGGACGGACCGCTGCCCTCAATGCGGGGAAGCAACAACGCACGGTTGCCGGCAGCCATTGCCGACCGGCTGCAGCGTGCAGACCGGTGCGCCGCGGGCCTCAGGGCTCAGCCGTTGAGTACCGCCGCCTGCGCGGCCAGCCGGCCGATCGCGGCATAGTCACCGGCCTGCAGCAGGCTGCGCTCGGTCAGCCAGGAGCCACCGACACACAGCACATTGGGCAGGGTCAGGTAGTCGCGTGCATTGGCCTGGCTGATGCCGCCGGTCGGGCAGAAACGGACATCGGCAAACGGTCCGTTCCACGCCGCCAGCAGCGCGCGCCCGCCAGCGGCCGCGGCCGGGAAGAACTTGAAGGTATCCACCCCGTGTTCGAGCCCGCGCATGATCTCGCTGGCCGTGGCCACCCCCGGCAGCAACGGCAGGTCCGCGCCGCGCGCGGCCGCATACAGCGCATCGGTAGCGCCCGGGGCTACCGCAAAGCGGCCACCGGCGGCCTTCACCGCTTCCAGCTGCGTGCCGTTGAGGACGGTGCCGGCGCCGACCACCGCGTCGGGTACGGCCTGCACAATCGCCGCGATCGCCTCCAGCGCCACCGGCGTGCGCAGGGTGACTTCGATCACCGGCAGTCCACCATCAAGCAGGGCCTGGGCCACCGCCACCGCCTCCTGCACCGATCCGGGTGTATAGACCGGGATCACCGGGGCCAGGCGCAGCATCGCGCGAAGACGCGGATCAGCAGGGGACATCGCTCAACCTCACCAGACAAGCTGCCCGGATGCCGGGCGGGGCAGCCATGCTAGCGCCTGGCGGTGGTCTTGCGCAGGACACCGGTCCGCTTCAATCTGTGAGCCATCGCACATTCAGGCAGGGGGCCGCGTGTCGATCAGTGTTCAAGTGCTGCAATTGCGGCAACGTCAGTTGCGCGCAGGCCAGGACGAGGCGATGCGCACCCGGCTGCACCGGGCGTTGAGCTGGCTGGGCCGTGCCGAGCATGAAAAGGATGATGATGACGCGCGCTTCCTGTTCCTCTGGGTAGCCTTCAATGCCGCCTATGCCGGCCAGTTCAACGACGAGGGCAAGGAGCTGGCCAAGGCGCGGTTGTTCATCGACCGCCTGCTCGGGCTGGATCGCGAGCAGCGGATCCACGCCCTGCTGTTCGAGCGCTTCAGCGGGCCGGTCCGCACGCTGATGGACAACCGCTTTGTGTACGCGCCGTTCTGGCGCGCGATGGCCGGGCACGATGCGTCCCAGCGCTGGAAGACCAGCTTCGAGCAAAGCAAGCAGCTGGCCATGCGCGCGGTGCTGGACAAGGCAACCGACACCTGCCTGATGCTGGTGCTGGAGCGGCTGTATGTGCTGCGCAACCAGTTGGTCCATGGCGGTGCCACCTGGCGCAGCGCGGCCAACCGCAGCCAGCTGCGCGATGGCGTGCGCCTGCTCGGTGCGTTGTTGCCGCTGATGCTGGAGTTGATGATGGAGGCCGATGCCACGCAGCAGCAGGGGTTTGGGCCGGTGGCCTACCCGTGGCTGCCGGACCTGCAACTGGACAGGGCCTGAGCCTCAGGCGTCGTTGGCCAGGGGGAGCAGGCGCGGCCAGTGGCGGCCGTTACGGTCGGGGTCGAACACCATGCACTGGCCGAGCCGGTGCTGGTAGACATGGATCGAGACGGCCACCGCCTGCGGGTCGGGGTTGCGCACGCTGTGGTACGGCGCACTGGCCAGCAGTCCGCTGCAGTCACCGGCACGTTGATGCTGGCGCGCTCCCTGGGCAAAGCGCCACCCCGTATCGTCATCGGCCTGCAGCAAGTGCCAGTGGGTGACTTCCAGCTGGCCGGACCAGACGGCTTCAACACACCAGCTGCCGTCGTGGTCATGCAGTGGCGTGGCCTGCCCGGGAGCCCAGACCATGGCCACCACGCAGTAACCATGCTCACGGCTGCAATACAGCTCGTGGCGGGCGTAATGCTCCGGGTGCGGACGCCAGGCAAAGGCCGGCAGCTGGACCTGGGCATCACCGACCAGCAGCGGCAGCGCTGTACACACGCCAGCATAGGCATGGGCAGGGCTGCGGTTGGCCACGGCGGTATCCAGTACCTGCACCAGCTTGTGCAAGCCGGGCAGGATGTGATCGGTTCCATTGATCATTGCCATGGCCGGCAGTCTAGGTCAGCCGGGTTAACGGATCGTTGGCGGCGGGGGCTGGCTCAGACGTCGCCTTCGCTGCTCCAGCCTTCGCCGCTGCCGCACTGGAACACCCGGTCATCGGCAAGCACCGCACCGGCGGCAATGGCCGGGGCCTCGGCCAGCCCGGCGTAGAGCGGGGCAAAGTCCACCGCAGTGGCTTCCATCAGCTGCTCGAAGCTGTCGATGACGAAGTAGGTCTTCTGGAAGGTGTCGATGCGGTAGCGGGTGCGCATGATCCGCTGCAGGTCAAAACCGATCCGGTTGGGCGCGGCCGATTCCAGGCTGTAGTGCGATTCACCGGCCGAGGAGACGATGCCGGCGCCGTAGATGCGCAGGCCGTCGGCGCTGTTGATCAGGCCGAACTCCACCGTGTACCAGTACAGCCGGGTCAGGTTCTGTAGTGCCTCCGGCCCGAACTGCCGGGCCGCGCGCACGCCACCGGCGCCATAGGCCTGCATGTAGTCGGCAAAGCGCGGTTCCATCAGCAGCGGCACATGGCCGAACAGGTCATGGAACAGGTCCGGCTCGGCGATGTAGTCGATCTGCTCGGGGCGGCGGATCCACCAGGTCACCGGGAAACGGCGGTTGGCCAGGTGTTCGAAGAAGTCCAGCTCCGGCAGCAGCCCCTCCACCGCGATCAGTTGCCAGCCGGTCGCCGCGCCCAGCACCTGGTTGAGCTGGTCAAAGCGCGGAATCTGCGCATCGCCCATGCCCATCGCATCCTGGGCGTCGAGGAACTCCTGGCAGGCGCGGCCCACCAGCAGTTCGCGCTGGCGCCGGTACAGCGTGCCCCAGGTGGCGTGGTCCTCGGCGCGGTAGCTGTCCCATGGCTGGCTGACCACGGCGGTGGTGTAGACCGGCACATAGCCCTTGTCGGTGTGCTGGTGTTCGACGCGGCGGGGGTTGCTGGTGTCCATGGCGGGCGCTGTTGGCGGATGAGTCCCTGCATCCTAGGCAGGAGCCCGCGCAACAGGGTTGCGTAGTTGCGCACAGCAGGGTGTTTGACGCAACAATATTGCGTCAAACGCATGTTGCGAGGCAGCAATGTCAGGATCCATCCCGTTGGACCGCACGGACCTGCGGCTTCTGGCCGAAATCCAGCGCAATGGACGCGCCACCAATGCCGAGCTGGCGCAGCGGGTCAACCTGTCGCCCTCGGCCTGCCTGCGCCGGGTGCAGCGGCTGGAAAGCGAGGGTGTCATTGGCGGTTATGGCGCCTGGCTGCAGCCGCGGGCGATCGGCCTGGGCCTGCAGGCCTTCGTCCGCGTGCAGCTGGCCAAACATGGGCATGCGGCGATCGCGCAGTTCATCGAGGCGGTGCAGCTGTGGGACGAGGTGGTTGCCTGCCACGCACTGACCGGCGACATGGACTACCTGCTGCATGTCTATGTGCGCGACCTGGACCACTTCTCGGCCTTCCTGCTGGACAAGCTGCTCAATGCCTCCGGCGTGGCCGACGTCAATTCCAGCTTCGTGCTGCGCACGGTGAAGGAGTTTCGCGCGCTGCCGTTGTCGCAGCTGGAGTAATGGGTTTTCTGTGCTGCGCGAAAGCGCAGTGACGGCAGGCCATTTTTGCAGTTGCCGACAAGACATGCAGACCAGGCCGACATGGCACAACCGGGTAATCCATCGCAACCAACCTACGATGTGAAACGCTCCACACAACCGGCCGCTTTCCGTGCATCGAGTTGGTGGTCTGGCGTAAGGTTGTCGCGCCCGTTGCAATGATGGCACTGCACATGCAAAAAATATTTTCCAGCGCTATCGCTGCATTGCTTCTGCTTGGCGCCTGTGCACAGGCCGAGACTCCGCGCAAGCCGCCTCGGTCGCTGACCAATGAGCAAGGGTGTTCGATTACGATCGACAACCAGCCGGTCAATGCCTACCAGGAACCCTCACCGATCGAGCAGGCCTGCATTGGCCCGTACCTGCTGGAGCTTCCTCAGAACTATTTCAGTACCCAGATGGGTCCGCAGCACGACGGTAGTTTCTCGCTGGCGCTGGAATACCCCTCGCTGGAGCCGTTCAAGCCGGGCGAGCGGATGAACCTGAGTGTGGATGTGGCCGCACGTACGGTGAGGGTGAATTATTCCCACATCCGGAACGGGCGGCTGTGGGAGGTGATGCGCAACCGATATACGCCGTGGATAGAACCAGTGGATGCCCCGCAAAAATCCCTCGACGCGCGTATCCGGGGCGAACTGGTACATGGCCTGGAGCCTTACTACATCGATATGGACAAGGTGCGGGCCTACTACAGAGAAAACGGGTTGCCTGAAACCGCGTCAGTGATGGAGCCGACGTTCCACCATGACTGGTTTGTTTCCCGGGATGTTTCGGGCCGGATTGATCAGTTGATCGAGTGCACTCCGCGCCAGATCACCGAATCGGGAGTGGAATACCGTGACGGCAAGATGGTGAAAAAGCGGGTCACCGGCTTTGCCGGGTGCAAGCAGCACTTCGTCATCGAGGAGCTCGACGTGATCGTCCTCGTGGAATACCCACGTGAAGGCCTGACCAACTGGGAACGCATCCGCCAGCGTGCCCGCGCATTGCTGATTGACAATATCAAGGAGTGAGCAAGTGAGCGCAGCCAAGGAAGGATTGACCGCACAGGATCTCAAGATTCTTGAGTCATATGCGGTAGCGGATAATCGCGAGTTGTACTTCAACTACCTGGCCCAGAAGCAGGGCAATGATGGCTATGGTTTGCTGGCCCTGGGCGTGGTGCGCAACGACAATGCGCCGGGGGGCAACTGCCAACAGTTTTGCCGACCGCCAGGCACGCGCGGACGGTGCCCACTACGGCGAAAGCCAGTGGCAGGCCTTCGGGGTAGAGCTGATGCAGCGTGATCTTGCGCTGAGGAAAAAGCGCTTTGAAGAAGATAGCCCCGAGCTGGCGCTCAACCTGCCGGTGGAAGACATACAGAAGGCGCATGACGACGCGTTTATGGCCCGTGATATCCATCCTTCGGCCTGGACACCTTACAAGTTGCTGGAAGCTGCGCGTGCCTATGGGGGGCGCGAGGAAGCCGAAGCTGTCTGGACCATGTTGCTGGACAACAATCGGCTGGGCCTGGACCGGATGGAGGAAACCAGCAGGCGGGTCCTCGGCAAGTACAAGGACTTGATCGATGACCCAGTGGGCTACCTGCAGCACATGGCAGAAGCGCGCATGCCACAAGGAGTGCAGCCTGTTTCCAACCTCGACCCGGACCGGATTGCCTATCGAGGGGCGATCTATGTGCATGACGAGGACAAAGGACAGTGGCGCAGGGAAGTATCAGTAACGTTGAACGCGCCGGTGGTGCCGGTGCCTTTGGCCGTGCTTCCGGCTGGCAGCGTCAAGGTGACCGCAGTATCTGGATGACGCTCGCGAGGTGCGCCAGCTGCGCGAAACGCTGCGTGGGCAGTTCCATCCGGACGACGTGAACAAGGACAGGGCGATCATGGTCAGCCCGTTTCTGATCAGCGATGCAAGCGCGCCACAATTGCCTGCGCAACCTACGCTGGCCGCGGTTGATCCTCGTCTGCCTGAGCAGGCACGGCATGACCTTTACCAGCAATGCAGGGCCGGCGTGCACGCTGTGGATGTGGGCCTGGGCAAGGGATGGGATGCACAGAGCGAGTGCCTGACGGCGAGCGCCACCACACTGGCAGCCGGTGCCGGCCTGCAGCGGGTGGATCACGTGTTGATCGGACGCACGGGCGTGTGCGGGCAACACGGGCCGAATGTCTTCGTGGTGCAAGGCGAGCCAGGTGATCCTGCGTACCTGCGTGCACAGATGCCGTTGGCGCAGGCACTGGCGGCCCCGGTGGAGCAGTCCTTCCAGCAGCTGGCAGTGAACGACCAACGGCAGGCGCAGGAACAAGGGGTGCAACGCGGGCGGGAGCACTCGTTGCCACACATGCACAGCGGGCCGGTGATGGGCTGAGCGGGCCATTGCCCGCAGCGCACACGTGTGCAGTGGCCGCAGTCAGCAGGTTTGCCTGCGTACCATCAGCGTGTCCCGATGCCGGAGGCATTGCGGGCTGCTAAAGGGCAGAGCCGTTGATCAGGGGATGGACACCATGCGCACGCACAGCTGTTGCGCATTGCCGGCCGATTCGCCCTGCGGGTAGACGCTGACCTGCAACCCGGGCTTGCTGAAGATTTCGCGCTGCAGCTGGCCGTGCCCGCCATGGAAGGAGGCACGCTGCAGGCCCTGCGCCTCCAGCCTGGCGGTGAACCCGGCGTAGTCCAGCTGGCACAGCGTCTGCATCGAGGCGCTGTCACCGATGCTGCTGTCATCGGTGCTGTTGTTGAAGCTCAGTTCGAAGCGCGGTTGCTGCCGGCTGTCCAGCAGCACGCCGTAATTCCAGTTGTCATCCAGCTGCACCCCGAAGCCATGCCGGGTGTTGTCGCCATCGGCCTGCTGCAGCGGCTGGCCCATGTGCCGGCCAACGTGCTCGATGGTCAGGTCAGACAGCTGCCGGCTGTGCTGGATCAGGCCAAGCACGGCCTGCAAGGCTGCGGACGCCTCCTGAGGCGCCTGCTGGACACGTTTCAGGGAGGTGTCCTGCGGGGCTGGCTGCCTGGCCATGGCCACACGCGGTCAGGCCGGCGAGGCTGAGGGACAGGGCAAGGGTCACGGGAGAAGAAGGCATGGGCAACGGTAGCGCGGCGGCAGCACCGCAAGAAGCGGCTGAGCGGCGCACTCAGGCAGGGCATATCGCCGGGTCCGATACCTTTAAACAGACACTGCCGGCCTTGCCGCGCGGAAGGTCACAGATCGCGCAGTGAACCTGGATGGACCACACCCAGGCTGAAGTGCGCCGGCTTACTGGACCGGCGCGCACATCGCCTCGTTGCCGCGCAGCTTGTCCATGCGCGAGCGGGCTTCCAGGCAGGCCTGGCGTGCCTGTTGCTGCTGTGCCTGCTGCTGGCGGGCGCTGGCCGTGGCGGCCTGCTGTTTCTGCGTGCGTACCCGTGCCACGGCGGCACGGATCTGCGGCATCGCCGCCTGCGCGGCCTTCTCGCCTTCGACGATGGCACGGTCACGCTGGGCGAAATCGGCCGCGCCGATATCCAGTACCTGCGGGCGGATCACCACATCGGCGCGGGCCAGTTCCTGCTCGCCCAGGCGCTGGCCCATGATCGCGATGGACTGGTTGACCGTGCCGAGCAGGCCGTCCGGACGCTGGCCGGAAGCCTTGCTGGAAATGTCCACCGCAATCACCACCTCGGCGCCGAGCTGGCGCGCCGCATCCACCGGCACCGGTGAAACCACGCCGCCATCGACATAGGTCTTGCCGCTGATCGCCACCGGCTCGAACACCCCGGGAATCGAGCTGGAGGCGCGCACCGCCTGGCCGACATTGCCACGGGTGAACACGGTGCGCTCACCGGTTTCCAGCTGGGTGGCGACCACCGCCAGCGGTTTGCGCATCTGCTGCAGGTTGCGGTTTCCCAGCAGTTCGTTGACGTAGTCCTGCAGCTTCTGGCCCTGGATCAGGCCACCGGAGAACAGGCGTACATCCCGGATCGAAGCCTGGTCCAGGGCAACGGCCTTTTCCTGCATTTCAAAGGCATCCATGCCGCTGGCATACAGCGCACCGACCACGCTGCCGGCACTGGTGCCGGAAATCACCACCGGCTCGAAGCCGTTGGCTTCCAGCATCTTGATCACGCCGATGTGGGCAAAGCCCTTGGCCGCCCCACCGCCCAGCGCCACACCGATCTTCACCGGTTCGGTGCGCACCACCGGTGCGGCTGGCGCATCGGGACGGGTGTTGTCACCGCCGCAGGCGGCCAGCAGCAGGGTCAGGGAGGAAGCAAGGGCAGCAAGACGGATCGTGGCCATGGACGCAGCGACGGATGGGAGGGCAAGGCGTGCAGCATAGACCCTGCCTGTGGGGCGGGCATCACCGGCTGCCGGGAACCGGCAATCGCGGCGTGGCCAGGGTTCAGATGACCTGCAGGGTGATGGCCTTGAGCACCGCACGGGTGCGGTCGCGGGTATCGAGCTTGTCCAGGATCACCGACACGTAGTTCTTCACCGTGCCCTCGGCCAGGAACAGGCTGCCGGCGATTTCGCGGTTGCTGTAGCCGCCGGCCATCAGGCGCAGCACGGCCACTTCCTTGGCACTGAACAGGGCCCTGGGGGCGCCGTCGGCGTGGTAGCGGTAGCGCTGGCGTACGTTGTCGGTACTGACCGGCTGCAGCAGGGTCTTTCCGGCAGCCAGCTGCATGATGGCCGCCTGCAGGTCGGCCGGATCGGCGTCCTTGAGCAGGAAGCCCTGGGCCCCGGCGGCGGTTGCCTGCAGCAGCAGGTCGGCCTCGTCGAAAGTGGTCAACAGCAGGCAGGGGGTGGTATCGCCCCGGGCGCGCAGCTGGCACACCGCCTCGATGCCGTCCAGGCCGGGCATGCGGATGTCGCTGACCACCACCTGCACAGGCTGCCCAGCCAACTGCTGCAGCAAGGTGTTGCCATCGGCGGCCTCGAACACGATCTCAAGGCCCTGTTGCTGCAGCAGCGAACGCAGCCCGGCCCGGATCAGGGCCTGGTCATCGGCCAGGGCAATGCGCAGCGCGCCGCTCATGCGGGAAACCGCGCCTGCAGTTGCAGGCTGCCCGACGCACTGCGTCCCACCTGCAGTTGTCCGCCCTGTTCGACGATGCGTTCGTGCATGCCGGTCAGGCCGTTGCCCCAGCGCGGCAGCTGTCGCAGGCTGCCGTCATCGGCGATGCACAGCCGCAGGGTGCTGCCGTCCTGCGACAACTGCACGTGCAGGGTACGGGCCTGGCTGTGGCGCGCGCTGTTGGTGAGCGCTTCCTGCACGCAACGCAGCAGTACATGGGCCAGCTCGGGATTGTCGATGCGCACATGCTCATCGATGTCCAGTTCCAGACGCGGCCGCGGCAGTGGGGCGGCCAGCGCACGCAGCGCGGTGGCAATGTCCAGCTGGCCGGTATCGCGCATGGCCTGCACCACCGCGCGCAGGTCAGTGAGCAGCTCGGCGCTGAGCTGCTGGCACAGCTGCAGCTCAGCACTGGCACCGGGCGCGCTGGCCAGCGCACGCAGGTGCAGGCGCAGGGCGGTGAGCTTGTGCCCGGCCACGTCATGCAGCTCGCGTGACAGCCGCAAGCGCTCGGCATCGCGCAGCTGGTCGGCATGCAGGGCGCGGGTGGCCAGCAGGTCGACATGGGCCAGGGTCAGGCGGTCACGAGCCTGCTCGGCAACCTGCGCGTAATGCACGGTGAGCATGGCAAATCCCTGGAAGCCGGCAAAGGACAGCACCACCAGCAGCGGCTGGCTGTGCATCGGCCGCAGCAGCAGGTACAGCACCAGATTGACCAGCCCCATCCACAGCAGGGCCTGGCGCAGCGGCCAGGTGGCCGCGGCCTGGGCAGCCAGCAGCACCAGCAGTGCCGGCGCGATGCCACTGCCGGGCAGCATGGCCAGCCCCAGTGCGCTGCCCGCCTCGACCAACAGCAGCCAGCGGCGCAGGTGTTCGCGGGCCGGGTACAGCAGGGTGCCCAGATAGGCGGCCAGGAACAGGCCGGCGCAGCCCCAGCGCAATGCCAGGTGGTCCGGTTGCCCCAGGTGCAGGGTCATGGCCACCGTGGCCCAGGTCAGCAGGCCGGCCAGGGTGAGGGGGTGGCGCAGGGAGGGGCGGGCGGCTGGCATGGGGCCATCCTGCGGTGAGCGCGGGGCAGCCGACAAGACGACAGGCCAAGAAAGTGACTTCCGGCAGGGTGGATGGGTGACCACGGCAACTGCCCGCCTCAGCCCGCCAGCGGCG
>NZ_LDJH01000030.1 GCF_001431525.1 Stenotrophomonas koreensis
AGGTCGAGGCGGCCGGCACCAACAAGCTCACCGTCACCGGTGACCTGACCATCAAGGACATCACCAAGCCGGTGGTGCTGGATGTCACCGTCAACGGTGCCGGCGAGCACCCGATGGCCAAGGTGCCGGCGGTCGGCTTTGACGCCACCACCACCATCAAGCGCACCGATTTCGGCGTTGGCGCCTATGTGCCCAACGTCAGCGATGAAGTGCAGCTGCGCATCACCACCGAGGCCACCCAGGCCCCGGCGGAAACCGCTGCCGAGTAATCCGGGCACCGGCCCACGCCCTGCGTGGCTGAAATGACAAAGGCCCGCCGGAAACGGCGGGCCTTTGTTGTCAGCCGGGTGCGCTGCAGCGGGCGGTCACTCGCAGCGCACGGCAGTAATCACGTTGTGTGCATCGACAAACACCCGCAGGCGGTCCTGGCGCAGCTCCCGCGAGACGATGGTGGTCGGGGCGATCGGGTTGAGCAGGCCCGCCCCGCTTCCCTACTTGAGCCGGCGGGCGGTGGTTTCGTCGTTAGTCTGGCCGATGGCCCATTGCAAGCCGGCATCACCGCAGTGGTCGTCGCCGGCAACGGTGTTGGGCCCGGGGGGCTCAGGCAGACGGCCAGGGACAGCGGCAGCAGGACACAGGCAGACAGGCGCAGACAGGAGGTCAAGGACATGGAGGCAGACGTTGTGCCGCCGGGGTGGCTGCCGGCAGGCGGTTTCACCGCGCTGGAGCAGCGTGGCCGATGCCGATATCGGCGGATTCGGCCTGGGCCGGATGCCACCTGGCAGCTGCTGGCCCTGGCCAATTACCAGGCCAGTGAGCAGGTATTCGTGTCGCTGGGCTACCGCCACCAGCCGCTGGACTACCGCGACAAGGGCAAGCGCCTGCACGTGGCCCTGTCCGGGCCCATGCTGGGGCTGACCTGGCGCTTGGGTCTGCCGGCTGCCTCGCACCGCCCTTGAGGGCGTAACTGTTGTGGGAGCCCCCCGGGCGTGAAAGGCGGCCAGGCCGTCATCCCTGGCGGCGGGCGCCGCTCCCACCTGGCCATGCTCACTGTTACGGGAGCGTCTCCGGGCGCGAGAACGGGGGTCAGTCGGCGGCGGTCGGGTCGGCCTTCCAGTAACCGGTGGCGCGGATCCACTCCTTGGGCACCTGGCGGTGGCCTTCCAGGAACTTGCGCATCAAGCGGGCACGCCCGGATTCGCAGGCAATCCAGTAGAAAACATCGCCCTCGGGTTCCTCGATGTCGGTCAGGGCATCTTCCAGCAACTGGCTGCTGGCGGCCGGGTAGCCCCCTCGCTCCAGCCACTGGATGTGCACGTTGTCGCCATGCTCCAGCGGCTGGCGGTCACCGTGGTCGGGGATCTCGATATACGCCTGCACCTCGGCCTGTGCCGGCAGCTCGGCGAGGAAGCGGGCAATGGCCGGCAGCGCGGTTTCATCGCCCAGCAGCACGTAGCCGTCAAAGTCATCGGCCGGGGCAAACGAGCCGCGCGGTCCGGCCACCACCAGGGCATCGCCCGCTTGTGCCTGCACCGCCCAGAGGGCGGCAGGGCCGTCGCCGTGGACCACGAAATCGATCACCAGCTGCCCGGCTTCGGCATCGTGATGGCGCGGGGTGTAATCACGCGCCGGCGAGGGCAGGGCGCCTTGCGGGTAGCGCGGGCCGTGTTCGGTCAGCTCGGGCAGCACGAAGGCACCCTCGGCATTGGGAAAGAACAGCTTGACGTGGTCATCGGCGCCGGGGCTGGCAAAGCCGGCCAGGGCCTCGCCGCCCAGCGTGATGCGCTGCATCTGCGGGGTCAGGCGCTGGCTGTGGATGACCTGCAGCTGGCGGAAGGCCACCGGCAGGCGGGTCAGGGTGCTGGGGTGCGATGTCATGGCAATACCTGTGAAGAACCGTGGCGCAGGGCGCCGGGAAGACCGGGCTGGCGGAGTGAGTGAGCACCGCTGGCTGGCAGGGTCGGAAAAGGTCAGCGCGGCGCCGTGGCATCCGGTTGCAGCAGGCGGGCCGCCTGTTCGATCAGGGCAGCCGCGGCGGCCACCTGCTCGTCCGGCCATGGGCCTTGGTGGTGCAGCAGTAGCCCGGTCAACTGGGACATGGCCTGGCGCAGCGGGGCGGGCAGCTGCTGCTTGGCCAGTTGGCGGGCGCTGTGGCGGGCGCGCAGCAGGGCCGCCTGCACCGCTTCGTCGTGGCCGGCCAGGTGCGCGCGGCCGGCGGCGGTGATGCGGTAACACTTGCGGCCCTCGGCGGCTTGCGCCTGCGCCCACTGCTGCTGCTCGAACTCGGCCAGCAGTGGGTAGACCGAGCCGGCGCTGGGGCTGTAGCGGCCGGCGAACATCTGCCCGACCTGCTGGATCAGCTCATAGCCGTGCTGCGCGCGCTGGCCCAGCAGCCACAGCAGCAGCCAGCGCAGGTCGCCACGGCCCAGCGGGCGTGGGTTGGCAGGCGGAGTCGGGGGCTGAACGGGCATGGCTATTCCGATATATCGAAAACGCGAAGACGATATATCGAAAAGCTGAGCCCGGCAAGACCGCCAGCGCTTGCCGGCATCCCCGTGAGGGTGGGCCGGGTCTGCCGCCCGGGCCATCGCCTGCCGCATGCGCTGACCCGCTGTCTACGGACCAACGGACGCTGTCCAGGGCCGTTGCAGTGGGGCGGAATGGCTGTCCATACGGGTGGCGTATTGTTGCTGCGCAGCAACGATTCTGATCGGTAATGTCATGCCCCTGCGCTACACTTGCCAGCTGAAAACAGATACATACATTTGGCGTTGGCACGTGTCACACGTGCAGCTTGGGAGTAGCGATGAACTGGTTGAATGAGGTGTTGAACAACGACCCGAACCCGGTGGAAACCACCGAGTGGATCGAGTCGATGAAGGCGGTGATTGATGTGGCCGGCGCCGAGCGCGCGCATCAGTTGCTGGAGGGCATGGTCGAGCTGACCCGCCGCAACGGTGCCTACCTGCCGTTCTCGCCGACCACCGAGTACGTCAACACCATTGCCCCGCACCTGGAAGCCAAGAGCCCGGGAAATGCCGACCTGGAATGGCGCATCCGCTCGATCATCCGCTGGAATGCGATGGCCACCGTGGTGCGCGCCAACCGCAAGCCCGGTGACCTCGGCGGCCACATTGCCAGCTTTGCTTCTGGCGCCACCCTGTATGACGTGGGCTTCAACCACTTCTGGCGTGCGCCCAGCGAGAACCACCCGGGCGACCTGCTGTTCATCCAGGGCCACAGCGCGCCGGGCATCTACGCCCGCGCCTTCCTGGAAGGCCGCATCACCGAGGCCCAGCTGGACGGCTACCGCATGGAAGTGGACGGCGCCGGCCTGTCCTCCTACCCGCACCCGTGGCTGATGCCGGACTTCTGGCAGACCCCGACCGTGTCGATGGGCCTGGGGCCGCTGGCGGCGATCTACCAGGCGCAGTTCATGAAGTACCTGGAAAACCGCGGCCTGATCGAAAAATCCGACCGCAAGGTGTGGTGCTTCATCGGCGACGGTGAGTCGGACGAGCCGGAAACCCTCGGCGCGATTGCGCTGGCCGGGCGCGAAGGCCTGGACAACCTGATCTTCGTGGTCAACTGCAACCTGCAGCGCCTGGACGGCCCGGTGCGCGGCAACGGCAAGATCATCCAGGAACTGGAAGGTGTGTTCCGTGGCGGCGGCTGGAACGTGATCAAGCTGCTGTGGGGCGGTTACTGGGATGCGCTGCTGGCCAAGGACACCAACGGCGTGCTGAAGAAGCTGATGATGGAAACCGTCGACGGCGAATACCAGAACTGCAAGGCCTTCGGCGGTGCCTACACCCGCGAGCATTTCTTCGGCAAGTACGCCGAAACTCGCGAGATGGTGGCCGGCCTGTCCGATGACGACATCTGGCGCCTGAACCGCGGCGGTCATGACCCGCACAAGGTGTACGCGGCTTACCACCAGGCAGTGAACACCAAGGGCATGCCGACGGTGATCCTGGCCAAGACGGTCAAGGGCTACGGGATGGGCAGCGCCGGTGAGGCACTGAACCCGACCCACCAGACCAAGAAGCTCGACGATGCGGCCGTGCGCCACTTCCGCGACCGCTTCAACATCCCGGTCACCGATGCCCAGCTGGAAGGCGGCCAGGTGCCGTTCTACCACCCGGGCCCGGATTCGCCGGAAGTGCAGTACCTGCTCGAGCGCCGCAAGGCCCTGGGCGGCTTCCTGCCGCAGCGCCGGAAGAAGAGCGATGAAACCTTCATCGCGCCCAAGCTGGAAACCTACGAGCGCCTGCTCAAAGAGTCCGGCGAGCGCACCTATTCCACCACCATGGCCTTCGTGCAGACGCTCAACATCTCGTTGCGTGACAAGGCCATCGGCCCGCGCATCGTGCCGATCGTGGCCGACGAGGCGCGCACCTTCGGCATGGAAGGCCTGTTCCGCCAGATCGGCATCTACGCCCCGTTCGGCCAGAAGTACAAGCCGGTCGATGCCGACCAGCTGATGTTCTACCGCGAGGACCAGGCCGGCCAGGTGCTGCAGCAGGGCATCAGCGAGCCGGGTGCGATTGCCTCGTGGATGGCCGCCGGTACCAGCTACTCGGTCTCCAACGTGGCCATGCTGCCGTTCTACATCTACTACTCGATGTTCGGCTTCCAGCGCGTGGGCGACCTGGCCTGGATGGCCGCGGACATGCGTACCCGTGGCTTCCTGCTCGGCGGCACCGCCGGCCGTACCACCCTCAACGGCGAAGGCCTGCAGCACGAGGACGGCTTCAGCCACATCGTCGCCGGCGGCATCCCCAACGTGCGCAGCTACGATCCGACCTTCGGCTATGAAGTCACCGTGGTCATGCAGCACGGCATGAAGGCGATGATGGAAGACCAGGTTGATGAGTACTACTACATCACCCTGATGAACGAGAACTACGCCCACCCGGCCATGCCGGAAGGCGCGGCCGAGGGCATCATCAAGGGCATGTACCTGCTCACCGATGCCGGCAAGCCGAAGAAGGGCGAGCTGCGCGTGCAGCTGCTGGGCAGCGGCACCATCCTGCGCGAGGCCATTGCCGCGGCCGAGCTGCTGGACAAGGATTTCGGTGTCACTGCCGACATCTGGAGCTGCCCCAGCTTCAACGAACTGCGCCGTGATGGCTTCGACGTGGAGCGCTACAACCGCCTCCACCCGGAAGCCGAGCAGCGCAAGCCGTACGTCACCACCCTGCTGGAAGGCCGCCAAGGGCCGGCCATTGCCGCCACCGACTACGTGCGCGCCTATGCCGACCAGATCCGCGCGTTTGTGCCGATGAGCTACACCGTGCTCGGCACCGATGGCTTCGGCCGCTCGGACACCCGTGCCAACCTGCGCCGATTCTTCGAAGTGGACCGCTACTACATCGCCCATGCCGCGATTGCTGCCCTTGCGAAGGAAGGCAAGATGACCGGCAAGGATGTGGCGAGGGCGATCAAGCAGTACGGGATAGATCCGGAGAAGGCGAACCCGGTTGGGGTTTGATTCTTTTTTGTAGATGTGAAGAAAAGGCAGCCATAGGCTGCCTTTTCTATATCAGCGACAAGCTTTTAACGGGATGAATAAATCAGTTGTTCCCTGGCGAAGCGCCGGCAGGTGTCGGCGAAGCCTCAGTCGACGAGTCCCACGGCAGCTACGGCGTGCTCGCGCATCGCCTCCAGCTCCTCCTCGTCCAGCAGTTGCCCCAGCAGTTCGAGCTGAAGCTCAAGGCCGTCTTCGGTCCAAGCCACGGCGCCGGTCGCACGGTCCTGGCGACCCCAGGCCGGGATCGGGGCGCGGCTGAGCGCCCGGCGCATCTCGGCGAGCAGCCCGGCGCGACCGCTGTCCGCTTCCAGGTATTCGTCCAGCCCGCCTTCCTCCAGCCAGGCGCCGACCTGTTCCTCGCCGTGCTGTCCGCAGCAATGGGTGAGTCGGGCCACGACCAGGGTGATGGTGTCGTCGTTCCAGCCGTGGGCCTGGACGATGGCGTCGAGCTCGTCGGCCTGGAGCACCTCGTGGTCGAGGTCGCATTCGCGCAGGTAGTCGAGGTAGGCAGGAATCCGGTCCCGCGACTGCAGCGCCAGCGCGGTCGCGCCAGCCGCGCCGGTGGGAGTTTCTTCATCGGCCCAGGGGCGGTGCCCACCGGCCCCCTGGGCGGTAGCCCGCACCAGTGCGTGGATCCGCTCGTGCAGCGCGGGAAACGCGGCTGCCTGCTGGTAGATCGCGTGTTCGAGCGCGGCCAGTTCTCCATCCGCGACCAAGGCGAAGGTCCAATGAGGGACCGGTGCATCGGCGCGCAGCGGGGTCCTATCCAGATGGGCCAGCACGCTGTCGAGGATGGCCGTGCAGGCGGCTTCGCCCAGCGCGTCCACGTCCGTGGCTCCGACTTGCCCGACCACCACGTTCGGCGACGACTCGATATCGACCTCGTGGCCACTGAAAATCCTGACTTCCATGCTGCCTCCTGACGAAATGACCGACGAGCTTAGGCAAAGCGGTGCACACTGGATAGGACTGGACATTTGCCGCGTGATCAGGCGGCGCCGGTCGGGGCAGGTCAGCGGTGTGGCGATAGGGAAATGGTGTCAGGGACATTTCTTCCAGAGGGCAGGCCGCTCGCGGCTGCTGTCACGGCGAGCTTCGCGCCGCTGGCGTATCGTGCCGGTCGTCTCCAGTCGAGTGACCTGCCATGACGGAAAAACAGGGGAAAAACAGGGGTCAGAGTGAATTAAATATGCTTCTGGGTGGGGCTGTCCGGTACTGATGTTTCTTGAGTCTGCTTTCTGGGTCTTCCCGCTTTTCGTGGGGTGATGCTGCGGCCCAGTTGTGCTTCGATGGCGCTGCGGAAGCGGTCGTTGCCCAGAAAACAGGGGTCAAGAAAACAGGGGTCAGAGTGCGCTTTCACTCTGGCCTTTGCTTTTTGGGACGTCCGATCTTGGCGGGGCCGCAGCGGCGGCCGAGCTGGGCGTCGATGGCGGCGCGGAAGCGGTCGCTGCCGTAGGGGTGCTGGCGTTGCAGGCACAGGCGTAGCGGGTCTGGGTCGTCGTGGGTGATCCCTGCCATGACGAAGGCGCGCCAGCGCTGCTGGCGTTGTATCGGGTCATGTTCGAAGGCCAGCCAGCTGCGATGCGGCTGCAGCAGGTGGGCATCGCGGCCATGGGCGGTGGCGTGATGGCTGGACCATGGATAGTCGGCCGGGTCGGCCACCATCCCGGCGCGCACCGGGTTGAGCTCGATGTAACGCATGCAGGTCAGCAGGTAATCGTCATCGCCGACCAGGCAGGCCTTGTAACGGCCTTCCCACAGGGTGCCGGTGCGGAAGTAACGGTCATTGATGTAGCGCACATAGCGCCGCCCCAGGCACTGGGCGGTCTCAAGATTCAAGTGCAACACAAGGTGATGAGAATTTCGCCAGTTCCTCGGCCATTGCTTCTTCCGGGCTTTTCCAGCCCAGTGTTTTACGTGGCCGTCCATTGAGCAGGCGTGCAATATCGTTGAGCAGGGTTTGACTGGCTATTGACAGATCCGTCCCCTTTGGCAGGAACTGGCGCAGCAGGCCATTGGTGTTCTCATTGCTGCCGCGCTGCCAAGGGGCATGCGGGTCGCAGAACCAGATATTCATGTTTATCCGCTTGCTCAAGGCATCAAAACAGGCCAACTCGCTACCGCGGTCATAGGTCAGGCTCTCACGTAGGAAGGCTGGCAGTTTCTTTATCTGGCGGCTGAAGCCCTCCAGTGCATCTGCTGCTGTGCAGCCGTCCATCCGGCAGAGGATGACGAAGCGTGTCTTGCGCTCCACCAATACGCCCACGGCCGAGCGGTTGAAGGCGCCCTTGATCAGATCGCCTTCCCAGTGGCCAGGCAGCAGTCGTTGCTCAATTTCCTCGGGACGGTGCTTGATGCTCGGCTCTTCCGGGACGAAGGTCTTGGCTGCGGCCGACTTGCGGCCTGGGCCGCGCGTCGGCTTGGCTTGCCGCAGCGCTTCCACCATGGCCTGCTTGAGTCCGCCGCGTGGCTGGGCATAGATGGCCGCGTAAATTGTTTCGTGGCTGACAAGGCCAGGACGGATGGACTCAGGCATCTGGCGGAGTTTGGCGGCAATCTGCTGCGGTGACCAGCGCCTGTAGACAAGGTGATCGTGGACGTATTGATAAAGCCTGCTTCCGGCCACCAACCGCTTCATTGGTCTGCAACGGCTGCGGCGTCGGCGATAGCTGAGAGCGGCCTGGCTGGCGTTGTACGCAGCTTGATCGCAGCGCCGGAGCTCTCGCGAAACAGTGGCTGCCGAACGCCCAAGGCGCAGACCGATCGCTCGCAAACTGCTGCCGTTCTGGCGCTCGATCATGATTACGGCCCGTTCTTCAGGGCTCAGGTGTTGATAGGTTCTGGACATGGCAACGGCCCGATATGGGGGCGTTGCACTTGGAAGTTGAGTCTAAGAGGTGTCACGATCAAGGAGAGATCACATGGTGCAGCAAGACACGGGAACCAATGCTCACGCGACAGCTCCGTACCGGTTGCAGCAGTTGCATAGTGCGAGGCTAGGCAATCGCCCTGTGGAGGACTTCGAAGGGCTCGTTACACATCACCCCATTGCCAATGCAGGCGCTCGCGTGGTGGACGGCGTTCCAGTGAATGTCGAGAACCCGCGAACGCGCAGCTATGGCGTCATTGGAGGAGAGCTGCAGGAGCTTGAAACCCGCAGGACTGACGGTGGTACCGCCAGCGCTCTGCGTGTCGATCAGGCTAACGGGGTCAGGTGCACTTACCGGGGCTGCTTGGCGGGGCAGGTGGCAATGAGGTCAGGTTCACTCGGGTGGCCTGGCCTTTTTGCTGGGTGGTCGATGGGCGGGGTGGGTGCCGGCAAAGCGGTGGGTCTTGGCCTGGACCATGGCCTGGAAGGCGGTGGTGCCGAGGGTGCGTTGTTGCTGCAGGGTGGTGCGGATGGCGGTCAATTCGTCGTCGCTGATGGCTTCGCGCAGGAAGATGCGCCACCACTGGGCGCGTTCGGCCGGGCTGCTGCCACTGGCCAGCCAGGTGGGGTGATGGGCCAGCCGGTTGCCCGGGCGCAGGCCGAGGTGGCTCTGGCAGGAGGACCAGGGGTAGTGGGCCGGGTCGTCAGTGATTGCCGCGCGTACCGGGTTGAGCTCGATGTAGCGCAGGCACTGCAGCAGGTAGTGGTCGTC
>NZ_LDJH01000031.1 GCF_001431525.1 Stenotrophomonas koreensis
CCCCAGCTGCCCCCGCCACGGCCCCAGCCGGAATGACCCGCGAACAGGGCCGGAGTGGCCCCCAGCAGGCCCAGCACCGCGGCCGTGAGCGCCGCGGCCAGTGCTGCCCCGAGGCTGCCGACCAGCAGCATCCCGGCCAGCCCGCCGCCGACTGCCGCGATGGCCGAACGCAGCAGACGGGGCACGCGTGAGAATATTCCGGCCAGCACGCTGCCGGCCATTACCCCCAGAAACAGGCCCAGCATCCAGCTGCCGCCGACATCGTCAGAAGATTGCCGGTGACTGCTGACCGGCGGCGGCAGCGGCTCGCCATCGATCAGCCCAATCAGCGCGTTGCTGGCCGCCGCAATCCCGGCGCTGTAATCGCCGGCACGAAACTGCGGCACCAGATATTCCTGGATGATGCGGTTGGCAATGGCATCCGGGATCGCCCCCTCCAGGCCATAGCCCGGTTCTATCCGCACCCGCCGGTCGTTGATCGCCACCAGCAGCAGCACGCCATCATCCACGCCCTCGCGCCCCAGCCGCCATTGGTCAAACACCCGGCGCGCATACTGCTCGATGGTTTCCCCACCGGTGGTCGGCACAATCAGCACCTGCAGCTGGCTGCCCTTGCGCTGTTGCAGCGCCAAGGCCTTGTCGACCAGCGCCTGGCGGTCCGCCGCAGCCAGCGTGGCAGTGGTGTCGACCACCGGTGAATCCAATGCCGGCACCGCCACCGTCTGCGCCTGCACCGAGGGCAGCAACAGGCAGAACATGCACACGATGGTCATCACCCCGGCAAGCAGGCGCGAGGCAGGCATGGCGCTTACGCTCCCGGCGGCGTGCTGGCCGGGGCCGGAAACTGCACGCGCGGGGCGGTCGAAATCGTGCTGACATTTTCCACCGTGAAATTCGGCTTGGCCCGGTAACCAAACAGCTTGGCTGTGATCAGCTGCGGAAACGAACGGATGGTGGTGTTGTAGTCCTGCACCAGCTGGATGTAACGGCCACGTGCGGTGGTGATCCGGTTTTCGGTGCCTTCCAGCTGTGCCTGCAGGTCACGGAAGGCCTGGTCGGATTTCAGGTTCGGATAGTTCTCGGCCACCACCAGCAGGCGCGACAACGCGCTGCCCAGTTCTCCCTGGGCCTGCTGGAACTGCTGCAGCGAGGCCTGGTCATCGGCATTGACCTGGATCTGCCCCACCCGTGCACGCGCATTGGTGACATCGGTCAGCACCTGCCGTTCGTGGCTGGCATAGCCCTGTACGGTATTGACCAGGTTGGGGATCAGGTCGGCCCGCCGTTGGTACTGGTTGATCACCTCGGACCAGCCGGCGTTGACCGCCTCTTCTTTTTGCTGGATCGCGTTGTAGCCACAGCCACTGAGCAGGACGGCCAGAGAAAGCGACAAAAGCAGACGGAACACGCTGTGCATGGGATTCTCCCGGAGCCGAGGCGGGCAAATCATCACATGCCGGAAGTAAAGCCTCCGCATACAGCCCGCTCCCGGGCCGGCGGTTGCCGCGCAGCCACGTGCGGCCAGCCAGGGCGGTGCCCACGCCGCGCTTTCAGAACAGGCGCGGGCCCAGGATCAAACCCCAGCAGGCCAGGACATTGAGCATCAACAACAGCACCGCTGCCGACCCCATGTCTTTGGCGCGGCCGGCCAGCTCGTGGTACTCATTGCCATAGCGGGCAATCACCGCCTCGATCGCCGAATTGGCCAGTTCCATCGCCAGCACCAGCAGCAGAGAACCCAGCAACAGTGCCCGCTCCACCCCGCTCTGGCCCAGCCACAGCGCGACCGGCCCCAGCACCAGCAGCAGGCAGACCTCCAGCCGGAAGGAGGATTCATACCGCCACGCGGCACGCAGCCCCTGCCAGGACCAGCCGGCCGCCTTGAGGATGCGTGCCGGTCCCCGCGGCAGGTTGCCGACCCCGTCACTCATGGCCTTGCCCCACAATCACCACAGCCCGCATTGATCCATCCGCCCCGGAAACGATGGCTGATCTTACGTCACTGCCGCCGGCTGTGGCTCGGCCGCAAAACTCAGGGTCGCGCAGGTGCCCTGGCCGGGCTGGCTCTCCAGGCGGATGCTCCAGCCGAAACGGTCACACAGGCGGCGGACGATCGACAGTCCCAGCCCTGCGCCGGTGGCCATGGCATGGTTGACCCGGTAGAACGGCTCGAAGGCCAGGCGCAGGTCATCGCTGTTCATGCCGATGCCGGTATCGGTCACCACCAGCCTGTTGTTTTCCAGGCGCAGGAAGATATCGCCCTGGTCGGTGTATTTGCAGGCATTTTCCAGCAGGTGGCGCACGACCACCCGCAGCGCACCGGCCGAGGTTTCCAGCCGGGGAACCTGCTGCACCTCCAGATGCAGGCGGATCGGGCGCTGCTGGAGCTTTTCCTCGGCCTTGGCGACCTCATCGGCAACCAGCTGGGCCACATCCACCTGCTGCAGCGGCACGCCGATTTCACTTTCGCGCGCAAGCAGCAACTGCGATTCGATGACCTCTTCCATGTCGGCGACGGCGCGGGCGATACGCTGCAGGCTGCGCTGCTGGCGCGGACTGATATCCGGATCGCCAAGCGCCACATCCGTGGCCACCCGGATCACGGTCAACGGCGTGCGCAGCTCATGGCTGGCATCGCGGGTGAACTCGTGCTCGCGCTGGATGTGTGCGCGCATGCGCCGCGCCATCTCATGCAGGACCTGCGCCAGCTGGCGGGTTTCACCCTTGAAGCGCGGGCCCAGATCCGCCGGGTCCAGGTCATCGGCCGAGGTCAGGCGCGGATCCCAGTTGGCAACCCGCCGGGCCAGTTCATTGATCGGAATGATCAGATCCCGCGAGGCCCGATAGGCATACCAGGACGCCAGATAGATCGCCAACAGGGTCAGCAGCAGCGGCACGCTGGCCACCCACCAGATCAGCTGCTGCGCATGTTGCCGGTTGTACAGCAGGTACAACCGTCCACCGGGGCCATCATCGACCCACACCAGCCAGCCATCACGTTCCAGGTCATGGAAACCCGGGGCCAGTCCATTCAGTGGCAACAAGCCCGTGGAACCGGCCTGGCCTATCCGCTCAGCCGCCACGCGCAGCCCGCGGATGCGACGGGTATCCGGTGGTGGCGTGGCCGGGTTTTCGCGGTAGCGCTGCCAGTAGTAAGCCGCATCCTCGCGCAGCAACTCACGGAACAGTCCGTGCTTGGCCAGAACTCCTACCAGCCAGCCACCGGTAACAATTGCCAGTGTGACCAGCGCTACCTGCACGATGAAGACAATGCGTAATTTTCGCGGCAGGCCGTAGGACATCATCAACACCATAGTTGGGCGCGTAGTATCGTCAGTGACGATGTGAGCCATCCGTGTATGGCGCGCCGGAGCTATGCGCCAGGCAAAAACAATGGCCGCCGGGCTGCCCAGCGGCCATCCAGGAATGACCGCCCGGCCTCAACTCATCGGCTGGGCGATATCGGCGATGCGATAGCCAGCGCTTTGCACGGTGTGCAGCAGGGGGCGGTCAAACGGCTTGTCGATGATCTTGCGCAGGTTGTACAGATGGCTGCGCAGGGTGTCCGAATCGGGCAGGCCGTTGCCCCAGATTTCGCGCTCGATCTCCTGGCGGCTGACCACCCGCGGTGATTCACGCATCAGGATGGTCAAAAGCCGCAGGCCGATCGGAGACAGCTGCAGCTCCGAGCCGGCACGGGTGGCACGCATGCTGACCGGGTCCAGCACCAGGTCGGCCACCTTCAACACTTCGGCGCCGACCTGACGACGCTCGCGCCGGATCAGCGCGCGCAACCGGGCCTCCAGCTCCTGGATCGCAAACGGCTTGGTGAGGTAGTCATCGGCACCGAACCCCAGACCGGTGAGCTTGTCATCCAGGGTGTCGCGTGCGGTCAGCATCACCACCGGGGTGGACTTGCGTGCTTCATTGCGCAGACGGCGGCAGACTTCGATGCCATCCAGACGCGGCAGCATCAGGTCCAGCACAATCACGTCGTAGCTGTTCTCGGCGGCCAGGCGATAGCCGTCAAGACCATCGCACGCATAGTCAACCTCGAAGCCCCGGCTTTCCAGATATTCCCCGATCATTTCGGAAATATTGCGGTTATCTTCAATCACCAGCACCAGTCCAGATGTTTCCTTGCTCTGTCGCATAAGCACCTCCAGTCTTCAGCTTTGTGAAACATGCCGGAACAGCGGTATAGATGACGTGAAGAAATGACGTCCTCGCTGGGCGGTACCCAAGCCCACCGGAGTCCCCGGTCAGCGTGCCTGCAAGACTCTGCACCGACGCACCGCGGCGGCCGGTTGACAGGCCCGCTGCAACGAGCGGGCTGACTGCGGCCACCAAGCGACGGCTCCCCCCGCTGCGGCAGGGCGCCACAGGCACCCTGCCAGCGGTGTCCACGCAGCGCCGCACGGACAGGCACACCCAAAGCCCCGTTCGCTGGCAGCATGCAGGCAGGGCCTGCAGCGTGGACTACTTGGTCAGGATCAACTTGCCGTTGCTGGTATGGCGCAGGCGGTACACCGCCTCACCGTGCTGGATCAGCACCTCGCGCTGCCCGTTGAGCAGGGCCTCACTGGACAGCATTGATTCGGCCGGCAACGCCCGCAGCGGGCGCGGCACGGGCAGGCGGAGGACGGGACGCTGCGCGGCAGGTGTGGCAATCAGTGCAGTCATGGCGACAGAAGTCTGATGGAGTCGGCAATAATGATAATGATTCTCATCTGCAGATCAAGACTTCCTGTCACCCGCGCGGGAAGATCGCCTCCACTGCTGTCCAGGCCGATGCGTCCAGCCGCTCGGCAACCTCCAGCGCGGCCAGGTTCTGTTCCAGCTGGGCCACCCGACTGGCCCCCAGGATCACGCTGGACACATGCCGGTTGCGCAGGCACCAGGCGATGGCCAACTGCGCCGGTACGACCGCCAGTTCTTCGGCCAGGGCCGTGAACGCGCGGACCCTGTGCAGACGGCCCGGATCTTCCAGCTGTGCCTGCTGCAGCCACCCCAGCTCGGGCTGGTCCAGGCGCGAACCGGCGGGAACGCCATCGTTGTACTTGCCCGTCAGCAGGCCGCTGGCCAGTGGTGACCAGGTGGTGGTGCCCAGCCCCTGCGCGCACAGCGGCGCCAGTTCCTGCTCGACACGGTCACGTTCGAGCAGGCTGTACTGGGGCTGCTCCATGGCCGGACGCTGCCAGCCACGCGCATCGGCAATGGCGATGGCTTCGCTGATCTGCGCGGCCGACCACTGCGAGGTGCCCCAATACAGCACCTTGCCCTGCTCGATCAACAGGTTCATCGCATGCACGGTCTCGGCAATCGGGGTCTGCGGATCGGGACGATGGCAGAAGTACAGGTCCAGGTAGTCCACCCGCAGCCGGCGCAGTGCGCCATGGCAGGCATCGAGTACATGCTTGCGCGACAGCCCGCGCTGGGTCGGCAAGGGCTCGCTGGCCGAACCGAAAAAGACCTTGCTGGAAACGCAGAAACCATCCCGTGGCAGGCGCAGGTCAGCGATCACATCGCCCATCACCGCTTCGGCCTCGCCGCGCGCATAGCCTTCGGCGTTGTCAAAGAAATTGATCCCGTTGTCCCAGGCGCAGGCAATCAGGTTGCGCGCCTCGCCGCGCCCGACCTGCGCGCCAAAGGTGACCCAGGCACCAAAGGACAGGGCTGACAACTGCAGGCCGGTAGAGCCGAGGCGGCGGTAGTGCATGGAGGTCTCCGTAAACAAAGGCAACAGCGCGATCTGCGCACAGGCAAGTGTAGCTGCCCGCAGCCCGGGCCTTGCCGATCTAGGCGGCGTGGTCGCCACAGGCTCCGTCGGTCGTCTATTTCTTGCCCGTAATGCCCGGCTGCTCTAGGCTTTCGCCTTTTGTGACGTCCTGGGGACATCTCATGGTCGAAGGATTGGGAAGAATCGGCTTCGGCCTTTTCGGGCTGGCAGTGCTGATTACCATTGCCTGGCTGTTTTCAAACAACAAGCGGGCCGTGGATTGGCGCCTGATCGCCACCGGCATCCTGCTGCAGATTGGCTTTGCCGCGCTGGTCATCCTGGTGCCGGGTGGGCGTGATGTATTCGACTGGCTGGGCCAGGGCTTCGTCAAGCTGCTGAGCTTCGTCAACGAAGGTTCGTCGTTCATCTTCGGTGGGCTGATGAACGTGGAGAACTACGGCTTCATCTTCGCCTTCCAGGTACTGCCGACGATCATCTTCTTCTCGGCGTTGATGGGGGTGATGTACCACCTGGGCATCATGCAGGCCATCGTCAAGGCCATGGCCTGGGCGATCACCAAGGTGATGCGGGTATCCGGTGCCGAGACCACCAGCGTCTGCGCCAGCGTGTTCATTGGCCAGACCGAGGCCCCGCTGACCGTGCGGCCGTACATCAGCAAGATGACCCAGTCCGAGCTGATCACGATGATGATCGGTGGCATGGCGCACATCGCCGGCGGCGTACTGGCGGCCTACATCGGCCTGCTCGGTGCCGGTGACCCGCTGCAGGAAGCCTTCTACGCCAAACACCTGCTGGCCGCCTCGATCATGGCCGCCCCGGCCACCCTGGTGATTGCCAAGCTGCTGGTGCCGGAAACCGGTACCCCGCTGACCCGGGGCACGGTGAAGATGGAGATCGAAAAGACCGCCTCCAACGTCATCGATGCCGCCGCCGGTGGCGCCGCCGATGGCCTGAAGCTGGCGCTGAACATCGCCGCGATGCTGCTGGCCTTCATCGCCCTGATCGCGCTGATCAATGCCCCGCTGACCTGGATCGGTGAAGTCACCGGCCTGGCCGCCCTGCTCGGCAAGCCGACCAACCTGGCCACCATCTTCGGCTACATCCTGGCTCCGCTGGCCTGGGTCATCGGCACCCCGTGGGCCGATGCCACCACGGTCGGTTCGCTGATCGGCCAGAAGGTGGTCATCAACGAGTTCGTGGCCTACCTGCAGCTGTCGGAAATCATCAAGGGCAACGTCGATGGCGTGGTGCTCAGTGACGAGGCCCGCCTGATTGCTACCTACGCGCTGTGCGGCTTTGCCAACTTCAGCTCGATCGCCATCCAGATCGGTGGCATCGGCGGCCTGGCCCCGGACCGCCGTTCGGACCTGGCCAAATTCGGCCTGCGTGCGGTTCTGGGCGGTACCATCGCCACGTTGATGACCGCCACCATCGCTGGCGTGCTGACGCACTTTGGCTGATCCACTTCTGAGTAACGATCCATGACCGCAGTTGTTGTTGCCGGTTCTTTCAATGTCGACCACGTCTGGCGCTGCGACACCCTGCCCGCGCCAGGGGCAACCATCGCCGGCCGGTACAGCACCGGCCCCGGTGGCAAGGGTTTCAACCAGGCCATTGCCGCCGGCCGTGCCGGTGCGGCGACCACCTTCGTCTGCGCCCTTGGCGATGACGCCGGTGGCGCACTGGCGCGCCAGCTGGCCAGCGATGACGGCCTGGCCCTGCTGGCCGAAGCCAGCAGCGAGCCCACCGGCACCGCAGGCATCTATGTCGATGCCCGCGGCCGCAACTCGATCGTGATCGGCGCCGGGGCCAATGCCTCGCTGAGCAAGGCCTTCATCGCCGCCCAGCCGGAAGTGATCAGCCGGGCCAGGGTACTGCTGGCCCAGCTCGAATCGCCGGTGGAGACGATCGAATCGGCACTGGAGCTTGCCCGCCAGCACGCGGTCACCACGGTGCTCAACCCCGCGCCGGCCAATGCGCCCTCCACCATCAGCCTGCTCAAGCTGGCCGATGTGCTCACTCCCAACGAGACCGAGTTTGCCGCCCTGCTCAGCCGCCATGTCGGCGAACGCATCGAGGCCGACGATGTAGCCGCACTGGATGGGGCCAGCCTGCACGAGCTGTGCCGCAAGCTGTCGGCCAACACCGTGGTGGTGACCCTGGGTGCGGTCGGGGTGTTCGTCTCGCATGCTCCGGAGCGCCTGCGTGGCGACAGCACGGCCTACTACCGGGTGGCGGCCGAAACCGTGCAGACGGTGGACACCACCGGCGCCGGCGATGCCTTCAACGGCGCGCTGGTGGCCTCGCTGGCCACGGTGGCCGATGTGCCGTTCGCCCAGCATGTGCGTTTTGCCAACCGCTATGCCGCCCGCTCCACCGAGAACGAAGGTGCTGCACTGGCGATGCCGCGCTTCACCCCGGCCGATAGCGACGCCAGGTGAGATGACCTGATGCAGAGAAAAGGCCGGCGCAAGCCGGCCTTTTCATTGGCGGCGCCCAGCGGCAGCACCGCGCAGGCGGTGGTGCAGGATCACCCCAGCCCCGCCAGCATCGACAGACCGCCCAGCAGGACCACGGCATACGCGGCCAGCACGACCAGGCAGGCCCACAGCGGCCGCCGGCCTGCCTGCTGGACGGCAACCACGGCCGCCAGCAGGGCCACTGCGGCCCCGGCTACAACGCACCTGTTCACCAGCAGCACGGGCTGCCCACTGCCAACCGAAGGCAACAGCCCGGCGGCCACCAGGCCGCAGCCCGGTCAAACCGTAGGAAACCCCCTTCAATCCCATTGCACGCTTCCGATGATCGGACCCGGCGATCAACGCACACCTGTCGCTGCGATGGGCCGCTGTCATACCGCCCTGCAGTCAGCTGAACCGCCGACGGCAGGCAAGGCTCGCCCGATCCCGGTCCGGCTGCGACAATACGCCGATGCAGATCGGCCCCTACACCATCGCCCCGAATGTCGTGCTCGCGCCGATGGCCGGGGTCACCGACAAGCCGTTCCGCCAGCTGTGCAAGCAGCTCGGCGCCGGCCTGGCGGCCTCGGAAATGACCATCTCCGACCCGCGCTTCTGGACCACCCGCAAGTCGATCCAGCGCATGGACCATGCCGGCGAGCCGGCACCGATCAGCGTGCAGATCGCCGGCACCGAACCGGCCCAGCTGGCCGAGGCCGCGCGCTACAACGTGGCCAACGGCGCGCAGATCATCGACATCAACATGGGCTGCCCGGCCAAGAAGGTGTGCAATGCCTGGGCCGGCTCGGCGCTGATGCGCGACGAGGCGCTGGTGGCGCGGATCCTGGAGGCCGTGGTCGGCGCGGTCGATGTGCCGGTGACGCTGAAGATCCGCACCGGCTGGTGTGCCGAGGTACGCAACGCGCCCGCGATCGCGCATATTGCCGAACAGTCCGGCATTGCCGCGCTGGCCATCCACGGCCGTACCCGCAACCAGCACTACACCGGCCAGGCCGAGTACGACACCATCGCGCAGATCAAGGCGCAGCTGGGCATCCCGGTGATCGCCAACGGCGATGTCGACTCCCCGGTCAAGGCGGCCTTCGTGCTCAAGCACACCGGCGCCGATGCGGTGATGGTCGGCCGCGCCGCCCAGGGCCGGCCATGGATCTTCCGCGAAATCTCCCATTACCTGGCCACCGGCCAGGAACTGCCACCGCCGACACTGACCGAGGTGCGCGACATCCTGATGGGCCACCTGGCTCATCTGCACGCTTTCTACGGCGAGCCACAGGGCGTGCGCATCGCGCGCAAGCACCTGGGCTGGTATGCCAAGGACCGGCCGGAGAACGCGGCCTTCCGCGCGGTGGTCAACCGCGCCGAAACGCCGGAAGAACAGCTGCGCCTGACTGCCGATTACTTCGATGCGCTGATCGCCGGCGAGCGGCTGCCGGCCGCCTGACGCCGGCTCATCGCCAGCAGCGATAAGCACAGCACGGATCGGCATACCCGCGCCTGTGCCCGGCCAGGCCTTGTGCCAACGGGATCGGCACGCCAGGCGCAACGCTGCATCCTGTTGCCATGCCACCGCGCTGACACCGTCCTGCCGACACTGGCGCTCATCCAATGATCGCCGCAGTGCTGCCATGACCGACAACGACTTTCCCTATCTGCACGGGTTTTCCGATACCGAGCAGGCACGGCTGCGCAAGCAGGCACGGCTGTTCGAGCCCACCCTGTTTGCCGATATCGACTTCACCGCCAGCCGCCATGTGCTGGAAGTCGGCTGTGGCGTCGCCGCACAGAGCGAGATCCTGCTGCGCCGTTTCCCGGAGCTGCGCATCACCGGGGTGGATCTGAATACCCGCCAGCTGGAAACCGCGCGCGCCCACATGGCCACCCTGCCGTGGCTGGAACAGCGCTGGGAAGCCCTGCAGGCCGATGCCGGCAACCTGCCGTTCGAGGCGCGCAGTTTTGACGGGGCGTTCCTGAGCTGGATCCTCGAGCACGTGCCCTCCCCGGCCCAGGTGCTGGCCGAGGTGCGCCGGGTGCTCACCCCCGGCTCGCCGGTCTACATCAACGAAGTGATGAATGCCTCCTTCCTGGTAGACCCGTATTCACCCAACCTGTGGCGCTACTGGATGGCCTTCAATGATTTCCAGATCGACAGCGGCGGCGACCCGTTTGTCGGCGCCAAGCTCGGCAACCTGCTGCTGGCCGGCGGCTACCGGGATGTCACCACCCAGGTCAAGACCCTGCACCTGGACAACCGCGACCCGGCGCGGCGCAAGGCGGTGTTCGCGCTGTGGGAAGAGCTGCTGCTGTCGGCGGCCGACCAGCTGATCGCCGCCGGCAAGGTCGATGCGGCCACGGTGGACGGCATGCGTGGCGAGTTCGCCCGCGTCCAGTCCAATCCGGATGCGGTGTTCTTCTATTCCTTCGTCCAGGCGCGTGCGGTGGTCTACTGAGCCGCGACCGGGGCCTGCCAGATCCGCCGCCACATCGCCGCCAGCCGGGCACCGGCCTCGGCGCGGCGCTCGGGGCGGGCAAACTCGGCACGGATCTGCTCCGGCGCGATCGCCTGCCACTGGCCATCGACCAGCTCGGCGACGGCAAAGTTGAAGCTGTAATCCGGCTCCATGCCCATGCGCAGGTCGCTGAGCACCAGCCGGTTGCCCTGGACCCGGGCGCGCATGAAACCGCCATTGAACCAGGCCAGCCGCTGCACCGCCGGCAGCTGCGCATTGGCCTGCAGGGCCTGGTGATCGGAAGGATGGAAATCGAAGTGGATCGGCCCGGCATCGGCCACCAGCGAACGCTCGCCGATCCAGTAGCCGTGCTCACCGACGGCCACCACCCGCCACAGCAGCGTGGTGAACGGCTGCGCGGCGGCCAGCACCGCCTGCGGCTGGCCCCCGGCGGCGGCCAGGTCGGCGCGTGCCTGGCGCTCGACGGCCTGCTGGGCCACGGCGGCCCAGCCCAAGTAGGCGGTACTGAGCAGCAGCCCGGCCTGCAGCGCGCGCCCGGCCAGCGGCCGCTCGCGTGCCCACCAGGCCAGCCCACAGCCGATCAGCAGCGGCAGGGTATACAGCGGGTCAATGATGAACACCCCGCCCCAGACCGCCGGTGTCACCGGCAGCGGCCACCAGAGCTGGGTGCCATAGACGGTCATCGCATCCAGCAGTGGGTGGGTGACCAGGGCCAGCACGATCGCCCACCACCAGCGGCCCGGCGCCTGCGCCACCCGGCCATGGCCAAAGCGCTTGAACAGCCACCACAGCAGGCTGCCCAGCACCGGCAGCACGAACAACGAATGGCTCAGCCCCCGGTGGGCAGTCATCAGGGTGACCGGATCATCGGTCAGTGCCAGCAGCACCAGGCTGTCCAGATCGGGCAGCGTGCCCAGCGCCGCGCCAGCCAGCAATGCCGCGCGGCGCTGCCCGCGTGGCGCAATCGCGGCGGCAACCGCGCCGCCAAGAACAATCTGCGAAATCGAATCCATCACGCGATGCTAGCAGGCCAGAGCACCATCCTGTGCCTGCCTGCACGCTGGCTTAATCTGCGCCAACGTCACCACACACACGATGCACAAGCGGCCACAGCCGTGTATCATGCGCGCCCATCTCTCCATCCGAATCAAGGGATATTGCCCTAATGTCCAGCTACCTGTTCACTTCCGAATCGGTGTCCGAAGGCCATCCGGACAAGATTGCCGACCAGATCTCCGACGCGGTGCTGGACGCGATCCTGACCCAGGACAAGCGCGCCCGCGTGGCCTGCGAAACCCTGGTCAAGACCGGTGCGGCGATCGTTGCCGGCGAGGTCACCACCTCGGCGTGGGTCGACATCGAGGAACTGACCCGCAAGGTCATCAACGACATCGGCTACAACAATTCCAATGTCGGCTTCGACGGCCACACCTGCGCCATCATCAACATGCTCGGCAAGCAGTCGCCGGACATCGCCGCCGGCGTGGACGGCACCGACAAGAAGGCCAAGAAGCCGGAAGAACAGGGCGCGGGCGACCAGGGCCTGATGTTCGGCTATGCCTGCAACGAGGCACCGGAATTCATGCCGGCCCCGATCTACTACAGCCACCGTCTGGTCGAGCAGCAGGCCAAGGTGCGCAAGAAGAAGAACTCGCCGCTGCCGTGGCTGCGCCCGGACGCCAAGAGCCAGGTGACCCTGCGCTACGGCCAGGACGGCAAGATCGAAGGCCTGGACGCGGTGGTGCTGTCGACCCAGCACGACCCGGGCATCAAGCAGAAGGATCTGATCGAGGCCGTGCGCGAGCACATCCTCAAGCCGGTCCTGCCCAAGGCATGGCTGGACGCGCTGCCCAAGAACAAGGTGCACATCAACCCGACCGGCATCTTCGTCATCGGTGGCCCGGTGGGCGACTGCGGCCTGACCGGCCGCAAGATCATCGTCGACACCTACGGCGGCATGGCCCGTCACGGTGGTGGCGCGTTCTCGGGCAAGGATCCGTCCAAGGTTGACCGTTCGGCCGCCTACGCTGCCCGCTACGTGGCCAAGAACGTGGTCGCCGCCGGCCTGGCCGACAAGTGCGAAGTGCAGGTCTCCTATGCCATCGGCGTGGCCGAGCCGACCTCGATCTCGGTCACCACCTTCGGCACCGGCAAGATCGCCGACGCGCAGATCGAAAAACTGATCCGCGCCCACTTCGACCTGCGCCCGTACGGCATCATCCAGATGCTGGACCTGATCCACCCGATGTACCAGCAGACCGCTGCCTACGGCCACTTCGGCCGCAAGCCGAAGGAATTCAGCTACGTCGATGGCGAAGGCAACAGCCAGACCGCCACTGCCTTCTCCTGGGAGAAGACCGACCGCGCCGATGCCCTGCGCAAGGCCGCCAAGCTGAAGTAATCAGCCACGGCCTGCAGCACCGACAAAGCCCCGCCACTGTGCGGGGCTTTGTCGTTGTCGGCAGCAGCGGCGGCGGGCAAAGGCGCGGGGGAAGGTGTAGCCTGAGTGGCCCCATTGCCTTGACCCATTGCATGAATACCCTGCAGTCGCACCAGTTGAGCATGACCGTGCTGATGACCCCGGACATGGCCAATTTCTCCGGCAAGGTCCATGGCGGAGCGATCCTGCGCCTGCTCGACCAGGTGGCCTATGCCTGCGCCAGCCGCTATGCCGGCCATTACGTGGTGACGCTGTCAGTGGACCAAGTGACGTTTCGCCAACCGATCGCGGTGGGTGAACTGGTGACCTTCCTGGCCTCGGTCAACTACACCGGCAGCACCTCGATGGAGGTCGGCATCAAGGTGGTGGCCGAGGACATCATCGGCCAGAGCGTGCGCCACGCCAACAGCTGCTTTTTCACCATGGTGGCGGTGGACGAGCACGGCAAGCCGACCGCGGTGCCGCCGCTGCAGCCGTCCAACTGCGATGAAAAGCGCCGCCATGCCGCCGCACAGATCCGCCGCCAGCTGCGCCAGGAAATGGAGCAGCGCCAGCACGAACTGCTCGCCGCCAACCCCGGCTGAGCCGGCCCGGACACCTCAGCCGGTGTTCTGCAGCCCCTGGGCCACGCCGTTGACGCAGGCCTTCAGTGCACGCAGCAGCGGGTCCTCATCCTGGCTGCCGGCCTCGCGCCAACGCCGCAGCAGGTCGGCCTGGAGCACGCTCATCGGGTCGATGTAGGGGTTGCGCAGGCGGATCGACAACGCCAGCCGCGGGTCCTGCGCCAGCAGGCTGGGCTGGCCGCTCAACCGGCCCAGCCAGTGCACGGTCAGCGCATGCTCACCGCGCACCATCGGGAAGAACACCCCGTGCAGCGGCCCGGACAGGGCCGAGAAACTCTCGGCAATGGTGATGTCACCCTTGCTCAGCACCATCGCCACGTCATCGAGCAACGTCTTGAAGAACGGCCATTGCTGGGCCATCTCGCGCAGCGTTGCTTCATGCCCGGCAGTGACCGCCGCCTGCAGGCCACTGCCGACGCCGTACCAGCCGGGAATCCCGGCACGTGCCTGGCTCCAGGCAAATACCCAGGGAATCGCCCGCAGGTTGGACAGCCCGGCATCGCTGCCCAGCCGCCGCGACGGCCGTGAGCCCAGGGTCATGCGCTCGATCACATCCACCGGCGTGGCCTTGCGGAACCAGTGCATGAACTGGCTGTGCCCGACCAGGCCACGGTAGGCCTTGCTGCTCTCGGCCGCCAGCAGCTCCATCACCGGCTTCCACTGTTCCTCGCGCGGGTCCAGCGGACGCGGGCGCAGGCTGGCCCGCAGCACTGCACCGGTGGTCTGTTCCAGCGAGCGCAGCGCCAGCGCGCGGATGCCGTACTTGCGGTGGATCACCTCGCCCTGTTCGGTGACCCGCAGGTGGCCGTCGATGCTGCCGCGCGGTGCCGCCTGTACCGCATGGGTGGTCTTGCCACCGCCACGGCTGATCGAGCCGCCACGGCCATGGAAGAAGCCCAGCGCGACCCCGGCCTGGCGGGCCACGTCCATCATCTCCACCTGTGCCCGCTGCAGCCCCCAGCGCGAGGCGACGATGCCACCGTCCTTGCCGCTGTCCGAATAGCCCAGCATCACCGTCTGCCGGTTGCCGCGCGCGGCCAGGTGCCGCTGGTAGACCGGATCGGCAAACAGATCGCGCAGGGTCGCAGTGGCGTGGGCCAGGTCATCGATGGTTTCAAACAGCGGCACCACATCCAGTGGCACCTGCCCCTGCGCATCGACCAGGCCACCGCGCCGGGCCAGCGCCAGTACCGCCAGCAGGTCGGCGCGGTCATGGGCCATGGAGATGATGTAGTTGCCCAGCGCACCACTGCCATGCTGGGCGCGTGCGCTGGCCAGCGCGGCAAATACCGCATCCAGCCGCTGCCCGGCCTCGCCGCTGGCCGCCGGCAGCGCTTGCCCACCGGCGGCGAAGGGCGCCAGCAACTGCGCACGCTGTTGCGGCCGGGCCGTTTCCAGCCCTGCCACCACCTCGGCCAGTGCCTGCTCATGCACGCGCGATTCCTGGCGCACGTCCAGCCGCGCCAGGTGGAAACCAAAGGTTCGTACCCGCCATTGCAGGCGCCGCAGCGCGAATGCACCGGCATGCTCGCCGCGGTTGGCCAGCAGGCTGTCGAGCATGCACTGGATGTCCTGCTCCAGCTCGTGCGGCCCGGCATAGGCATCGTCAGTGCCTGCCAGGGTCTGGCGCAGGCGCTCGCCCATGTAGTCCAGCAGCTGGCGATACGGCATGTCGGCATGCCGCGGGCTGGACACCACCTGCGGCAGGCGCTGGCGGTAGTGGGCCAGCCGTTGCTGCAGCGCCACGGCCACGCCGACGCGGCCACTGGACTGGGTCAGCACGCTGGTCAGCTGCTCCAGCTCGGCGCTGTACAGTTTGAGCAGGACATCGCGCTGGGCCTGGAAGGTGGCCTGGATGGTGCCGGCATCGACATTCGGGTTGCCGTCCATGTCGCCACCGACCCAGGTGCCAAAACGCAGCAGCGCCGGCAGCGGCAGGCACTGCCCGTAGGTCTGCACGATCGCCTCGTCCAGGGTTTCGTACAGCACCGGCACCACCCGGTACAGCACCCGGGTCAGGTAATAACCCACATGTTCGCGTTCGCCCTCCACCGTGGGCCGTACCGGCGCGCTGTCGCTGGTCTGCCAGCTGGAGGTCAGTGCCATCTGGAAACGCGAGCGGTCGGCCGCCCGCTCGCCCGGGGTGCGCCCGCCATCCAGGCCATTGAGCAGTGCGCCGACCATGATCTGTTCCTTGTCCAGCAGCACCCGCCGCACCGATTCGGTGGGATGGGCGGTGAACACCGGTTCGATGTCGATGCGTGGCAGCCAGCGGGCCAGTTCGTCCAGGCCAACGCCCTGCTCCTTCAGCCGCGCCAGCGCATCGTGCAGGCCATCGGGCTGCGGCCGGGCACTGCCGGCGCGCTGGTAATCGCGACGGCGGCGGATGCGGTGTACCCGCTCGGCGATGTTGACCACCTGGAAATAGGTGGCAAACGCGCGCACCAGGCTTTCGGCATGCTCCGGGGCCAGGCCGGCCAGCGGCTCCGCCAGCTGTACCAGCGGCTGGCCGCTTTCGCGCCGTTCGATGGCGTGGGTGCGCACCTGCTCCACTTCATCCAGGAAACCGGCACTGACCTGCTCGGCCAGCATCTGCCCGACCAGGGTGCCGAGGTTGCGCACGTCATCGCGCAGCGGCAGGTCGGCGGTGGCAAAACGGATGTGGCTGCGTTGCTCGTTCATCATCAGCACTGCACGGGAGGGCCTGCCCCAAGCCTAACCGATGGCCATGTCGATATTGCGCAGCGCAACACAAAAGTATCAGGGCGCCTGCCTGCGCAGGCGCCCTGACCGACCCATCGGCATGTGCCGTGCCGGCTTAACGCTTGGCGGCCGGCACCTTGCCCACGTGCTGCTCCAGCCAGCTTTCGGTCTCGGCCAGCATGTGCAGGATCGACTCGCGCGCGCGGTAGGCGTGCGATTCGTTGGGCAGCATCACCAGCCGTGCGTTGCCGCCCAGGCCCTTGACCGCGGCGAACATGCGTTCGCTCTGGATCGGGAAGGTGCCGGAGTTGTTGTCCTGCTCGCCATGGATGAACAGGATCGGATCCTTGATCCGGTCGGCGTAATTGAACGGGGACATCTTCTGGTAGGTGTCGGTGGCCTGCCAGTAGTTGCGTTCCTCGGCCTGGAAGCCAAACGGGGTCAGGCTGCGGTTGTAGGCGCCACTGCGGGCAATGCCGGCGGCAAACAGGCGGGTATGCGCCAGCAGGTTGGCGGTCATGAACGCGCCGTAGGAATGGCCACCGACGGCGATCTTTCCGCGCTGGCCCACCCCGCGGCGCTCGATTTCGGCCACCGCGGCCTCGGCCGAGGCCACCAGCTGCTCGATGTAGGTGTCGTTGGGCTCGGCATCGCCCTCGCCGATGATCGGCATCGACGGGTTGTTGAGCACCACCCAGCCGCGGGCCAGCATCGCCTGCGGGCCCCAGTAGCTGGGCGCATTGAAGCGGTCCGGCGAGCCGGTGACCTGGCTGGCGGTTGCGGCCGACTTGAACTCACCCGGGTAGGCCCACAGCAGCACCGGGCGCGGGCCGTCCTTTTTCGCATCGTAGCCCGGCGGCAGCAGCAGCTCGGCGGTCAGCTGCACGCCGTCGGCGCGCGCGTAACGGATCTGCTCCTTGCGCACCCCGGCCAGGGCCGGCACCGGGTGGGCGATGTCGGTGAGCTGGCGCTCGCTGCCGGCAGCCTGGTCGATCACGAACAGGTTGGCCGGCTGGTCGGGCGATTCACGGCTGACCAGCAGCCGCTGCCCTTGGCCATCGAGCACCGCCAGCGGCTGGCTGTACTGCCCCGGCGTGGACTGGAAGACACGGGTCGCGCTGGCGCTGGCCAGGTCGAAACGGTCCACGAACGGGCGGTCACCGGCCTCCGAAGCACCGGCACCGGCCAGGAAGATCGCCTGGCCATCATCGCTGAACTGCAGCAGCCGCTGGCCGTTGTCGGCCGTGCGCAGCAGCGGCATGCCGGGGTCGTTGTAGCGGTCCTGCGAGGAGCGGTCGCTGAGCAGCTTCGGCGCAAGCTGCGGGTTGTCCGGGGCAATCTGCCAGCGCCTGGCCCAGCGGGTCTTGAACCAGCGCTCGTTGAGCAGTGCCACCTGGCCATTGCCCCAGGCGATGCCGGCATAACGGCTGCCCAGCTGGGCCAGGGTGGCCGGCGCGGCATCGAACGGGGCGGCCAGGGTCAGCACCGCATCGCGCACCGGCGCCTCGCGGTTCGGGTCACCGCCATCCTGGGCCTCGGCCCAGACCAGGGTGGCCGGGGCATCGGCACGCCAGCTGACCATCCGCGGCCCGGTGGGTACCGCATCGTTGCCGGTCGGCAGGCCTTCGACCAGCGGCAGGCTGGCCAGGCGGTGGACAAAGCGGCCGCTGCGGTCCAGCACCTCGATCACGCGCGGGAAGGCGCTCACCGGCACCACGTACGAATACGGACGCTGCACCTTCTGGGTCAGCAGGTAGTTGCCGTCCGGCGACAGGCTCAGCCCCAGGTAGATACCCGGCTGGCCGACCGGCTGCACCTTGCCTCCGAGGCTGACGATCGCCGGCTGCACCTGGGTGTAGTAGTCAAACTGCGCCGCATCGGCCGGGCTGCCGAGCAGGTCCTGGTAGGTGCGGATCGCACGCACCTGGCCATCGCCCTCGGTACTCTGGATCGCCGGCCCGCTCGGGATCGGATCGGCCGGTGGCGCGGTGCGCGCACCGACAGGCTGCAGCCGCACCAGCAACCCGCTGCTGTCCGGCAACCAGGCATAGCCATCGCCGAGCACGGTGTTGAGCCCGCCGAGCAGGCGGTGGGCCTGGGCCCGCTCGACATCCACCAGCCACAGTTCATTGGCGCCGGCCGTGCTGTCGATGTGGTTGAAGGCGACATAGCGCTGGTCCGGCGACCAGCCCAGCGAGGCCACCGCCAGGTTGGCCGGCAGCCCGGTGATGGCGCGCTCGCTGCCATCGGCAATCGACTTCAGTGACAGGCTGTTGCCGAAACTGAAACGGCTGTCGGAGAAGGTGCGCGGATGGATGCGCAGACCCGCCAGCTTCAGCTCCGGCTGGGCCACCACCGCAATTGAAGGCAAGGAAGGGCTGCCCATCTGCACGGCCAGGTCGCCCTTGGGCGACAGGCTCAGGCTGGGCGCACGCGGTGCATCGACAATGGCCTGCAGCGCGGCGCTGGGCAGCTGGTACCCGCTGCTGGCCTGGGTACTCAACGGCTGTGCTTGCGCCAGCACCAGCGGCGGCACCGACAGCAGCAGGGCCGAGGCCAGCAGGGCAAGAACGGGCAGGCGACGCAGACGTTGACGGGGCATGGGCAAGGCTCACAACGGGAAAGATAGCCCCGACCTTAACAAGCCCCTGCCCGCCGCTCACCTGCCAATGGTTGGGCCAGACGCCAGCGCCGGCACCATGGCTATAATTGCCCGGCCATTTCGAGGGGCGCTGCGACCGTGGGATCGACCACCGGCCAGGCTCGAATGGTCTCCATGTACCAACGGCGCCCGGCAAACGCGAAGCCATTCGCACTGACCGGAGCTGTATCCATGACTGACCGCACCTTCTCCCAGGAAGGCGACTACAAGGTTGCCGACATTTCGCTGGCCGACTGGGGCCGCAAGGAAATCGACATCGCCGAGCACGAGATGCCGGGCCTGATGTCCATCCGCCGCAAGCACGCCACCACCAAGCCGCTGGCCGGTGTGCGCGTGACCGGCTCGCTGCACATGACCATCCAGACCGCTGTCCTGATCGAGACCCTGAAGGACATCGGTGCCGACGTGCGCTGGGCCTCGTGCAACATCTTCTCCACCCAGGACCAGGCTGCTGCGGCGATCGCCGCCACCGGCACCCCGGTATTCGCCTGGAAGGGCGAAACCCTGGAAGAGTACTGGGATTGCACCCTGGACGCGCTGACCTTCACCCTGGCCGACGGCACCCTGACCGGCCCGCAGCTGGTGGTGGACGACGGTGGCGACGTCACCCTGCTCATCCACAAGGGCTACGAGCTGGAACAGGGCGATGACAGCTGGGTCAACTCGCCCTCGGGTTCGCACGAGGAGTCGGTGATCAAGGCCCTGCTCAAGCGTGTTGCCATCGAGCGTCCGGGTTACTGGACCCGCGTGGTTGCCGACTGGAAGGGCGTTTCCGAAGAGACCACCACCGGCGTGCACCGCCTGTACCAGATTGCCGAAGCCGGCAAGCTGCTGGTCCCGGCGATCAACGTCAACGACTCGGTCACCAAGAGCAAGTTCGACAACCTGTACGGCTGCCGCGAGTCGCTGGCCGATGGCCTGAAACGTGCGCTGGACGTGATGCTGGCCGGCAAGGTGGCCGTGGTCTGCGGCTACGGCGACGTGGGCAAGGGTTCGGCCGCTTCGCTGCGCGCCTACGGCGCCCGCGTCATCGTCACCGAGATCGACCCGATCTGCGCCCTGCAGGCGGCGATGGAAGGCTATGAAGTGAACACGGTCGAATCGACCCTGGGCACCGCCGACATCTATGTCACCACCACCGGCAACAAGGACATCATCCGGGTCGAACACCTGAGCGCGATGAAGGACCAGGCCATCGTCTGCAACATCGGCCACTTCGACAACGAGATCCAGGTCGATGCGATGAAGGCACTGCCGGGCCTGGTGCACACCAACATCAAGCCGCAGGTGGACAAGTACACCTTCGCCAACGGCAACAGCATCTTCCTGCTGGCCGAAGGCCGTCTGGTCAACCTCGGCTGCGCCACCGGCCACCCGAGCTTTGTGATGTCCAACTCGTTTGCCAACCAGACCCTGGCGCAGATCGACCTGTGGGCCAACAAGGACGTCTACGAAAAGACCGTCTACCGCCTGCCCAAGCAGCTGGACGAGGAAGTGGCGCGCCTGCACCTGGAAAAGATCGGCGTGGTGCTGACCAAGCTGACCAACGAACAGGCCGATTACCTCGGCGTGCCGGTGGAAGGCCCGTACAAGCCGGACCACTACCGCTACTGATCGGCCTCGCGCCGTTCACCGCGATGTAATGCACAAAGGGCGCCGCAAGGCGCCCTTTGTGTTTTTGCGCGCGCATTTCCAGCTGGCGGTCACAAACGCCACGGCTTTCGTCTGCCTATACTCGGCCTTATCGCCACAGGACGTGGCCTGGCCCGCCCGGCGACACCGGCATCGCTGGCCCCGCGGCAACCCGCGCATACCGGTGTGGGGAGCAGGGCCGTATCCGGTGCAGCCATCAATGCTAAGGAAAGCAATCCACATGCAACAAGACCGCCAAGCAAACTCCGCTGCAGACATCCGCGGCCCGCAGCCATCGCCGCCCATGTCCACGTTGCATGGCCAATCCCGTGGCAAGCCATCATCGATAGCCGCGTACCTTCAGCTCACAGCACGGCGCCGATTGAGCGCCCCGGCACTCGCCATCATTTCAGGAGCCCGGCAATGAATGCCCTCACTCGTCACCTCGCCGCTTTCGGGCTGGTACTGGCACTGCCCCTGCTGGCCGGCTGCCAACCCAAACCGAAAGCCAAACCCGAAGTATTGCTATCCAAACCGATCCGGCTGGATATACCCGATCAGGAAGTAGTACTCGAATTTGAGGCATCGCCAGAAAATATCGAAAACTACCAGAGCTACATCATCGCCCTGGAAATCGACAACTCGATTAAAAAACCATACCCATTCCCACCAGAATTCACTCCACCCGCCCTCTTCGTCAAGGCAGAGAAGCGCATAAACGGAAAATGGCAGATCATCGACGTGCCAGACCCATACATGGCCCGGTCCCGGCTACCTGAAACCCAAAATCCATTTTATGCAAAACTCCCCACCTGGCACACCCAGGAAGATTTCACAAACTACCCATCACCCCACACATGGAACTCAGCGAAAATACGCAGCACCCTGGGGCGCTTCAGCGATAGTGAGTGGATTGACGATGGACGATATCGACTCAGTGGCCACTACAGGCTGACGATTAAAACAAAAGAATCAAAACCCAATCTCGAAGGAATGCCTGCAGAGATAATAATAAGACAAGCATATTTCGGCGGTAAATAATACAAGGAAGTCCAATGACAGGCGATAAGTACACACTATCAATCCATATTGCCGCACCAGGAACACCATTATTCGAAGACGGGCAACCAAAAATAAACCCCAAAACAAACAATCAAGAAACATCCTTGCCCGGACACATGTTCTACAGCCTGCAGAAAAACAATGAAGATCCAAGCAGTTTCGGATTCGCGCCCAAAACACCCGGAAACCTTTGGGGACAAGGGGAACCAAAGACTGAAGACATCAAGACCTACCTCAACCCTGCCTATACAAGGACACTGGAGATAACTGCTGAGCAATACGAAAAACTGCACAAATTCGGCAGCAACCCCGAAGCATTCGGCTTTGATCTTTATTATCGCGACGTACGCAACAACTGCGTTGACTTCACTTGGGCGGGGTTAAACCACGCAGGCCTGCAACGCACCGCCAGCTTTGATTTAACTGCTCCCTTGGGTTACACCTTGCCCGGAATTTTGTTACGGCAGGCGACAGACAACTATCGATCTGAATGGCGTGTCGATGACAAGGAGGCATTTCGCCCCATGCGCAATATCGAGGCGGTGGACAGCATTGCGCCGCCCTTTCCCGACAGCCCGTTGAATAAAACTGAAAGCAACCCTGTTCCCGAGCAGGACTGGAAGCAGAAGTTGCTCACCGAAGCAGATGGCCCCGCCCGTGACGCGCGTGACCCACAACACCGCGATCATGGTCTGGATCAAAACATCCGCACGGCGGTGGCCCGCACTGAAGCCGAACACGGCCGGCCATGGGACAGCCACAGCGAGGCATTGTGCGGGCTGCTGCTGGTCGCCGCCTGCAAGGCGGGCTTCACTGAAAAAGACAGCCTGTCAGTACAACTGAGCCAGGCAACCAGCACGCAGGCCGCAGGCGAACTGGCATTTCTAGAGCGCAGCGGCAGCCACACTTCCCCGGACCCTTACGCCAACCGCGTCAGTGTGCCCACCGCTGCTGTGGCCCATGCCGACATCGACACCCTGTATGAGCTTGCCGATCAGCAGCGCGAACAGGCACTTGCCAGCGCGCAGGAACAGCAGGCCCAGCAGGTCCAGCAGGTCCAGGCACAGGCCGCATCGGGCCCATCGCTGGGCTGAGCCAGCGGTACTCGCGTTGCCCAGCCAAACAACAAGGCGCCGTGAGGCGCCTTGTTGTTTGGCTGGGGGTCGGCTCATCCCTTCAGCGTGGCCGGGAAACCCGCCTCGTCCAGGGCGGCGATGAGCTGTTCGGCACTGGCCGTGGTCTGCACCGTGGCGGTGCGCCCTTCCAGCTCGGTCTGGACCTGGGCATTGGCATCCAGGGCGGTGATCACCGCGGTCACGCTGCGCACGCAGCCGCCGCAGTGCATGTCAGGAATGTGCAGGTGCATGGAAAACTCCGTCGTAAGCAGGCCGTCCGCGTGCCGGCCAATCGTCGGCGCGGGCGCGGTATGGTGTGCCATTGTCCTCCATCGCTGTAGTCCCCTGCCATGGCGCCGCCTGCTGACACCGACCGTACCGTCACCCTGCCGATCGAGGGCATGACCTGTGCCTCCTGCGTGGCCCGCCTGGAGCGGGTGCTGGGCAAGGTCGAGGGCGTGCACCAGGCCACGGTGAACCTGGCCACGGCACAGGCCAGCATCCACACCGATGGCAGCGCCAGCGTTGCCCGCCTGGTCGACGCGGTCGAAAAGGCCGGCTTCCACGTGCCGGCCAGCACGGTGGAACTGACGGTGGAAGGGATGACCTGCGCTTCCTGCGTGGCCCGCGCCGAGCGGGTGCTGGGCAAGCAGCCCGGTGTACTGGAGGCCAGCGTGAACCTGGCCACCGGGCGGGCGCAGGTGCGTGGCCATGGCCTGCAAGCGCAGCCCCTGGCCGCCGCACTGGGCCGGGCCGGCTTCCCGAGCCGCCCGCTGGCCGAAGGCGGGCACGAACATGCCCGGCGCGAACAGCAGCAGGCCGACGAGCAGCACGCACTGGGCCGCGACCTGCTGCTTGCCGCCGTGCTGACCCTGCCGGTGTTCGTGCTGGAAATGGGCGGCCACCTGTTCCCGCCGCTGCACCACTGGCTGCACGCGGCCATCGGCCAGCAAGCGCTGTGGTGGCTGCAGGCGCTGCTGACCACCGCCGTGCTGGCCGGGCCGGGCCGGCGCTTCTACCACCACGGCATACCGGCCCTGTTGCGTGGCGGGCCGGACATGAACTCACTGGTGGCCATGGGCACCCTGGCGGCCTGGGGCTATTCGCTGGTCGCCCTGCTCGCTCCGGCGGCGTTGCCGGCCGGCAGCGTCCATGTGTACTTCGAATCGGCGGCGGTGATCGTGACCCTGGTGCTGGCCGGGCGCTGGCTGGAGGCACGCGCACGTGGGCAGAGTTCGGCTGCCATTGCCCGCTTGGTCAAGCTGCAGCCCGAACAGGCGCGGGTACGCCGCGCCGATGGCAGTGAACACACCGTGGCGGTGGCCGCGCTGCAAGCGGCCGACATCCTGCTGCTGCGCCCGGGCGAGCGCATCGCCGCCGATGGCGTGGTCGTGGAAGGGCACAGCGCGGTGGACGAATCCATGCTCAGCGGCGAGCCGCTGCCGGTGGACAAGCGGCCCGGCGATGCGGTCAGTGCCGGCACCATCAACACCACCGGCGCGCTGGCAGTGCAGGTGCAGGCGGTGGCCGGCGACACCACCCTGGCGCGGATCATCACCCTGGTTGAACAGGCCCAGGGCGGCAAGCTGCCGATCCAGGCCAAGGTGGACCAGGTCACCCGCTGGTTCGTGCCGGCGGTGATGCTGCTGGCGCTGCTAGCCTTCGCCGGCTGGTGGCTGATCGGCAGCCGGCTGGACCTGGCCGTGGTCAATGCGATTGCGGTGCTGATCATTGCCTGCCCCTGCGCCATGGGCCTGGCCACGCCGGTCTCGATCCTGGTGGCCACCGGCCGTGGGGCCGAGCTGGGCATCCTGCTGCGCCGTGGCCAGGCCCTGCAGCAACTGGCCGGGATTCGGGTGGTAGCCGCCGACAAGACCGGCACCTTGACCGAAGGCAAGGCGGTGCTGACCGACTTCCACCCGCGCCCGGGCTTTGACCCGGAGTATGTGGCCGCAGCGGTGGCCGCTGCCGAAAGCCCTTCCGAGCACCCCAGCGCGCAGGCCATCGTGGCCGCAGCCCGTGCCCAGGGCCTGCGCCTGCCGCCGGCCAGCGAATTTTCCGCCCTGCCCGGCCGTGGCATCAGCGCGCTTGTGGATGGCAGCCAGGTATTGGTCGGCTCGGCCGAGCACCTGGCTGACGCTGGCATCGACACCCAGCCGCTGGCCGCAGTGGCCAGGCACCTGGCCGAGCAAGGCCGCAGCCCGCTGTATGCGGCCATCGACGGTGAGCTGGCGGCCATTCTGGCGGTAGCCGACAGCATCAAACCGAGTACCCCCGGCGCACTGGCTGCCCTGCACGGGCTGGGCCTGCCGGTGGCGATGGTGTCCGGCGACAACCGCATCACCGCCGAGGCCATCGCCGGTGAACTGGGCATTGATGAAGTCCACGCCCAGGTGCTGCCGGCGCAGAAGGTCGACGTGGTCAAGGCGCTGCAGGCTCGCCACGGGCCGGTGGCCTTCGTCGGTGACGGCATCAACGATGCCCCGGCCCTGGCCACGGCCGAGGTCGGCATTGCGGTGGGCACCGGTACCGACATCGCGATCGAGGCCGGCGATGTGGTGCTGGTGGGCGGCAACCTGCAGGGGGTGGCCAGTGCCATTGCCCTGGGCCGGGCGACCCTGCGCAACATTCACCAGAACCTGTTCTGGGCCTTCGCCTACAACGCGGCGCTGATTCCGGTGGCCGCCGGCATCCTGGTGCCGTTCGGCGGGCCGGCGCTGTCTCCGGTGCTGGCTGCCGCCGCAATGGCGCTGTCCTCGGTGTTCGTGGTGAGCAACGCGCTGCGCCTGCGCCGTTTCCAGCCACCGCGCGGGGTGGCCGCATGACCCCGGCGATCAACCTGCTGCGCAAGGCCGGCATCGCCCACCGGGTGCTCAGCTACCCGCACGAACCCGGCACGGCCTCCTACGGGCTGGAAGCGGCGGACAAGCTGGGCCTGGACGCAACGACCGTATTCAAGACCCTGCTGGCGGCCAGCGAGAAGAACGAGCTGCTGGTGGCCATCGTGCCGGTGGCCGGGCAGCTGGATCTCAAGGCACTGGCGCTGGCTGCCGGCTGCAGGAAGTGCGAGATGGCCGACAAGGACGCCGCCCAGCGCGCCACCGGCTACCTGGTCGGCGGGATCAGCCCGCTGGCGCAGAAAAAACGCCTGCGCAGCTTCATCGACAGCAGCGCGCAGGCCTTGCCGGCCATCCATGTCAGCGCCGGCCGGCGCGGGCTGGAGGTCTCGCTGGCCGGCAGCGACCTGGCGGGCTTGATCAACGCCAGCTGGGCGCCAATCGGCAAGCCGGCCTGAGCCGGCCTCAACGCCAGTTGGCGTTGTGCTCCCAGAAATCCACCGCACGCGCATAGGCATCACGGTCGATCGCCACGCCGGATCCCCCTTCCTCCACCCCGAGCGCGTTGCGCATCATCGTGATCGGCGCCATCGGCACTTCCTCGGGTTCGGCCGTATAGATGCAGCCGACCACGCCCCAGTCGGCGGCGATCGGCGAGCCCTCGGCGGCCAGCTGCTGTGCGCTGTACAGGATCACCACCAGGTAGTTGGCCACCGGCGGCTGCACCCCTTCAAACCAGCGCACCAGCACCGGCAGCTCGGCCTTGTTGCGCGCCTCGTAGGCACTGCGCAACAGGTGGCGGTTGTCCTCGGTGATCGGCACGGTCAGGCAGCGGGTGCTGGTCCAGTTTTCGTAGACGTACAGCTTGCAGAACGGGGCATAGCCATCGAGCACCCGGTACGGCGCATGGGTGTTGAGGTGGGCAATGAACTGCTCGGCCGTCACGTCCTGGATCGTGTTCGGGCGCGGGGTACGCGGGAACAGGCGGGGACGGGCAAACTCGGTCATTACAATCGACATCAGGGCATTCCAGTACGGCAGGGCCGCATAGCCTAGCGCACGCCCTACAGGGCCAGGCGCTCGCGCAGCTCGCGGGCCTGGCGGCGCGAGACCTCCACCGTGCTGCCATCATCCAGGGCCAGGCTGTAGCCATCGGCAAGGCTGGTGGTCACCGTGCGGATGCGGCGCAGGTTGACCAGGGTGTTGCGGTTGGCACGGAAAAACAGCTGTTCGGGCAGGCGCGCTTCCAGCGCACTCAGGCTGCGCATCAGCAGGGCATGGTTGCCATCGAACCAGACCCGGGCGTAATTGCCATCGACAACGATGCGGCTGATCTGCTCCACCGCGACAAACCAGCAGCGCTCGCCCTCGCGCAGGAACACCCGCTCGCCCGGCTGCAGCCGCTCCTGCCGCCTGTCGCCATCACCATCGCCATTGGCCGGCAGCGCCGCCGGTACGCTGTCCAACCGCTGGCGGGCGCGTTCGATCGCCTGCGCCAGGCGGTCGGCGGCCACCGGCTTGAGCAGGTAATCCAGCGCATTGGCGGCAAAGGCCTGCACCGCGTAGTGATCGTAGGCGGTGGTGAACACCACGGCCGGCGCGGCAGCAAGATCCTCCAGCACCTCAAAGCCACTGCCCGACGGCAGCTGGATATCCAGCAGCACCAGGTCCGGATGCAGGCGCGCGATCGCCGCACGCGCCTGCGGCACATCCTCGGCCTCCCCGACACATTCCACCTGCGCCAGCGGTGCCAGCAGCCGCCTGAGCTCGGCACGTGCCAGGCGCGCATCATCGACAATCAACACCCGCAACTCGCTCATTGCACCACCTCCAGCCGGGCCACCACCTGTTCCTGCTGCTGCGACAGCACCAGCGCACCTGCCTTGTGCAGGTAGGCCAGGCCGACACCATGGCCCAGGCCGCCAGCAGGGTCTTTTACCGATCGCTGCAGCTGGCCGGGATTGCGCACCTCCAGCTGCAAAATACCGCCGGCACCACGTTGCGCGCGGATGCTCAACACGCCACCACCGGCAGTCTGCGCAATGCCGTGGCGCACTGCATTTTCCACCAGCAGCTGCAGCGACATCGCCGGCAGCAGCAGCGGCAGTGCAGCCTCATCCATCTGCCAATCCACCTGCAGTCGCTGCTCGTAGTGCACCGCCTCCACCGCCAGGTAATCGCGCACCAGCGCCAGCTCATCGGCCAGGCTGACCTGCTCGCCGCGGGTATGCTCCAGTGCGTGGCGCAGGGTATTGGACAAGCGGCCGACCATGTCACGGGCACGTTCGGGGTCTTCGGCGATCAGCCCCCGCAGGTTGTTCAGCGCGTTGAACACGAAGTGCGGGTTGAGCCGGGCACGCAGCACCTGGTTGGCGTGGCGCTCGCGCTCGGCCTCGGCGCGCAGCTGCGCCATCGCGCTGTGCCGGGCCTGCTGCAGGGCCGTGATTCCCGCCCAGGCCAGTACCCACATCCCGAGGATGATGCCGGTGTTGACCAGATAGACCCATTGCATCGCCGCACCGGACGGGGCCACCGGCAGGACGACCCAGCCCAGCGCGACCAGGGCGCGCAACAGCAGATGCAGTACCAGCTGGGCCAGGCAGGCACCGGCGACCACCAGCACGAGCAGCCGCAGCGCTACCCGCCACAGGGTGCCCTTAAGCCAATCCCGGCGCCGCACCAGGTGGCGGATGCCGGCGCTGATGAAGTACAGCAACAACGGCAGCCCCACGCAGATCACCAACAGCAGCAGGACCGGCTGTCGCGCCGGGAAGGCGATCATGGCCAGGCTCAGGTTCAGCACGGCATACAACGCCCACGGCAGGGTATTGAGCCACCAGAAACGGGTATCGGCCGACATCGATGCGCTGCTTTTCGCTCAGGGATGAGCGCTGATCAGACCACGAATCTGCTGTTCAACCCACTGCGGCGAATCCCACATCAAAAAATGCAGCCCTTGCGGCGCCATCGCCAGCTCCACCCCGGGCAGCAGTGCGTATTGATCGGCGAAGATCTGCCGGGTGGAGGCTTCGGTTGCGCCAAAGGCCTGGTAGCCCTCCCAGGCACCGAGCACCCGCACCGGGGTCCTGATCCTGCCCAGTTCCGGGCGCAGGTCATCGGTCATCAACTCATACAGCGCCTGGGCCGTGGTGGCACGGTCGCTCTGCTGGCCCCACTGCTTGAGCAGTTCCAGGCGCTGCGTGTCCTTGGTCATCCCCATCAACCCGGCCTGCGCCTGCTGCTGGTAGCTGGCCGCATCCAGTGCCAGCATCTGCGCGCGCATGGCCGTGGCCATCGGCGTGGTGGTGGCTGGCGTGGCGGCCGGATTGCCGCCGGCCGGGAAGAACGGCAGTGAATCGACAATCAGCAGCGGGCCGACCAGGTCGGGCTGATCCAGTGCCAGGCGCAGCCCCAGGTTGCCGCCCAGGCTGTGCCCGGCAATCAGCGGCTGCGGCGCCATTTTCTCGCGGATGTAGGCCTGCAGCTGCTGCCCGACCGGCCCGACAAAAGCCTCGACCGGTCCGGCCAGCGGCGCGCTGCCGGCAAAGCCGGGCAGCTGTACCAGATGGCATTGCAGCGGGATGTCCTGCAGGGCAAGACAGGTATCACGCCAGCTGTCCATGCCACTGTTCAAGCCGGGAATCATCAGGACCTGACGCCCCTGGCCGATGACTTCCACCTGCAGGTCCTGGAAGCGGCTGCTGGCAGCCTGCGCCGGCAGCCCCGTCGCCAGCATCAACAAACCCACCATGACCTGCCTGATCGATACGCCCATCTCACAGCTCCACTGGTTGAAGCCTGCAGCATCGCTGCTGGTGCCAGCCGATGGTTGAAAAAATGAGCAGTGGCCGCCCGGGTGGTACCAGCGGCGGCAGCCGCGGACCAGTGGCCGGCTTCAGCGTGACACTGCGCCGGCCGACAGCAGCGCGCGCAGCAGTTCGGCACTGGCATCGGGGGCGTCCTGCATGTAGCAGTGGTCACCGGCCACAGGGTGCACACGCACGCGGGCATTGCGTCGGGCCCACTGGCTGCTGGCCTTGCGCGCAAACGGGTAGCTCTGCTCGCCCATCAGCACATCCACCGGCACCGCCACCTTGTCCAGCAACGGCCACAGGCCTTGCGGCAGGCTGCCGAAGATATCGGCCTCGATCTGCGGCGGGCACTTGAGCTGGCAACGGCCATCGACAGCGTGGTCCAGCGCATGGTCGACATAGGCGGCTAGCGCCGGTGCGCTCCAGCCACGGAAAATGCCGCGCTGGTGCAGGTAGTCGCGCGCGTGCTGGCGGCTGGACCACTGCTGCCGGCGTGCCCGTGCCCGCAGCGCCAGCTTGTTGCGTGCGTACAGGCCGGTACGCTCACCCAGCCATCCCAATGCACGCATCAACGGCGGCATGATCACCGGATCCAGCAGCAGGCCGCGGTTGAACACCCCGGGGGTGCTGCCGAGCATCATCGCGCTGATCACCGCCCCCAGGCTGTGGCCGGCAGCAATCGTCTCCACCGGTCCATAGTGCGTGGCATGCGCCTGCCACGCCGCCAGCGCCAGCTCCGCACTGCGGTTCCAGCCGACAAACGGCGCCTGCCCGTCGCTGTCACCATGGCCATGCAGGTCACTGATGAACAGATCAACCTGCGGCAACAGCTGTTCCAGTACAGGCCAATAGGTCAGCCCGCACATCCCGGTACCGTGGATGAAATGCAGTACCGGCTTGCCACTGGCCGGGCTGCGCCAGCCGCGCAGGGCAAACCCTTCCGGCGTCTGCCAGGACCAGGGCAGCAAATCAATCGAATCTACAGTGTCGTCACTCATCATCCGGACCGGTGAAACCAACACACCACTTTACAGGTGCGCTGGCTGCCAGCTGACCCGGATCACATCAGTACTGCCATTGCCAGACACTGTAGCCCCAAGCGCAGGCAATGGATCACTGTGCCAGCGTGATGGTTGCTCCATCGCCACGGCCTTCCAACATGATGCGGTCTCCCACTTTCATATCCTTGATCTGTGCTGCCAGCTGGGTGATGGACATCACCCGGCCCGAATCCAGACGCACCTTGACCATGTAACGCGTGGTCTCGCCCTCCCCCACCACGCGCGCACCCACCTCGCTGCCAACGTTCCCCCCGCTCAGGACAACGGCCTGACCAGCCAGACGCCCGCCCGAGGTGTTGCCGGCATCGCTCATGATCACCGCCTTGCCAGCGAGCATCCCACCCAGCTCGCCCAGCTTGCGCCCCCACTTGCGCCCGGTCTCGGTGAGCTTGGACTCATCCTCGCCACGGTTCTCGATGGGCTGGATGTCCTCGATCACCCCGGGGCGTGCCGCCTGGGCGACAGCCTGCGAGGGCACCACCAGCAACAGGCACAGCAGCACCAGCCAGAAACCACCCGTACGCATCTTCATGTTCTTCATCGTCCTGCTCCCTGGGTCAATGACCACTTGTGTTGGTGCGTTCAATCCTTCGGTCGACGTACGTCGCTGCGACAGGCATTACCGTGCATTTCCCAGCGGCGGATGATGCCTTCCAGGTCAGCAATGAAAGTAATGGTGCAGCGGTGGGTCGCATCGTGATGCCTCTCGTGCACCTGAACCGGGCTGTCGTAAATGGGGGCACCGTAGGAGATGCCGACAACATTGCCACCGGTGGTCCAGGTCTCGGTCCATGCCGGGTTGATGGTTGCCCAGCTGTAACGGGTTTCACCGGCCTGGTCATCCTCGGTGATCTCCACCCGGCCGCCATCCACACGCAGCTGCAGCAACAGGTCACTGGCATCGCGGCCTATCCATTCATCGGCCTTGCCCTGTGCCCGGCGGTCGGCCTGCGCACTGGCATCGAACGCCAACAGGCACATACCTGCCACTGCCGCTGCCAACACTGCCGTGAATGACCTCAAATGCTTGGCGCGGTGATGTCGTTGTTCCATTGAATGCCTCCTGCATACCCGTTATGGAAACCCGCAGAGGATGGTCGCTGGCAACGGTGACAACTGCAACCGGTGAAAAATGACGTCCATCACACTAAGCATCTCTTCGTCATGGCGGTGTTCATCCTCAAAATTAAACACAAGCATCGCGATAAAGCGATATAGTCAGAACATCTTTTCGATGTGCTGACTGCCGCGATGACTGCCCTGAGTTTCGAGTTCTACCCGCCCAAGACCGATGACCAGCGTGCGCAGCTGGAACGTGCCGTGCGCAAGCTCAAGGCGTTCGCGCCGACCCATGTCTCATGCACCTTCGGGGCCGGCGGTTCAACCCTGAGCTATACCTCCGAAACCGTCCGCCATCTGCGCCAGGGCCATGGCCTGGAAGCCGCGCCGCATCTGTCCTGCGTCGGTGGCACGCGTGAGGAAATCCGCGAGCTGCTCAAGCTCTACCGCGCCCTGGGCTGCACCCGCATTGTCACCCTGCGCGGCGACCTGCCCTCGGGCATGGGCCATGCCGGTGACCTGCGCCATGCCATCGACCTGGTGGAATTCATCCGCGCCGAGCACGGCGACCATTTCCGCATCGAGGTGGCCGCCTATCCGGAAACCCATCCGCAGGCCGAGTGCGCGCTGAGCGACCTGCGCCACTTCCGCGACAAGGTTGCCGCCGGCGCCGATGCGGCGATCACCCAGTATTTCTACAACGCCGATGCCTATTTCCGCTTCGTCGATGATGTGCGCGCACTGGGCGTGGAGGTGCCGATCATTCCCGGGATCATGCCGATCAGCAACTTCAGCCAGCTGCGGCGGTTTTCCGAACAGTGCGGCGCCGAGATCCCGCGCTGGATTGTCCGTCGCATGGTGGCCTATGGCGATGATGCCGAATCCATCCGCGCCTTCGGCGCCGAGGTGGTGGCAGGACTGTGCCAGCGGCTGCTCGATGCCGGGGTGCCGGGCCTGCATTTCTACACCTTGAACCTGGCCAAGCCCAGCTCGGCGGTACTCAGCCAGCTGAACCTCGCACGCGGCTGAGGCTGTCCACGCAGCAGGCTCCCGGCTAGGCTGTGTCGATGCGCCACTGCTTGTCCACCGCCCGTTCCCTGTTGTTGTGCCCGTTGCTGGGCCTGGCCTGGCTGCCGGCGCCGGTGCAGGCACAGTCGATCCAGCGCTGCGTTACTGCCGACGGGGTTACGGTGTTCACCGACAAGCCCTGCGAGCTGGCCCAGGCGCGGCCGCGGCTGGCCGCACCGGCGCAGGCGCCGACAGCGCTGTCCAGCGCCCGTGCCGGCCTGGTCGCCCAGACCGGGCGGCAGTGCCCGCAGCGGCTCAGCGAACTGGTCGATGAGATCCAGCTGGCGATCCAGGCCGGCGACGTCAACCGGCTGTCCGCGCTGTACTGGTGGGCCGGGCAGGACAATGACCGCGCCTCGCGCCTGCTCGAGCGGCTGGAGGCGATGGCCGCCCGGCCGCTGGTCGACATCGCCCCGGTCTATCCGGAACCGGCCACGGCCAGCGAAGCGGCCACGCCGCAGTGGCGGGAAGCCGGAAGCGATGGCGGCAATGAAGCCGCCGCGCCGGTAGTGGTAACCGCGCCCCGGCCACCGCGGCCGTATGCGCTGCGCATCGAGCAGGTGCTCACCAACCGCGCCACGCCGGCCCGCAGCATCCTCTACCTGCGTCACCAGTACGGCTGCTTCTGGATCAACTTCTGAGCCCAGCTTCCGAACGCGGCCTCAGCCGCGGATCACCCGGCCCGGCCACAGGCCGGCAATGGCGGCAATGCCCTGTGCACCGTGATCACGGGCGGTAGCCAGGTCATCCATGTCCAGCCCGCCCAGCGCATAGATCGGCAGCGCACAGTGCGCACGCAGCGCGGCAAACCCCTCCCATCCCAGTACCGCGGCACCGGGATGGCTGGCCGTCGGGCGCACCGGGCCCAGCACGACAAAATCACAGCCCAGTGCCTGCGCGGCCTGCAGCTGCTCCCGGTCATGGCAGGACGCGGCCACGGCAGCAACCAGCGGCGGCCGCTGCGCCAGGCCAAGCAGCTGTTCGCTGCCCAGGTGGACGCCGACGCCCAGCTCGGCCGCCAGCGCCACATCACGGTTGATCAACAGCTGCGCCCGGTGTTTGAACTGCTCCACGGCCAGGCGCAGCACTGCTTCGCGGCGGGGATCGCTGCCCGGCAGGCGCAGCTGGACCCGCTGCACGCCGCTGGCAATGGCGCGTTCCAGCGCCGCCAGCCAGGCCTGGACATCATCGCCCAGTGCCGGGGTGATCAGGTAACGGTCCGGCTGGGCCAGTGCGGCCACCACCGGCAGGTCTGCCGGCGGCATCGAATACCGGTGCAGTTTTTCCGGCGCCACCCAGGTGATCGCCTGGCCTTCATGCCCGCGCGGACGGCCCTCCAGCGCGGTGATGTGCCGCACCTCCAGCACCAGATGCTTGTCCGGGTAACGCTGCGGCACCTGGATGATGCGGGAGCCGACCTGCGCCACCACCCCGAGCTCTTCGTGCAGTTCGCGGATCAGCGCCTGTTCCGAGCTCTCGCCCGGCTCACGCTTGCCGCCGGGGAATTCCCACAAGCCGACCAGGTCGCGGTTGCCTTCCCGGCGGTTGAGCAGATAGCGGCCACGGGCATCGGTAATCACGCCGGCCACCACATGGATGTGGCGCAAGTCAGGTTGATCAGGCATGCACCCAGCTTGCCGCAGCCGATGATGCGGCGCAATAACAGCGGCCACAAAAAACCCCGCCATGCGGCGGGGTCTTGTCGTGGTCCGAGGTGGTCAGCTCAGCTGGCCATGGCAGTGCTTGAACTTCTTGCCACTGCCGCAGGGGCAGGGATCATTGCGCCCCACCTTCGGATCCTGGCCGGCGGCCAGCGCGGCCTGCGCCACTTCGGCCGCTTCCTCATCGGCACCCAGGCCACCGCTGTCAGCGTGCTGGAACTGCGACATCTGCAGCCGCGCCTCGGCCTGCTGGCGCTCCAGCGCCTCCAGTGCGGCGACCTCCTCCTCGCTGCGGATGCGCACGCGGCTGACCATGGTGATGACATCGGTCTTGACCCGCTCCAGCATCTGGCTGAACAGCTCGAAGGCTTCCTTCTTGTACTCCTGCTTGGGCTGCTTCTGCGCATAGCCACGCAGGTAGATGCCCTGGCGCAGGTAATCCATCCGCGCCAGGTGCTCCTTCCAGGCCTGGTCGACCACGGTGAGCATGATGTGCTTTTCCAGCGCGCGCATGGTCTCGGCACCCACAGCCGCTTCCTTGGCGTCCATGTGCTCGGCCACGACCTTCTGCACCGCCTCGGCGATGCCTTCGGCATCGATCTCGCTGCTGCCGGCCACCAGTGCGGCCACGTCCATCTGCACGCCCAGCTCGGCATCCAGGGCGGCAGTCAGCCCGGCCAGGTCCCACTGCTCATCCACCGATTCGGGCGGCACGAAACGCTCGACCAGGCCATACACCACGTCCGAACGGATGCCGTCCAGGGTGTCCTTGATCGATTCGGCTTCCAGCAGCTCGTCGCGCTGGCCGTAGATCACCTTGCGCTGGTCGTTGTTGACATCGTCAAAATCGAGCAGGTTCTTGCGGATGTCGAAGTTGTGCGACTCGACCTTGCGCTGGGCCTTTTCGATCTGCTTGGTCACCATCGCGCTTTCGATGACCTCGTCTTCCTTCATGCCCATCATCCGCATCGCCTTCTGCACCCAGTCAGAGGCGAAGATGCGCATCAGGTTGTCTTCCAGCGACAGGTAGAAACGGGACGAGCCCGGGTCACCCTGGCGGCCGGAACGGCCACGCAGCTGGTTGTCGATACGCCGGCTCTCGTGACGCTCGGTACCGATGATGTGCAGGCCACCGGCGGCCTTGACCGCCTCGTGGCGCTCACGCCAGGCGGCCTTGACCGCGGCCTTCTGCTCCTCGCTGGCGTCCTCGCCCAGCGCCTGCAGCTCGGCTTCCAGCGAACCGCCAAGCACGATGTCGGTACCACGGCCGGCCATGTTGGTGGCGATGGTCACCGCAGCCGGCATGCCGGCATTGGCCACGATCTGCGCTTCGCGCTCGTGCTGCTTGGCGTTGAGGACCTCGTGCTTGACCCCGGCCTGGGTCAGGTGCTGGGACAGCATCTCGGAAACTTCGATCGAGGTGGTACCCACCAGCACCGGCTGGCCGCGCGCGGCGCAGTCCTTGATGTCTTCCAGCACCGCGTTGAACTTGCCCTTGCGGTTGAGGAACACCTGGTCGGGGTGGTCCTTGCGCTGGGTCGGGCGGTTGGTCGGAATCACCGTCACTTCCAGGCCGTAGATGCTCTGGAACTCATAGGCTTCGGTATCGGCGGTGCCGGTCATGCCGGCCAGCTTGCCGTACATGCGGAACAGGTTCTGGAAGGTCACCGAGGCCAGGGTCTGGTTCTCGCGCTGCACCGGCACCCCTTCCTTGGCCTCCACCGCCTGGTGCAGGCCGTCGGACCAGCGCCGCCCGGCCAGGGTACGCCCGGTGAACTCGTCGACGATGATCACCTCGCCATCGCGGACGATGTAGTCGACATCGCGCTGGTAGATCGCATGGGCGCGCAGCGCGGCATTGAGGTGGTGGACCACGCTCAGGTTGCTTGCTGCGTACAGGCCGCCTTCGCTGTCATCGGCAATGATCCCGGCCTCGCGCAGCAGCTGCTCGGCATGCTCCATGCCGGCTTCGGACAGATAGACCTGCTTGCCCTTCTCGTCGACCCAGAAATCGCCTTCGCCTTCCTCGGTTTCCTGGCGCACCAGGTTGGGCACGATGCGGTTGACGCGGATGTACAGCTCCGGCGACTCGTCGGCCGGGCCGGAGATGATCAGCGGGGTGCGTGCCTCGTCGATCAGGATCGAGTCGACTTCGTCGACGATGGCGTAATGCAGCCCCTTCTGGTGACGGTCGCGCAGGGCCAGCGCCATGTTGTCGCGCAGGTAGTCAAACCCGAATTCGTTGTTGGTGCCGTAGGTGATGTCGGCGCCATAGGCGGCCGCCTTGTCGGCATGGGCCATGCCCGGATAGACCACGCCCACGCTCAGGCCCAGCCAGTTGTACAGCTTGCCCATCTGCGCCGCGTCACGCCGGGCCAGGTAGTCATTGACGGTGACCACATGCACGCCCTTGCCTTCCAGCGCATTGAGGTAGACCGGCAGCGTGGCCACCAGGGTCTTGCCCTCACCGGTGCGCATTTCGGCGATCTTGCCCATGTGCAGCACCATGCCGCCAATCAGCTGCACGTCGTAATGGCGCATGCCCATCACCCGGCGGCTGGCCTCGCGACAGACCGCGAAGGCTTCCGGCAGCAGCTTGTCCAGTGACTCGCCAGCGGCAATCCGCTCGCGGAACTGCGGCGTCCTGGCCTGGAGCTCGGCATCGGAAAGCTTTTCCAGCTCCGGCTCCAGAGCATTGATCTTGACGACGATACGGTTGAGCTGGCGCAACAGGCGGTCGTTACGGCTGCCAAAAACGCGGGTGAGCAGACTGTTGATCATTGAAGGAACCGGTTGGAAAAAGGTGCCAGGCGGTGATGGCCTGCAGACAAACCAACACCATAAACGAAACAGGGCGCAGTGCGCCCTGTTGCTGGCAAGGACCCATTGTAACTGGGGCCGGGCCAGAGATTTTCAAGCCGTCGGGTCAGCCGCGGCGCACCGGGGTATTGCCGCCGGTACCGAGGAACTTGCGCGGATTGACCGCCACCCCGTTTTCCCAGACCTCGAAGTGGACATGCGCACCGGTGGAACGGCCGGTGGAACCGGCCTTGGCGATCTCCTGCCCGGCCCGGACCAGGTCGCCCTGGCGCACGCTCAGGCGCGAGTTGTGGGCGTAACGGGTGAGATAGCCATTGCCGTGGTCGACATCGACCACATTGCCGTAGGCACCGTTGACACCGGAGAACTTGACCACACCGTCAGCCACCGACAGCACCGGGTCACCGACCCGGGCGCTGAAATCCAGGCCCTTGTGGTTGCCTCGGCCACGACCGAACGGGTCATTGCGCGAGCCGAAACCGGAGGTGACGTAGCTGTTGTGGATCGGCAGGCGGGTCGGCAGCGCATCGCGCTGCAGCTGCTGGTCGAACAGCAGCGATTCGAGCACGCCCAGCTGCCTGCCGGCCTGTTCGAAGCTGGCGCTGAGGCTGTGCAGGTCGGCATTGACCTCGTCCATGCGCACATCCTGCAGCGGACCGCTGTCTTCACCACCACCCACGCCCGGGGTTTCCTGGAAATCGAACTCGCCATCGGCCAGCTCGCCCATCTGGGTCAGGCGCTCACCCAGGGCGTTGAGCCGGGTGGCCTGGGCCTGCAGTTCGGCCATCCGTGCCGCCAGGGCATTGACCTCGGCCTGCGACTGGGCACGGACCTGCGCCAGTTCCTGCTCCTGCTCGGCCAGGCGCGCCTGCAGCAGCGCATCGCCGGCAACGCCGGTAGCGGCACCGGCCCCCACACCCACCAGGGCACCCAGTGCCAGGGTCGCCCCCAGCACCATGGCCGGGCGGTCTTCGAACAGCGCCAGCACCCGCGTTAATACGCCACTGTGCTTACCTGCCCGGGTTTTGATTACGATCTTTGGTGACGTCATTGAGTACTTCTTATGTCTGAGCCGAAATCCGATCCCCGCCCCGCGACAGCGCCTGTTCGGGCACTGGATGCGGTGATGTCCAGCAGGTCAGGCAACCCGTTGCGCCGTGCCCTCTGGCTTGACGAACTGGATCGCACCCTGCGTGGCCACCTGCCCCCAACGCTGGCCGGCCAATGCCGGCTCGCCAATGTGGACGGCGAACACCTCGTTTTTCTCGTCCAATCCCCGCTATGGCATGCCCGTCTGCGGCTTGCCGAAAATACGCTGATCGACGCGGCCCGCTCCATCGGGCTGAAGGTCACCAGGGTGACCATCAAGACAGCCAGTGCACCGCTGCGCCCCCAGACGCCCGCGCCGCACAATGGTCCAGCTGCCGTAAGCCCCACCACGCGTAACGGCCTGCGTGATGCGCTGGCTGCCCTTGACGATGTCCTGAACCCCACATCGTCGAAGGACCGCTGAAGGAATCCGGTCGCAGCTGGATCCCAGCCGATGATGTGAAGACAATGTCCACACCATCGGGGCCGCTCGCATCCTAGCGGCCAGCCTTGGCTCAAATGTTATGCAAACGTTATTTTTCCGTGCGATTCAGGTCACGATCCCGGTGATATTCACAGAACCGTGACGCCTGTTCGCCCCTGGCCGTGGTGGCTCAGGCGTAGGCGGGAGCGCCGTAGGCCACGACCGGGGCCTGCGCACCGGCCTGCTGGAAACTGGCCCATTCCCAGGCACTGGCATCGGCCAGCAAGGCCCTGGCGAGCTTGTTGTTGAGCGCATGGCCGGACTTGTAACCCTCATATGCCCCGAGGATCTGGCCACCGGACAGGTACAGGTCGCCGATGGCGTCCAGGATCTTGTGGCGGACGAATTCATCGGCAAAACGCAGCCCATCCTCGTTGAGGACACGGAATTCATCCAGCACGATCGCATTGTCCATCGAGCCGCCCAGGCCGAGGTTGCGCTCGCGCATGTATTCAAGGTCGCGCATGAAGCCGAAGGTGCGCGCGCGCGCGATTTCCTTGATGTAGGCCGCGGTGGAGAATTCCAGCTCCACGCGTGACTGCTTGGCCGGAATGGCCGGGTGGTCGAAGGCGATGGTGAAACCGAGCTTGAAGCCGTCATACGGCGTGAAGCGGGCGACCTTGTCGCCTTCGGTGACTTCCACGGTCTTGAGCACGCGGATGAAGCGCTTGGCCGCGTTCTGCTCGCTGATCCCGGCCGACTGCAGCAGGAACACGAACGGACCCGATGAGCCATCCATGATCGGCAGCTCGGCCGAGGACAGTTCAATGATGCAGTTGTCCACACCCAAGCCGGCCAGGGCCGACATCAGGTGCTCGACGGTCTGGATCTTGGCGTTGTCGCAGGTCAGACCGGTGCACAGGGTGACTTCGGTGACCAGCTCGGCACGCGCCGGCACTTCCACTACCGGTTCCAGGTCAACGCGACGGAACACGATGCCGGTATCCACCGGGGCCGGGCGCAGGGTCATGTAGACCTTGTCACCACTGTGCAGGCCCACACCGGTGGCGCGGATCGTGTTGCTCAAAGTGCGTTGGGGAATCATCGGCAGGTCGCAGAATTACGTAAGGACAGGTAGCAACGGCCAGGCCATTGCAGCCGCGAAGAATACCATGCACCCCTCCCCCACCCTGGCTGAACAGGAAACGGCGACTGGCCACCACCACGCCGGTCCTGGCGTGATGGTGGCTGGTCTGGACATGGCACATCGTAACGGGGGGACAAGCCCGCCCGGGCAGTCTTCAGTCTGCCTGACGGCGCAGGAACGCCGGGATGTCCAGGTAGTCCGGCGGCAGGTCGGCAGCCCCGTTGCCGGCGCCCGATGCGCCCGAGCCGCTATCGGTGCTGGCACGACGCAGGCCGGTGGCCAGCGAATTGATGTTGCTGCGTGCGCTGTTGGCATCGGCATCGATGTCGCCGAATTCGGCCGCACCGGTGGTGGCGTTGCGCACCAGCTTGATCTGGCTGCGCTCGCTGCCACGCGGGGCAACCTTGGCGGCAACACTGTTCAGGCCGGTGGCGACCACGGTGACGCGCACTTCGTCCTGCATGTCCGGATCGAGCACGGTACCCAGCACCACGGTGGCATCTTCGGAGGCGAAGCTGTCGATGGTGCGGCCGATCTCGTCGAACTCGCTCATGGTGAAGTCCGGGCCGGCGGTGATGTTGACCAGGATGCCGTTGGCACCGGCCAGGTTGACATCGTCCAGCAGCGGGTTCTGGATCGCGGCCTCGGCAGCGGCCTGGGCACGGTCATCACCGCGCGCGGTGCCGGTACCCATCATCGCCAGGCCCATCTCGCTCATCACCGTGCGCACGTCGGCAAAGTCGACGTTGATCAGGCCCGGACGCACGATCAGGTCGGCAATGCCCTGCACCGCGCCCTGCAGCACGTCGTTGGCGGCGCGGAAGGCCTGGATCATGGTCGCGTTGCGGCCCAGCACGGTGATCAGCTTTTCATTCGGGATGGTGATCAGCGAATCGACGTGCTGGCTCAGCTCCTCGATGCCCTTCAGCGCCACCTGCATGCGGCGGCGGCCTTCGAACGGGAAAGGCTTGGTGACCACGGCCACGGTCAGGATGCCCATTTCCTTGGCCAGCTGTGCCACCACCGGGGCGGCACCGGTACCGGTACCACCGCCCATGCCGGCGGTGATGAACACCATGTCCGCACCCTGCAGCGCGTCCATGATGCGCTCGCGGTCTTCCAGCGCGGCCTGGCGGCCGACTTCCGGATTGGCGCCGGCGCCCAGGCCCTTGGTCACGTTCTCACCCAGCTTGAGCTGGGTCTTGGCACCGCACTTGGTGATCGCCTGCGAGTCGGTGTTGGCGATGATGAACTCCACGCCCTCCACGCTGCCGTTGACCATGTGCGCCACGGCGTTGCCGCCGCCGCCGCCCACGCCAACCACCTTGATCACCGCATTGGGTGCCATTTTTTCGATCAGTTCGAAATGCGCCATGTCTTTGTCCTCAGGGTAAAACCGTGGTCGGTGTCCATCGTGGGCAGGCTTCCTGCCTGCCGTCGATGGCCGTGCCGCGGCCGTTTTCAGTTGTAGTCGCTCATCCCGGCGGGATGGGCGTGCACTGCATCGGTACTGCCGGGTACTGCGTTCATCGCCTTGCCTGCCGCTGGCCTGATCAGAAATTTTCCAACCAGGATTTCAATTTTTTCAACACCGATCCTGCGCGTCCGGACGGCAGTGACGGCCGCCGCGGATGTTCCAGCTGGCTGCCCATCAGCAGCAGCCCGACCGCAGTGGAATACACCGGGTTGCCGACCACTTCGCCCAGCCCGGAAACATGCTGCGGAATGCCGATGCGCACCGGCATCTGCAGCATTTCCTCGGCCAGTTCGACCACGCCTTCCATCTTGGAAGCGCCACCGGTAAGCACCACCCCGGCGCGCACCAGCTCCTCGAAACCGGAGCGGCGCAGTTCGGCCTGGACCATCTCGAAGATTTCCTCGTAGCGCCCCTGCACCGCCTGTGCCAGCGAGTGGCGCGGCATCCGCCGCGGCGGACGGTCACCGACGCTGGGCACCTGGATGCTTTCCTCGGCGGTGGCCAGCTGGGCCAGCGCACAGGCGTAACGCACCTTGATCTGCTCGGCCTCCGGGGTCGGCGTGCGCAGCATGTGTGCGATGTCATTGGTGACATGGTCGCCGGCAATCGGCAGCGAGGCCGAATGGCACAGCGCGCCCTGCACATAGACCGAGATGTCGGTGGTGCCGGCGCCCATGTCCACCAGCACCACGCCCAGCTCGCGCTCGTCGGCGGTCAACACCGCCACCGAGGAAGCCAGCGATGACAGCACCAGGTCATCGACCTGCAGGCCGCAGCGCTGCACGCACTTGGTGATGTTCTGTGCCGCCGACTGGGCGCAGGTGACCAGGTGCGCATGCACCTCCAGGCGCACGCCGGTCATCCCGACCGGGTTGCGGATGCCTTCCTGCGAATCATCCAGCACGTACTCGCGCGGGATCGCATGCAGGATGCGCTGGTCGGCCGGAATGGCCACCGCCTTGGCCGCATCCAGCACCCGGTCCAGGTCGGCCCAGGTGACCTCGCCTTCGCGGATCGGCTGCAGCCCCTGCGAGTTGCGGCACTGCACATGGTTGCCGGAGATCGAGGCATACACCGAACGGATCTCGCAGCCGGCCATCAGGTCGGCTTCTTCGACCGCGCGCTTGATCGATTCCACCGTGGATTCGATATCCACCACCACGCCGCGCTTGAGCCCGCGTGACTCGTGCGAACCAATCCCAATCACTTCAATCGGATTGCCCGGCGAATACTCACCGACCAAGGCCACCACCTTGGAGGTGCCGATATCCAGGCCGACAATCAGCGATTTGTCACCCTTGCGATTCATGTCCTGTCCTGCTTTGCGGAGGCTTTGGCCTCACCCCAGCTCAGGGTGAAACCATTGGTGTAACGGAGGTCGGCGCGCACGATCGGCGCCTTCTGCGCGGCTACCAGCTGCGGCAGCACGCGGGCAAAACGTTGCAGCCGGCTGCGCGCATCGTGACGGCCCAGCACCACGTCGATGTCCCCGGCCAGGCGCAGCTCCCAGCTGCCGCGGGCATCCATGCGCAGCCGTTGCAGCGGCTGGCCGCTGCGTGCAAACAGCTCACTGGCGAAGGCATGCAGCTCCAGCACCTGTTCGGTCTGCGCATCCGGGCCGCCCAGGTCCGGCAGTGCACTGACATCGAGCCCTTCGGGAATGGCAATCAACTTGCCCTGCACCGAGAGCAGGCGGTCATCGCCCCAGCGCGCCAGCGGCTGATGCTCGACCAGGGTCACTTCCAGCACGTCCGGCCAGAGTTTGTGCACCTTGGCCGATTCCACCCACGGCAGGGCTTCCAGGGCGTCCTGTGCCCCCTGCAGGTCGACAGCGAAGTAACCGGTCTGCGCATACGGCAGCACGATGGACTGCACCTGTTCGGCGCTGACCTGGGCCATCGGCGCATGCACCCGCAGCCGCGCCAGCGGCCAGCGGTCAGCCCCGACCCAGCCGCCCAGCACCGCCACCACCGGCAATGCCACCACCGCCAGCGCCAGCACCCACAGCAACAGCCGCAGCAACACATTCATCGGCACACCTCCGCCACGTGCACGCACGCCTTGCCACCGGCATGGGCCGGTGTGCGCTGACGACGGTGCGGGGACGGGAGGGTGTTCACGCAGTACCGGCCTCGATGAAGCCATCGCTGATGATCTGCTGGGCCATGCCGCCGATATCACCGGCGCCCATCAGCAACAGCAGGTCGCCGTCGTGCAGCACATCGGGCAATACCGAGAGCAGGTCGGCGGCCTGCCCGACCACCACCGGCTCGCTGCGGCCACGGGCGCGGATGGCGCGGGCCAGCGATTTGGCATCGGCGCCGGGAATCGGCGCCTCACCGGCCGGATACACCTCGCACAGCACCAGCGCATCGACATCGGAGAGCACCGCGGCGAAGGCATCGAACTGGTCGCGGGTACGGCTGTAGCGGTGCGGCTGGAAGGCCACCACCAGCCGCTTGTCCGGCCAGCCACCACGGGCGGCGGCAAACACCGCCGCCAGCTCGCGCGGATGGTGACCGTAGTCATCGACCACGCGCACGGTGGCACCACGTCCAGTGGTCACCTCGCCCAGGTCATTGAAGCGGCGGCCCACGCCCTGGAACTTCTCCAGTGCGCTGGCAATGTGCTGCGGGTCCACGCCCAGCTGCCAACCCACGGCAGCGGCGGCCAGCGCATTGAGCACGTTGTGGCGTCCCGGCAGGGCCAGGGTCACCGCGGTGCGGCTGCCTTCGGGCAGGCACAGGGTGAAGTGCATGCGGCCGCCATCCTGGACGATGTCCTCGGCGCGTACGTCGGCCTGGTCAACGGTGCCATAGCTCATCACATGGCGCGGGGTCTGCGCGGCCAGCGCCGCCACTTCCGGGTCATCCAGGCAGAGCACGGCCAGGCCGTAGAACGGCAGGCGCTGCAGGAATTCGGCAAACGCGGCCTGTACCCGCGAAAAATCGTTGCCATAGTTTTCCAGGTGGTCGGCATCGATATTGGTGATGATCGCCACCAGCGGATTCAGGCGCAGGAAGCTGCCATCGCTCTCGTCGGCCTCGGCCACCAGCCACTGGCCCGAACCCAGCTTGGCATTGGCACCGGCCGCCAGCAGCTGGCCACCGATGACGAAGGTCGGGTCCAGCCCGCCTTCGGACAGCACCGCGGCGGTCAGCGAGGTGGTGGTGGTCTTGCCATGGGTGCCGGCCACCGCGATGCCGCGGCGGAAACGCATCAGTTCGGCCAGCATCGCCGCACGCGGCATGATCGGAATGCGCTGGCTGCGCGCCTCCATCAGCTCGGGGTTGTCGGCGCGGATCGCGCTGGACACCACCACGCAGTCGGTGCCCAGCACATTGGCGGCCGAATGCCCGCGCATGATCCGTGCGCCCAGCCGCGCCAGGCGGCGGGTGGCGGCGTTGTCGGCATTGTCCGAACCGGAAACCTCATAGCCCAGGGTCAGCATCACCTCGGCGATACCGCTCATGCCGGTGCCGCCAATGCCGACGAAGTGCACGCGCGGGAAGGCGCGGACCAGGTCCTGGGTATCGTGCAGGCGACGGCTCATGCCTGTACCTGCTTGCCGGAAGCGTTGTTGCCGTTGCCGGTTGTCATCGTGGATTCCTCTAAAATGATGTCTGCGATCCGCGCTGCCGCATCGACACGGGCCAGGCCACGTGCCGCCTGTGCCATCGCCATGCGGCGCGCCGGATCGTCATGCAATTGCTGCAGCGTCTGCTGCAGGGCGGCCGCCAATCCAGCGTCCTGTTTGAGCAGCACCGCCGCGCCGTGTTCGACCAGGTACTGCGCATTGCGGGTCTGGTGGTCATCCACCGCGGCGGCGAACGGCACCAGCACCGCCGGCACCCCGACCGCGCACAGCTCGGCCAGGGTCGAGGCCCCCGCCCGGCACACCACCAGGTCCGCCCAGGCAAATGCCTGAGCCATATCGGCAATGAACGGGCTGACTTCAGCGGCCACATCGGCCTGCTGATACGCCGCCTGCGCTTCGGCAAACAGCTTCTCGCCACTTTGATGGCGGATCTGGAACTGCGCCTGGCCGGCCAGCGCGGCCACCGCCGCCGGCACGGCCTGGTTGAGCACGCGTGCGCCCTGGCTGCCACCCACCACCAGCACCCGCAGCGGGCCGCCACGGCCAGCCAGGCGTTGTTCGGGAGCGGCAATGGCGGCAATTTCAGCCCGCACCGGGTTGCCGACCAGCTCTTCGCCACCGGCAAAACTGCCCGGAAAACCGACCAGCAGGCGGCGGCAGAAACGCGCCAGGATGCGGTTGGTCATGCCCGGGGCACGGTTCTGCTCATGCACGATCAACGGCACCCCGAGCAGACGCCCGGCCAGGCCGCCGGGGCCGGAGGCAAAGCCGCCAAAGGCGACCACCGCGCGCGGGTTGCGTGCACGCAGGGCAAAACCGGCCGCGCGCACCGCCCGCATGATCCGGAACGGTGCACCCAGCAGGGCCAGCTTGCCCTTGCCGCGGATACCGGCAATGGGCAGGGTATCGATGGCGATGCCCTGCGGTGGCACCAGCCGGGTTTCCATCGCCCCGGCCGCGCCCAGCCAGGTCACCGGCACGCCACGCGCACGCAGCTCCCTGGCCACCGCCAGGCCCGGGAAGATATGGCCACCGGTACCGCCGGCCATGATCACCACCGGACGGGCATCGGCCTGGCTGATCGGCGCGCTCATCGCAGTTCTCCAAAGCTGGGTTCAACCCGTGATTGCAGCCGGCTGGTGCCGCGGACGGCATTGCCGCCCTGCATCCGTGCGGCCACCGCGGTCGCACTCAACGGTGCCGGCGTGATCGCCGGCTCGTACTCGTCTGCGGGCACGGCCGGTGCATCGTCCAGCCCGCCGGCCACCCGCCAGGATTGCCGGCGCACGGCCCGCTGGTATTCCCAGGACACCCGCAGCAGCAGGCCCACCGCCACGCAGGTCATCATCACGCTGGAACCACCGGAGGAAATCAGCGGCAGGGTCAGGCCCTTGGTCGGCAACATGCCCAGGTTGACCCCGATCGAAATGAACGCCTGCATCGCCAGCCACAGCGCCACGCCGTAGGCGACATAGCCGGAGAAGTGGCGGCGCTGGTCCACGCACTGCATGCCCAGCCACAGCGCGCGGCCGATCAGCAGCGCCAGCAGCGCGATCACCACGCACACGCCGAGGAAGCCGGTTTCCTCGGCCAGCACCGAGAAGATGAAATCGGTATGTGCCTCGGGCAGGTAGTTGAGCTTCTGGATCGAAGCCCCCAGCCCCACCCCGGTCCACTCGCCGCGGCCGATGGCCATCAGCGCATTGGTCAGCTGGTAACCCGAACCGAGCTGGTCGGCCCACGGGTCCATGAACGAGGTCACCCGGCGCATGCGGTACGGCTCCAGGATCACCAGCGCGGCCAACGGCGGCAGCAGCAGCAGGATCGGCAGCAGCATGCGCTTGATCTGCGCCCCGCCCAGCACCAGCATGCCGGCGGTAATGCCCAGCAGCAGCATCGAGGAACCAAAGTCCGGTTGCATCAACAGGATGGCGACCAGGGCAATCACCACCCCCACCGGCTTGATCATCGCCAGCCAGGTGGCATTGACCTCATCGGCAAAGCGCACCAGGTAGCTGCCCAGCCAGACGATGTAGAGCACCTTCACCGCCTCCACCATCTGGAAGCTGCCCAGCCCGGGCAGGCGCACCCAGCGCCGCGCACCGTTAACGCTGTGGCCCAGACCGGGCACCATGACCAGCAACAACAGTACAAAGCAGCCGATCAGCAGCCACTTGTTGAATTCCTCGACCTTGCGCAACTCGACCTTCATCGCCGCAATGGCCATGCCGACGCCCAGGACCAGGTGCACCAGGTGGCGCTTGAGGTAATAGGTCGGGTCACCGGCCAGGGCCACCGAGGCACTGGCCACCATGATCACGCCGATGGCCGCCAGTGCCAGCGCAGCACCGAGCAGCCAGCGGTCATACGTGCCGCCGATGGCCTCCATCCGGGTTGCCTGGGACGACAGTTCGCTCATCAGCGCACCTTCAGCGTGGCCAGGCCGATCAGCACCAGCACCACCGAGATGATCCAGAAGCGCACGATCACCCGCGGCTCCGGCCAGCCCTTCAGCTCGAAGTGGTGGTGGATCGGTGCCATCCGGAACACGCGCTTGCCGGTCAGCTTGAAGCTGGCCACCTGGATCATCACCGACAGCGTCTCGATCACGAAGATGCCGCCCATCACCACCAGCACCAGCTCCTGGCGCACGATCACCGCCATCGTGCCGAGCACCGCGCCCAGCGCCAGCGCACCGACATCGCCCATGAACACCATTGCCGGGTAAGTGTTGAACCACAGAAAGCCCAGCCCTGCACCGGCAATGGCCGCGCTGATGATCACCAGCTCACCGGAACCGGGAATGGAGGGAATCTGCAGGTAGCGGGCAAACTCGGCATGGCCGGAGGCATAGGCAAACACGCCCAGCGCGCAGGCCACCATCACCGTGGGCATGATCGCCAGCCCGTCCAGGCCGTCGGTCAGGTTGACCGCATTGGAGAAGCCGACGATCCAGAAATAGGCAATGGCGATGAAGCTCAGCCCGGCCAGCGGCAGCGCGATGGACTTGAACATCGGGATGTAGAAGGTCAGCGCGGCCGGCACATCGGCGGTCAGATACAGAAACACCGCCGCGGCCAGGCCGAAGATGGACTGCAGCAGGTACTTGTAGCGGGACTTCAGGCCGTTGGGGTCACGCTTGGCGATCTTGATCCAGTCGTCGTACCAGCCGATCGCGCCAAAGCACAGCATCACCACCAGCACCACCCAGACATAGCGGTTGCGCAGGTCGCCCCAGAGCAGGGTCGAGATGGTGATCGCCAGCAGGATCAGGCCCCCGCCCATGGTCGGGGTGCCAGCCTTGGAAAAGTGGCTCTTCGGGCCATCGGTACGGATCGGCTGGCCCTTGAGCTGGGCCAGGCGGGCGATCGCCCACGGCCCCAGCCACAGGCTCAACCCCAGCGCGGTCAGCGCCGCCAGGATGCCGCGCAAGGTGATGTAGTTGAACAACCGGAACAGCTCATCGAGCTGCTGCAGCCAACGGGCCAACTCAAGCAACATGATTATTTCCCTCGTCGCGCGCCAGCAGCGCGCTCACAATCTTGTCCATGGCACTGCCACGCGAGCCCTTGACCAGGCAGCGCGCAGCAGCGGGAAGTTCGGCGGCCAGCGCCGCGGCCAGTTCGGCATGGCTGGCGAAGTGCCGCCCGCCCTCGCCAAAGGCAGTAGAGGCAGCATCGGCCAGTTCGCCCAGGGTCCACAGCCGGGCCAGGCCGGCGCTGCGCGCCTGCTCGCCGGCGGCGGCATGCAGTGCGCGCGCCTGCGGGCCGAGCTCGCGCATGTCGCCCAGCACCAGCCAGCCGGGCTGGCCACTGGCGGCCAGGCTGGCAATGGCTGCGGCCAGCGAACCGGGGTTGGCGTTGTAGCTGTCATCGACCAGCACCGCACCGTTGGCCAGGGTGTGCGCCACCTGGCGCCCGGCCACCGGCCGGGCCTGGCCCAGGCCTTCGGCGACCTGGGCCAGCGGCACCCCGGCGGCCAGCGCCAGGCTGGCCGCGGCCAGTGCATTGGCCACGTTGTGGCGGCCCGGCAGGGCCAGCTGCACCTGCGCCTGCCCGGCCGGGGTGACCAGCACGAAGTGGCTGCCGGCGGCATCGGTCTGGATGGCGCGTGCAGTGACCTCGGCCGGCAGGTCCAGGCCAAAACGCAGCACCCTGCAGCGGGCCGGGATGCCGACACAGTGCTGTTCAAACCACGGGGCAAATGCCTCGTCGGCATTGATCACCGCCACCCCGTCGGCCGGCAGCGCACGGTAGATCGCGCCCTTGGTGTCGGCCACGCCGAGCAGGCTGCCCATCCGCTCCAGGTGGGCGGCGGCGATGTTGTTGACCAGCGCATAGCGCGGCGGCGCGATCACGGTCAGGTATTCAATGTCACCGGGCTTGCCGGCGCCCATCTCGTAGATGGCCCAGTCCGCGTCCTCTGGCGCGTCGATCACTGCCAGCGGCAGGCCGATCTCGTTGTTGCGGTTGCCCGGCGTCGCGTAGACCTGCCTGCCCTGCACCTGCGCGGCATGGCCCAGGATTGCGCTGAGCAGGGTCTTGACCGAGGTCTTGCCGTTGGAGCCGGTGATGGCGAACACTTCGGTGCGGCGGTCGGCCTGGATGGCCGCGGCAATCCGCGCCAGGGCCTGCTCGCTGTTGTCCACCAGCAGCTGCGGCAGCTCGATCGGCAGCAGCCGCTCGACCAGCAGCGCGGCGGCACCGGCCGCCTGCGCGGCAGCGGCAAATTCATGCCCGTCAAAGCGCTCGCCACGCAGGGCCAGGTACAGGCTACCCGGCACGATCGCACGGCTGTCATTGGACAGGCCATCGATGGCCACGTCCTCCCCGTGCAGGCTGCCACCGGCCCAGTGGGCAAGCATCGACAGCGGCGTACGCCTCATGGCCGCTCTCCGTGGTGGGTGGAAAAATGCAGGTCCAGGCACTGCTGTGCGACCTGGCTGTCATCAAAGGGATGCTTGACCCCGTTGATTTCCTGATACGGCTCGTGGCCCTTGCCGGCGATCAACACCACATCGCCGGCGCTGGCCGTGGCAATCGCGCTGTCGATGGCCAGCGCGCGGTCGCGCTGCACGGCCACCGTTTCCGGGCGGGCAAAGCCAGCCAGGATGTCGGCCACGATGGCATCGCCGTCCTCGCTGCGCGGGTTGTCATCGGTGACGATGACCCGGTCGGCATGTGCCTCGGCGATGGCGGCCATCTGCGGGCGCTTGCCGGCATCGCGGTCACCGCCACAGCCGAACACGCAGGCCAGCAGGCCGTCGACGTGGTCTTCCAGGCTGCTCAGTGCCTGCAGCAGGGCATCGGGGGTATGGGCGTAATCGACCACCACGGTCGGCTGACCGGCCTGGCCACCGAGCTTGTTCATGCGCCCGCTGATCGGTCGCAGCTGGCCGAGCAGGCTGGCGATGACGGCCAGTGGCTGGCCCTGGGCCAGCAGCACCCCAGCCACGGCGAGCAGGTTGTCGACGTTGAAACGGCCCAGCAGCGGCGAGTCCACCGCGGCCTGCTGGCCATCGGCACGCAGCTGGAAATGCAGCCCGGCACTGTCCATGACGATGTCGGCAGCCTGCAGGCGCGCGCTGGCGGCGCCACGCGAGGACACCCCGACCACGGCCACTGCCGGGTCGAGCAGCGCCAGCAGCGTCGGTGCGTAGGCATCGTCCAGGTTGATCACCGCCGCCTTCAGGCCGGGGCGCTGGAACAGCCGCGCCTTGGCCGCACCGTAGGCGTCCATGCTGCCGTGGTAGTCCAGGTGGTCACGGGTGAGGTTGGTGAACACCGCAATGTCGTAATGCACCGCATCCACCCGGCCCTGGTCCAGCGCATGCGAGCTGACTTCCATCGCGGTGGCGCTGGCGCCGGCATCGCGCAGCTGCGCCAGCACCTGGTGCATCTGCAACACCAGCGGCGTGGTGAACCCGGTCGGCACCACCTGGCCGTACAGGCCAACACCCAGGGTGCCGATCGAACCGGAAGTGATGCCCAGCCGCTGCCAGGCCTGGCCCAGCAACTGCACGGTGGAGGTCTTGCCGTTGGTGCCGGTGACCCCGACCATCGTCATGCTGCGCGAGGGCTGGCCGTGGAACTGGTCAGCCAGCGCGCCCATGCGCGCGCGCAGGCCAGGCACGGCAATCGCATCGGCCGGCACCGCGATGCCTTCCGGCGCGGGGTGGTCATACAGGATGGCCACCGCGCCGTTGGCACGGGCCTGCTGGACAAAATTCAGCCCGTGCGCGCCGAAACCTGCCACGCAGACAAAGGCATCCCCGGGGCGCACGTCGCGGCTGTCCAGTACCAGGCCAGACACGGCAATATCGCCAACGTCGGCGATATCGGGCAGCAGCCGGGCCAGCGCCAGTGTGCGGCTCATGGGATCGCCCCTTCGGGCAAGGCCTGCGGCAGCACCGCATCCAGCTCGGCCCCGGCATCGGGCACCAGGGCCGGATCCGGCGCCGCCGGCAGCACGCTGGCGCTATGGCCGAGCTTGCCGTCGGCCTGGGCGGCCAGCCAGGCATCGATATTGTCGGGGGGAACATCCATCAGCCGCAGCGCGCCTTCCATCACATGGTGGAATACCGGCGCGGCCACCAGGCCGCCGTAATACGAGCTGCCCTGGGGATCATTGATGACAATCACAGTCGCGAATCGAGGGTTGGATGCCGGCACCAGGCCGGCAAACAGGGAATTGTAACGGCCGCGCACATAGCCGCCCGGACCGGCTTTACGTGCCGTTCCGGTTTTACCGGCCACGTGGTAGCCGAGGATGCCGGCCTGCTTGGCACCGCCGTTGGTAACCACGGTCTGCATCATCTGCACCACCTGGTTGGCAACCTCACGGTCCACCACCTGGCGCACGTTGCGTTCGGCAGCGCTCTGGCCACGGATGAAGGTTGGCGACACCAGCTGGCCACCATTGCCCAGCGTGGCAAAGGCCTGCGCCATCTGCAGCGGGGTCACGTTAAGGCCATAGCCGTAGGACATGGTGGTCTTGGTGCTGCCATACCAGTTCGGGGTGCCCGGCACCGGCACCACCCCGGCCGACTCGCCCGGAAAACCACTGCCCGGCAGCTGGCCATAGCCGAACTGGCGCACGCTGTCATAGAAAACCCGGTCCGGCATCTGGGCGGCGATCTTGGCCGAACCGATGTTGGACGAACGGGTGATCACCCCGGTGGTGGTCAGCACACCGTTGTTGCGCGGCACGTCACGGATGGTGTAACGCCCCACCGCCATGTAGCCGGGGTTGGTATCAAAGACCGTCTCGGGCGTGACCACACCGGCCTGCAGCGCCGCGGCCACGGTCAACGGCTTCATCGTCGAGCCGGGTTCGACCAGATCGGTGACGGCGCGGTTGCGCCGGGCATCCGGGCTGGCACTGCCCACCGCGTTGGGGTTGTAGGTGGGCAGGTTGGCCATCGCCAGCACCTCGCCGGTGGCCACGTCCATCACCACCACCGAGCCACCGGCGGCCTTGTTCTGGGTCACCGCATTGCGCAGCTCGCGCATGGCCAGGAACTGGATGCGGCGGTCGATGCTCAGGGTCAGGTCACGCCCCGGTTCAGCCGCACGCACCAGGTCGATGCTCTCGACAATCGCGCCCTTGCGGTCGCGGATGACCTTCTTGGCACCGGGCTTGCCGCTGAGCCATTCATCAAAGGCCAGCTCCAGACCTTCCTGGCCCTGGTCATCGATATTGGTAAAGCCCAGCACATGCGCCAGCGCCTCGCCCTGCGGGTAATACCGCCGGAACTCGCGCTGGGAGAACACGCCGGGGATCTTCAGGTCCAGCACGCGCTGCGCCTGGTCCGGGTTGATCCGGCGGCGCACGTACATGAACTCCTTGTCCGCCTTCTGCGCCAGGCGCTGGGTCAGCTCCTCGTGAGAAAGCGCCAGGGCCTGGGCCAGTTCGCCGATCCGCTCCGGATGCAGCAGCAGCTCTTTCGGGTTGACCCAGATCGAGGCCACCGGGGTGGACACGGCCACCGGCTCGCCGTTGCGGTCGGTGATCATCCCGCGCGAGGTCGGAATCGGCACCTCACGCAGGAAACGCGCCTCGCCCTGGCGCTGGTAGAAGGCGTTGTTGACCAGCTGGACATAGGCCGCGCGGGCCACCAGGCTGACCGCACACAGGCCCAGAACCGAACCAACCAGCAGCAGTCGCCCGCGCTGGTTGAAGACCCGTCCCTTGTGCTTGCGTCCGCTCATTGGCGCACCACCACGATGTCGGCCGCCTCGGGAAATTTCATCCCGAGCCGGGTGCGAGCCAAGTGGTCCACGCGCCCGGCCTGGGTCAACGTGGCCTGTTCCAGCTGCAGGCGGCCAAACTCGATGTTCAGCTCATCGCGCTGCTGCTCCAGCCGCGACAACTCGACAAACAACTGGCGATGCTGGTGCCGCTTGTGCACCACGGCCACCGCCGAAGCGATGGTGGCAACCAGCAGGATCACCAGCAGCAGGCGGGCCATCAGCGTACCCCCACCTTTTGTGCCACGCGCAGCACGGCGCTGCGCGAACGCGGATTGGCAGCCAACTCGGCCTCGTCGGCCTTGATCGCACCGCCAATCAATTCCAGGGTCGGCACGAAACCGGACTCCACCGGCATCCGGCGGTTGCCCGGCGGTGCCTTGGCCAGCTTGTTGAAGTACTGCTTGACGATGCGGTCTTCCAGCGAATGGAAGCTGATCACCGCCAGCCGGCCACCGGGCTTGAGCCGGGCCACGGCTGCTTCCAGCCCGGCTTCCAGATCGGCCAGCTCGCGGTTGATGTGGATGCGGATGGCCTGGAAGCTGCGCGTGGCCGGGTTGGACTTGTCCTTGCCGCGCGGCACCACCTGGTTGATCAGCTCGGCCAGCTGCGCGGTGCGGGTCAGCGGGGTCTTCTCGCGCTGGGCCACGATCGCACGGGCGATCTTGCGGCTGGCACGCTCCTCACCGTAGTGCCACAGCACGTCGGCAATTTCAGCATCGCTGGCGGTGGCCAGCCACTGCGCGGCACTGACGCCGGACTCCGGGTCCATGCGCATGTCCAGCGGGCCATCCTTGCCGAAGGAGAAGCCGCGCTCGGCCACGTCCAGCTGCGGCGAGGACACCCCCAGGTCGAACAGCACGCCATCCAGCCCGCCGGCCGTTTCCGGCCAGGCCAGCAGGTCGGCGAAGGAGCCGCGGAAGATCGCCACGCGCGGGTCGGGAGCGAAATCGCGCTCGGCAACCGCAATCGCCTCCGGATCCTTGTCCATGACCAACAGCCGACCCTGCGGCCCGAGCAGGCGCAGCACGCCCCCGGCATGCCCGCCACGCCCGAACGTGCCGTCCAGGTAAGTTCCATTTTCGATCACCCTCAGGCCGTCAAGGACCTGGGCGTAGAGCACCGGCAGATGTTGTGCCGGCGGCTGCGCCGAAGGGTGACCGGTGTGCGGTTGCTCACGCATCCCGGCCCCCTGGCTCACAGTCTCAGGTCGAGCAGGTCATCGCCCAGATCGCTGTCATCCAGCGTCTGTGCGATCAGCGCGCGATGCGCCTGCTCGCTCCACAGTTCAAATTTGTCGCCCATTCCCATCAGCACCGCTTTCTTTTCGATGCCCACCGCACTGCGGTGGCTGGGGGGCAGCGTGATACGACCATTGCCGTCCAGCTCCAGGTGCGCCGCCGAACCCACCAGCTTCTGCTGCAGGGTGCGTACGGTCTTGCTCATGTTCGGGCGGGCCAGCAGATCGTCACGCACCTTCTCCCACGCTGCGGGCCGGTACAGCCACAGGCAACCGTGCTCGAACGGGTTGTAGGTCAGCACCAGGCGGTTGCCACAGGCTGACGACACCAGGTCGCGCTGCGCGGTCGGAACCGTCATGCGCCCCTTGTCGTCAACAGTGATGGCCGTCTCACCCTGGAACACGATCGCTGTACCCACCCATGTTTTTTTCAGTGAATTATTGAACCACGAAAACCCACAAAAAACCCGAAATTCCCGCTTGAGCCCACCTTAGCAGCGCCGCCCCCCTTGTCAACAACTTTTCCCAGGGAAAATCACTTTCCCGATCAATGATTTGCAACAATCTTTAGAGACTTGTTCAAAGCTTATCCACAAGTCGCTGTTTCGCCTGAGCTTTCTAAATTTCACAGGTGTTCAGCACCATGCAGACGGGGTGAAGGAAGCCGCCGCAGCCAACGCCCGCCCAGCCAGCGCTGGCCGGCTACTGCGCAAACCGCCACACTTTGCCGATGTGTGTTCTTGCATTGGCCTGGCAGGCCCATCCGCGCTGGCGGCTGTTGCTGATCGGCAACCGCGATGAGTTCCATGACCGCCCCACGGCCGCCTCGGCGCCGTGGGCCGACGCGCCGTTGCTGGGCGGGCGCGACCTGCGCGCCGGCGGCAGCTGGCTGGCCACCGATGGCCGCGGGCGGCTGGCCGTACTGACCAATGTCCGCGACCCGCAGGCACGCCAGGACGGCCCGTCGCGCGGCGCGCTGGTGGCCGCCTACCTGCAGGCCGGGGCCAGCGCGGACGAGCATGCCGCTGCGCTGGCCAGCCAGGCCCACCAGTACCCACCCTTCAACCTGCTGCTGGCCGATGCCGGCGATTGCCGCTATCTGGGCAACCACCCGCCGCAGCGGCAGGCACTGGCCAGCGGCATCCACGCACTGTCCAACGCCCGGCTCAACAGCCGCTGGCCCAAGAGCGAGCACCTGCGCCTTGCCCTGCAGCAGTGGCTGCAGCAGGGACAGGACAGCCTGGACACGCTGTGGCAGGCGCTGGCCGATGAGCGACAGCCCGACGATGCACAGCTGCCTGACACCGGCGTGGGCATGCCGCGTGAGCGCAGCCTGGCCCCGGTATTCCTCCGCGGACGCGACTACGGCACCCGTGCCAGCACCATCGTGGGCATCGACCAGAGCGGTGCCGGCTTCCTGATCGAACGCCGGTTTGCCGCCGATGGCGTGCCCGCCGGTCAGGACCACTGGCTCTTCGATGGCCAGGGCCAGTTTGTCGCCACCAGCGTCGCAGGATGAAAAAACGCCCTGTCGTGACGACAGGGCGCTGTGGGTCAGGAGGCGGAGCCGGCCGATAAGCCGGGTTCTGTCGTGGACAGTCATTCCTCTAGGCGGCACGTCACCGTGCCGCTCAAGCAACCTACCCGGATCCAGCGCGGGCCACGCCAATGGATCCCTATTTGGTCTTGCTCCAGGTGGGGTTTGCCGTGCCGGTCTGTTGCCAGACTCGCGGTGCGCTCTTACCGCACCATTTCACCCTTGCCGGCTCCTCGAAAGGAACGTAGGCGGTATCTTTCTGTTGCACTTTCCGTCGGCTTGCGCCGCCCAGGCGTTACCTGGCACCTTGCCCTGTGGAGCCCGGACTTTCCTCGGCACCCGCAAGGGGTGACGCGACTGTCTGGCCGACTCCGCCAGCGCGCATTGTCGCATGTCGCATGCCAGCGTGCCTGTCCGCTGCCTCAATCCGCCGCTTGTGACAACTGCGCCCATGTCACCGGAACCATCATGGCTTCATGTTGCTGCGTGCCAGCGGATGAATGCCGCTTCCAGATCACCCTCAATGCCTTGCCCGGTATGGCCCTGGCCAGCTGGACATGAAAACCGCTGATACTGGCCACACGGACACCATCAATGGACAACAACTGATCCAACGGCTTGAGCCCAGCCTGCTGTGCCGGCCCTTGCGGATGCAGGCTGTCCACCTGGGGCACCCCGAAGGGCATGAAGACAATGCCCAGCACCAACCGCCGAGGGTTGTCCATCCAGGCATCATCCAGACGCTGCAGTGCCACCTCTTCCAGCAATTCCGCCAGTACATGGGCATCACTGCGATCAAGCGTCGACCACAACGCCATCTCGTACTCACAATGAGCCACCGATAATGGCACGGTGGTTTCCGGATCCAGCCCCGGCAGCGATTGGCTACGGCGATCAGGCTCAAGCAACTGCTGAACGGCGCGCTCCCACGCGGCGGCCTGCTGCGGATGGCGTTGCAGACACGACACATGGACCCATGCCGCACGGTGAGCGAACCTGGTCAGTGGATCGGCATCGGCGAATTTGGCCGACAGATCGACAACAGGCTCTTCGGCTGACCGTGCCAGCGACAAGGGCGACAGGGTCAGGCCCAGCATCAATGACAGCTGGATACCGCGTGCCAGCAACGGGCCGATCAGATTCCGCATCGACATATCAACTTCCTTGTGAGCCAGATCGCGTGTGATCACACACAGTCTGCACAAACGCGGCAGCCACTACCGTGCACTCAGTCGCGCTGCCGGCAGCGCACGCCATCACGCTGGATCTTCCAGACCCGCGCCGGGTGCACGATAGCCACCTGCTGCCAGTCGACAAAGGCACCATCAGCCAGCAACTGGGCATACAGCTGATCAAGCACTCCCTGCCAGCGCTGCTGCTCGGCGTCATCGCCCGGGCCGGCACACGGCAATGCCGGCAGTGGCCAGTTGTCATGCAGCAGCAGCACATTCCGCGGTTGGCGGGCAAAGCCTTCGCGGCCGATCACATCGCGCTTCTTGGCCACCGCCCAGCGCATCACCGCCAGCCACAGTGCGACAGGGTCCTCGCCATTGAATCCGGGACGCCCGCCCTTGGCCGCAAGCAGGCGCTGCAGCAGCGGGTTGGACCAGTCCCAGTCATGCTCACCGGGCGCCAGCACCGGCCGCAGCCAGCCGGAATTGATGTCGCGCAGCTGCGTCTGCAGGCGCTTGAGCTCTTCGGGCACCACTTCCATGCACTCCACCCCGACCGCCAGGCCCGGGGCGGAGAGCAGGAAATCCGGGCGCTCGCTGCTGTGCACGCGCAACGGGTAGCGCAGCTGGTCGGCAAAGGCGGTCAGCCACACCGCGATCAGCCAGCGCTCGCGTGACTTCTTGTCCAGCAGCGCCGCCTGCCCGGCAGGCAGGCCTTCCAGCCCGAGCTGGGCCTGCAACGCGGTGGGAGTATCGGCGCGCCAGCTCAGCTCAGTGGTGATCGGCTTGCCCATACAACGCCTTGCGCGGCGCACCGCTCAGTTCAGCGGCCAGCTTGGCCGCGGTGGAGGGCGGCAGGTGTTCGTTGAGCCGGGCGTACAGGCGGCGGCCTTCGGCAATCTGCGCCGCCTCGTCATCACCAGCCCCCTGCACCATCACCACGAATTCGCCGCGGCGCTGGTTCGGATCGGCCTGGATCTGGGCCAGCAGGCTGGCCAGGTCGCCATCGAGCACGGTCTCGAACAGTTTGGTCAGCTCGCGCGCCAGCACGGCCGGGCGGTCACCGCCGAAGATGGCCAGCATGTCGGCCAGCGACTCCTCGATCCGGTGCGAGGACTCATAGAACACCAGCGTCGCAGTGGCACTGGCCAGGCGCGACAGACGCTCACGACGGGCGCTGGCCTTGGCCGGCAGGAAGCCTTCAAAGGCGAAGCGGTCACTCGGCAGCCCGGCCACACTGAGCGCAGCGATGGCGGCGCAGGCGCCGGGAATCGGGCTGACCTTTACTCCGGCCGCACGCGCCGCACGCACCAGCTTGAAGCCCGGGTCCGAGACCAGCGGGGTGCCGGCATCGGAGACCAGCGCCAGTGACTCGCCGGCCAGCAGCCGGGCCACGACCTTGTCGGCGATCGCCTCCTCGTTGTGGTCATGCAGGGCGATCAACGGCTTGTCGATGCCGTAGTGGGCCAGCAGCGGGCGGGTGTGGCGGGTGTCTTCGGCACACACCGCAGCAACCTCGCGCAGCGTCTGCAGTGCGCGGGCAGAGATATCGGCAAGGTTGCCGATCGGGGTGGCGATCACATACAGCGTAGCGGTGGACATCTTCTTGGGACGGCTTTGTCATGGTCAGGGTTAGAATCCTACCGCTTCCTTGCACCCACCCTGGCGCGCATGCGCACAATGGACCCTGAGATGAAAAACGCCTCCTTGCGCTTGTCCGCCCTGTCGCTCAGCCTGGCCCTGCTGACCAGCTGCGCCACCACCACGGTGACCCCGACCGCCAGCCCGGCACATCAGGCGGCGCTGGCGCAGCTTGAGGGTGGGCAACCGCGCGAGGCCGCACTGGCGCTGGAAACCCAGGCCGGCAGCCTGCGTGGCGCTGCACGCAGCCAGGCCCTGGCCGATGCGGCCTGGGGCTGGCACCTGGCCGGTGATGGCGCCCGCGCACAATCCCTGCTCGGCCAGCTCAACAGCCGTCACCTGAGTGGCGCCAGCAGCCAGCGTTACCAGCTGCTGCAGGCCATCCAGGCAGTGGCTGCCAACCAGCCGGCACAGGCACTGACCCTGCTCGGCAGCACCGCCGCCGTGCATGCCCCGCTGCAGGCGTCCTGGCTGCTGACCACCGCGGCCGCACACCAGGCGCAAGGCGACCTGTTCGCCGCAGCGGCGGCATTGAGCCGTGCGTTGCCGGTGCTGGACGGGGCGCAACGCACCCAGGCGCAGGCAGATCTCCAGCGCCTGCTGGCACGGGTGGATGACACCAGCCTGCGCGAGCGCAGCGCGGCGCTGGCCGTTGGCGATCCCTTCTACAACCAGGCCGGGCGTGCCTTGATCGCCCGCGGCCTGACCCTGCCACGGCCATTGCAGCTGGATCCGGCCAGCCTGCCGGACTTCAGCAAGCGCGCCGCCGCCGAGCGCGACGGTTACCGTCCGCCGGGGCGGATTGCGGTACTGCTGCCATTGAGCGGCCAGCTCGCCACCGCTGCCGGCCCGGTACGTGACGGCCTGCTCGCCGGTTATTACGCCGAACACCGGCAGCGTCCGGAGCTGCAGTTCATCGACACCGCCGGTACCGCTGCCGGCGCACTGGCCGCGTATGACCGGGCGGTGGCCGCCGGCGCCGATTATGTGATCGGCCCGCTCGGCCGCGACGAGGTCGATGCGCTGTTCGCACGCAGCCCGCTGCCCGTCCCCGTGCAGGCCCTGAACCACGGCAGGACGCTGCCGCCCCAGGGCCACCTGGCCTTCTCGCTGGCCCCGGAAGATGACGGGGTGATGGCCGCCGAGTTCCTGCTCGCCCGCGAGCGCAGCAAGGCGCTGGTGATCCACAGCAATGATGACAACGGCCGCCGTGCCGCCGCCGCGTTCAACACCCAATTCAGCCAACGTGGCGGGCAGGTGCTGGCCAGCGTGGCGGTCAGCGACACCCCGGCCGACATCAGCAGCCAGCTGCAGCTGCCGGCCGAGGCGGTGTTCCTGGCCGTGCGCGGCCCGCAGGCAAGGGCACTGGCGCCACAGCTGGCGCTGGCCGGGCTGGCCGGCGCAACCCGGGTCGGCAGCTCGCAGCTGACCCTGGGCACCGGCAAGCCGGAAGAAGACCAGGTGCTCGATGGCATCGCCTTCCCGGACGAGCGCTGGAGCAGCCAGCGCGTGGACGGGCTGCCGGCGGCCAACGAACTGGCCGGCCGCCTGCCGACCGCACGCGGCGCCGCGGCACGCCTGTTCGCCTTCGGCCACGATGCCTGGAAGATCAGCGCCTACCTGCCGCGCCTGGCCACCAGTACCGACCAAGGGCTGCCGGCGGCGACCGGCCTGCTTTATCTGGATGGCAGCGGCCAGGTGCTGCGCCGCCCGGTCTGGTCTACTTTCAGCGGCGGGCATGCCCAGCCGATCGTGGATGGCCGCTGAGCACCTGCAACGCGGGGCCGCTGCCGAGACGGCAGCACTGGCCCTGCTGCAGCGCGCCGGGCTGCAGCTGCTGGCGCGCAACGCCCGCAGCCGCTTCGGCGAGCTGGACCTGGTGATGCGTGACGGCGATACGCTGGTGTTTGTCGAGGTCCGCCAGCGCAGCGGCGCCGGCTTTGGCGGTGCGCTGGCCTCGCTTGACGCCCGCAAGTGCCGCCAGGTGATCCGCGCCGCCCGGGGCTGGCTGGCCGCGCACCCGGCCTGGGCGCAGGCAACCTGCCGTTTTGACGTGGTGCTGGCCCAGGCCGGAGCGGCGCCCCTGCACTGGCTGCGTGATGCCTTCCGCGCCGATGACTACTGACATGCGCATGAGCGAACTCCCTGCCGATTTTGTCCAGCAGCTGCACACTCTCCTCGGCGCTGACCTGCACCGCGACAGCGCCAGCCTGCAGGCGCAGGCCGGTGACAACTCCTGGCGTGAGCAACGGCCGGCACTGGTGGCCTGCCCGCGCAACCTGGAGCAGGTGCAGGCGGTCGTGCGTCTGTGCCATGCCTGGCGCGTGCCGCTGGTGGCGCGCGGTGCCGGTACCGGCACCACCGGTGCGGCCGTGCCCACCCCGGGTAGCGTGGCATTGGTAATGACCCGGATGGACCGGATCCTGGCAATCAACCCGGCCGACCGCTGCGCGGTGGTGCAGCCCGGCGTGCTCAACGGCAGCCTGCAGCAGGCGCTGCGCCCGCACGGGCTGTTCTGGGCACCGGATCCGTCCAGCTTCGAAAGCTGCAGCATCGGCGGCAACCTGGCCACCAATGCCGGCGGGCCGCGTGCGGTCAGGTATGGCACCAGCCGCGACAACGTACTCGGGCTGAAGGCGGTCGATGGCCGTGGTGAGCTGATCGTCTGCGGCGGACCATGGACCAAGGACGCCACCGGCTATGACCTGACCCACCTGCTGGTCGGCAGCGAGGGCACGCTGGCGGTGATCGTCGAGGCCACCCTGAAACTGCACCCGTTGCCCGCCGCCCGCGCCGGGCTGCGCGCTTTCTACCGCGATGCCGAAGCGGCCGCGGCAGCGGTGGCGCGGATCATGGCCCAGCCGGTGGTGCCGACGGTATGCGAGTTCCTGGATGCGCGCAGCCTGCAGCTGCTGCGCGGCAATGGCGCCACGGTGCCCGAGGCCGGCGCGATGCTGCTGCTGGACGTGGAAGGCGATGAAGACAGCCTGCCGACCCTGCTCGGCACAGTGGGCAGCGCCTGCGAGGGCGAGGGCCTGCTGGAGATGGACGTGGCCACCGACGGCGTGGCCCGCGAACGGCTGTGGGCGGCCCGGCGCGCGCTGTCCCCGGCGCTGAAGACGATTGCCCCGGGCAAGATCAACGAGGACGTGGTGGTACCGGTGTCGCAGATGCCGGCACTGGTGGCCGGGGTGCAGGCGCTGTCGGCGCGCTTCGCGCTGCCTATCGTCACCTTCGGCCACGCCGGCAACGGCAACCTGCACGTCAACATCCTCTACCACCCCGACGATGCCGGGCAGAACACCCGCGCCCAGGCCGCCCTGCCGGAAGTGTTCGCGCTGGTGCTGGCGCTGGGCGGCACGCTCTCCGGCGAGCATGGCATCGGCCTGGCCAAGCGCGATTTCATGCCGGCGGCGTTCAACCCGGCAACCCTGGCGCTGATGCGGGCGATCAAGCACGCCTTCGACCCGGCCGGCATCCTCAACCCGGGCAAGCTGCTGCCACCGGGCTGAGCACATCCCACCCGGGACAGCCACGCCACCGCACTACGCGCTGGCGAAGTGGTCGTAGCCGCGCCGCGGCGGCAGCCACGGCCGGCCAGCCGGATCCTGCCAGTGCACGCCCTGCCCGGCCTGCAGCCGGCCGATGCAGTGCACCGCAACCCCGGCGCTGGCGGCAGCGGCCAGCACCCGGTCATGGGCGGCGGCCGGGGCGCTGAAGCACAGTTCGTAGTCATCGCCACCGCCGGTCTGCAGCGGCCAGGCCTGCTCGCCGGCGGCGAAGCGGGCCAGCGCCGGCGACACCGGCAGCGCGGCCAGTTGCAGCTGCGCGGCCAGGCCGCTGCGCTGGCAGACATGGCCCAAGTCGGCGCCCAGGCCATCGGAGACATCGATCGCCGCGCTGGCGATGCCACGCAGGGCCAGGCCGAGTGCGTTGCGCGGGCTGGGCCGCAGCAGGCGCTGGCGCAGGGTTTCCAGCAATGGATCGGCCTGCTCCGCGGCCACATCCAGCCGGCCCTGCTGCCACAGCGCCAGCGCCAGCGCGGCCTCGCCCGGCACCCCGCTGACCCAGACCTGGTCACCGGCGCATGCACCGTCACGGCGCAGCGCCTGCGTGGCCGGCACCCAGCCCATCGCGGTGACCGACAGCGACAACGGCCCGCGCGTGGTATCGCCACCGACCAGGGTGATCCCGGCGGCATCGGCCAGCGCAAACAGGCCATCGGCAAAGGCCTCCAGCCAGACCGGGTCACTGTCCGGCAACGACAAGGCCAACGTGCACCAGGCCGGACGCGCGCCCATCGCGGCCAGGTCGGACAGGTTCACCGCCAGGGTTTTCCAGCCGATGTCAAACGCTGGCGTCTCCAGCGGAAAATGCACGCCGGCATTGAGCGTATCGGCAGTCACCGCCAGCACCTGCCCTGCCGGTGGCGCCAGCAGTGCGCAGTCATCGCCGATGCCAAGCATGATGTCGGCACGCGCGGCGGTACGCGCGGCAATGCGTTCGATCAGCGAAAACTCATCCAGGCGCATCGTTGCTCATCCTCGGCCGAAAGCTGGCGCCAAAACCACAACGCCGGCACCGATCACCCGGCCCCGGCGTTGAAAACCCGACATCCGACGCTGCCAGCGGCACTCAGCGCGTGGATTCGGCCTTGCGCCATTCCAGCGCGGCATGGTCCAGCACACCGTTGACATAGGTGTGGCCATGCTCGGAACCAAAGCGTTTGGCCGTTTCAATCGCTTCGTTGATCACCACCCGGTACGGCACATCGATGCGGTAACGCAGCTCGTAGGCAGCCACCCGCAGCACCGCACGTTCGATCGCATCGACCGCTTCCATGTCGCCGCGGTCCACGAACGGGGCCAGCGCCGCATCCAGTTCCTTGCGGTGGTCCAGCACGCCATGCACCAGCGCCTCGAAATAGGCCAGGTCGGCCACTTCGTGCGCCTGCTCATGGGCAAACTGGGCCAGCAGGGTCTGTGCATTGCCGCCGGAAATCTGCCAGGCGTAGATCGCCTGCAGCGCGCGCCGGCGCGCACGCGAGCGCAGCACCGGATCGACGCCATCGCGCCGCACCGGCTTGCCGGCAGGCTTGCCGCTCTTGGGGGTATTCATTACAGCTTCTCCAGCAGATTGACCATTTCCAGCGCCGCCAGGGCGCACTCTTCCCCCTTGTTGCCATGGCTGCCACCGGCACGGGCCTCGGCATCCTCGTAGCGCTCCACCGCCAGCACGCCATTGGCCACCGGCAGGCGGTGATCCAGCTGGGTACGCATCAGTGCTTCGGCGCAACGGTCGGCCACGTGCTCGTAATGCCGGGTATCACCACGGACCACGCAACCCAGCGCGATCACCGCGGCATGCCGGCCGGCCTTGGCCACCTGCTCGGCGGCCAGCGCCACTTCCCAGGCTCCGGGAACACGGACCACATCCACCGCGCCGGCATCCACGCCATTGGCGGCAAGACACTCACGCGCGCCGGTGACCAGCACATCGGTAATACGGGCATTCCAACGCGCAGCGATGATCGCAAAGCGGGCATTGGCGGGGGCGCGAAGATCGCCTTCGTAATGGCTCATGGGCTTTGGGGGCTTGAAGGGTGGGAAAGTTTAACCCGGTCTGGCTGAGTACCGGCCGTCATGGCGCCGGCAACGCCACGGTTTCAACAATTTCCAGGCCGTAGCCGGCCAGCCCGACCTGCCGCCGCGGGGTGCCGAGCACGCGCAGTTTGCCCAGGCCGAGGTCGGCCAGGATCTGTGCACCGGCACCGTTGCGCCGCCACTGGCCCACATCCTTGCTGTTGCCGGCCGGCACCGGCTCGGCGCGCAGCCGCGCCAGCAGGCTGGCCGAATCGCGCGGTGCGCTCAGCACCACCATCACGCCCTGCCCGGCCGCATCGATCGCGCGCAAGGCATCGGTGGCGGCCACGCCGAAATCGTCACGGCGCCAGTGCAGCAGGTCGGCCAGCGGGTTTTCCACCTGGACCCGGACCAGGGTCGGGGTGGCCTTGTCCGGGATGCCACGGACCAGCGCAAAGTGCAGGTCATGGGCGATGCGGTCGCGGTAGGTGATCAACTGGAACGGGCCGAACTCGGTCTGGATCGCGCGCTCGTCAACCCGCTCCACGGTGTGTTCATTGGCCAGGCGCCAGGCGATCAGGTCGGCAATCGAACCCATCTTCAGGCCGTGCTCGCGCGCGAACACTTCCAGTTCCGGGCGACGGGCCATGGTGCCATCGGCATTGAGGATTTCCACCAGCACGCCGGCCGGCTCCAGCCCGGCCAGCCGCGGCAGGTCGCTGGCCGCTTCGGTGTGGCCGGCACGGGTCAGCACGCCGCCGGGCTGGGCGGTGAGCGGGAAGATGTGGCCCGGCTGGGTCAGATCATTGGGCCGGGCATCCGGGCGCACCGCGGTGCGGATGGTATGCGCGCGGTCGTAGGCCGAGATCCCGGTGGTCACGCCTTCGGCGGCCTCGATGCTCACGGTGAAATTGGTATGGAACTGCGCGGTGTTGTTGCTCACCATCGGCGCCAGGCCGAGCTGGGCAGTGCGCTCGCGGGTCACCGACAGGCAGACCAGGCCGCGGGCATGGGTGACCATGAAGTTGATGTCGGCCGGCTTGACCAGCTCGGCGGCCATGATCAGGTCACCTTCGTTCTCGCGGTCCTCGTCATCGACGATGACCACCATGCGGCCCAGGCGGATTTCTTCCAGCAGTTCGGGAATCGGGGCGAAGTTCATGCGTTGTCTCCAGCACCGAGCAGGCGCTCGGCATAACGGGCGATCAGGTCGATTTCCAGGTTCACCGCAGCACCGACACCGGTGTGGGCAAACGCGGTATGGGCCACGGTGTGCGGGATCAGTGCCACTTCGAAACCGGCATCATCCACCGCGTTGACGGTCAGGCTGACGCCATCGACGCAGATCGAGCCCTTTTTGGCGATGTACCGCAGCAGCGCGGCCGGGGCGGCAAAGCGCCAGCGCAGCGCGCGCGCGTCCTGGTCGATGGAGACCACACTGCCGACGCCATCGACATGGCCGCTGACGATATGGCCGCCGAAACGATCCGTCGGGCGCATCGCCCGCTCCAGGTTGACGTGCGCCCCTTCGGCCAGCTGACCCAGGGTGGTCAGGCCCAGGGTCTCGGTGGAGGCATCGGCCTGGAAACTGTCCTGGTCAAAGGCAATCACGGTCAGGCAGACGCCATTGACCGCAATGCTCTCGCCCAGCTGCACGGCGTCAAACGGCAGCGTACCGACCTGGACATGGAAGCGGACGTCGCCGCCGAGTGATTCGCGTCGGGCAATGCGGCCGACGCCTTCGATGATTCCTGTAAACAAAACGTTCTCCGCAGTGATTGAGCGAAAAACGCCGCAAGGCAAACAGGCACGCGCACAGCCCATCGGCTGCGCGCAGGCCGTCTTCTTTCATCCGGACTGTAACCGTCGGCTCCGGCATTGGACCGGATCTGCTGACCTTCAACACTTCTGCCCGGGGGACAGCTGCATCAAAGCGCTCGCGGGCTCGGGCTTTCACCCCTACCGCCGGTGGGGAATTGCACCCCGCCCTGAAGACGTTTGTTGGTTGCCGGTTTCCCGGCTGGGCAAGTATAGCAGCGGCCAGCCAGATTCACTTTTGTGACCGTTTGCACAATAATGCCGGCCGCAGACATGACGCCTGCACACCTCCGGCCCATTCGGCGCCGGCTGAAATGGACATTCCCTGATGGAGATCCCCATGCGCAAGACCCTGATTCTGGCTGCCCTGCTGGCCGCCACCCCGTTGGCTGCCCACGCCACCGAGAACCTGAGCTATACCTACGCCGAAGCCGGCTTCACCCGTGCCGAGGCCGATATGGATTTCCTCGGCACGCTGAAGGGCAACGGCGGCTACGTCCGCGGCGCATATGCCTTCACCCCGTCCACCCATGTGTTCGGCAGCTACAGCAACCTGTCCGAGAGTGACGGTGCAGGCCAGATCCGCGCCAAGTACACCCTGCAACAGGCCGAGCTGGGCCTGGGCTGGCACATGAACATGAGCGAGCGTGTGGACTTCACCGCCGACATCGCCTATGTCCGCGTCAAGGACACCCTGAAGGTATCGGGCATCCCGGTGGAAAGCGGCTTTGCCGACTTCAACGGCAAGTGGGAAGACAGCATCAATGCCGGCCGTGCCACCCTGGGCCTGCGTGGCACCCCGTCGGCCCGCACCGAGGCCTGGGTCCGCGCCGGTGCGATGGACGGCAGCAAGATGGACAGCGAGTTCGTCGGCACCCTCGGTGGCCAGGTCAAGTTCAACCCGACCTGGGGCTTGGTGGGCGAGGTCCAGTGGATCGGCGATGTGACCCAGTACTCGGCCGGCGTGCGCGCCAGCTTCTAAGCGGCCAGCATCCGCACTGCGCTGTACACGAAACGGGCCCTGCGGGGCCCGTTTTCATTGCCCGCCTTCAGCTGCGCGGACGCAGCCGCAGGCGCAGGTCCTGGCCGACCATCAACGCCTCGCACAGCTGCAGCCGGCGTTGCTGCGCCATGGCCTCAATGGCCAACCCGGCCAGCAACGGACGGGCGGCATCACCGAGCAGGGTCGGCGCCTGATACAGCAGCAGTTCGTCATACAGATCGGCGGCGACCAGTGCGCCGCACAGCTGCGCACCGGCTTCCACATGCACTTCATTGATGCCGCGCGCGGCCAGCGCGGCGAGCACTGCGGCCAGCTCCAGCCGGCCATCGGCGGCCACCGCCACCGGCGCAAACTGCGCACTGCCCCAGTCCCCTGCCGGCACTGCGGCCTGTGGCGCATGCAGGTACAGCGTCGGGGTGCAACCGCTGCGGACATTGGCCCGCGCCAGGCTGCGCAGGCCGGCATCGAGCACCACACGCAGACCGGTGGCCACCTCGATGCCCGGTTCCAGGCGCACATCCAGCCGCGGATCATCGGCCAGCACGGTGCCGGCACCGGTCAGCACCGCACCGGCGCGCGCGCGCCAGTGCTGCACATCGGCGCGCGCCTGCGGGCCGGTGATCCACTGCGAGGCACCATCGGCCAGCGCGGTGCGCCCGTCCAGGCTGGCCGCCAGCTTGATCCGCACGAACGGCCGGCCCTGCTCGATCCGGGTAAAGAAACCGATGTTCAACTCGCGCGCGGCCGCGGCCATCAGGCCGACCTCGACCACGATCCCGGCCTGGCGCAGCAGCTCGAAGCCGCCACCGGCGACCTGGTCGAACGGATCGCCGACCGCACACACCACCCGCGCCACCCCGGCCTGGATCAGGGCCAGCGCGCACGGCGGCGTGCGCCCGTAATGGGCGCAGGGTTCCAGGGTGACGTAGGCGGTCGCGCCGCGGGCACGCTCACCGGCCATGCGCAGCGCATGCACCTCGGCATGCGGGCCGCCGGCACGGATATGGAAGCCCTCGCCGACCACGGCCGGGCCATGGGCAATCACACAGCCCACCACCGGATTGGGCCGGGCACTGAAGCGGGCCCGCTCGGCCAGCTGCAGCGCACGCGCCATGTGCCCATGGTCAACGGCCGAAAACGCCAGCCCCGCATCACTCATGGCTTGTCGCCAGCATCCGGGGCGTCGCTTTCCAGCGTGGCAATGGCCTCGCGGAAATCGGCCACGTCCTGGAAGGAGCGGTAGACCGAGGCAAAACGGACATAGCCGACATGGTCGAGCTTGCGCAGCTCAGCCATCACGAATTCACCGATCTTGATCGACGGAATCTCGCGCTCGCCACCCATCCGGATCTGGTGGATCACCGCGCGCACCGCCGCCTCGACTTGCTCTTCGGCCACCGGGCGCTTCTGCAGCGCGCGGTCAAAACTGGTGCGCAGCTTGCGCGCATCAAACGCCTCGCGGCCGCCATCGCTCTTGATCACCGCCGGCAGCTTCAGCTCGACCGTTTCCAGCGTGGAAAAACGCTCGCCACAGGCCTCGCAGACCCGGCGGCGACGGATGGTGGCGCCATCTTCGGAAACACGCGAATCGATCACACGGGTATCGGGGTGCTGGCAGAAAAGACAGTGCATGCGTGAGAACTCCAACCGGTGCCCCGGTGATGATGCGCGCGGATCAGCGTGTCCGGCAACGCAGATAAAGCAGATACAGCGAACACAGCTGTGCCGACAGTACGCCATACACAATGAGGTTGGCCTTGCCAGCGCGCAGCGTAGAAACGACTTCGCTGAAAAAGAAATACAACGAAAACACGATGGCCAGTTGCAACAGCCACCACCAGGCCCGCGCCGCCTCGCGCAAACCTGCACTGCCATTGCGCCAGAAGGCCACGGTCAAGCGGTACCAGGCCAACCAGCCTGACAACACCATCACCACCATCGCCAGGAACCACAGCGACAGCCATGAGGGAAATTCAGCCGCCATCGGCAGGACACCGAAGACAGCCGTCACCGCAATGATTGGCAGGCTCAGCAGCGCGGCAACCACCGACAGCCCCTTGTAGAGGCTGCCGGCCCAGTCAAACGACCGGTTGGCGGTCATCAATCAGCCGTAGACCGGGTACTTGCGGCACTGGGCAGAGACGGCCTCGCGCACGCGGGCGATGACGGCTTCATCGGCCGGGGCGTCGAGGATGTCGGCAATCCAGTTGGCCAGTTCGATGCAGTCCGCTTCGACATAGCCGCGGGTGGTGATGGCCGGGGTACCCAGGCGCAGGCCGGAGGTCACAAACGGCGAACGCGGGTCGTTGGGCACCGAGTTCTTGTTGACGGTGATGTGGGCCTGTCCCAGCGCCGCTTCCGCGTCCTTGCCGGACACGTCCTTGCCGATCATGTCCACCAGCATCAGGTGGTTCTGGGTACCGCCGGAGACGATCTTGTAGCCACGGGCGATCAGGGTGTTGGCCATCGCCTGGGCGTTCTTGACCACCTGCTGCTGGTAGGCCTTGAAACCTGGCTCCAGTGCTTCCTTGAAGGCCACGGCCTTGGCCGCGATCACGTGCATCAGCGGGCCACCCTGGATGCCTGGGAACACCACCGACTGCAGCTTCTTGGCGATCTCCTCGAACTGCTCGCCGGCGCCAGCCTGGCTGCCAATGATGATGCCGCCACGCGGGCCACGCAGGGTCTTGTGGGTGGTCGAGGTGACCACATGTGCGTGCGGCACCGGGGTCGGATAGACACCGGCGGCGACCAGGCCGGCGACATGGGCCATGTCCACGAACAGGTAGGCACCGACCTTGTCGGCGATGGCGCGGAAGCGCGCCCAGTCAATGACCTGCGAATAGGCCGAGAAGCCGGCAATGACCATCTTCGGCTTGTGCTCGATGGCCAGCCGCTCGACTTCGTCGTAGTCGATCAGGCCGGCCTCGTTCACGCCGTACTGGATCGCGTTGAAGATCTTGCCCGAGACGTTGACCTTGGCACCGTGGGTCAGGTGGCCGCCATGGGCCAGGCTCATGCCCAGGATGGTGTCGCCGGGCTGCAGCAGGGCGAAGTACACCGCCTGGTTGGCCTGCGAACCGGAGTGCGGCTGCACGTTGGCATAGTCGGCAGCGAACAGCTGCTTCAGGCGCTCGATCGCCAGCTGCTCGGCCACATCCACATACTCGCAGCCACCGTAGTAGCGCTTGGCCGGGTAACCCTCGGCATATTTGTTGGTCAGCTGGCTGCCCTGGGCCTCCATCACGGCCGGGCTGGTGTAGTTCTCGCTGGCAATCAGCTCGACATGGTCTTCCTGACGCTGGCATTCGGCGGCAATGGCCTTGGCCAGTTCGGGGTCGTAGGCGGCAATGGTGACTTCACGCGAGTACATCGGCTGCTCCGGGCGGGTGAGGAGGTGATGGCGGACATTGTAGCCTGCCCACCTGCCCGGCTCCCCGCCCGAAGGTCACCTGGCGCCACCAATGAAAAGGGCGCCCGCAGGCGCCCTGATGCCAGGCCTGGCTGCCACTCAATGGTGCAGCAGCAGGTCGGCGATGATCCCGGTGGCCACCGCCACCAGCAGGTAGTTGCCGCGGTCATCGCGCACCCAGTGGTGGCCACGGGGCGGGCGGCGCAGGTCGTAGCGGTGGTAATCGTTGACCACGTAGACCGGGCCGCGGTAGCCGCGGCGGTAGTCATGGCCGCGGGCCCAGCCGTGCGGCGGACGGCGGTCATGCCGGCGGGCATCGCGGTAACCCTCACGGTAACCGGCCGAATAGTGACGGCGGTCATCGCGACGGTCATGGCCGCGGCCGCGGTCATCCCAGCCATGATGGCCACGTCGGTCGTCGCGGTCACCGGCGGCCTGCGCATCCGGCGCAGCCATGCCCAGCGCAAGCACCGCGCCGAGGGTTGCTATGGCAAGAGAAGTCATCTTCATGATCAGGCCCTGTCAGATGGGTGGGTGGTGACGTTATTGCCCAAAACAACTGAACCGGGGAAGTGCCCGGATCGCCCGCCGCCGATTTCATTCACCTGACGGCAAGCCTGGGGCCACCCCCGGCCCGGAGCCGCCGGCCCGGAACGGCTATAATCGGCTGCTTAATTTTCTGCGCTGCGCCTGCCCGATCCCCGGGCCGGGCGGCGGCGTGCGCTTACGGAGACGTCATGTCCTCGCAATACATCTACACCATGAACCGCGTGTCCAAGGTGGTTCCGCCCAAGCGGCAGATCATCAAGGACATCTCGCTGAGCTTCTTCCCGGGCGCCAAGATCGGCCTGCTGGGCCTGAACGGCGCCGGCAAGTCCACCGTCCTGAAGATCATGGCCGGCGTGGACACCGACTTCGAAGGCGAGGCCCGTCCGCAGCCGGGCATCAAGGTCGGCTACCTGGAACAGGAACCGCGTCTGGATCCGAACCAGACCGTGCGTGAGGCCGTCGAGGAAGGCGTCGGCGAAGTACTGCAGGCCCAGGCCGCGCTGGACAAGATCTACGACGCCTACGCCGAGGAAGGCGCCGATTTCGACGCGCTGGCCAAGGAACAGGAGCGGCTGGAGGCGATCCTCGCCGCCGGCGACGCCCATACCCTGGAAAACCAGCTGGACGTGGCCGCCGACGCGCTGCGCCTGCCGCCGTGGGATGCGGTGATCGGCAACCTGTCCGGTGGTGAAAAGCGCCGCGTTGCGCTGTGCCGCCTGCTGCTGCAGAAGCCCGACATGCTGCTGCTCGACGAACCGACCAACCACCTGGACGCCGAATCGGTGGAGTGGCTGGAGCAGTTCCTGGCCCGCTACACCGGCACCGTGGTGGCGGTCACCCATGACCGCTACTTCCTGGACAACGCCGCCGAGTGGATCCTGGAACTGGACCGTGGCCGCGGCATTCCGTGGAAGGGCAACTACACCGAATGGCTGATGCAGAAGGACGAGCGCCTGAAGCAGGAAGACAACCAGGAAAAGGCCCGCCAGAAGGCGATCCAGAAGGAACTGGAGTGGTCGCGCCAGAACGCCAAGGGCGGCCGCACCAAGGGCAAGGCCCGTCTGGCCCGCCTGGAAGAGCTGCAGAGCGTTGACTACCAGAAGCGCAACGAGACCAACGAGATCTTCATCCCGCCGGGCGAGCGCCTGGGCAACTCGGTGATCGAGTTCAAGAACGTCTCCAAGAAGTTCGGCGACCGCCTGCTGATCGACAACCTGTCGATGATCGTGCCGCCGGGTGCGATCGTGGGCATCATCGGTCCCAACGGCGCCGGCAAGTCGACCCTGTTCAAGATGATCACCGGCCAGGAAAAGCCGGATTCGGGCGAGATCATCGTCGGCCCGAGCGTGAAGCTGTCCTACGTGGACCAGAGCCGCGACAAGCTGGAGGGCAACCACAACGTCTTCCAGGAAATCGCCGGTGGCCTGGACATCCTCAACATCAACGGCATCGAGATCCAGTCGCGCGCCTACATCGGCCGCTTCAACTTCAAGGGCCAGGACCAGCAGAAGATGGTCGGCTCGCTCTCCGGTGGTGAGCGTGGCCGCCTGCACATGGCCAAGACCCTGCTGCAGGGTGGCAACGTGCTGCTGCTGGACGAACCGTCCAACGACCTGGACATCGAAACCCTGCGTGCACTGGAAGATGCGCTGCTGGAATTCCCGGGCAACACCTTCGTGATCTCCCACGATCGCTGGTTCCTGGACCGCATCGCCACCCACATCATCGCCTTCGAGGGCGACTCGCACGTGGAGTTCTTCCAGGGCAACTACCGCGAGTACGAAGAGGACAAGAAGCGTCGCCTCGGCGACGATGCCGGTCCGAAGCGTCTGCGCTTCAAGGCCCTGAAGTAAGTCCGGCGCCGGAACCCTCCGGCATCGGCACCGCAAAACGGCCGCTGCATGCGGCCGTTTTCCGTTCCCCGCCCCACCTGCACCGGGCCGCCACCTGCACCAGGCCTTGCCGGCAACGGCGCCATCCTCACCACTCACCCGCTGCAGACCCCAGACCCATGTCGCTGCCCGAACGCCTGTTCCAGCTCACCGCCCACGGCACCACGGTACGCACCGAGCTGCTGGCCGGGCTGACCACCTTCCTGACGATGTCCTACATCGTGTTCGTCAACCCGGCCATTCTCGGCACCACCGGCATGGACCCCGGCGCGGTGTTCGTGGCCACCTGTCTGGCCGCCGCGCTGGGCAGTGCGGTGATGGCGCTGATGGCCAATTTCCCGGTCGGGATGGCGCCGGGGATGGGCCTGAATGCGTTCTTCGCCTTCACCGTGGTCGGCGCCAATGGCCTGCCGTGGCAGCAGGCACTGGCCGCGGTACTGATCTCGGGCATCGTGTTCCTGCTGCTGTCGGTGACCGGCGCGCGGCAATGGCTGGTGACCGGCATTCCGGCCTCGCTGCGCAGCGCGATCGTGGCCGGCATCGGCCTGTTCCTGGCGATCATCGCGCTGCAGAAGTCCGGCGTGGTCATCGCCGATGCCGACACCCTGGTGCGGCTGGGGCCGATGGACAGCGCGCCGCCGCTGCTGGCGATGGGCGGTTTCCTGCTGATCGCCATCCTGGAAGCGCGCCGGGTGCGCGGAGCGATCCTGATCGGGATCCTGAGCGTCACCGCCATCGCCTGGGCGCTGGGCCTGGTGCAGTGGCAGGGGCTGATGTCCCTGCCGCCGTCACTGGCGCCGACCTTCCTGCAGCTGGACCTGCCCGGCCTGCTGCACTGGGAACAAGGCGCGGCCTGGTCGGTACTGCTGCAGGTGGTGCTGGTGTTCGTGCTGGTGGAGGTGTTCGATGCCACCGGCACGCTGTATGGGGTGGCCAGCCGTGCCGGACTGCTGAAACTGCCCGATGCCGACAGACGGTTCGGCCGTGCGCTGCTGGCCGACAGCAGTGCGATCACCGTCGGCTCGCTGCTGGGCACCAGCTCGACCACCGCCTTTGCCGAGAGTGCTTCCGGGGTCGAGGCCGGTGGCCGCACCGGGCTGACCGCACTGGTGATCGCCGCGCTGTTCCTGGCCGCACTGCTGTTCTCGCCACTGGCGGCGATGGTGCCGCCGTATGCCACCGCGCCGGCCCTGCTGTATGTGGCCGGGCTGATGCTGCGCGAGCTGGTGGAGATCGAGTGGCACGAGCTGACCGAAGCGGTGCCAGCCGCGCTGTGCGCACTGGCGATGCCCTTCACCTACTCCATCGCCAACGGCCTGGCCTTCGGCTTCATCGCCTATGCCGTGCTCAAGGCCGGCACCGGCAAGTGGCGCCAGGTGCACCTGGCGGTGTGGATCGTGGCGGCGCTGTTTGCGCTGCGCTACGCGCTGGAATGAGGCCGCCGGCGCCACATCATGCAGACGCCGCCCCGAGGGGCGGCGCTGTTGCTGTTGCTGTTGCTGTTGCTGCTGACACCGCCCCCCCACCGGGCACAGGGTTCAGGCAGCCGGCTCCGGCGGCAGGTTGAACACCTGGCGCAGGTAGGCCAGGTAGCCAGGGTCATCGCACATGCTCTTGCCCGGCGAGTCGGACAGCTTGGCCACCGGCTGACCGTTGCAGCGGATCATCTTGATCACGATGTTCAGCGGCGTCGGGCCGAGGTCATTGGTCAGGTGGGTACCGACCCCGAAGGCGACCTGGCAACGGCCACGGAAGTAGTCGTACAGCTTCATCACCTTGGCGATGTTCAGCCCGTCACTGAATACCAGCACCTTGCTCAGCGGATCGGTCTTGTTGGCCTTGAGGTGTTCGATGATGCGGTCGCCCCATACAAACGGATCGCCCGAGTCATGCCGGATGCCGTCGAACAGCTTGCAGAAGTACATGTCGAAATCGCGCAGGAAAGCTTCCAGCCCGACCACGTCCGACAGCGCGATGCCGAGGTCACCGCGGTACTCGCGCGCCCAGCTCTCCAGCGCCACCGATTGCGAATCGATCAGCCGCGGGCCCAGCGCCTGGAAGGCCTGCAGCCATTCGTGGGCCATCGTGCCGTGCGGGGTCATGCCGTAGATACGGGCGAAATGCACATTGGAGGTGCCGACAAACTGGCTGCCCAGCTGCTGCCGGATCAACGGCAGCATGTGCCCGTGCCAGGCACGCGAGTAGCGCCGGCGGCTGCCGTAATCGGCAATCCGGCAGTTCTCGAACCCGGGGGCATCGCGCAGCAGCGCGGTCTTGGCTGCCAGCCGGCGCTCTCCTTCGGCGAAATCGGCCTGGCTGGTGTTGCGGAACCAGACCTCGTTGATGATCGCCAGCAGCGGCACCTCGAACAGGATGGTGTGCAGCCAGGGGCCGGTGATGTCCAGCGCGATTTCGCCCGGCACCGTCGCCGAGGGGCGCAGGTCGATGTACTTGCGGTCCAGCCGGAACAGGCCGAGGAAATCGATGAAATCCTTTTTCATGTAGCGCAGGCTGGCCAGGTAATCCAGCTCCTCTGCGCTGAAGCGCAGGCGGCACAGGTGGTCGATCTCGGCGTTGATCTGGTCGATGAACTGAGCCAGGTCAATGCCCGGGGTGCGGCACTTGAAACGGTACTGGACGATGGCGCCGGGGTACTGGTGCAGTACCGCCTGCATCATCGTGAACTTGTACAGGTCGGTATCGAGCAGGGACTGGATGATCATGCCGGCATTATGCCTGCCGCATTCATCGCCGGGTGTGAGCCTGCGCTCAGCGCCGCAGCAGCAGGCGCGGCAGCAGCAACAACGCGTGCGCCCAGATTGCCGCCCACACCGCCAGGCGTACCGGCAGACTGCGTGCTGGGGCCTCGAAACGCTGGAAATAGCGCCACAACCCGCGGTGTTTGTGCCACTCCACAAACAGCGGCCGCGAGCGGCTGGACACCCCGCGCACGTGCAGCACCTGCAGGTCATTGGCGATGGCCACGGTGGCCCCGGCCTGACGCGCGCGCCGGCACAGGTCCAGGTCCTCGGCATGCAGGCGGTAGCCGGCATCCCAGCCCCCCAGGCGCTCGAACAGGCTGCGCGGCATCACCAGCAGCGCGCCGGACAGCGCCGGCACCTGCTGCAGGCGCTGGCGCGGATCGGCTGCGATCGCCAGCTGCATGCCGCGGCGCGGGTGGCGCAGCATCGCGGCAAAATCCGGGTCGCGCCGGCGCACTGCCGGGTCCGGCACGCCGTGCACATCGACCTGCTCGACCCCGAGGATGCATTCCCCCAGCGCTTGCCCGCGCTCCACCAGTGCGGCCAGCGTACCCGGCTCGACCAGCAGGTCCGGGTTGATGAAGGCCAGCCAGCTGGCGCTGCTGTCGGCCACACCCTGGTTGTTGGCGGCGGCAAAGCCGGGGTTGTCGGTGTTGGCGAGGCAGCGCAGCCGTGGATCGGCATCGGCATGGCGGCGGGCAATGGCCACGCTGTCATCGACCGAGCCGTTGTCGATCACCCGGATCTGGCTGATCCCGGCGGCCTGGCGCAGCCGCTGCAGGCAGTCCTCCAGGGTCGAGGCGCTGTTGTAGGTGACGACGACGGCACAGATCGTGGCAGGCAAAACGTACTCCCGGGCGCGCAGGCGCCAGGCAACCGGACGGGGCCGGCATTATCACCCGGCCCGCGGCCGCTTACTGCCGGTTGCCCGGGCGGATCGGCTCCAACGCGCGGAAACGGTTGCCGTACTCGTCGGTGAGCCGGCGCGCTTCTTCGGGGTTGCGCACGATGGTCGGGGTCAGCAGCACGATCACCTCGCTGCGGCGGTTGCCCTGGCGCTTGGTGCCGAACAGCCCACCGATGATCGGCAGCCGGCTCAGCCCCGGCACCCCGGTACTGCCCTGGGTGGTGCGGTCCTCGATCAGGCCGGCCAGCATCACCGTGTCACCGGCGCTGACGGCCGCCTCGGTCTTCATCCGTCGGGTATTGACGCGCACATTGCCGTTGGCATCGGGCTGGCCTTCCGGCGAGCTGACCTCCTGCACGATGTCCAGGAACACCATGCCGTCGCGGGTCACCCGCGGGCGCACGTTGAGGATGGTGCCGGTGTTGAGGTACTGCACCTGGCTGAACTGGTTGTCGCTGATGCCCGATACCGACACCGAATACACCGGGATCTTGCTGCCGACATTGAGCGTGGCCACCGCGTTGTTGCGCACGAAGATCGACGGGGTCTGCAGCAGGCGCACGTCGGTGACCTCGTCCAGCGCGGTGATCACCGCCGCCGCGTTCTTGCCCAGGAAGGTCCAGCCCAGGCCGGCGCCGCCGGCCACGCCACTGAGGTCGCCCCAGATCCGCCGGCCCAGCGCCGACGGCAGGCCGGCACCGCCGACGTTGGTGGCGGCGTTGACCGCGTTCTCGAAATACCAGTTCACCCCGTAGCTGAGGTCGCCTTCCAGCGCGACCTCGGCCACCTGGGCCTCGATGTGCACCTGCAGCGGCATCACGTCCAGCTTGTCGATGACCTCGCGGATCGAGGCCCAGGCCTGCGGCGTGGTGCGCACCAGCAGGGTGTTGGTTTCCTCCACCGCCGAAACGCCGACCCGGTCGCCCTCCACTTCCAGGCTGACCGCGCCGTTGCCGCTGCTGCGCTGGGGCAGGCTCAGGCTGCCACCGGCCAGCCCGCCCTCCTGGCCCTGCTCCTGGCCCAGACCGGCGTCCTTGCCACCGAGCCCACCGCTGCCGGCATCGCGGCCACCGTCCACGCCCATGCCGCCTTCCAGCTGCAGCGCACTGGCCCCCGGGGCCAGCGAGGCCGCGTCCGCGCCACGTCCCGGCGCGGCGCCGCTGCCGCCACCAAACACCTCGGCCAGACGCTCGGCCAGTTCACGCGCCTTGATGTACTTGAGCTCGTAGGAATACAGCCGCGGTGCGCCACCGGCGCTGTCGATGCGCTCCAGCCACTGCTGGATCTGGTCCAGGTAGCGCGCCTGCGGAGTGATCACCAGCACCGCGTTGGCGTTTTCCAGCGGCAGGAAACGGAACATGCCGGCACTGGGGGTGCCGCTGTCGGCACCAAAGATCTTTTCCAGGTCATTGGCCACGCGGTCGGCGCGCCCGGTCTGGATCGGGAATACCCCCACGCTCATGCCAGCCAGCCAGTCGACATCGAAGATTTCCACCGTGCGCAGGTAGTTCTCCAGCTCGGCGCGGGTACCGCCGAGGGAAATCACGTTGCGGCCGTCATCGACATTGACGATCGCATTCGGGCGCGCGTACGGCTCGAGCACCTTCTTCATTTCGGTGGCCGAGATGTACTTCAGCGGCACCACCCGCACCTCGAAGCCACGCGCACTGGCGGGCGAGGCGGTGCTGGGCGCCACCGTGCCGGCCAGCGCCTGCTCGGCCGGCACCACGTTGTAGCGGCCGCCGCTGTAGACCATCCGCGCATTGTTCCAGCCCAGCACCATCTCCAGCAGGTTCAGGGCCTGGCTGGGAGAAACCGGGCGCGGCGTGGCCAGGCTGACCGTGCCGCTCACCCCGGGGGCAATGACGTAGTTCTGCCCGAGCATGTCGCCGAGGATGGCCTTGACCACCGCATGTACCGACTCGCCTTCGAAGTTGAAGGTGGCACTGCCGGTGGAGGCACCGGCCAATGACGGTGCCGGCCGGGCGGCCACGTGTTCGTTGATCATGCTGCCGCTGCCATGGCGCAGCACCGCCCGGCTGGCGGCCATTTCGCTGGCCGGTTCATCCGGCGCCAGTGCCTGGGTCTGCGCGGCCGGCCCGGTGGCCTGCACCGGCAATTGCACGGTGCGGGCAATCTGCGGTGCCGGCAGCGTGGTGCAGGCGGTGGCGGCCAGGGTCGCCGTCAAGGAAGCGGAAAGCAGTTTCAAGCGCATGAGGTTGCTCATCGGTTCTGGCCCTGGGTGGAGCCGTTGTTGTTCTGCTGCATCTGTTCGCGGCGGGCCTGGATGCGGGCACGGATCGCCTGCATCTGCGCCGCACTGGGCTGGGCGGCGGCTTCGGCCGCCGGCGTGGCGGCGGCGGGCGTGGTGGCGGGCGTGGCGCTGGCCGTGTTGACCGCTGCTGGCATGCCCGCGGCCGGCGACGCGCCCGGCCCGGTGGACGGCCCCGGGCGTGCGGGCGCCACGGCAGCGGCGTCAGTGGCGGCATCGGCACTGCCGGCATGCACTGCCAGCGGCAGCACCTGGCTTCCCGACGGCCCGAGCACGGTGGCCTGGCGCTCGGACAGCTCCAGCAGCTGCCAGCCCTGGACCGCCGGGCCGCCGAGCTGCAGGCGCAGGGACAGACCGCCTTCACCGGACAGGGTGGCCATGCGCAGCTGTGGCGTGATCAGCACACCGCTCAGGCGCAGGCTGGCGGCCTGCTGGCCGGGATCACCGCCGATGTAATACGGCTGCGGCCGCCGGTTTTCATTGAACAGGGGGCGGCTGACCACCTGCGGGTAGTGCGACAGCTCGCCCAGCCGCTCACTGGCCAACACCGGCAGCGTGGGCAAGGGTTGGGGTTCGACCACCGCATCGGCGGCGGGCAGCCGGCTGCCCAGGCCCAGCCACGCGGCAATGGCCACGGCCAGCGCCCACAGCGCAAACACCCCACTGACTACCGTGCCCATAGCGGGCGACTCACGGCGCATGCTCACCTCCCGCGACGGTTGCCGGTACCGGGTCCAGGTACCCGGCCAGTTCGAAAGACACATCCAGGCCGCTGCCGGTCTCACCGGGCAGGGCCTGGTAACGCTGGGCCAGGATCACCAGGTTGTCGATGAACAGACGCGGATGCCCGGACTCCAGCGCATGCAGCACGCTGAGCATTTCCGGGGTGCCGCAGCGCAGCCGCGCCTGTACCGAGACCCGCGCAAACGGGCCGCCATCGGCCGGCGCCGGCAACGGCGCCCGGCTGGAAATCACACAGCTGCGGTTGCCCGGGCTGGCCTGGCTGACGGCCTGCTCCAGCCGCTGCACCAGCGCCGCGGCGGCCTGCTCGGCGCTGCCCTGCTGCAGGAAACCGGGCCGCCCGCCCAGTTGCTGTTGTGCCTGGGCCAGCGCGGCGGCCACCGCCGGTGCCTGCGCCAGCTCGGCCTGTACCCGCGCCTGGCGCTGCCGGGTCTGCTCCAGCTCGCCGGCCATCGTGCGCAGCGGCTGCACCCACAGCGGATGCAGCAGCAGGCCATAGATCGCGCCCAGTACCAGCAGCAGCAAGGCCAGCGCCAGCCAGCGCTGGCGACGGTTTTCAGCGTCCATCGTTGCCTCCTGCCGGGCCGGTACCCACGCTGGCCCCGAGGCTGGCCCCCAGGGTGAAGCGGTCGCGCCGCTGGCCGGGCTCGGCCTGCAGCACCCCGCTCAATGCCGGGCGGCTCCACAACGGGCTGCCTTCCAGCGCGTCGACCAGGGACGCGGCCTGGTCGCTCATGCCGATCAACTGCAGCTGCTCGCCTTCGATGGACAGTTTTTCCAGCACCGTGCCATCGGGCAGCCGTGCCGACAGTTCTTCCCACACCTCCACCGTGGTCGGGCGGGCACTGCGCTGGGCATCGAAGAAGCGCGCACCGTCCACCAGCGCCTGCAGCTGCTGGCGCTGGCTGGCCACCTCGCGCGCCTGCCGCGCCTGCTGCTGTACCTGCTGCTGCAGTCCGGCCAGGGCCTGCTGGCGGTTGTCCAGGATTCGTTCGCCGCCCAGCCACAACAGCACGCCGCCGGCCAGCAGCAGCACCAGTGACGGTACGTAGTTGCCGCGGCGCGGCCGGCTGCGCAGCGCCGGCGGCAGCAGGTTGACCCCGAGTACGCGCTGTCCGTCGATGGCGACATCGATGCCGCTCAGACTGCTGGCCAGCGGACCGGCATCGGCGCGCACCTGCTCCACCACATTCAGCGGCAGCACCACCAGCTCGACATCAAGCTGCCCGCCGGGCTGGCCATCGGATTGGGCCAGGACATGCACATCGTGGCTGACCTGGTCGGCGGCAAACGGCGTCTGTCGGTCAATTTCGAAGCCGACCACGGCATGCAGCTGCGGCCTGGCGGCAGCCGGCAGCCGCAACGGCCGCCGCAGCACCTGGCCAGATGGCAGCAGCCAGTACCGTGGCAGCAGGCGTGCCGCCGGGGCCAACACCCGCTCCAGCCCGGCTTCGGGCAGCGGCCACGGCAGGCTGGCCAGCGCCTGGAGCTGGCCATCGGTGGCCGACCACAGCTGCAACTGCCCGCCCTCGCGCTGCAGCAGCAGCCGCCGCGGCGGTGCGACCAGGCGCGCACGCCAGCGCGCCGGCAACCAGGCCAGCAGGCCATCACGCCACCACGTCAGGAATTCCCCCGGGCCAGGCAAACGCAACCCCGGCCGATTCACCGCTGACTTCATTGTGTCCCCATTCCCTGCTGCCAGTGCAGCACTGTGTAGGCCGCGGCGGCAGTGTCGCTGCCACCCAGACGGACAACCGCATCGACCACGACGCTGCGATCGTCCGCCAACTGCACCCGGCTCTGGATACTAAAGGTGTCGCCGGCGCTGGCAAGCGCGTTGCCGCTTGCCAGCAACGCCTGGCGCTTGCTGTGTTGCAGGACCGGATCAATCCCCATCGCGCGCAGCACCACATCACTGGCCAGCATCGGCTCGGGCTGGCTGCGCTGGGTCCACAGCGTCAGGTGCGGACGCATGGCCTGGAACAACGGTGCCGGCATGGCCAGCACCCGACGCAGTTCCTCCAGGCTGGCAAAAGCATCATTGGACGGCCCGTAAGGCAAGCCGGCGGCGGCATAGTCGGCCTTCTCCGCGCCCAGCGGCTGGGGCAGCTCATCACTGTCACGCCAGTCGACAATCGCCGCGGCCAGCCGTTGTGCCTGTTGCGGCTCGGCGCCGAGCTGCTGCATCAGCGCGGCCAGCAGGCCGGCATCGGCCTGGTTGATGTCCACCTTGGCGCTCTCCGACAGCAGGCTCAGCTGCAGCTGGGCACCGCCGAACTGCCAGGGATAGCTGCGGCCATCGCTGATCCACGCCGGCTGCCCGGGCTGGGCTGGTTGGGCCTGGCGGTACAGGGCATATTCCAGCCCGGCCTGCGCCAGCTGGCTGCCGCGCAGCGCATCCACCCCGACATGGGTCTGCAGCTGCTCCACCCGTGCGGTAAGGGCGAAGGCGCCAATCACGCTGGCCATCAGCACGATCAGCCACAGCACCAGCACCAGCGCCGCGCCGCGCATCGCCGGCCGGCTCATGGGTCCGCTCCCGGGCGCTGCTGCGGGATGGCGACAATCATTTCCGGCCAGGCAGGACCGCTGGCCGGCTGCACGCTGATGGCCACGAACTGCGGCGGGCGCATCTGCTCGTCCCAGCGCCATTGCGCCTGCCACTCCCCCAGCCGGCCCCGCTGTGGGTCCCAGCCGCGGTAACGCAGGCTGACGCTGCGCAGCGGGGCGGTAATCACCTCGGCCGGACGCGGCGGTTGTTCTTCCAGCAGCTGGCCGGCGCTGACCAGCACCAGCCGCAGGCGCAGCTGCACCCCCTCCCCTGCCGGTGCCGGGTCCACCCGCAGCTCGTGCAGGTACGGACCACCGCGGCCGAAATAACCCGGGACATCGGCAACGAAGCGCAGGCGTTTTTCATCGCCATCAAAACGGACCGCCGGGATACCGTCATCGCCCCCTTCAAAGCCGATCGGCAGGGCCGACTGCAGCCGCGCGCGCAGTACATCCAGCACCCCACGCATCTGCTCGTTGGCCGCCACCATCGCCTCGCCGCGGGCACTGACCGCCTGCACGCTGCGCACGCTGGCAAAGGCCAGCACCAGGCCGGCGGCGAGCAGCGCCGTGGCCACCAGCACTTCCAGCAAGGTAAAGCCGCACTGCCGGCGCGCCATCATCCTTCGCCCCCGGCCGTGGCCAGACGCAGGCTCTGCAGCTCCAGCTGCTCGCCCGCACGCTCGCCCCAGCGCACCTGCAGCTGGATATGCAGCAAGGTGTTGCTGCCTGGCGCAGGCTGCCCCTGGGCTTCCTGCCAGGGCTGCACCTGCAGCTGCCAGCGGTAGCGGCCCTGCTCCCACTGCCCCTGCTGGGTGCCCACCCGCAGCGGCGGCTCCGTGCCCAGGGTCGCCAGCAGGCTCTGCGCATGCAGGCGCGCGCGCCCGGCATCCTCGCCCAGCCGCACCTGCCGCGAGGCGGTGGACAGGGCCGCCAGCAGCACGGTCAACGCCGCGGCCAGCAGCGCGAACGCCACCAGCACCTCGAGCAGGCTGTAGCCGGCCATCCGTGGTTTCATCGCCGCTCCCCGGCAATCGCCTTGCCGGCGACCTGCCCGGTGATCCAGGCCACATCCAGCTGCCAGCCGGCGCGCTGGCCGATCAGCTCGATCCGGCCGCCGCTGGCACCGCCATCGGGGTAGAACGCGATCGCGCCGATACCGGCGCTGGGCTGCAGCTGCGCCGCACCGGTGAAGCGCACGCGCAGGCGCCCGGGCAGCTGCCCCTGGCGGCCATTGGCCGCCTGCCACTGCCCGGTGGCCGGGTTGATCTGGAACTGCTGCATCTGCCCGTGCACGATTGCCTGGGTGCGGGTGTAACGCAGCTGCGCATTGAGCTCACGCACGGCCGAACGCAGCTGCTGGCCCTCGCGGCCGCCGCCCATGGCCATCACTGCCAGCGATGCGCTGACCGCCACCAGGGCAATCACCAGCAGCATTTCCAGCAGGGTCATGCCGGCAGCGGCGCGTGGCCGCCGCCGGTGGCGCAGGGCAGCGTGTGTCATCACTCAAAATGGATGTCGGCGTCGTAACTGCTGCCGCCTTCGCGGCCATCCTTGCCCAGGCTGATCAGGTCAAACGGCTGGCCCTGGCCGGGGGCGCGGTACAGCAGCGCATTGCCCCACGGGTCGTTGAGTTCGGCCACCTTGGCATACGGGCCCAGCCACCCGCTGGCACCGGAGGGCGCACTGACCAGGTCTTCCAGCCGGCCGGGCAGGCGCCCGGTATCGAGCTGGTAGTTCTCAATCTTGCCGGCCATCGTGGCGATCTGCGATTTGGCCAGGTTGGCCTTGCCGCGGTCGGCGCCACCGAGCACGCGGCTGCCGACCAGGGTCAGCACCGCGCCGATCAGCACGATCACGATGATGATTTCCAGCAGGCTCATGCCGGCCTGACGGCGGGCACTGCCCGGGGCGGGGGTGGAACGGTTGAACTGCCTGCTTGCCATCGTTGGATTCTTCCTGGTTGCGTGTTGCGGAAAACATAAGGTCACGGCGTCAGCCGATGGCGCCGGTGAGGTCATACAGCGGCACCAGCACCGCGACGATGACCAGGCCGACGATCGAAGCCAGCACCAGGGTGATGGCCGGCACCATCGCCGCCAGCAGGCGGTCAATGGCGCGGCTGGTCTGTGCCTCGAAAGTATCGGCGGCGCGCAGCAGCATCGCATCGAGCGCGCCGGATTCCTCACCGACCTGGACCATCTGCACCGCCAGCCGCGGCAGATGCCCGTTGCGGGCCAGCGAGGAGGACAGGCTGTGGCCATCGCGCACCCGCGCGGTGGCTTCGGCGACATCGGCGGCCAGCACCCGGTTGCCGAGCACATTGCCGGCAATGCCCAGCGCCGACAACAGCGGCACGCCGTTGCCGAGCAGGGTGCCCAGGGTGCGCGCCAGCCGGGCCACCTCCAGCTGCGCCAGCAGCGGCCCGAGCAGCCGGCGGCGCAGCAGCCAGCCATCCACGCCCAGCATGAAGGCGGCATCGTGGCGCTTGCGCCCGGCCCACAGCACCAGCAGGCACGGCAGCACCACCAGCACGATCCACCAGTCGGCCACCGCGGCCCCCAGTGCCAGCACCGCGGCGGTGAACCACGGCAGCTGCACATCCAGGCTGTCGTACATCTGCGCAAACTGCGGCACCACGTAACCGAGCAGGAACAGCAGCGCCGCGCCGACCACCAGCAGCAGGATCACCGGGTAGACCAGTGCATTGATCACCCGCGTGCGCAACTGCTGCGCGCGCTCCAGATAATCGGCCAGCCGCTCCAGCGTGCCGGCCAGGGTGCCGCCGGCCTCACCGGCACGCACCATGTTCAGGTACAGCCGCGAGAACATCCCGTGCTGGCGCTCCATCGCCACCGACAGCGGCGCCCCGCCACGCACCACCTCGCGGATCTGGCTGAGCGCCTGCTGCGCGCTGGCGCCTTCGGGCAGCTCGACCAGGATGCCCAGTGCACGGTCCAGCGGCTGGCCGGCCGCCAGCAGGGTGGCCAGCTGGCGGGTGAACAACAACTGCGCATCGGCACCGAAGGCCGGCTTGCGCAGCCACTGCTGCCAGCCGGCGCTGGCACTGCCCAGTGCATCGAGCGGGCGCGCCTCCACCGGCAGCTGGCCCTGGGCCTGCAGGCGCGCGACCACCTCGGCCTGGTCGGCGGCCTCCATCACCCCATCCACGCGCTGCCCGTTGGCATCGAGCGCGGTGAAACGGAACTGCGGCATCAGCCCTCCTCCGTGACGCGCAGCACTTCTTCAATCGTGGTCTGCCCGCGCAGCGCCTTGCGCAGGCCGTCCTCGAACATGGTGCGCATGCCCGAGGCGCGGGCCACCTGCTCCAGCTCGCCCATGCCGGCGCGGCGCATGATCGCCGCGCGCAGCGCATCGTTCATCACCAGCAACTCGACAATCGTGGTGCGCCCGCTGTAGCCGGTCGCATTGGCCGCCGAGGGCTGCGCCTTCCACAGGAAGATCTCGCCCTCCGGCTGCAACGCGCGCAGGTCAAAACGGGCAATCTGCTCGGGGCTGGCCGGGTAGCGCACGGCCGTGGCCGGGTCCAGCCGGCGCACCAGGCGCTGGGCCAGGATGCCGTTGATGGTGGAGGTGAGCAGGTAGTCCTCCACCCCCATGTCCAGCAGGCGGGTGATGCCGCCGGCGGCGTTGTTGGTGTGCAGGGTGGACAGCACCAGGTGGCCGGTCAGCGCCGACTGGATGGCGATGCGCGCGGTTTCCACATCGCGCATTTCGCCGATCATGATGATGTCCGGGTCCTGGCGCACGATCGCGCGCAGGGCGTTGGCAAAGTCCAGCCCGATCTGCGGCTTGGCCTGGATCTGGTTGATGCCCTCGATCTGGTATTCCACCGGGTCTTCGACGGTGATGATCTTGACATCGGTGGTATTGAGCTGGCTCAGCGCGGTGTACAGCGTGGTGGTCTTGCCCGAGCCGGTCGGCCCGGTGACCAGCACAATGCCGTGCGGCTGCGCCAGCACCTGCTCGAACTGCGGCAGGAAGTCGCCCTCGAAGCCAAGCCGGCTGTAATCAAACACCACCGATTGCCGGTCCAGCAGGCGCATCACCACGCTTTCACCATGCGCGGTGGGCACCGTGCTCACGCGCAGGTCCAGCTCCTTGCCCTGTACCCGCAACATGATCCGCCCGTCCTGCGGCAGGCGGCGCTCGGCGATGTTGAGCCTGGCCATGATCTTGATCCGGCTGATCACCGCGGCGGTGAGGTTGGCCGGCGGGCTTTCGCCATCGACCAGCACGCCGTCGACGCGGTAACGCACCTTCAGCCGGGTTTCGAACGGCTCGATATGGATGTCCGAGGCCTGCAGCTCGACCGCCCGCTGGATGACCAGGTTGACCAGGCGGATCACCGGCGCTTCGGAGGCCAGGTCACGCAGGTGCTCGATGTCATCGACATTGCCTTCGCTGCCTTCGGCGCCGTCGGCGATCTGCCCCATCTCGCTGCGGCCCTGGCCGTAGCGGCGCTCGATCAGCTCGTCGATCTCGCTGCGCAGGCCGACCTGCACGCGTACCGGCAGGCCGCTGGCCAGGGCAATGGCCTGGGCCGGGTACGGGTCATGCGCATCGGCCAGCCAGAGCTGGACCACGCCGTTTTCCACCGCCAGCGGACAGGCATGGAACTGCTTGAGAAAACGCAGCGGCAGGTCAGGCAGTTCGGCCAGCAGGGCCGGGCTGTCATCGGCCACCTGGCGTGCATCGAGCAGCGGCAGCCCAAGCGCGCTTGCCGTAGTGGAGGCCTGGTCGCGTTCGGATACCAGGCCCAGCCGCACCAGCAGGGCCAGCAGGCTGCCGCCCTGCTCGGCATGCAGCTGGCGGGCACGCTGCAGGTCGGCCTCCTTCAGGCGCCCGGCCGCGGCCAACGCCGCAATGACCTGCTGCTCGATGGCAGGTACGCCACTTTCATCGACTGCTACCGCGTTCACTTTCCGGCCTCCGCAAACATTGCACGACTCTACCAGTGTTGTCTGACCATTCACTGCCGGTGCACGGTGGCAGCGGCGGACGGGTTCTGCGGGCTGTGCCAGCGGTCACATCCAGCCCGGCGCAGTGGCCGCCGAGGCCACCTTGCTCGATGGCACGGACGCCGGGGTCCCGATGCAACGAGGGAGGGCAATGCCCTCCCCCGTTGCTCAACACCGGTACGACGCCGGTGGATTACTGGCGCGCAACCACGCTCAGGCCAGCGTAGGTACCGCTGAGCTTGATGTAGTAGGTACCAGCGACCGGCGCGGTGAAGCGCACGGTTTCACTGTTGCCGCCACGGGTGGACTTGGCATCGAAATCCGTGGTGGTCGGCTCGGCACCGCGCTTGACGTGCAGCGAGACATCGCCGCTGCCACCGTAGGTCATGATGGTCAGGGTCTTGCCGGCCACCGCCTCGAAGCTGTACAGCTTCTCGCCACCGGAGACGCCGGTCACGGCAACCTTGTTGGTCAGCGGGGTGGCAGTGGTGTCGCCGGGCTCACCCGGATCGGTGCCACCACCCAGCACGGCCTGCAGTGCTGCCACCGGGTCCACGATACCGGCACCGATCGGGGTGCCGCTCGGGATGCTGACCGGGAACGCACGTGCGCTGTCCTTGAGCAGCTGCTCCATCGCCGCCGGGGTCAGCGGATCCTGGTCATTGGCGACCAGCGCCGACTGGACCAGGGCGACCACGCCGGCCACGTGCGGTGCGGCCATCGAGGTACCGGCCATGCCGCCGTAGGACAGCGCCCCGTCAGTCGGGCCGGTGTCACTGAGGGACATTGCCTGCCAGACATAGCCGTTCGGGTTGCCATCGACACCACCACCACCACCCGGGCCGGCAATATCCACCAGGGCGCCGTAATTGGAGTAGCTGGCACGCGCACCGGTGATGCCGTTGGCGCCGACATTGATCACGTTGGCGCAGCTGGCCGGGCTGAAGTTGGCCGCATTGGCGTTGCTGTTGCCGGCGGCCACCACCACGGTGGTGCCACGCGAGACCGCGCCATTGATCGCCAGCTGGGTCGCGCCGCTGGTGGAACAAGCGCCGCCGCCACCCAGGCTCATGTTGATCACCTGGGCCGGGTTCGGGTTGGCCGGCATGCCGGCCA
>NZ_LDJH01000032.1 GCF_001431525.1 Stenotrophomonas koreensis
CCCGTTTGCCGGGTTGAAGAAAAAGTTTCAGCAGGATGGAAAATGAAGAATCACATGCCGTGAAGCTGAAGCTTCACAACATCGTGCCGTCAGGATTTGACGGGGGAGTCCATACACGAATTGTTAGGCGGCGGCCAACTGCGGTGCCGATGCCTTGAGAGTTGCGAAGCGCTCGACAAATGCAGCGCAGCTCTGCCGGTCACGCCTTGCGATGCGGAGCCGACAGCGGCCACCCCGAGCTCGGGGGAAGCCCGCGAACACATCCATGCGCGTGCCTTGGACGGAGAGCACAGTGTAGAGCCCACCCAGATACGACCGCATAGTGATGGATGCGACCTCGGCCAGGGGAGCCTCATGGACTAAGTGCTTGATCTTCAAGAGGCCGGTGAGCGAGTCAACGATCTGGATCTCAAGCCGAAAGGTGTGGTCCTGCAGGTTGACGAGCCCATGGCCCTTCAGCAGGCCCTGCCAAATATCGGCGATGAAGAAGGGAACGGTATTCACAGCCGGGCTCGGAGGTTTGCTCGAAAGAGTGTGTCAGCCGCTGCGGGGCCGCTCAAGCCGCCTAACACCTGAATTAAGCCGCGCCGCGAAGTGGCGTCGGCTTAGATGATTGGTTAGCCGTTGAGCACTTTACTCTCACAGCTGATCGAAATGTATGTAACTACAGACCCCTTGCATGACACTTGCCTTGGTGATGAATACCTCATCTCCAGCGCGACTCAGTGTGTGTAGGTACTCAAGCCCTCCTGATGTGTTCTCCAGAAAAGTGTAGACCTCAGCCGTTTTACCTGGATAGACGACGAGCACTGAAAAAGACTTCGCGCCACGACTCAATGGAATGACGGTGCCGCCATCAGCTCGTGCCGAGATTATTTCTCTTCTTATGTCGACGAAGAGAATGTCGTACTCGCCTCCACTGTTCTTCGTGAGCTTAGTAATGCCACTACTGATCTTCTCGTCTTCCCAGCCACTATCGGCCTTTTTGATCACTCCTGTTTCAGGATAGTAACCCTTGCCACTCGGCTCCGAACAGGAGGCTATGTCAGTCGCATGAGCGGAAAGACTCGCGAACGCAGCGAAAAGAAAAACTAACAGCCTCACTAAAGCCTCCATCAATGGCTAACACCAGAATTAAGCCGACCCGCGAAGCGGGTTCGGCTTGAATGATTTGTTAGGGCTCATGCCGGTGTAGTTAAAGCTGCACACGTAGCCGCCCTCCTCAGACTCGAGATTGTCTGATACATATGCTTCATACGCTCCCGAGCGACTGAAGATTGGCACAAGCGAGTCGGCCTCTGACGCGCGGCCCCTGAGCGAAGTCGGCACCTCGATGCGGGTAGCCGCAGCAAACTTCTCCGGCGTCATCAACTGCGGCTCACCATCCGGTGGCATGTGACCCACGAGGAAGTACCAAGTGTTGTCAGATACGCGGCGGATAGCCAACTCACCGCCATGCCCAGGACCCAAGGAAAGTACTAGCGGATGAGGGGCTCGAAGAGTGCTGGGAGAGCAGGCCAGCACGCGTGAGTTGGACAGCCATACCGCAGGCTCGTACCCATCACTCGCCACGGGGCCGTTTGCTAGAAGCGCGGCTAAGAAGATGCTTTTCATGAGCCCTAACACCGGAATTAAGCCGACCCGCGAAGCGGGTTCGGCTTGAATGATTTGTTAGGCGCCACCGCTACGGCGCCCATGTCTCGTTTGAGGCATTTCGAGGCTGGGTCGCAACGCAAAGAACCAGACATCACCGATGACGCAGATCGCAGCTGCTACGCCCACAGCAACTTTGAAGGCGAAGGGCCAGTTCGCGAATTGGTACGCGTGTGGCAGCAGTGCGGTGAACTCGTACGGCCAGAGAGTGCCAAACAGAAGGGCAGTCCCGACGACAACGTGCAAAAGCGTCAGCCAAATTGTCTTGGCGCCTGTTGTTCCTTCAGTCATTTGAAGTCTCCATGTGACGCCTAACACCTAGTAGGCCGCCTAATTGCGGCACTTTGCCGAGTGTGGCGTAACTCGACGACAAAGTGAACAGGCATGATCCTATGCAGGATCAACACCTTGCATGACAGCCTTGCCATCCTCCCTGGTCGCAGGCTGGGGACGTTATGTCGCAGGAGTGCGGTGCTATGGATTATTCCCCCAAGGATGCGGGTGTAACGGCAGGACATTCCCCACGGTTGCTGGAGGTGGTGCGTGAGCGAATCCGGCTGCGTCACTACAGCCGGCGCACTGAACAGGCCTATGTGGGCTGGATACGCCGCTTCATCCTGGCCAACAACAAGCAGCATCCTCGCGCGCTGGGCGCCGACGCGGTGGAGGCCTTTCTCAGCCAGTTGGCCACGCAGGGGCAGGTGGCGGCGGCTACGCAGAACCAGGCGCTGTCGGCGCTGCTGTTTCTCTATCGCGTGGTGCTGGAAGTGGACCTGCCATGGATGGAGGACGTGGTGCGCGCAAAACGCCCGCGCCGTTTGCCGGTAGTGCTGTCACAACAGGAGGTGGCGCGCTTGTTGGCTGCCTTGCCTGATGGATTACCAGAACTGATCGGGCGGCTGCTCTACGGCACGGGCATGCGCCTGCTCGAATGTCTGCGACTGCGCATCAAGGATGTGGATATCGGCCGCAACGAAATCTGCGTGCGCAGCGGCAAGGGCAACAAGGACCGCCGTGTGCCGCTGCCACTGAGCCTGCGCGAGCGCTTGCTGCTGCAACGTCAGCGCTCCCTGCATGTGCACCAGATAGACCTGGCTGCCGGGCTGGGCGAGGTGGAACTGCCGCATGCACTGGCACGCAAATATCCCGGCGCGGCAACCGAGCCGGGCTGGCAGTACCTGTTCCCGTCCGGCAATCTCTCGCGTGACCCACGCACCGGGCAGACCGGGCGCCACCATCTGGGCGAGGATGTCATGCAGCGTGCGATCAAGCGCGCCCGCCACCACGCCGGGATGATCAAACCCGTGACCTGCCACACGCTGCGGCACTGTTTTGCCACGCACCTGATCGAGGCCGGGCACGACATCCGCACGGTGCAGGAACTGCTCGGCCACAAGGATGTCAAAACCACGCAGATTTACACCCACGTGCTGGGCCGTGGCGCGGGCGGGCTGCTCAGCCCGCTGGACCGCTTGATGCCGGTAACAACCTGATCAAACCCGCACGCTTATTTGAGATAACGCGCCAGCACGGCAGTCATTTCCTCGGCCCCGCTGTCGCGCTGGCCGGCATCCTCTGGCGCGGCCACATGGGCGCGCAGGTGGTGGGCCATCAACTGCACCATCAGGCCCTGCGCTGCGCCGCGTACCGCCGCGGCCTGGGTGAGCACGTCCAGGCAGTCGGCCTGGCCGCCGTCCAGCGCGCGCTCCAGTGCCAGCACCTGACCCTTGAGCCGGGCCACGCGTTGCTTGAGCGATTTGTCGGCATGGTTCAGGTGGCCCATACATACCCTCCGGGGGTATCTGATACGATGCGCCCATCCTAGCCCAGGGTCCCCCGCCATGGCCACGCTTGATCCCCGCACTGCTGCCCGCCCCGACTGCCGCCACCCGCAGGCCTTTGCCAGCGGCAACCCGGTGGGCGAGGCCAAGACCCGGCGTGCGGTGATCCTCACCGCCGTGATGATGGTCATCGAGATCGTGGCCGGTTATGGCTTCGGCTCGATGGCGCTGCTGGCCGACGGCTGGCACATGGGCACCCACACCCTGGCCCTGGGCCTGACCCTGTTTGCCTATGCGGTGGCGCGGCGCAATGTGGCCAACCCGCGCTATGCCTTCGGCACCTGGAAGGTGGAGGTGCTGGGTGGCTATACCAGCGCCCTGCTGTTGCTGGGTGTGGCCGCGGCGATGGTGTGGGAATCGGTCGAGCGCCTGCTCAACCCGACCACGGTGCAGTACCAGGAAGCCATGATCGTGGCAGTGGTGGGCCTGGCGGTGAACCTGGTCTGTGCCTGGTGGCTGAAGGACGACCACAGCGCCCACAACCACGGCCATTCGCACAGTCACGCCCACGGCGAGGAGCATGACCACCCCGACCATGACCATGCCCATGGCAGCGACCCCGGTGCCGGCCACAAGGACCTGAACCTGCGCGCGGCCTATGTGCATGTGGTCACCGATGCGGCCACCTCGGTGCTGGCCATCGTTGCCCTGGCCGCCGGCTGGGCCTGGGGCATCGGCTGGATGGACCCGGTGATGGGCCTGCTCGGCTCGGCCCTGATCACCTGGTGGGCCATCGGCCTGCTGCGCTCCACCAGCCGCGCCCTGCTGGATGCCGAAATGGACAACCCGCTGGTGGGCCGTATCCGCGCCAAGCTCACTGCCCTGCCCGGCGTGCAGGTCGAGGACCTCCATGCCTGGCGGGTGGCCAGTGACCGCTGGGCCTGTGTGCTGAGCGTGCGCGGCCCGGCCGGGCTGGACACCGCGGCCATCCATGCCGCACTGGCCGGCGAGACGCGCCTGGCGCACCTGAGCGTGGAAATTGCCAGCGGCGCGGCGCCTGCTACCCCGCATGACCCGGGCCACCATGGCTGTGGCGGGCATGGGCACACCCACTGAGCACGGCCGCTGACACCGTGCGTCAGTCGCTACCCTCGCCGCGCACGCTGCTGCCGGCACCGTAACCGGCGCCCATCCCCATACCCATGCCGGCGCCCATGCCGCCGCCACCACCGGCACCGCCCCGGCCGCCGCCTTCTGCGCCCTTGCCGCCGCCCTTGCCCGGTCCACTGCTGGCCGGCCGCGCCGGCCCCTGGGCCGGGATCGGCAGGGTGGGCGGCACCGGGCTCAGGTCCAGCGTGTCGCGGATGAAATCACGCAGGCTCACCACCAGCGCGGCGGTGTGGATCGGGCGGCCGGCCACCATGTCATGGGCGGCCTGGGCGGCCAGTGCCACTTGTTCCTCGGTACCCAGCAAGACGATGTCCGACAGCGCCGCCTCCACCGCATCGCGGATGCGGCGCGCGCGCTCGCCGGCTTCGCCGCTGTCCACTTCAGGCAACAGCACGCTGCCCTCGGCGGTGGTCACCGCCTCACCGGCAGCCAGCGCGCGGGCCTGTTCGGCCGCCTGTTGGCGGATCTCGCGCAGGTGGCGCGGGTCCACGCTGAGGTCACCGGTGAACGAACCGCCCAGGGTCTTGTAGGCCGCAATCAGGGTCTTGAGGCGCTCGTTGATCTGGCGGTTGGCCGCCTGCTGGCGGGCCTGCACGGTCTGCATCAGCACCAGGCGGATGCCCACGCCGATCAGGGTGATCACCAGCAGGCTGGCCAGGGTGGTCAGCACTGCCTGCCAGGAACTGAAATCCATAAAACGCATCACCGCCTCCTCATTTGCCATGGCTGGCCCGGGCCGGCGCATAGCGGTCGTTTGTTCGCCGCCCAAACTGCCACAACGGCGCTGCTGGCGGCCACTTGCTCACACTTGACCGGCTTGCACAATCTATCGTTGGCGCCTTGTGTGCGGATAATGGGCGGTCCGTTTCCCCGGACTACCCCATGCACGCCTCCCGTCCCCGTGCCCTGCCCCTGCTGCTGGCTGCGCTGACTGCCACCGGCCCGCTGGGCATCGACATGTACCTGCCCGCCATCCCGCAGATGGCCGCTGACTTCGGCACCCATGAAGGGGCCATCATGTTCAGCCTGATGACCTTCTTCTTCGGCCTGATGGCCGGCCAGCTGGTCTACGGCCCGCTGAGTGACAAGTTCGGCCGCCGCCCGCTGATCTTCATCGGCATGAGCATCTTCGTGCTCGGTTCGATCGGCTGCGCCCAGGCGCCCAGCCTGCCGGCCCTGCACGCCTGGCGCCTGCTGCAGGGGCTGGGTGGCTCGATCGGCATGGTGATCGCCTTTGCCATCATCAAGGACCTGTTCGCCGGCCCCGCGATGGGCAAGATGATGTCCCTGGTACTGGCCGTGCTCGGTCTGGCGCCGGTGCTGGCCCCGCTGGTGGGCAACGGCCTGATGGCCATCGACTCCTGGCGTCTGATCTTCTGGGCGCTGGCTGTCTGGGGCGTGTTGCTGGCCCTGGCCATCGCCGTGCTGCTGCCCGAGTCGCGCTCGCCCGAAGCCCGCGCGGGTTTCTCGCTGGCGCGCATCCCGCAGACCTATCTGTCCATCCTGCGTGACCGGCGCTTCATTCCCTTCGCAGCCACCCTGGTGGTCGCTCAGGCCGGTTTCTTCGCCTATATCGCCGGCTCGTCCACGGTGTTCATCCGTCACTACGGCCTGAGCCCGACTGCCTTCAGCATCCTGTTTGCGGTCAATGCCATCGGCATCGTGGTGGCGGCCATCGTCAACCCGAAGCTGCATGCGGCCTGGGGCGTGCAGCGCACCTACCGCCGCGCCAACACCGCCTATGCGGTGGTGATGCTGGCCACCCTGGCACTGTTTGCCGCCGGTGTGAGCCACATCGCGGTGCTGTGCGCCGGCCTGTTCCTGTCGGTAGCGATGCTGGGCCTGATCATGCCCACCGGCAGCCAGCTGGCCATGGCCCAGCAGGGCCCGGTGGCCGGCACCGCCTCGGCCCTGATGGGCTCGCTGCAGTTCGGTGCCGGCGCCATCATCAGCGCCATGGCCGGTGTGCTGGTGGCCAGCAACGCCATCGCCCTGGTGCAGATCATGGCGCTGTGCGCCACCGTCTCGGCCGTGATGGCCTGGACCCTGTTCCCGTCCAAGACCCAGGCCTGAGCCTGCGTGTCCGCCGCAGGTCGTGACCTGTGGCGGACGCTGCGAGGCGATAAACAGGTAATGTGGGCGGGTATTCCCCCCATGCACGCTTTTTCATGTCCCCCACTCCTGCTTCTGCCCCCGCCCTGGGGCAATCGCTCACGCCCCGCCAGCTGGTGATGATGGGCCTGGGCAGTGCCATCGGCGCCGGCCTGTTCCTCGGTTCGGGTGCCGGTATCGCCATGGCCGGCCCGGCCGTGCTGCTGTCCTACCTGATTGCCGGCGCACTGGTGATCATCGTGATGCACGCCATCGGCGAGATGGCCGCGGCCAAACCGGCCAGCGGCGCCTTCTCGGTCTATGCCGCCGATGCCCTGGGGCCCACGGCCGGGGCCACCATTGGCTGGCTCTGGTGGGTGCAGCTGGTGATCGTGATTGCCGCCGAGGCGGTGGGTGCGGCCGGCCTGCTGGCCACCATCTGGCCGCAGCTGTCGGTGCCACTGACCGCGCTGGGCTTCATGGTGGTGTTCACCGCGATCAATCTGCTCGGAGTGAAGAACTTCGGCGAGTTCGAGTTCTGGTTCTCCCTGCTCAAGGTGCTGGCCATTCTGGCCTTTGTGGCCATCGGCATTGCGCTGCTGGCCGGCTGGCTGCCGGGCGTGGCCTCACCGGGGTTTGCCAACTTCACCGCCCATGGCGGCTTCATGCCGCAGGGCGTGGCCGGTATCGGTGCGGCCCTGCTGGTGGTGGTGTTTGCCTTTGGCGGCACCGAGATCGTGGCCGTGGCCGCGGCTGAAACCGCCGACCCTGGCCGCAGCATCGCGCGTGCGGTCAAGACGGTGGCCTGGCGCATCGCCATCTTCTACCTCGGCTCGATCAGCGTGATCATCGCCGTGGTGCCGTGGAACAGCGAGGCACTGAAGTCGCCGTTTGCCGCCGTGCTGGCCCAGGCCAACATCCCCGGCGCGGCCACCGCCATCACCCTGATTGCGGTGGTGGCCCTGCTCTCGGCCCTCAATGCCAACCTCTACGGTGCCTCGCGCATGGTGTTCTCGCTGGCACGCCGGCAGGAAGCCCCGGCCCTGCTGGGCACCACCAACCACACCCAGGTGCCGGTGGCCGCGGTGCTGGCCAGTGTGGCCTTCGGCTTTGCCGCCACCGTGCTGGAACTGATCTACCCCGACCAGGTGCTGCCTGTGCTGCTCAACATCGTCGGCTGCACCTGCCTTCTGGTGTGGACCCTGGCCCTGGTCTCGCAGCTGGTGCTGCGCCGCCGGGCCGACGCGGGCGGCACCCCACTGCCATTCCGCATGGCCGGCTTCCCGTGGCTGACCGGGCTGGCCCTGGTGATCCTGGCTGGCATCTTCGTGCTGTTGCTGGCCGGTGAGGCCACCCGCGTCCAGTTCATGTCGATGGCCGCACTGGCCGGCCTGATCGCCGCCGGCAGTGCGCTGGCCCGGCGCGGCCGCGCCGCCGGCAGTCCAAGCTGAGCGCAAGCTGTCGGCTGGTCAGCAAACTGAAGAAAGGGTGGATACAAACCGGCGCGGGTCGATCTAGGATTGCGCCGCCGCCGGCCCATCCCGCCCGCACTCCCCCACCCCCTTTCTGCACGACAGCAGCCTTCCGCCATGATCGACACTGAAGAACTGATCCAGCGCGCCATTGATCCCGCCTCCGTCCGCATCGAAGGCACGTTGACCAATCCGCCGAGCTTTGGCGTGTACCTGGTGATTGATGCCGATACCGGCGAAGAACGCTACCGATTTGGCTCCCACCCGGTGCGCCAGCAGGAGCTGGAGGACGACTTCGGTGGCTGCGACCTGGAATACCTGTTCCTCTCGCGCAGCGATGCCGCCGCGCTGACCTCGGCGTTGAACAAGCGCAACGGCTGAGCCGGCTTACTTCAGGCCCAGCCGCCGCGCCAGCCGGTGCAGGTTGGCGCGGTCCACCTCCAGCTCACGCGCGCACGCGGCCCAGTTGCCGTCATGGCGCTGCAGCACGGCGGCGATATGCCCACGCTGGAAGTCATCCAGCGCCTGCTTCAGGCCCTGCGCGGGGCCGGCGATGACAGGGGAGCCAGCCGCCTCGGGGCTGGCCAGTGCCGCGCCCGCGCCGCTAACTGCCACCGGCAACGGCAGGTCCAGCGCCCGCGCATCGACACTGAGGATGCGCCGCGCACCTTCGCTGCCCTGCGCCTGCGCGCGCAGTACCGCACGCCCGATCAGGTGTTCCAGCTCGCGCACGTTGCCCGGCCAGTCATAGCCGAGCAGCGCCTGGCGCGCATCATCGGTCAGCCGCAGGCCGCGCAGGCCAAGCCGGCCGCGGGCCTGTTCGAGGAAGCTGCCGGCCAGCAGCAGCACATCGCGCTCGCGCTCGCGCAGCGGCGGCACCCGCAGTGGATAGGCGCCGAGGCGGTGGTACAGGTCGGCACGGAAACGGCCGGCGCGGACCTCGCTGGCCAGGTCACGGTTGGTGGCGGCAATCACCCGCACATCGACATGGTGCTCGCGGTCGGAACCGACCCGCTGCAGCTGCCCGCTCTGCAGCACGCGCAGCAGCTTGGCCTGTACCGGCAGTGGCAGTTCACCGACCTCGTCCAGGAACAGGCTGCCGCCATCGGCCAGCTCGAAACGGCCACGGCGGTCACCGACCGCGCCGGTGAAGGCGCCGCGCACATGGCCGAACAACTCGCTCTCGACCAGGGTATCGGGCAGCGCGGCGCAGTTGATCACCACCAGCGGGCGCTCGGCGCGCGCCGACAGCCGGTGGATCTGCCGCGCCACCAGTTCCTTGCCAACCCCGGTCTCGCCGCTGATCAACACGCCCAGCTCACTGGGCCCGACCAGCCGCAATTCCCGCCGCAGGGTCTTGTAGGCCGTGCTCTGGCCGATCATCTCGGCCTCCGGTTGCCCGCCGGCCACCGCCCGCCACTGCTCGGCATCGCGCTGCTGCTCGCGCAGCTGCAGTGACAGGCGGTCAATCCGCTGCACCGTGCGCACGATCACCGCGGCCAGCCGCGCGAAAGCCTCCAGCCGTGCCAGCTCGACCGTGCCGAAGCTGCCGGGCTGCAGCGCGTCCAGGGTCAACAATCCCCAGACCTGCTCGTCCAGGCGCAGCACGCAGCCCATGCAGTCATGCACTTCCAGCTGGCCATGCACCGATTCGACCAGGCCGTCATACGGATCGGGCAGCTCGCACCCGGGCGGAAAGTGCACCGGGCCGGCGGCGCTGACCAGCTGCGCCAGCCGCGGGTGCTCGGCGAGCAGGAAGCGACGGCCCAGCGTGTCCAGGCTCAGCCCGTCCACTGCCTGCGGCACCAGCTGCTCGCCATCAAGCTGCAGCAACGCTGCCGCATCGCAGGGCAGCAGCCGGCGCAGTACCGCCAGCAGGCGCTGGTAACGCTGCGCGGCGGGCATCTCGTTGGCCAGGTCATCGATCAGCGGAATGACTTCGGCCATGAAGGGGTTGGTTGTCATTGAGACACCCGGCGTGTGGATTGGACACTGGCTCATGGATGTCATTTTAACCGCGCAAGCTGTAAATCATTGAAATAAAAGGCCGCAAAACCTGGCACGCAACCTGCTTATAAAAGGGTACTACTCACTGCTTGTGGAACTGTAACCATGCTGACCGCTGCCCAACGTGACCTGATCAAAGCCACCGTACCGCTGCTGGAAACCGGTGGCGAGGCGCTGACCAGCCATTTCTACCGGCTGATGCTCAGCGAGAGCGAGGCCGTGCGCCCGCTGTTCAACCAGGCGCATCAGGCCAAGGGTGACCAGCCGCGGGCACTGGCCAACGCCGTGCTGATGTATGCCAAGAACATCGACCGGCTGGAGGCACTGGGCCCGCTGGTCGGGCAGATCGTGCACAAGCACGTCGCGCTGCAGGTGCTGCCCGAACACTACCCGATCGTCGGCCACTACCTGCTGCGTTCGATCCGTGAGGTGCTGGGGCCGGAGATCGCCACCGACGCGATCATCGATGCCTGGGGCGCGGCCTACCAGATGCTGGCCGACATCCTGATCGGTGCCGAGGAATCGGTCTACAGCGCCACGGCCAACGCACCGGGCGGCTGGCGCGGCGCGCGCAGCTTCCGGGTAGCCGACAAGGTGGCCGAATCCAGCGAGATCACCTCCTTCCACCTGGTACCGGCCGACGGCGGGCCGGTGGTCGACTTCCAGCCCGGCCAGTACATCGGCATGCGCCTGGTGCTGGACGGCAACGAGGTGCGCCGCAACTATTCGCTCTCCGGCAGCGCCAACGGCAGCAGCTACCGCATCAGCGTCAAGCGTGAGCCCAAGGGCGTGGTCTCCAACCACCTGCATGACAATGTGCAGGTCGGCGATACCCTGGAACTGTTCGCCCCGGCTGGAGACTTCACCCTGGCCGACGGCCAGCGCCCGGTGGTGCTGATCAGCGGCGGTGTCGGCATCACCCCGACCCTGCCGATGCTGGACAAGGCGCTGGCCGATGGCCGCCCGGTGCACTTCATCCACTGCGCCCGCAATGGCCAGGCCCATGCCTTCGGTGCGTACCTGGCGCAGAAGCAGGCCGAGCACCCGCAGCTGCGCAGCTACACCTGCTACAGCGAACCGCTGCCCGGTGACCGCGCCGACGCCGAAGGCCTGCTCAGCGGCGAGCTGTTGGAACAGTGGCTGCCAGCCGAGCGTGACCTGGACGCCTATTTCCTCGGCCCGAAGCCGTTCATGGCCCAGGTCAAGCAGCTGCTGCGCCAGGCCGGCGTGCCGGATGCACAGAGCCGCTACGAGTTCTTCGGCCCGGCCGCGGCGCTGGAAGCCTGAGTACCTGAGCGCGGGGCCGGCAACGGCCCCGCGTTTTGCCCTGCCGGCATGGCTGTGTTCCAGCGCTGGCGACTCTGGCCGGGCAGCGGCTGTGCGACCCTGAGCACTCTTTCCCGAACGAGGCCAGCGCGCATGTCGCCGATCCTGATGCCGGCCGCCTTCATCGGCCATGGCACGCCGATGAATGCACTGGAACACAACCGCCATACCGCTGCCTGGCAGGCGTTCGGCGCTGCGGTGCCGCGCCCGCGGGCGATCCTGGTGGTCTCGGCGCACTGGCATATCAACGCCACCGCGGTGACCGCGATGCCGCGCCCGCGCACCATCCACGATTTTTACGGCTTCCCGCCGGCGCTGTTTGCGATGCAGTACCCGGCACCGGGCCTGCCGGCGCTGGCCGAGGAGATCGCCGATGCGCTGCAGCCGGACCAGGTCAGTGCCGACCATGACAGCTGGGGCCTGGACCACGGCACCTGGTCGGTGCTCTGCCACGCCTTCCCCGAGGCCGACATCCCGGTGGTGCAGCTGTCGATCAACGCGGCCCAGCCGCTGGACTACCACCTGCGGCTGGGCGCCAGGCTGACCGCACTGCGCCGCGCCGGCGTGCTGGTGGTCGGCAGCGGCAACGTGGTGCACAACCTGCGTGCGCTGGACTGGAATGCGGCCGAGGAAGGCTTTGACTGGGCGCATCGCTTCGATGACGACGCCCGCCAGCTGATGCTCGAGCAACCCGGCGATATCGGCCGCCTGCTCTCCCACCGCGACTGGTCCAGGGCCGTCCCCACCGACGAGCACTTCCTGCCGCTGGCCTATATCGCCGGCTTTGCCGCCGCCAGCGGCGAGCCGGTCAAGGTGCTCACCGATGGCTATGCCTTCGGCGCGCTGTCGATGACCGCCTATACCGTCGGCGCCGACTGCGCCCGGGTGCAGACAGGCCTGAGCGGCGGCGCCACCCCGTCCAGCGCACTGGCCGGCGACCAGACCAACCTCTGACCGGCGCACTCCTGACCGACACCGTGAGCAGGTCGTGCGTTTGTGGGAGTCCACTGCCTTGATCTGGCAGGCCTTGACCTTGCTTTTGTGGGAGCGACCTTGGTCGCGATCGGGTTGCTCCCCAGCACCGGGCTGCTCATCGCGCGCAAGCGCGCTCCCACAGGGGCAGGCTGTTGTTTTTGTGGGAGCGACCTCGGTCGCGATGCCTTTGCAGGATTCTGCTTGACCGCGATTCACGCGCCAGCGCGCTCTCACTGGGGCAGCCTGTTGTTTTTGTGGGAGCGGCCTTGGCCGCGATGCTTTCCCGGCCCTTGCATTTGCGGCGGCCCGTCACGCGCCAGCGTACTCACGCAGGGGCAGGCTGTTTGCTTTTGTGGGAGCGACCTCGGTCGCGATGCCTTTGCAGGATTCTGCTTGACCGCGATTCGCGCGCAAGCGCGCTCCTACAGGAGTGCAATGCCTGGTGCTTTTGTGGAGTCCGCTGCCTTGATCTGGCAGGCCTTGACCTTGCTTTTGTGGGAGCGACCTTGGTCGCGATCGGGTTGCTCCCCAGCACCGGGCTGCCCATCGCGTGCGGGGCGCGCTCCCGCAGGGGCGGGGCATGCTTTTGTGGGAGCGGCCCTGGCCGCGATGCGCCGGCGGTGTGGGCTCAGGCAGGCAGGCGGGCCACCCACCTGGCCATGAACTCACCGGCGGCCACGCCGGGCTTCAGGGTGAGGCCGGCCTGCTTGATGAAAGCCGTGGCACTGGCCGCTGCCACCTGGCGGGCCACGCGTTCGGCCTGCTGTACGGCCGATTGCTGGCGGCGCAGCTGGACCAGCTGCAGGGAGGGACGACCCGGCGGGGCGAACTTCTGGTCGCGGCGCAGGATGTCGGCCACCGCGCTCACTTCGGCACCAGCCTGGTCCAGCGCCTGCTGATCCTGCAACGCACGCAGCAGGGCCTGCCCAGCCGGCGAGAGCCCTGCCTGCGCGCCGTCCCAGAGCAGGCCGTCAGCCACCCCGGCCAGGGCCGGATCGGCGGCCTGCAGCCGGGCAAGCAGCAAGGGCATGGCCGCGCTCACCCGATCACCCGCTTGAACGGCGGCAGCGCGTCGATGATGCGCTGGCCATAACGGCGGGTCAGCAGGCGCGAATCGAGGATGATCACCCTGCCGTGGTCCTCGCTGGTACGGATCAGGCGGCCGGCAAACTGGGTCAGGGTACGCAGCGCATGCGGGATCGCGATCAGGTTGAAGGCGTTGTGGCCGCGGCGCTCCAGCCATTCGCCCAGGGTCGCGGTCTGCGGGTCGGTGGGGACGGCAAACGGCACCTGGGTGATGACCACCGTGGTGCAGGCCTCGCCCGGCAGGTCCAGGCCTTCGCCGAAGGAGTTCAGGCCGAACAGCACCGAGCCTTCGCCGGCGGCGGTGCGGCGCAGGTGCTCGTCGATCATCTTCTGCTTGGCGGTCTCGCCCTGCACCAGCACCCGCTCGCGGCGGCGGCTGGGCAGCAGGCTGGCGACCTTTTCCATCTTCCAGCGCGAGGTGAACAGCACCATCGAGCCCTTGTCCCAGTCCAGTTCCTTTTCCAGGTAGTTGGCCACCTCGATCGGGTGGCGCTGGCGGTCATCGGGCGGCACCGGGAACGGCGGCACGATCAATTCGGCCTGGTTTTCCAGGTCGAACGGCGAGGACAGCGCGATCATCTCGGCATCGTCAGGAATGCCATTGTCGATCGCCAGCGCCTGGAAACCGCCACCGCCGGTGAGGGTGGCCGAGGTCATCACCACCGAATCGACGCTGTCCCACATCAGCTTGCGCAGCACCTGGGCGGCGGAGATCGGCGAGCCGTGCAGGATGAAGTCGCCATCGCGGTCCTGGGTGATCCAGCGCGCCATTGGCGGGGCACCGTCGGCATCCTCGCGCTTCCACACGCTCCACAGCTCGTGCATGGCCTGCACCATCTCGCTGGCCATGCCGAGGTTGCGCTGCAGCTTCTCGCGCGCCGCATCGGCGCCGTCCTTGCCCTTGGCCACCAGCGAGGTGGCGGCATGGAACCAGTTGAACAGCGCGCGGGTGTCCTCGGCCAGCTCGTGCACGGCCGGCATCCAGGCTTCCGGCAGGCGGCCTTCCGGTGCGCGCCACTGCGGCTCCAGGGTTTCATCACTGGGCTGCCAGCCCATCGCCACCTGGTCACGGAAGGCCTTGAGCAGCTTGCTCACCCGCGCGGCCAGTTCGATCGCCTCGTTGGGGTGCAGGTTGCCGATGGTGTCCTTGTCCACCGCGCGGTAGGCGGCATTGATCAGCACCTGCAGCCGGTTGCTGCGCCGGCCCATCGCATCCAGCGCCAGGCTGGCCGCGCCCTGGTCGATGGCGACGTTGCCGATGTGGTGGCCTTCATCGAGCACCAGCAGCATGTCCGACGGCGGCGCCAGCAGCGGCTGGCCGGCATCGACATCGCCCAGGCTCAGCGCCGACAGCAGCAGCGCGTGGTTGGTGACCACGATCTGCGCCTCGCGCACCTTGGTGCGGGCGCGCAGCACCGGGCAGTTGGCCGCATAGGCACAGCGGCGGCCGGCACAGCCCGAGGCCGGCGTGGTGATGGCCGAACGCAGGTTCGGGGTGATCGCCTCCGGCGCATTGTCCAGGTCGCCATCCCAGCTGCCGCCCAGCCAGGCCTCGGCCAGGCGCGCGGCCACGTCGATCTCCACCGGCGCGATCGGGCGGTCAAACAGCGCCGGCTCGTCACCGAACAGGCCGTCCTGGGAACCTTCACCCTGCACTTCGGCGGCATTGCGCGTGCACAGGTAACGGGTACGGCCCTTGGCCAGGGCGACCGTGGCCTCGATCCCGGTGGCCTTGAGGAAATTGGGGATGTCACGCTCGAACAGCTGGCCCTGCAGCGCCACCGTGCCGGTGGAGATGACCAGGGTCTTCTTGCTGGCCAGCGCAATCGGCACCCCGGCGGTGAGATAGCCCAGCGACTTGCCCACGCCGGTGGGCGCCTCGACCACCGCCACCCCGCCGCTGTTGCCCAGCGCACGGCTGACTGCGGCAATCATCTGGCTCTGCGCCCGGCGCAGCTTGAAGCCCGGCGTGTTGGCCTGCAGCTGGGTATAGGTGTGGCGGACGGCGTCCTTCAGGGCATCGTCGAGCTGGCGCGGGGCGGGCGCGGATTCACTCACGCGAAGGATTTCCTGGCTACGGCAAGCCGGGCATTGTCCCATGCCCGGCTGCCGGCTGCCTGTACCGCCGGCGTGCTAGCGCCCCTTGGCGGCCACGCCGGCACGCTGCTGGCGCAGGCCATGCACCAGCGCCCAGGCCAGGGCGATGAACGCGCCGGCCTGGACCAGGGCGATCATGAAACGGGCAATCCCCATGCTGTTGCCCAGTGCCGCCACCGCATCGAAGTTGCCCTGCACCACCAGCAGCAGCGGCAGCACGGTCAGCAGGCCCTCCAGCAGCACTGCCGCCATCAGCAGGCCCAGCGCGCTGCGTGCGACCCTGCGCACCCGCCCGGCCGGGGCATCGGCAAGCATCACCACGGCCACGCCCAGGGCAATCAACACCGGCATCCGCACACCGACGCTGGTCAACAACGAAAACCACAACTGCGCGTTATCCATGCCAGCTCACCCAGGCATCAAAGCAGCTGTGCACGCAATTGCGCGTACACCGGCTCGGTATCCGGATGGCGGCCATGCCACAGATGGAACGCCTCGGCCGCCTGTTCGACCAGCATGCCCAGGCCATCGATCTGCTTGCGGCAACCGGCAGCATTGGCCCAGGCCAGGAACGGCACCGCGGCGGCGCCGTAGTTCAGGTCCACCGCGCTGGTGCGCGAATTGACCAGCGAGGACGGCAGTTTCGGCGGTGGCGTGGCGCCATGCGCGGCCGAGGTGGCATTGAGGATGATTTCAAAATCGCCCTGCTCGTCCAGCGCTTCCCAGTAGGCCGAGATCACCCGCCCCGGCTCGCCCATCGCATCGACCAGCGCATCGGCGCGGCTGGCGGTGCGGTTGGCCACCACCAGTTCATCGATGCCGGCATCCAGCAGCGCCGGGGCCACCCCGCGGGCGGCGCCGCCGGCACCCAGCAGCAGCACCCGGCAACCGCGCAGGTCCAGACCGTGGCGGCTGGTCAGGTCACGCACCAGGCCGCTGCCGTCGGTGTTCTCGCCATGCCAGTGCTGCTCACGCCAGATCAGGGTGTTGACCGCGCCGGCGCGCTGCGCGGCATGGCCATGGCTGGCGCACAGCGCAAAGGCGGCTTCCTTCAGCGGCAGGGTGACGTTGGCCGCGCGGCCGCCGTCGGCAAAAAAGGCCTGCAGGGCCGCCGGGAAAGTCTCCAGGTCGGCATCAATGGCGCGGTACTGCAGCGCGATGCCTTCGGCCTGGGCAAAGGCGGCGTGGATGAACGGCGAGCGCGAATGGGTGATCGGGTGGCCAAACACAGCGTGTTGAGCGGTCATGACAAGGCTCCTGCTTGCGTAAACTCAAAACCAATTTATCGCCGGAAACCCCACGATGCGCGTGATCCCGACCCTGTTGCTGCTGGTTGGCAGTGTAGCCTGCGCCGCCGATGCGCTTGCGTTGAACGAATACGGTATCGAAGGCATGGGCCGGGTATCGACCCGGGCCGACGAGGCCGGCGCCAGTGTCAGTGCCGATGGCCGCTGGATCGTGTTTGCCAGCAACCGGGACGGTGGTGCCGGTGGCTGGGACCTGTGGCAGGCGCGGCTGGAAGACAAGCGCTGGAGCCAGCCGCAGCCGCTGTCGTTGAACAGCGCCGCCGATGAGCGCGCGCCGTTCTTCAGTGCCGATGGCCGCTGGCTGTATTTCGCCTCCTCCCGCGCCGGTGGCCAGGGCGGGCTGGACATGTACCGGGTAGCGGTCAATGGTGGGCGCTTCGGCCGGCCCGAGCCGCTCACCGCGGCCAACAGCACCGCCGATGACAGCTCACCGGGCGTGGATACCCACGGCCAGCTGCTGTTTGCCAGCAACCGCGGCGGCAGCTGGGGGCTGTGGCGCAGCGATGCTGCAACCGGCGCCCGCCCACAACCGCTCCCCGGGCCACTGGACCGGGCAGGCAACAGCCTGAGCGTGCTGGTGCTGGGCGAACGCGGCGACCTGGTGCTGGCCCGCGACGCCGGCGATGGCCGTACGCGCCTGCATCACGGCTACTGCCAGGCCGGGCAGTGGCACGACGGTGGCGCGTTGCCACTGTCGTTCAACGATGGCAACGGCCTGACCCAGGCCGCCGGGGTCGACCACAGCACACCGGCCGAACTGCTGCTGGCCGGCAGCGCGCGTGCGCCACGCGCCGGCGGGCTGGACATCTACCGCACCCGCGCGCCGCTGGGCCGCGGTGATGGCAGCTGCCGCTAGGGCTGTGCGGCATCCCCTTCTTGCAGGCTGGCCAGCAGCGCGGCCCGCTGCTGGCGGTACTGCGCCTCGCTGAGCCGGCCCAGCGCGCGCTCACGCCCCAGCTGCCCGAGTGCGGCGATCAGCTCGGGGCTGGCGCCGGCCTCGCGCAGCAGGCGCTCGTCGGCCGAATGCAGCAACGGCTGCTGGCGCTGGCGGCGGATGCGCCGCACCATCATCGCCACCAGCACCACGAAGATCAGCACCGAGCCGATCAGGATCGACCACTGCAGCAGACCCAGCTCCAGCACCCCTTCCGGGCGCGGCGTATTGGTCATCGGCCCCATCGGGAACAGCGCCTGGTCACCGGCCATGCTCAGCCCTCCTTGAGCCAGCGCGCGATCTGCGGCGCGAAATAGGTCAGCACGCCATCGGCGCCGGCACGCTTGAAGCCGAGCATGGTTTCCATCACGCAGGCCTTCTCATCCAGCCAGCCATTGGCGGCGGCGGCCTTGAGCATCGAATACTCGCCGCTGACCTGGTAGGCAAAGGTCGGCACGCCGAACTCGGCCTTGACCCGGCGCACGATGTCCAGGTACGGGGTGCCCGGCTTGACCATCACCATGTCCGCGCCCTCGTCCAGGTCCAGCGCGATCTCGCGCATGGCCTCGTCCGAATTGGCTGGATCCATCTGGTAGGTCTTCTTGTCGGCCTTGCCGAGGTTGCCGGCACTGCCCACCGCATCGCGGAACGGGCCGTAGAAGGCCGAGGCGTACTTGGCCGAGTAGGCCATGATGCGCACGTTGGTGTGCCCGGCCGCATCCAGCGCCTGGCGGATCGCACCGATGCGGCCGTCCATCATGTCCGACGGCGAGATGATGTCGGCGCCGGCATCGGCATGGCTGACCGCCTGCTTGACCAGGGCATCGACGGTGATGTCGTTGAGCACATAACCGGTGTCATCGATGATGCCGTCCTGGCCGTGGGTGGTGTACGGGTCCAGCGCCACGTCGGTCATCACCCCCAGCTGCGGGTAGGCGGCTTTCAGCGCCCGCACCGCACGCTGGGCCAGGCCGTCCGGGTTCCAGGCCTCGGCGCCGTCCAGCGACTTGCGCGCCGGGTCGATCACCGGGAACAGGTCGATCACCGGGATGCCCAGGGCCACGCACTCACCGGCCACCTTGAGCAGTTCCTCGATGGACAGGCGCTCCACGCCCGGCATCGACGCAACCGGAATGCGGCCTTCGCCGTCATGGATGAACAGCGGGTAGATCAGGTCGTCGGTAGTGACGGTGTTTTCGCGCATCAGGCGGCGGGAAAAGTCGTCACGGCGCATGCGCCGCGGGCGGTAACCAGGATGGAACACGGCAGTTCTCCGATAAAGAGGAAGCAGAAGCACAGGTCATTGCAGCAGATAAGCTTGGGGCTGCAATGGCGCAGGCAAGGGCTGCTGGCCAATCGCGGCCAGTTGGTCAATCTCCAGCGTGCGCACCAGCGCCGCCAGCGGCAAGTCATTGGGTTGCAGGCCGAACGGGTCTTCCATTTCCTCGCCCAGCTGGTCCAGGCCAAAAAACGCATACGCCAGCAGCATCGACAGCAATGGCGTGGCCCAGCCCAGCGCGCTGGCCAGGCCAAACGGCAGCAGCACGCAGAACAGCCACGCGCAGCGGTGCAGCAACAGGGTGTAGGCAAACGGCAACGGCGTGCTGGCAATCCGCTCGCAGCCGGCCTGCACGCTGGCCAGGGCCTGCAGGCGCTGGTCCAGCTGCATGTAGAGGATCGGATCCAGCCGCCCGGCCTGCAGCGGTTCGGCCAACGCCGCGCCGATCCGGCCCAGCAGGGCGTCGGGCAGGTTGGGATGGCTGCGCAGGTCGGCATCGTCGGCCTGCAGCCAGGGCTGCACCGCCTGCCAGCCATCGTTCTGGCGCAGACGTGCAGCCAGGGCATGGGCAAAGGCCACCGTCAGGTACGCGGTGCGCCGGCGCAGCGCCGGTTGGTCGGCCAGCACACTGGCGGCCAGCCGTGCCAGGCCACGGCTTTCGAACAACAGCTGGCCCCACAGCCGGCGGCCCTCCCACCAGCGCTCGTGGCAGGCGTTGTTGCGGAAACTCAGGAAGATCGACAGCACCAGGCCGAGCAGGCTGAACGGCACCACCGCCAGCCCCTGGCCGGCGCCCGGGCGCCAGTAACCGGCAAATGCGCACACCAGTACCGCCAGAACGCCAATGGCCAGCACCTTGGGTGCAATCGCCGGCACGATCGAGCCACGCAGGATGTACAGCAGCTGCCAGCCATGCGGCCGGGGACGGATGATCATTGCAGGGTCTGTCGGGGAGCGGGCCGGGGGGAGGAAAATCACCGCCACAGCGGTGGAACAACCGCTCCCATTCTAGCGCCGGCTCGCTGTCCCCTCGCCGACCGGCGGCCTCAGATCAGGCCGCCACCCAGGCTCAGGCGCACCACCCCGACCACGATGGCGACGATGTTCAACGCCAGGCCGGCCTTGGCCCGGCCACGGTTCTGTTCGCGGGTGAACAGCACGCCCACCGCCGCAATCAGGGCGCCAATCACCGCAAACGGGATCATGAACCAGTTGCCCCAGCCCAGCAGCGGGATGAAGGCCAGCAACATCCACAACAGCGCCACGATGCCCCAGATCAGACTGATTACGCCCATCGATGCTTCTCCATTGGCCAAGGATCCGCGCTCGACTATACGGCCCCATGGTGAGGATTGCTGGTCAATTCACTTCGGCCCGGTAATGATGCGCACAAGCCCACCCTGTGACCTGCCGCCATGAACCTGCGCCCTGCCCTTGCTGCCCTGCTGCTGGCCCCGCTGCTGCTGGCCTGTGCCAGCACCTCGAAGGTGATGCTCAGCCAGGCCCGGCCGGCGATCGACCCGGCCCTGGTCCAGGTGTATGCCAGCCCGCCGGAAGGCAGCATCGAGATTGCCCAGATCGAGGCCACCAGTGCGGCCGGCTTCGGCACCCAGGGCCAGACCGACGCGGCCATCGCCCGGCTCAAGCGCGAAGCAGCCGCGCTGGGCGCCAACGGCGTGATCCTGATGGGCGTGGGCAGCCAGCGCGCCCCGGTCAGCGTCGGCCTGGGCGGTGGCAACTACGGCCGCCACGGTGGTGTCGGCCTCGGCGTGGGGGTACCGGCCACGCAGAAGCAGGCCGCCGGGATGGCGATCTGGGTACCAGAACCGGCCCCGATGGTGACCCAGCCGCGCGAATAAGCCCGGCCTTGTCCGCTTGAACAGCTACAGAAAAGGGCGCCATCCGGCGCCCTTTTGCGTGCTGGCAGCACCGCCGCCAGGCGGTCCTGCTCAGGGCTTCAGGCAGCGTGCCAGGAAACGCTCGGCCATGCGGTAGCGATGCAGGGCGTTGGCCCCGGACAAGCCGTGCTTGGCGCCGGGGTAGGTCATCAGCTCGAACGGCACGCTGCGCTGCTGCAGCGCGCTCATCAGCACGGTGGCGTTGGAGAACAGCACGTTGTCATCGGCCATGCCGTGGATCAGCAGCAGCGGCGAGGTCAGGCCGTCGATGTGGCTGAGCACACGCGCCTGGGCGTAGCCATCCGGGTTGTTGCCCGGCAGGTCCATGTAGCGCTCGGTGTAGTGGGTGTCATACAGGCCCCAGTCGGTCACCGGTGCGCCGGCAATGCCGCAGGCATACCTGTCCGAGGCCTTGGCCAGCAGCATCAGGGTCATGTAGCCGCCATTGGACCAGCCGTGCACGCCAATGCGCTTGGCATCCACCCAGGGCTGGGCGGTGAGCCATTCAATGCCCTTGAGCTGGTCTTCTACTTCCACCATGCCCTGGCGGCCGTACAGCGCGCCGCCGAAATCACGCCCACGGCGCGGGGTGCCACGGTTGTCCAGCGAGAACACCACATAGCCCTGCTGGGCCAGGTACTGGTTGAACAGCGCATCGCCACGGCTGGGCCAGCTGTTGCTCACGGTCTGGCTGGCCGGGCCGCCGTAGACGTAGGTGACCACCGGGTACTGGCGGGTGGGGTCGAAGTCCGGCGGGGTGATCAGGCTGTAGTGCAGCTCGGTGCGGCCATCGGCGGCGGTGAGGGTGCCGAACTGCAGCGGGCGCTGGGCAGCCAGGTACGGTGCGTACGGGTGGTCGGCGGCGGCCAGGTCGTTCTCCAGCAGCGTGGCGATCTTCGTACCGTCGGCCTTGAACAGCTCGATCTGCGGCGGCGTGCCCGCATTGGACCAGCTGTCGACATAGACGCTGGCATTGCGCGCAAAGCTGGCGCTGTGCATGCCCGGCACCTGTGAGAGGCGTTCGATCGTGCCGCTGCCGGAAAGATCGGTGGCCAGCAGCGCGCTTTCGCGCGGCGAATCGATGCCGGCGCGGAAGTAGACCTTGCCGGCGGCCTCGCCCACGGCCAGCAGCTCATCCACCGGCCAGTGCCCGGAAGTGAGCGGGGTGATGGCCTTGCCATCCTCGCTGGCCAGGTACAGGTGCTGGAAGCCGCTGCGCTCGGAAGACCAGACGAAACGGCCGTCCTTGAGGAAGCGCAGGCTGTTGTGCAGTGGCACCCAGGTGGCGCTGGTCTCGGTGAGCAGGGTGCGCTGGGTACCGCTGGCCAGGGTGGTTTCCACCAGCTCCAGGCGCTTCTGGTCGCGGCTCTGGCGCTGGAAGGTGACGCGCTGCGGATCGCGCCAGTCGACCCGGGCCAGGTAGATGTCCGGGTTGCTGCCCAGGTCGATCCACTGCGGCTGCGCGCCGGCGAGCGGGGCAATCACCCCCAGCTGCACCCGCACGTTGGCATCGCCGGCGGCCGGGTAGCGCTGCTCGACCATCTCCACGCGGTCGGCATACATTTCATAGCGCTTCTGCACCGGCACCGGACCCTCATCGATACGGGCAAAGGCGATGGCCGAATCATCCGGTGCCCACCAGTAACCGGTGTGGCGGTCCATTTCCTCGTCGGCAACGAACTCGGCCACACCGTTGCCGATGACCTCGCTGCCGTCAAAGGTGAGCTGGACCTGCTGGCCGCTGGCCAGGTCGATCACCCACAGGTTGCGCGCGCGGATGAAGCTCACATACCCGCCCTTGGGCGAGACCTTGGGGTCGGTGGCAAAGCCTTCGCCAGCGGTGAGCTGTCGCACCGCGCCGCTGGCCAGGTCATACAGATACAGCTCGCCGGCCAGCGGGAACAACAGGCGGGTGGCATCCGGGGACCACTGGTAATCGACGATGCCGCTCATCGCCGCGATGCGCTGGCGCTCGCGGCGGGCCTTCTCGGCATCACTGAGCACTTCCTCGCCCGGCAGCACGACCTTGGAATCGACCAGCAGCCGGGTCTGCCCGGTGGCGATGTGGTACTCCCACAGGTCCAGCTGGTTGCGGTCGGCCTGCTTGCCACGCAGGAAGGTCACCCGCGAACCGTCCGGGGCCACCTGCGGCTTGAGCAGGGTCGGACCGGACAGCGCACGCGGGCCGGTGATCGCTTCCAGGGTGAGTTTTTCGGCGTGGGCAACGGCGGGCATGGCAAGGATCATGGCAAGGGCAAGCAACAAGGGACGCATTGGATTCCTGTCAGCGACAGCAGGGACCGCGCCATCCTAGCCGAGCCCGCCACCCGGTGCGGCACCGGCAAGCCTTCCCTGCTGCCAGGCGCTGCCAGCCAGCGGGCCGGCAGCGCGCCGCGTCAGCGGCTCAACGCTGGCCGAACAAGTGGCGCTTTTCTTCCTCACCCAGCGGCTGGCCGAGCTGCGGGTTCACCGTCGGACGCAGCGCACAGGCGCGCTTGACCGCCGGGCGCTCGGCAATGGCCGCATGCCAGCGCGCCAGGTGCGGGAAGGCGGCAAAGTCCGGCGGACGCTTGGCATACACCTGGATCCACGGCCAGGCGGCGATGTCGGCAATGGAATAGTGCTCACCGGCCAGGTACGGCACTTCGGACAGCCGCTTGTCCATGACCCGGTGCAGCCGGCGCACTTCGCTGTCATAGCGCTCGATCGCATACGGCACGGTCTGCGGCGCATACACCGCGAAGTGGCCCATCTGCCCGCTCATCGGGCCCAGCCCGGCCATCTGCCACATCAGCCACTGGCTGACCTGGGCCTGCTCGCGCAGCCCCTGGCCGCCGAAGCGTCCGGTCTTGCCGGCCAGGTACTGCC
>NZ_LDJH01000033.1 GCF_001431525.1 Stenotrophomonas koreensis
TACATCGAGCGCCGCCACAACCCCAGGATGCGACGGCGACGGGTCAAACAGGATCAGAAGTTTTCAGCCCTTTCCAAACAGTCCGTGATTTCGGGGTAGAACCCCCTGAAGTATTGAAGTGCGTGAATTGATAACGCACCCGCCGTTCAAGCCGGGTGAGAAGCCAGGACGGGGATCATCAAGCCATCTGCATGGGAAGAATCTGCTTCGACCATGCGCTGCCGTGTCAATCTGCTGGAGCAGCACTGAGATAGTGGTAAGCGGCGCGTACTGGCGTTTGTCGCCGTCATCATGCCGGTGACATCGTGCTCAATCATTCTGGCGCGCTACCCCTCCTGAAGCGCAGGTGCGAACAGGCGATCTGTCTGCTCTGACATGCCGGCTTGCCGAGCAGGTCCTGTCTGCCAAGACCGGGTGGCCTCGATGGCGTTGTGCCGGGCGTGACAACCAAGGCAAGGTGCTGGCCCCGCGGGGCCAGCACCTGTTTGCTCAGAAGCGGTAGGTCCCTTCGATGCCATACATGCGCGGCATCGGGGCGGTCACACCGAAGTCGCGTTGCTGCACGAACTGGCGGCCGACAGCCGGGGCCACGGTCGGTACGTTGATGTACGGGGCCGAGAAGCTCAGGTAGCGGATGCCACCGGCAGCGGTCTGGTCCTCGAACACGTTGTTGACGTAGGCGGTGATGCGCCAGGCATCGTTGGGCGTCACGCTGAAACGGAAGTTGCTGATGGTGCTGGCGCCCAGCCTGGCCAGGTTGTGCACCTGCAGGTAGCGCGCGCCCTGGTAGGTGGTGTCCCAGTTGGCGCTGTAGCCCCAGCCATTGGAGAACTCACCGTTGTAGGCCAGGCTGGCGGTGGCCTTGTGGCGTGGCACCAGCGGTGACTTCTTGCCGGCCAGGCTGCCGAACTCGGAGTTCATGTTCGGGTTGGGGTTGGCGGCATCGGACACCAGGTCGGCCTGGTCCTGGTTGAGGAACTTCTGGATTTCCGAATCGGTGAAGGCATACACCAGACCAGCCATCCAGCCCGGGGCAAACATCCATTGGCTTTCCAGCTCGAACCCGCGGATGCGGGTTTCACCCACGTTGACGGTGTAGGTGGTGTTGTACGGCACGCCGTTCCACTGCATGGCCGAGGCCGCCAGGCTCAGCCCCTGGTTGTCCCAGTCCATCTGATAGATGTTGGCGTTCAGGCGCAGACGGTTGTCCAGCCAGTCGCTCTTGATGCCCAGCTCGAAGTTGGTGACCTCTTCTTCCTGCACCTTGCTGAAGCCATCGGCCATCAGTTCGGCGCGGGCGGCGTCGGTCAGGCCGGCGTAGTACACAAAGGTGTTGAAGCCGCCGGGCTTGTTGCCCTTGGAGAACAGCGCAAACAGGTTGACGTTCTCGGCCGCCTGGTAGCTCAGCGTCCAGCGCGGGGTGAAGCTGGTATACGTGGCCGAGGCGGTGTACTTGTTGGTGAAGGTGCCGCCGCCGGCGCCGCCCAGGGTCACGGTGCTGCTGCCGTCCAGGGTGAGTTCGTCCTCGGCGTAGCGGGCTTCCAGCGAGGTGGTCCAGCGGTCGTTGATGTGCCAGCGGATCTGGCCATACACGGCACGGTTCTCGGTGACGTTGCCGGGGATGACCGGCGTGGAATTGGGTGAGGACAGGGTGCCGGTGTAGCCGGGCAGGCCTTCGAACTTGTAGTAGTACACGCCAAACAGGCCCGCCAGGTCCTTGCTCTGGTCACTGCTCAGGCGCAGGCCCTGCGAGATGTCCTTGGATTGGACGTAGTTGAAGCTGCCCAGCGCCCCGGGAATCACAAAGCCGCTGGAAAGCACGTAGTTGTGGATGCCTTCGTAGCTCTGGTCAAAACCGGAATAGCGGTTTTGGCGGTTGTAGCCGGTGGTGGAGCTAAGCAGCCAGCCGGCGGGCAGGTTGTAGTCCACCTTCAGGCTGTAGCGCGTGGATTCGCTCTCCAGCCCGGCCTTGCGGCCGATGGCATCAAAGCCGGGGGTGTTGATCTTCCACTGTGCGGGCAGCGGCAGGTCGCCGCAGTAGTAGCCCTTGGTGCGCGACACCATGTAGTTCGCCGGGTCGGTGGGATCTGCGGTGGGCGTAGGCAGGTAGCAGTTGTTGTTGGCCGAACCGAGCATGGAAATGGCGACGTGGTCGTCCTCGGTTTCCTGGCGGGCTACCCGGAAGACGATGTCCAGGTTGTCAGTGGGTGCCCACGCCACCGCACCCATGAAGCCCTGTGTATCGGTGCCACCGAGGTCCTTCTTGCCGGAGGTAGCGTTGTAGTAGAGGCTGTCGTAGCCACGCTGGTTGTAACCCAGCTCGTAACCGAAACTACCGTCTTCGCTGCCGCCGGAGTAGTACAGGCCCACCTTCTGTTGGCCATGGTTGCCAAAGCCCAGGGTGAGCTTGCCACCGGCCACGCTGCCCGGGCGGTGGGTGATGTAGTTGATGGCACCGGCAAAGGTGCTGCGGCCAAAGGCGGCGGCCTGCGGGCCACGCAGCACTTCCACGCGCTGCACGTTGTCCAGGCCATAGGCGGAAATGTCACCGCCCACGTAGATGCCATCAATGAACAACGAGGCGTTGTACTGCACCTCGGCGGTGGTGGCCTGGGTGATGTTGGACATGCCGCGGATCACCGGCACTTCATTGGTACGGCCGAAGGTGGGCGACACCGAGAAGCCAGGGGTCATGTTGGCGATGTCGCGGATGTCGACCAGGCCTTTTTCCTCGATGACCTTCTCGGACATCACCGAGATGGCCAGGGGGGCCTTCTGCAGGGTTTCCTTGACGCCTCGGGCAGTGACCTCGATGGACTCCAGCTGGGTGACAGCGGCGTCCTCACTGGTGGTGGCCTGTTGGGCAAAGGCATGGCCGGAAGCCAGCATCAGTGCCATGGAGATGGAAGCGCAGAGCAGATCAGGTTTGAAATTCTTCATGTTGTCGTTCTCGTTCTGAGGGACAGCAATGGCAGAGGTGGCGTAGGTGAAGCAGTCGTACGCCGTTCGTGATGGAGCGACTTGCATCGGCCTCCGGAGCGGGTCGGACTTTTCGGAAGACCGGCGCCGCAGGCATCCCCGCCTGCGACGCGTGAAACAGCCCCGAAAGCGGGGTTACAGCGGGAGAATCCGGCTGCCCAGCAGGCGGCCGAAGGTCAGTGCAGGGGTCACCATCATTCCGCCGCAGGCGGCCTTGCCCATGGTCTGGCCGGCACCCAGCAGTTCACCTGCGGCGTAAAGGTTGGGAATGGGCGTGCCGTCAGCGCGGATGACCTGCAGCTGCGCATTGACGGCCAGGCCCACCGCTGACGAGGTGGCCGAGCCCTGCATGCGCAGTGCATAGAACGGGCCTTGTTCCACCCGCGCAGGCAGATGCTGGCGGCCGAAGAAATCGCTGCCGGTGTCCACGCCGTAGTTGTAGCCGTCGATGGTGGTCTGCAGTGCGTCAGGATCAAGCCCGGCGGCATCGGCAAGCGCATCCAGCGTGGGTGCGCTGAGGAAGGCCGGCCCGCCCTCGGCGAAGGCCTGCTGCAGTTGCTCGCGGCTCCAGTTGAGCAGGATGGGAGGTGCGTTATCGAGGATGTGCTGGTCGAACACGATCCAGAAGCGTCGCCCGGTCTGTACCGAAAGGGCCATCTCGCGCGCATCCACGCTGGGAATGTCCTCGCGGATGAAGCGCTTGGCCTCGGCATTGACGTAAACCTCCCACGGCTGGCGCATCTCCGGGTAGGTGATCACCCGGCCAGCCAGCTGGCATGGGAACTGGTCGCTGTTCAACAGGCTGCCGAAGTTATTGTAGACGTTCTCATGCCCGCGCAGATAGCCGCCGGCGGCCAGCCCCAGCGCGATACCGGCGCCGCGGGCAAAGGGGTAGGGCTGTGCGGTGTACTGCGGGTAGCCATTGAGCTGTTCAAACAGCGCCGGGTTGGCGGCGTAGCCACCACAGGTCAGCGTGGTGAAGCGGCCCGGGAACGTGTGCAGCGTGCCCTGGGCATCGCGCGCCACCACACCGGTAATGGCGCCATCATCGTCCTGTACCAGTTCGGTGACCTCGTGTTGCAGATGCAGCGTGATGCGCCCGGCAGCCACCTGTTCCATCACCAGCGGCACCAGGGTTTCGCGCACGCTGTGCCCGCCCTTTTCGCCCCAGTAGTAGCGGTCCTTGAGATACGCCTCGTGGGCATTGCCGGCTACCGGGTGATCGGGCAGGGCGCGAAAGCCCACGTCCTCCAGCCAGTCAAAGGTGTCGGCGGCGTGGTCCACCGCCAGCCGCACCAGGGTGGGATCGGCAGTGCCACGGCTGATGCGCATCACATCGGCATAGTGCTCGTCAGGCGAGTCGGCAATGCCCTTCTGCTGCTGCAGGCGGGTGCCGGCGGCGCTCATCTGCCCGGAGGCGACCCAGAGCGTGCCACCCAGTTCGCTGGCGTGATCCAGCAGCAGTACATCGGCACCGCGTTGTGCGGCAAACAAGGCCAGGGGCAGCCCCGACGAGCCGCCTCCCACCACGATTACATCCCATCTACGCGTCACTTCGATCCCCTGTTGCGTCGTTGCGGTATTGGGTTGGCCGCCATGGCCGGCAGCGGTACGCGCTAGCCCGCGGCTCGCATGTGCGGTCGCTGGTCCACGGCCGGGCGGGGGTCCACCAGCACGCGCAGGGTGCGCAGCAGGGTGGCCTCGTTGGCGGCAAGGCGCTCCTGTTCGGCTACGGCATCGCTGCCGCTGCGGCGGACCTCGTGCAGCGGTTTGCCGCTCAGCTCGGCCAGCTGGCGCTCCAGGCGGTCCACGCGGTCATTGGTGGCGATCAGTTCCACGGCCAGTGCCAGCGTCACCGCAAAGCACTGCTCGGTTTCCTGGTTTTCCATGCTGTACGGGCGTTGCCCGCGCGCGGTGTTGAGCAGTGCAAGCACGGCATCGGCGGCGGAGGTCATGCGGGGGTTCCTTGGGTTTCAGGCTTGCGGGCGGCAATGACGTACCAGCGCAGTGCACCGGCCACGGCGGGAATCTCGTGTTCGCGGATCTGCTCTGACGGGAAGCCGCCGGCCAGCAGGTCCGCGCACAGGTCGGCATTGCTGTAGGCCAGCCAGAAGCGTTCGCCGTTGAAATGCTTCTCCCAGACGATGTCGGCCTTGACCACCGGGTCGGTGATGGACCGCACATTGACGTCCTGGTAGATCAGCAGGCCGCCGGGGCGCAGCACGCGCATGGACTCGGCAATCATGGCCTGCCGGGTCTGATCGCTCATCTCGTGCAGCACGTTGTGCGAGACCACCAGGTCAAAACTGGCATCGGCAAACGCCAGCCGGGAGGCATCCATCTGATGGAAGTGCACGGCCACGCCCAGGGACTCGGCACGGGCATGGGCATAACGTAGCATGCCGGCGCCGATATCCAGTGCATGTACCTCGGCATCGGGGTAGCGCCAGGCATACGCGGCAGAGGCGGCGCCTGCCGAACAGCCCAGGTCGAGAATGCGGCGGGGCACAAAGCCGGGATATTCCTGCTCGATCAGCCGCGAGATGGCTGCGGCCTTGCTGTCATCGCGGCGCCCGCCCACCGAGAACGAAAACACGTTGCCACCGGTTTCATACAGTGCGCCGGCGGTGACATCGGTGGGGCTGCGGGCCAGCGCGTAGCCGCCTGGTTGCAGGTGGATGTCGACCTCGGCCACTTCCGGGGACGGATCGTAGCCGGGGTCCAGATGCAGCGAACCGCGCTTGTCGGGCGCCTCGCTCAGTGCCTTGGCGGCGGCTTCAATCCGCGCCTGGTCGCGGAAGATCGGCTCGCCCACCGACATCCACAACATCTCCTGCACGGCGCGGTTAGCCGCGCTCCACATCCGATAGGCCGGCACATCAAACAGCGACTCTTCGATATCGGCCAGCGATTCCGGCGGCCGGCCGTGGCGGGCCTGGAAGGTGGGCGCGCCGGTTTCAGCCAGCAGGCGATGGTTCTGGCTGCGCACCTTGGAGGACAGGATGCGGCGCATCAGCACCACGGCCCGCTGGCGGCTGCCGTCTTCCGGCTCAAGCTGCGCCAGCATCGGGTGGGCGACGTCACGCACCTTCATGTCGGTGTGGGAAGTGGTCATGGCTATGCCTCAGGTGGCCGGAATGTTGGCGTCGCGACGGGCCTGCAGTTCCTGCAGGATTTCCTGGTGACGCTTCTTGGGAAGGTGGAAGCGCGACCAGAAGTAGTAGGAAACGCCGCCCAGCACCGCGACCGAGCCCACCAGGGTCCATGCCAGCGTGTCGACGACATCGGCTGGAATGGAGGTGGCGCCCTTGGGGAAGCCGATGACATCCAGCGCGGTGCCCGACAGCAGCTTGCCCAGCGCACTGCCCATCTTGGTGGCCAGGAAGACGAAGCCGAACAGGAAGCCCTGCGCGGCCAGACCGGTGACGAACTCGTCCTCGTCGGCGGCTTCGGCGCAGACCAGACCGGCCAGCAGCATCAACATGCCCGAGCCAATGCCCATGATGAAGTTGCTCGACAACAGGATCTTGAACAGCAGGTCGCCCGGAGCAATCACGCCCAGCAGCTTCAGGGCGGGCAGCACCGTCACCGCGCCGATGATCAGGATCAGGCTCACCAGCACCATGCGGATCAGTTCCAGGCGCTTGGCGAACACCCGGGCGATGATCATGCCGACGAAGAATCCGGGAATCGCTGCCTGCTGCCAGTAGCCGATCTGTTCGGGGGTCAGGTCCCAGAAGAACACACCCAGATGCGATGCCAGCGAGCGCATCACCGAGGTGGCGGTGGCGGTAAGCAAGGCGCCAATGATCAGTGCACGCAGGTTGGCGCGGCCGAACAGCACCTTACGCCATGCGCCGAGGATGCGGGCCGGGGAGAGATGGTTGCCGGTATATGCCGGGGTATCGCCTACCGTTTCGCGCTCGATCTTCAGCATCCGCTGCCGCGTACCCAGTGCCGACAAGGTGGTGGTGATCACCAGCGCGGTACCGAGCGTGATGGCAAAGGGCAGGTAAGTGGATGGATCGGTCTGCCCGCCGGAGCCGTCGGGCTTCTTGGCAAAGAACAGGTTGAATGCCACGGCCAGCATGGCCGAATCAAACAGCGTCTGCGCCACCGACTTGTACAGCTGCAGCGAGGCGCGCTCGGCCGGGTCGCGGGTCAGCTCGGCCAGCTGCGCCGAGTAAGGAACGATGTACAGACCGCACAGGAAGCGCACCGCGATGGTGCTGACCGTCAGCCATGCGAACAGGGCCCACTGGCCGATGTCGGCCGGTGGCATGAACACGGCCACCAGCGCCAGACCCAGGGGCACTGGTGCCAGGAACATCAGCGTATGCCGTCGCCCGAAACGCGAGTTGCGCAGGTTGTCCGAGTACGAGCCGATCGCCGGGTCGGCGAAGGCGTCCACCAGCATCGCGATGAACAAGGCCAGGCCCGCCAGCGAGCCGGGCAGGCCCAGCACCTGTGTGTAATAGAACAGGACAAACAACTCCAGCGAGCGCAGCACGATGTATTCGACCGGCCAACCGAGGCTGAAGAACAACTTGGTGTGGATCGGTAACGCGCGTGTTGCTGGAACGGTCATGAAGTAGGCCTCTCGCTCGGTGGAGCTGATGGGTTCTTCTTGATTGTCCGGACAAACTTTGGTAAATACAATACTTAAATTTTTATCTGTCCATAAATAATTTTTGCTCCGGAAACATGGACGCCAGACGCCTCCGCTACTTCGCCGCCGTCGTTGAACAAGGGGGATTTGCACAGGCCGCCGCGTCGCTGCACGTAACCCAGCCGGCCATCAGCATGGCGGTGCGACGGCTGGAAGAAGACGTGGGTGCAACCCTGCTCGACCGCCAGACCAAGCCGATGACGGCCACTGTTTTCGGCAAGGCGGTCTACCACTCCTGGAAAACGCACGCCAACGAGCATCAGCGCCTGTTGCGCGAGCTGCGCAGCATTGCCGACCTCAATACCGCACAGGTCAAACTGGTGCTGGGCGCCACCTTCCCGTTGCGGCCGGTCATCAATGCGCTGGAATCGCTGCGCAAGCGCTATCCGGGATTCCGCCTGAATGTCACGATGGGCAGTTACACCGGTGATGTGGCGTCGGTCATCGACGGATCGGTGGACATGATCCTGAGCCAGTTGCCTGCCAACATGGGTGACCAACGCATTGCCCACGAGAGCCTGATCAGCGACCGCTTCCGCGCCGTTTGCCGGCGCTCGCATCCGCTGGCCGGGCGCGAACAGGTGCAGTGGTCGCAGCTGGCGGCGTATCCTTGGGCCGGTGCGGGGCCGTTTGATGCGTTCCTGCCGGGCTGGAGCGAGGCGTTCGTCCGCCACGGGGTCGCCCCGCCGGAGCCAGTGCTGCAGACCACCTCCATCGTGGCAATGATGGCCGCGCTGCTTGAACACGATTACCTGGCGATTCTGCCGGTCGGCTGTTTCGCCGAGGAGATCGCCAAGGGCTTGATGCAGGTGCTGCCGGTGCCAGGTTTCGAGTGGCCGCAGGAGAAGGGCGCAAGCTGGATGGCCTCGCGCTCGTTGTCGCCCGGCGCTGCGGCGTATCTGGACGAGCTGCGTCTTGAGCTCGGTAACCGGAAAGGGCAATAAAAAAAGGTTCATCTCCCAATTCCGGGGAACGCAGCGCGGATTTTGAGGAAGAAGTAGGCGTCATCGCGGTAGCCGTAGGCGATGCGCTTGATGACCTTGATCCGGTTGTTGATGCCTTCGACCAGGCCGGTGTGCATCGGCCAGCGGACCCGGCTGAGGATGCCGCGCCAGTAGGGGCGCAGGCATTTTGCAAAGTGCATCAAGGCCGGGATACCGCTCTCCCGGGCGTGGCGCAGCCACTGCTTCCAGGCCCTGCGCCAGGCCCAGGCCGTCGGCACGTTCCATAGCGCCTTGAGCTGTTCCTTCATCACATAGACCCCCATCAGCGACTGGTTGGCTTCCAGCACCTCGGCCAGCCGGATCTGCTCGTTGTCCTTCAGGTTCCCCGGGTTGCGCAGCAACAGCCAGTGCGAACGCTTGACCACCCGGCGTGCCGGCCTGTCGTGGCGCAGCTGATTGGCTGCATCCACCCGCACCCGGCTGATCACCTCGCGACCGTACTTGGCGATTACGTGGAACAGGTCGTAGACCACACGGGCATCCGGACAGTGCTGCCGGACCTCCAGGTCGTAAGCCGTGTTCATGTCCATCGCCACGGCTTGGACCTGGGCGCAGCGCTCGGGCCCGAGCAGTTAGAAGAATGGCCGCACCTCGGCGCGGCTGCGGCCACGGCCCACCCACAGCACCCGCTTGCGCTCCACGTCGACCACGACCGTGGCGTAGCGATGGCCCTTCTGGATCGCGAACTCATCCATCGCAATCCGGCGTACGCCGTCCAGGTCAATTGGCCCCATGCGGCGCTCCAACGTCCGGAAGTCGATCGCCTTGGCCGTCTTCCAGTCGATGTCGTGCCAGTGGGCGGCATACCTCACCGAGGTTGCCGTACACAGCCGGGCCACGCTGTCGGCCAGCCGCCGGGTCACCCGGGCGTACCGCTCCAGCCAGTCCAACTGCTCCAGCCGCGGGCCGCAGCGTGGACAGGCCAGCCGCAACCGCTCGACCTCCAGCTCCACCGGATCCTCGAACAACGACAGGTCGCGGATCCGGCGCACCGTGCGGTCGTGAATCGCCTCAACCGCCTCGCCGCAGCCGCTACAGCAGCGAACCTGGTCAGGTGCTGGCGTCAGCTCCAAGATCAGCCAGCGACGAGCTGCGCGTGGCTCGTGCCGCCAGCCCGCCACCCGATATCCCGCCCAGCCACCCAGTTGCGCAATACAATCCCCGTCGGCCACGGCCGGCCCCAGCTTGTTGCCTCGAGAACAACAATTCTGCCCGGTCGGCCGTGCGCCTCTCTCCCCTCAGTTGGGAGAAGAACCTTTCCTTGGCCGTCCCCAGCAGCGACTGATGGTAGTCCCCCGTAACGCGAAGCTGGTTGATGATTTCCTCTGCGATGCACTGGCGGCGTGGATCGCTCAGGTCAGGGGCGGGCTGACTGATGCAGGTTTCAAAGCGCTTGGTCCATCCACTGCCATGCTTACTGTACTCATCACGGTACTTGCGCACTGGCAGTTGCGGGTCAGCCAGCGCGGCATTGACCTCCGGGCTGAGGAAGCGGTTGTAGCCAGGTGAGGGCTGCGCCTGGCTGCTGGCTGCTGCCAGCAGCAACGCCGCACTCAGGCTGAGGGACAGCCATAACGGGATTGGATGGGGCATTGACCACTCCTTGTCAGTACACGGGATCCGACACCGAATCTATCCCAGTGGCTGGATGTCAGATTGTGATTCCGGTCAAGTGTTGCCTGCGGCGGGCAGCCGTGTGGTGCAACCGGTGGGGTGATGATGTGCCGGGGTGGTCGCCTTTGTCCGCCGTCCTGCGAACCGGGATCAACTGCCCGCAGGGTCGCCCGCGGTGGTTGGCAGCGGGGCGGGCAGGCTGGCCTGACGCAGGCAGTGCTGCAGCGGTGTGTCCGGCTGCGCCTGCATGCAGTGCAGGCTGTGCTGCACCAGCGGCTGTCCGTCGGCATCGAACCAGCCGCGGGCCA